>NZ_JBEAET010000002.1:0-631540 GCF_050477185.1 Rhodococcus sp. ACT016 | reverse complement strand
CCACCACTCCGGCGCTCACTTCGATACCTCGGCAGCAATGCCGCCCCGAACGCTCACGATACCCAGTCGAACCGCCTCCCCCTGCGCAGGGAGGGTCTCGACGTCCGCGGACGCGGCGCACTGTCGGTGATCGCACCCGTCGAGCGCACGCTCGAGTAAGGCCCGCGGGACTCGGGCGGTGGAAGGACGACCGCAGAGGCGGGCATAGGCGGACATGAGGGGTCCTCTCTGGAGAACGGGGGCTCACATCGATTATCCGTGATCGGTGGAGATCGGTTTCGCTCGGTCCAATCCTTCTGCCGACCAGCGTTACTGGAGCAGCGGCGCCAGGCTGGCTACTTCTGTCAGCTGGCGCACGCGCCTGGGTGGAGGTCGATTCGAGTCCGACCAACCAGCCGCGAGGTTCATCTCGGCACCACTACGCGATCGATGACTTGGGTCGGGATTCAGAACATCGACCGTAATTGTTCTAGAACGCTAGATAGCTAGTATGCTTGCGGCGTGGACACAAAGACCCAGTTACTTGTGGGAGATCCCGGCCCTGCCGGCAGGTTCGGGCGATTCGGCGGGCGCTACGTTCCGGAAGCCCTCGTACCCGCATGTCGCGCCGTTGAAGACGGCTTCCGGCGCGCATGGAACGATCCCGATTTCAAGGCCGAACTTAGTTCACTTCTGGCCGAATATTGCGGTCGGCCAACGCCAGTCACACGAGCTCGCCGGCTGTCCGAGGCGCTCGGCACCCAGGTCCTGCTGAAACGGGAAGACCTCAATCACACCGGCAGCCACAAGCTCAACAACGCTCTCGGACAGGGACTGCTTGCTCGCAGAATGGGCCGGCGTGAACTCCTCGCCGAAACCGGCGCCGGACAACACGGCGTCGCAACCGCGACCGCCGCGGCATCGCTTGGCATGGAGTGCACCGTCTACATGGGTGAAGTCGACATGGCCAGGCAAGAACTCAATGTCTATCGAATGGAGACACTCGGCGCCCGGGTCGTTCGTGTCCGTGCGGGCGCCGGAACGCTCAAGGACGCAACCAGCGAAGCGTTCCGGCACTGGGTTACCCGCGCCGACAAGAGTCACTACTGTCTGGGCTCCGTCCTCGGACCGCATCCATACCCATGGATCGTGCGCGAACTTCAATCGGTCATCGGACTGGAGGCTGAAGCGCAATGCCGCGAACTCCTCGACGGTGGAGCTCCGGATGTCGTAGTCGCCTGCGTGGGAGGCGGGTCGAACGCAGCCGGAACCTTCGCTGGATTCGCGGCCTCTCGAGCACGATTGATCGGAGTCGAAGGAGCGGGCGGCGCCGGCGCTACCAACGGCACTCTCGGCGTACTCCATGGCTCGATGTCGCTGTATTTACAAGACGACGCGGGCCAAGTTCTCGAGGCCCACTCCGTCGCTGCCGGACTGGACTACCCAGGTCTGGGGCCAGAACACGCCCACCTCGCCGAACTCGGGCGAGCTACGTACGCAACCGTCACCGATGAGCAGGTCCTGGAGGCGGCAGGCTTGTTGGCTCGTCTCGAAGGCATCTTCCCGGCCCTCGAGTCGGCACATGCGCTGGCTTGGGTCATCGATTCCGCACGAGACGGCCGCCTGGACGAGGACACCACTGTGCTCGTCACGGTCTCTGGTCGAGGTGACAAGGATGCCGAACAAGTCAGGAGGCTCTCCCGTGACAACGCTTGAAAGCACACTCCGAAACATTCGCACCAATGGTACGAAATGCCTGATCGGGTATGTGATGGGTGGTATGCGGGACGACTGGACGGATCTGGTCCGAGCCGCAATCGACGGCGGCGCTGACGCTGTCGAAATCGGCCTTCCGTTCTCGGATCCGATGCTCGACGGAGCGACCATCCAGCGCGCTTCGCTCGCAGCCCTGGAACGCGGAACCAGCTTCGAACAAGTACTCGACGACCTGCCCGACGTGTCGGCGCCGCTGATCGCCATGACCTATAGCAATCACCTCGTCTCTCGGGGCGCTGCGAAGTTCATGCGTTCACTCACTGCTGCAGGGGTCAGTGGCTCCATCGTGGCCGATCTGCCGTTCGAGGAATCGACGGAGTACCTCTCCGAAGCCGGCGCTGCAGGCGTCTCGCCGGTGTTGATGGTCGCTCCGTCCACCCCGGACGAGGATGCACGGCAAATCGCCGGAGCCGGTGGCGGATTCATCTACGCAATGGGTGCAATGGCGCCGACAGGCCGACAAGACAACTCTCGTGAGGACAGGTGGGAGTTCGCGCAACGCCTCCGCTCGGACGATGGTCTGCCGGTCATGATCGGATTCGGAATCGACTCTCCGGAACGAGCTTTCCGGGCCGCGCAGGAGTCGGACGGCGTCGTGGTTGCCTCCGCGCTGATGGATTGTGCACTCGAAGGCGCAAGTCCGACGTCCCTAATGAAAACCGTTGCGGCATTCCGTGAACGGCTCGACGAGGCGGGACAACGGTGACCAGGCACTCCCGACTGCCGAAGTACCTGGCGATCTACGATGATCTGCGTGGCCGACTCGAAACCGGCGAATGGGGAACGAACGATGCGCTCCCGCCGCAACGTGAACTGGCCGCATCCTATGGCGTCACGATCATGACCCTTCGTCAAGCACTTCGACTGCTCGAGAATGATGGACTGATCGAATCACGGACAGGTGCCGGCACCTTCCCCGCGAGCAAGAAGTACTCCTACGATCTCCTCCACCTCGCTGGCTTCGCCGACGATCTCACTGCGCAGGGCGCAAGGATCGAGACCCACATCTTGGGATCTTCCCGGGAGGTGCCGCCTACGGACGTCGCCGGGTTCCTCGATCTGGCAGCAGCCGAGCAGGTGTTGACGGTCACGCGTCACAGAATTATCGACTCGCGTCCCGCAGTGCTTCAGCACTCGTACATACCCTGGCTCATCGGCATCTCACCTGACGAGCTGATCGACCAGTCTCTTTATCGGGTACTCGCACAGCACGGCTACCCGGTTGCCTCCGCGAACGAAGCGATAACCATCAAGACACTCGGAGCAGATGAAGCCGAAATTCTCGGTCGCCCACTGGGGAGTCCCGCGATGTGCAGTCATCGGACCAACTTCGCAGAAGATGGTTCGGCGGTGCTGCACGACACCGCGATCATCCCTGCGGACATCGCGGAACTCCACATCGATCGTGGTCCTCAACAGCTCCACGTGAGATACCACATAAGCGACCACCTTGGCGGCCGAACGCCCCCGCACGACGAGTGAGCGAGCGTCGAGACGCCGTGGTGGACGTCGTCGTCCCATTGTGTCCAGGTCAACTCTGGTACAGAACGCGCGCGGCGTTGGACAGATCTGGCGGAGGGGATTTCACGGCAATCTCCTTCGCTGCACTTGCCGGTTCACGACCTCGGCGATCATCGCGGCAACGTGGCGAGCGTTCCGTTCGGGTAGACGAGAATATCCACAAACGAGTCCGCGTGGTCCGGTCTCCAGTAGGCGATACTCCGAGAGGCTTGACACAGAAACGCCTCGCTCGCCCAGCTCTTCAGCAACCTTCTCGTCGTCGACGCCATCCGGCAGGCGGAGGACGACGTGTAGCCCTGCCTCGATCCCCACGACCGCCCCTCGCATATCGCCGAGGTCGGATAAGTGCGCTTCCAGTGATTCGATGAAGGCAGCTCGACGCGCGCGGTAACGCCGCGTAGCTCGGCCGACGTGGCGTTCGATTGCACCCGAATCGAAAAGGTTGGATAGCGCCAATGCGGTAACACCACACGCCATCTCGCTACTTGATCGAATCACGATGTCGATCGCGGCCCGGAGTGCGCGTGGCGCGATGAGCCACGCAAGTGGAACGGATGGCGTCAGAATCTTCGACGCTGAACCGATGTAGGCCACTCGATCCTCGCCCCCGACAAGACCTCGTAGCGCTGGGACAGGAACGGCATCGAAACGCAGTTCGCTGTCGTAGTCATCCTCGACTATCAAACTGCCCGACGCCGCAGCCCATGCCACCAGCGCTGCCCGACGCGTCACCGGCATATGCGACCCCAACGGAAACTGGTGTGCTGGAGTACAGTAGACGGCCTGGTCAGTGGCTACCAATCGACGCGGATCGAGGCCCTGGTCGTCGACCGCTATCGCGCGAACGAGAGCACCGCATTGTTGCAACGCCACCCGGGCTCGGCGAGAACCCGGGTCTTCGAAAGCGATACTACGTCCAGAGAGATCCGCAACTTGGACGATGGTGCGTAGAACCGCGTCAATGCTTGGAAAGATCACGACATCGTCGGGTCGCGCCGCAATGCCACGCACTCGCCGAACATGCTCGGCAACTGAGCGGCGGAGTTCTGGGTGCTCTGCGACACCAGCGATTCCTTCGCGGATCGAGGCAGCGGCAGCCGCACGCCATGATCGGCGCCAGTCCTCCGACGAAATCAAAGATGCGTCAGGGATCTCCGGGTGAAGATCCCATCGAGGATCCTCGATCCGCGGCTCTCGCCGCGGGACCGGCCCGTCCAGCGCGGGATCCGCCAGTGCACACGCCGCCGCCGCTTGCTCCGCACCGAGTGCCACGCGTGTTCCGGAGCCTGGGCGACTGATAACGAAGCCAGCCGCCGCAAGTTGGTCGTACGCCTCGACCACCGGGGTTCGGGACACCTCCAGCTCGGTAGCCAACGCTCGACTTGATGGCAGTATGTCGTTGGATTGCAGTCTTCCTGCAGCTATTTCGCTGACGATTGCTTCGGCGATCCGTTGGCGGAGCGGTGCGCTTGTCGACGGAAGATGGAGCTCGAGTTGCGTGTCTCGGGCGACGCGTGACATCGCATCAAACTACCCATCTGAGATAGATTGGACAACAGGACATGTGCGCGACCTTTCGGACATCCTCGGGTATCGAGTCAAGATTATTCGCTCTGGCGCATACGAACTCAGTGTGTCACCAGTCCGCATGAGTGGAGACAATCTACTCCTCAACCTTCCCGGCACCCTACAAGGCGAGATACCGTTCTGTGCAATTGATAGTTTCGAAAGTTGTTCGCCGACAGTAATAGTCCTCCCGAGGGCAGACTTCTCTGGCGTACTTCGGCAAGAGACGCGGGGAAGGAACAAGTCTCGGCATAGCTGGATCTCTAGACGGTCTGTCTCACTTCGCGTAGACACGACCCGGGTCCTACCACAAGGCGCCAGCGGTAGTACCCGGGCCGCTCCTGGTGCAGGCGATGCCTGCCAGGTCTTTGTTCCAGCAACGGGAAGTGGAACCGAATTTGGGGGTTGTGCGTGCCCGCGGCGACCCTCTTAGTGTTCGAGCTCGTTGCGGGTCACTTCCTTGACCTCTGCGACATTGAAGCGGCCCTCGTAGATCGGACCTTGCCCTGTAGTTGGGCCTTGATACTGGAGGAAGAGGATCCGGCAACCCTCTTCCGTAGTCATCTCGAACTCGACGTGTGGATCCTTCATGTACACAAGGTCACCGGCTCGCAGGATGGTATCGCCGAAGCAGCACTCACCCTCGACGATGTACCACATCTGAGCAAACTCGTGCATATGCAGCGGGAAGCTGGCTCCCGGAAGATAGTTGACGATGCCGGCATTCGGCTGCGTGGGATCCTCCTCCGAGGGATGGAAGACCATCTGTGTGGTGTTGCTGAACCGACCCATCTTCGACTCGGCACTGTCCGGTCGACGGATGATCGGCGGGTTATGCGTCTTCCGCGCTTCCTCGACAGTGATGCGTTACTTCTCGACAGTAGTCATAGTCCTTCTCGCAGATGCCGCTTGGAAATAGAAGCCCGGGCACGACTCGCCACCACTCACCCGCTGTTCTGTCACGAGCTCTCCAGCCCAAGTGAACGAACAAAGCAGCTAGTTCAGTGGGGAATCAGCAACCGGTCGGGCAGACCAGGCTAGACCGCGGCCTGGCTCGAACGTGCGCCGTGCACTCCCAGCGTCTGGAGGACCCGTGCCCCCAGAGTGCTGAGTAGACGCTCGCTGATCTCGTCGACCGATCCGGACGCATCCAGCGCAGTCACGATCGGCCCGTAGTGCCCGAGTATCGTGTCCCGTTCCTTCTCATACACGTGGAGGCGATGCCGGATCACGTCGTCGGTATCGTCGCTACGGCCACGGGCCAACAGTCGTGACCTCAGTTCCGTGTTGTCGAGGGCGAACTCGATGACGTGATCGACCTTGTCTCCCCGACGCGCAAGGATGGCGTCGAGGACACGCGCTTGATCGTGTGTGCGGGGAAAGCCGTCGAGAATGAACCCGGCCGCCGCATCGTCTTGCGACAGTCGTTCAGCGACGACACGTTCGGTAACAACACCCGGGACGAGCTCACCTGCATCGATGTACGACTTGACTGCCTTGCCCAGCGTGCTGCTGTTCGCGATGTGCCAACGAAAGAGATCACCAGTCGAGATGTGAGGAATCTTGAGGGTGCGTGCGAGGAAATGGGACTGCGTCCCCTTCCCGACGCCCGGAGGCCCAATCAGGATGATGCGCATACCAACTCTCCAATCAATCGATGATCGACCGTCATCACTTGGCTGGACAGGCCTGGTGATGACGGAGGAATGGACAAGAACTCGTCACCTCGGCGCGCGGTGAATCCGGATCGGCTCGAGTACCTTGGGGTCGACGAGGGTCGAGGTGTCGCCCAGGTCGCGGCCCTCGGCGACGTCGCGCAGCAGGCGGCGCATGATCTTGCCGGAGCGGGTCTTCGGCAGTTCCGGCACGACGGTGATCTGCCGGGGCTTGGCGATGGGGGAGATCTCGGTGGAGACCTGCGCGCGCAGTTCCGCGATGAGGTGTTGGCCAGTATTTTCCATGCCTTCGCGCAGGATCACGAACGCGACGATGCCCTGCCCGGTGGTCTCGTCCGCGGCGCCGACGACGGCCGCCTCGGCGATCGACGGATGCCCGACGAGCGCGGACTCGACCTCGGAGGTGGAGATGCGGTGGCCGGAGACGTTCATGACGTCGTCGACGCGGCCGAGGACCCACAGCGCGCCGTCCTCGTCGTACTTGGCGCCGTCACCGGCGAAATAGCATGTGGGACCGTGGTAGTGCGCCCACCTCGACCAATAGGTCTCGCGGAAACGTTCCATGTCGCCCCAGATGCCGCGCAGCATCGCCGGCCACGGCTGGTCGAGGACCAGGTAGCCGCTGCCGCCGGCACCGAGTTCGTGGGCGTCGTCGTCGACGATCTTCGCGGAGATGCCGGGCAGCGGCGCCATCGCGGAGCCGGGCTTGGTGGCGGTGACGCCGGGCAGCGGCGAGATCATGATCGCGCCGGTCTCGGTCTGCCACCACGTGTCGACGATCGGGGCGGTGCCGGCGCCGATGACGTCGCGGAACCAGCGCCACGCCTCTGGGTTGATGGGCTCGCCCACCGAGCCGAGCAGCCGGATCGACGACAGGTCGTGCGCGTCGGGGATCTCGCGGCCCCACTTCATGAACGTGCGCACCAGCGTCGGCGCGGTGTAGTAGATCGTGACGCCGTACTTCTCGATGATCTGGAAGTGGCGGTGCTCGTCCGGCGAGTTGGGGGTGCCCTCGTAGACGACCTGCGTGACGCCGTTGCTCAGCGGGCCGTAGACGATGTAGCTGTGCCCGGTGACCCAGCCGATGTCGGCGGTGCACCAGTACACGTCGCGGCCGGCCTTGTGGTCGAACACGTTGTGGTGGGTGTACGACGCCTGGGTCAGGTAGCCGCCGGAGGTGTGGATGATGCCCTTGGGCTTACCGGTGGTGCCGGAGGTGTAAAGGATGAACAGCGGGTGCTCGGCGTCGAACGCCTGCGCCTCGTGCACGGGCGACGCCTTCTCGACGGTCTCGTGCCACCACAGGTCCCGCCCGGCGGCGATGTCGACGTCGATGCCGGTCCGCTTGACCACCAGCACGTTCCGAACAGAACGAGCACCGGCATCCGCACAATCGCCGGCATCGCCGGCCAACGCCTCGTCGACCGCGGGCTTGATCGGGGCGGCCTGGCCGCGGCGCCACTGCCCGTCGACGGTGACGACCAGCTTGGCCTCCGCGTCGTCGATGCGCGAGCGCAGCGCCGTCGCCGAGAACCCGGCGAACACGACCGAATGGGTCAGGCCCAGGCGGGCGCACGCGAGCATCGTCACGATCGCCTCGGGGATCATCGGCATGTAGATCGCGACACGGTCGCCGGCGACGAGGCCGAGTTCGGTGAAAGTGTTTGCCGCGCGGCTCACTTCGGCGAGCAGGTCGTTGTAGGTGATGTCGCGGCTGTCGCCGGGCTCACCCTCGAAGTGGATCGCGACGCGGTCGCCGTTGCCGGCGATCACGTGCCGGTCGACGCAGTTGTACGCGACGTTGAGGCTGCCACCGACGAACCACTTCGCGACGGGCGCGTCCGACCAGTCGAGGACCTGCGTCCACTCGGTCGCCCAGTCCAGGCGCCGCGCCTGGGTGTCCCAGAAGGCGAGCCGATCGCCGTCGGCCTCGGCCTGCAACTCGGGGCCGGCGTTCGCCGCGGCCGCGAACTCCGCGCTCGGAACGAACACGTCGCCGATCCGCCGGGATCCAATCATCTCAGACATAGAAACCTTCCAACACCGAATCCATCCATCCAGCAGTGAATCTCAGAGAAGACTCGGGAACCCCGCCGCCGGCAGAGCGGCGGGGTCACCCCGATCAGTAGCTACGGAAGTACTCCCGCTGCTCCCACTCCGTCACAGAATTCTGATCTTCACGAATTCCGTTCTCTTCCAGGTACTGGATGTACCTACGCCACTCGTTCCGCTTCAGCCCCAGGTAGAAGTCGACGAACGCGTCGCCCGCGCTGCGCCGGAACAACTCGCTGGTATCTAGAGCATCTGCCGCCTGCGCCAAGCTCGACGGCAGACGAGGCAGATCCTTCTCGTGTGGATTGTCGGTCAGCGGTCCCGGATCGATCTTGTTGTCTACCCCATCCAGCCCGGCAATCAGCTGAGACGCCATGTACAGGTAGGGATTGGCTGCCGGTTCACCGAGCCGGTTCTCGAAGTGGGTTGCGGGGTCACCGGGACCGCCCAACACTCGCAGATAGGTTCCGCGGTTGTCAGCGGACCAAGTCGCTCTGTCGGGTGAGAGCGAGAATCGATCGCTGAATCTCTTGTAACCGTTCACCGTCGGTGCCGCGAAGATGGCGGTAGCCGCCGCGTGATGAACTAACCCGCCGGCGAAGTGTGTGGCGAACTCTGAGACGAACTCGCCCTCGCCCTGAGCCACGAACACATTCTCACCGGCGCTCTTGTCGAAGAGCGACTGATGTAGGTGCCACCCGCTCGCGTCGAAGCCGCTGAGCGCAGGAGCACACATGAACGTCGCGTGGTAGCCGGCACGTGCGCAAAGCTGCTTGACTGTGGTCCGGAAGAGAAGCATCGCATCCGCGGCGTCGAGGGCCGGCATCGGATCGAACGTGAACTCCATCTGACCGGGCCCGGACTCGTGCTCTGTCGTGCGTAGTGGGATTCCGAACGACAACAGCGTTGATCGAATCTCCCGAATCAGTCCCTCGACTTCATCGATCAGATTCTCGCTGTTGAACTGATAGCCCAGGTTGACCGGAGCGACAACGGGAGCGGCACCTGGGGATCCGAAGCCGCCGACGGACTCGAGATCGTTCTTCAGGTCGACGAGACGGGTGAGATACCACTCGACCTCGAGGCCCACGACGTACTGCAAGTCTCGTCCCTCGACCTCCCTCAACATCCGCTTCAGCAGTTGTCGTGACGAAAACGGCACCGGGCGCCCCGACTTGAAGTACTCGTCACCGATGATCCATCCCACCTTGTCCGCCCAGGGGAGGACACGAAAGGTCTCCGGATCCGGAACCAGCACAAAGCTGCCGGCACCCGTCATTTCGTCGTCGTTGAGTCCTCCGCCGCGTTCGAACGGATTGAACACCAGGTCAAGACCGGTGTCGAAGATGAACGGACCAGGACTGCAATCGATCCCATTCCTCAGGACCGATGCGAACGAAGAAGCGGTCACTGCCTTGCTTCGCGAGAGACCATGGGGATCGCAGAAGGACATGCGGATCACCTCCAGCCCGTTGTCCTCGATCTGCGCGAGGATCTCGGCGGCCTTGGCCTTCTGCCGAGGTGTCCACAGATTGTGCATCTCGATGAACCCCGAACGGCCGGTGCTTAGATTCTTCAGTGTCGCGGTACTGATGCTCTCGGACATGTGCATTCCTTCAGTAGGTCGAGTGATTGATGAGCTCTGGATAGGCGGGTGCCCATGGACGGTTGGCCTCATAGTCGGCGGCAATGCCGAGGACGCTGTGGTCGTCGCCGAACCGCCCCACGAACTGAATCCCGATCGGAAGTCCGCGAGGATCGAGAGCAGCCGGCATGCTAACCGCGGGCTGCCCGGTCAGATTGAACGGGTACGTGTACGGCGTCCACGAGAGCCCGTCGGAGACCTTCCCGTCGACGAGGACGGCCTCACCCTGATCGGACGGGAACGCGGTGATCGGTGTCGTCGGTGTCAGGAGGATATCGACGTCGCGGGTCGCAGTCCGCACGGCCATCGTGTAGTTGTGGCGAAGATCGTGTGCACGCGCGAGTTGACCGGCACCGAGTTTTCGACCCCTCCGGATCAAGCTCGCGTAACCCGGGTCGAGTAGATGCACGATCTCGTCGAAGTTGTCCCAGTGACTCGAGGCCTCGTGACCGGCCCAGATGGTATCGAGGATATGGTAGGGATCTGGAATGTCGATGTCGAGTTCGACAGTGTCATAGCCGATCTCGCGCAACAGCGCCACTGCATCGTAGAGTGCGGTCTCCACGGAGGCCTCCGGTTTTGCGCTGCCGAGCGAAGCCGTGAAGCCCACTCGCAGCGAACGCGTGCCGGTATCTGGCATCGGAAGATCGATCCGATCACCGATATTGCTCAGACGATCTCGAGGATCCGGGCCACTCATGACGGCCACTGATCGAGCCGCATCCTCGACGTTGCGGGTGAGTACCCCGATGTGGGATAGGCCATCGGACGAATGCGGCCAGTATGGAATACGGCCCAGTGTCGGTTTGAAGCCGACGACGCCGCAGAAGGCTGCCGGGATCCGTACGCTGCCAGCGCCGTCCGTCCCGACGGCGACTGGCCCGAAACCCAGCGCTGCGGCGACACCGGCTCCGCCGCTCGAGCCGCCGGCAGAACGCTCGGTCGCCCACGGGTTGAGCGATGGTCCGATGAGTTGGTTTGCAGCATCACCCTTCCAGCCACCTTCGCTGGTGTTGGTTTTCCCAACAATCACTGCACCCGCTTCCCGTAGTCGTGCTACGGATGGAGAATCCTCATAGGGTACAAAGTCTTTCGTTACGAGCGATCCCCGTGTCGTGCGGAGACCACGGGTACGAATCAAGTCCTTGACTGTGACGGGGATGCCCAGCAGGGGCTTTTCGGGGGTCGGCCCGTGGCGTTCGAGCGTTCTTGTCGCCACTTCCGCCTGTGCCCTGCATCCGTCTTCATCCAGGGTGATGAAGGTGTTCAGCGACTCGAATGTCTTCGCGCGGCGGAGGATGTCGTCGATCACCTCGGACGGAGTGTAATCCCCCGTCCGGTAGGCATTTTGGAGTTCGGAGATCGAGTAGAATCCCGGCTCCACTCGTGATGCAGTCATCTTCTTCTCGATTCGGGTTCTTGGTGGGCGTGATTGCGGTGCACACGTCACCGATGCAGTTCGAGATCTCGTTCCTCGCTCGCTACATCAGGTTCCAAACGAGTCGTCCTTGTGCGTGCCACGAGTACCAGGAACACGGCGATGACGACGACCTGAACGGCGACGACCACCGTTGAACTCACTTCGTTCCAGGTTCCTGTGAGCTGCATAGCACCCGGGATCGTCGTTGTTGTGAACGCCTGCAGCACAGCCAGCCAGCCAGTTGGGCGTTGCAGTCGCTCCCATCCCAACGCGAGGATGAAGAAGAAGGCCGAGAACAAGACCACCCAGGATAGCCAGATGAATCCGAACTTGACGTCCGAGAATCGGACAAAATTGACCGCAGCCAGGAACGTGGACACTAGCGCGGCCCACCCGCAGTACCAGCCGAGACCATCTCCTGGCAGGCTTCCGAAGTTGTTGAATGCCACGTAAAGGTAGGTGAAGGCGAAGAGCAGGAAGCCTGTAGCACCCAGAACGACATCGAGCTGCCCGGCCTCCGAATTCAGACTCGAGAGCACCGTAGACAACACGGTAATCACCAGAGCTGAACCGATGAACACGTTAACGGGGGCGGTTGCCTTCGGTCCGACTACACCCAACAGGCCGAGGCCGTTCAGCAGAAGGACAGACCCCACGAACATAAGAGACAAGCTGGACATGACTTCTCCTGATCATTCCCCAATGGATGCATCGATTTAACGATCGACGAAATTGTCGAGCCATGAACTGAAGATCTTCTTGGCAATTTTCATATTTCCGTCGATGTTCAGCCTCAGATCTTCCAAGATCTTCTGCGAAGCGCCCTCCCCGTGGATGGACTCCAATGCCTCCTTGTATTCCGGAATATCTCCCCACTCCGCGGCAAGCGACTCGGTTACCTCGACATGAAACTGGACCCCATAGGCTGCGCCCCGGGCGATGGCCTGGTTCTCATACAGCTTCGATTCACACAGCCGAGAGAATCCCTCCGGCAGAACGAAGGAGTCCGAATGCCACTGGAACACGGGAAACGAGGATGGGAGCTGGGAGAACACCGGGTCCCGCTCGGCGGCTGCGGTTAGGGCAACCTCATTCATACCCACCTCCGGTGCCTCGCCTGTGTAGATCTCGGCACCGAACGAGGCGGCGAGAAGTTGCGCTCCCAGGCAGACGCCCCAGTACGGCGTTCCGGTGCTCACGGCCTCTTCGATGAATTTCCGCTCGTCGACGAGCCAAGGAAATTCGTGATCGTCGACCGCACCCATCGGTCCGCCCATCGCGATGATGGCGTCGTACAACCGCCAGTCGGGCAGCGTATCGCCCCGATCCAACTCGATTCGATCGATTTCGATACCGCGGTCGACGAGTACATCTTCGAAGGCTGCCGGCGGCTCGCATTCAACATGCTGAATTACGAGAACCCGGTGACCGGTTTTCCCGTTGACACCTGCAGCGAAGTTCTGTTTCGACATATACGCCTCTCACATTTCATGGTTGCAGTGGTGGCTTCTGCAGACGATGATGTAGCTGTGATGCCCAGCACACAAGAGGCCACCCATTCGAGATTGGACTTGTTTCTTGTCGACCACGAATAGAATGATCATCTGGCACTTGCTCCGAACCGAAGGCGTTCCTGGGCCGCGGTATCGGAGCATTGCGCAGTGCTTCGAGGCACTGATCTCCGCCGGACACATCCGGGTCGGCGAGAAGCTCCCAGGTGAGAGGGACATAGCCGACGCCCTCTCCGTCAGCAGAACCACGGTGGTGCAGGCCTACAGGAGACTGAAGGAGTTGGGCTGGGCCGAGAGCACAACGGGGAGAGGAACCTTCGCTCGTCGCCCGGTGAAGGAGCGGGCGACGAGGATGATGGACTGGGTCGAAACCCCCGATAACGGCCCACTCGCCGGATCGGCTGCGCACTCGCCAGTTGTCGACTTCGTCAGTCCGACGCCACCTGCCCCGATCGAGCTCCACGACGCTGTCACATCCAGTGCGGCCGAGGTTATTCGGCTCGCCGACAGTGCCGTGCACTATCTACACGGGCTGCCCGATCTGCGGCAGTGGATCGCCGAGTGGTACACGGCCAGAGGACTACCCACCCGATCGAACGAGGTAGTGGTGACGTCGGGCGCACAGCAAGCACTCGCGCTGGTGTGCCGTCTCTTCATGCGCCCGCGAGGATCCGTTATCCTCGAAAGCCCTACGTATCTGGGAGCATTGGATCAGATGCGCTCACGCTCAGCGCACATCGTCTCGGTCCGCTCCGGTGCCGAAGGGTTCGATCCCGGCCAACTCACGGAATCGATGAGGAGTCACCGGCCGGATCTGATCTATACGATGTCGACTTGTCATTCCGTGACCGGAACCGCCATGACCGACGAACAACGCCAGCACGTCGTCGACCTCGCAGCGGCATCCTCCACAGTGATCGTCGACGACGATGTCTACGCGGGTCTGTCGCGGACCAGTGCCCGACAGGCGCCACTGGCTGCCACGAATCCGGATGCACCGATCATCACGATCGGCGGAGTCGGAAAGCTCTTGTGGGACGGACTCAGAGTCGGATGGCTGCGCGCGCCTGCCCCCCTGGCCGAGCGTCTCGCTCGACTCAAGGGTGTCGAGGACTTGGGCACATCACTGATTGCCCAGATCGTCTCACTCGAGCTCCTGTACCACCACACGGAGATCGCGGAGCGGCGGAAGCGCGAGGCGGCCGAGAGTCTGCACCTCACACAGTCACTTCTCCAGGCCGCCCTCCCCGACTGGACGTGGCACACACCGGCCGAGGGATGGTCTCTGTGGATCGCACTGCCCCGCGGCTCGGCGACACAGTTCGCTATCGAGGCACGCAGGAACGGCGTACTGATCGCCGCCGGGTCCACCTTCACTGCGGACGGCAGCGGCGATGACCATGTCCGTCTGGTGTTCTACAAATCCGCAGCCGACATCGAGGCTGGTGTGCGACGACTCAGCGAATCGTGGATGCAGTTCGGTGCAGTGTCGGGGTGAAGACACCGAGGTCACGCCTTCCGGAGGCCTCCCAGCATCAGAGAATGGCCATTAGCGACCAGTACACGACGAGAGTGGTCACAGCCATCGAGGTCACGTTGGCGACGAATGGATGGAACATCGGAGGAATCGGCTTTGCGAGCAGTCGGGCGACGGGAGCCCCGAGTACGGCACCGAGAATTGCGCCCAGGACGAGAGCAGACCAGCTCCCACCGAAAGCGACTACGGCGGTAGGCGCGCTCGAGACCACGGGGACGTAGGTCGCAGTCCACCCCCCAGCGCGATACCACTGGCGCCACAACACCACCCCGATCGCGGAAGTGAGTACCTGGGCGAACAGTATCCGGGGTAGCAGTTCGAGGCCGTAGCCCGCGAAGGTCGGGTCGATGAGGAATCCGACGCACGCGCCGATGATCATTAGCCCCCCGGCCCACTCGCTGCCGATGAACTGTGCCTCCGAGAAGTCGGCGAGCACACGACGAACAGTCCACGCAGCTTCACTCTGTCGGACGTTCATTCGAGCCGGTCCGTGCAGTGGCGGCGGATCGTCGGTCACCCTCATCCAAGGCAAGAAGCGACACGCCGCGCACGCGATCGCCCCGCCGATGGCCATCGCTGAGACGATGCCGACGACATTCGGGATCCCTGTTGGGATACAGAGGTTCGCGATCAGAACCATCGCAAGAGGCGGTACAGTCACGACTCCGAGAACGGCAGCGGTACCCAAGACCGCCCAGCCGCGCCCGTAGAGCAGCACGACAGCAGCGGGGACCGAGGCGACGACGACGAACGTCGGCTGCCACTTCCCGTCCACGAGTAGGCCGCGGAACAGCAGATTCGTCGCCAGCAAGGACAGAACCACCGCTCCGATCATCCACGGAAAGCGGGCGCCAAACCCGTACGCGACCGGTGTGCCGGCGAACCGGGACGAGGACCGCCGGAGCAGATACGCGGCGAACGCGCCCGCGATCAGTCCTACGGACGCGAGTGGACTCTTGTACGAAGTCGGCTCGGTGAAGTCTCCGAGGACCCAGGTCCCCCACGCCGTCCACGACGTCGTGATGTCGGAGGTCCACTGCTCGTAGCTCAGCGTCGAACTCGAGCGGGCGGCCGCGGCAGCTTCAAGCAAGAGCGCGACACCCAGAGCAACTACACAGACAATTGACGCACCGAGAGCTGTTCCGACAGAAGCATATTGGCTGGATTTCGCGATAGTACGTTCACTAGAGGATTTGGTCGTCGACATGCTGACCTTTCCACGGCTGATGGGCACAGAGTCGCGACCGGCGGCGGTCGCGTCGGTGAGGTGACCTATCTGGAGGGGAAGTGGGAATCTCACTTCCCCCTCCAGCCCGGTCACAGTGGGCGGGTGCCAGGAATGCGGTAGTGATCGGCCCAGGGGCGCGCCTGCTCGAAGGCAGCGATCGCTGCCATGACGCCGGCATCGTCGTGCCTGCGCCCCATGACGAGCATTCCCACCGGCAGCCCGTTCGAGAGTCCGGCGGGCACAGATGCACTGGGGTTTCCTGTGAAGTTGGTGAAATAGGTCATGCACCAGCCGATCAGCGGGTCCACCTGTTCACCGTTGATCTCCGTCGGCCCCTGGGTTTCTCCGTCGTGGCCGTTCAGTACGGGCATGCACGCCAGCGTCGGTGCGACGATGTAGTCGTAGGTGGCGAAGACGTCCGCGAAACGGTCGTAGACGTCGGTCCTCATCCGTTGATCCCGGATGAGATCGTCCGCGCCGAGGGTGGGAACCAGATCGACCCAGTGCATCATCGACTCCGGCAGTTCGTGTGGAGTTTCCACTCGTAGGTCTAGGCCGTTCTCGGCGAGAGATGCGAGCGTCTCGTGAACTCCGAACGCCGTCACCCGCGACCACATGTCGCTCAGTTCGCGGTGTGAGACGGTGAAGCCGAAGTCGACGGGTTCGACGACGGCACCGAGATCCTCGAACACCCGTACCGCGTCGTCGACGACGTCCCGCACCTGCTTATCCACCGGGAAGATTCCGTAGTCGGCGGTGTATCCGATGCGCTTGCCCTTCACCCCTCGCGTGAGCGCAGCCATGAAATCGACGGTCTCGTCGAGAGCGATCGGGTCCCGTGGATCGAAACCGTGCAGTGCAGTCATCGCGAGCGCGGAGTCTTCGACGGTGCGCGTGATCGGCCCTTCGTAGAGGAAGCAGGAGGTCCCGAAGGCGTTCGGCCGGGCGACGAAAGGCAGGCGGCCCGCCGATGGCTGAAATCCGACCACACCGCTCCACGCGGAAGGGATGCGGATCGATCCCCCACCGTCGGTGGCGCCTGCAAGTGCGACCATTCCGTCCGCTACTGCCGCCGAACTTCCACCGGACGAGCCGCCCGGATTCCGGCTCGGATCGAATGGATTACGGGTGGGCCCCACGGTTGCGTTGTCCGTCGTCCCGCGAAATCCGAAAGCGGGACTGTTGGTCTGCCCGACGACGATACTGCCGGCGGCCTCGACGCGTGCCGGGAACATGCTCCAGGTGTCGGAGATGTTGTGGCGCAACGCCGACAGGCCGCCGAGCGTCGCGGGCCAGCCCGGCTTGAAACCGAACAGGTCCTTCATGAGGCTGGGCACGCCCGCCAGCACCCCGACGTCTTCGCCCTGCACAATTTGCGCTTCTAGTTGCCGTGCGCGGGCGCGGGCGTCGTCATACCCCTTGTACGTCACGGCATTCAGACTTGGGTTGCGTCGTTCGATTCGTTCGATCGCCGCCTCGGTGGTTTCCACCGGTGAGAGGTGCTTGGCTCGCACTGCTCGAGAGGTCTCCGCCACGGAAAGGGCATCGAGCTCGGAAGATGTCGTCATGGGTGTCTCCTCGCGCCGCGAACGTAACGGTTCGCGTAGGGCTGACTCGCGTAGCGGAAGCTACGACGAGGCCGACGGAGGTAAGGCGCCGGTTCACGCCGGCGTTCTACACATTCCTCCGCCTCGGACCGAATCGAGGGGTCTGCGAACGGATCCGCCGACCCCCTGAGTGGCCCGATGCGGGAAATGTAATTTGCATCACTGGGGTGATGCGTCGGTCAGATTACGTATCTTTCGTCAATGCTCAGCAGCCCTTCACGGTCAGCGAGGAGGGCGGCAGCCGTTCGGGTGGTGACCGACAGCTTGGCAAGGATGTGTTCGACGTGCGTGGTGATCGTTCGCACGCTCGTCGACAGTGCCTGTGCGATAGCGGCGTTCGAAGCCCCCGTCAGCAACACGGCGAGAACATCCAACTCACGCCGGGTCAGCCCGTATGGAAGTGGTTCCTGACGCCAGCTCACGACTGCGCGACATGTCGAACCACCGAAGGGAAACAACTCGACCATCAGTGGTTGCGCCCGCGATTGCCGGCCACTGCGATCGCTGTCACGATCGCACCAGCGAAACCGCGCCGGGCGGTCCGTCCTCGACAGAACCTCGGTTGTCGCCTCCAGCAACGCCGGAGGAGGCAAACCTTCGGGGGTCAGCGGCACCCACCCGTGGACCGGATCGAGTGCGGCGGCGGGGAGCTGTGGTGAGTGCAGCGAGACGAACTGCCGTGCCGGCGCGAGGCGATCGACGAGCGGAGACATCCCGGCCCCGACGATCCCGAGAACTTCACGTACCTCGTCCGCGGGCGGCGCGGCCACCTCGAGGTTCAGCAACAGCATTCCCAGGTACACACCGTCGACGGCACGCAGCAGCATCGTGGCGCCCTCACGGAATCCGTGAGCCTCGACTGCCTCGACGTAGAACGCTGATTCGCGCCGGTCGAACGGACAGTCCTTCCAGAAGACCGGTTCCGCCCGCTGCTCCAGCACACCCCAGACGCGGTCGGTGCGATACCGGGGCCCGTTCAGCGCGGCACGCATCTCCTCGGTGTATCCACGGCTGGCGACAGTGTGATGCGTCGAGGTGCTCGGATCCCAGACAGCGATCTGCGCGGCGTCGTAGGCGACAATCTTCGCCAACTCCCCCAGTACGGCATCGGCACGCTGATCCATCGGCGCGGTGTCGGCGACGATCGCCGAGATCCGTCGTGCCGAGTCCACCATCGATGACCTGGACATGGCGTCATCATAGGTCGAGCCACGAGCAAAGTCGTGCACACGGGAGACGGGCGCCCGGAAGACAATTGACGAGACCGATAGGTCTGCAATCCGTTGTGCTCATTCCCCTTCCATGAGCCGTGCGATTCGACGGACGCCCTCGGTGATCTGTGGGACGGAGGCGGCAGCATACGAGAGGCGGATATACGCCGCGGGGGGCTCGTCGAAGTAGAAGTGTCCGCCGTCGCCGATCAGGACGCCGGCATCCTGGGCGGCGGCGGTCAACGCCGTCGTATCGGTACCTTCCGGGACCTTGGCCCAGAGGTGGATGCTGCCCTGAGGGATGTGCGGCACGCGCACGTCCGGGAGCATCGCCGCGATCTCGCCCAGCATCACGTCGCGGCGCTCCGCAAGGTGCGACCGGAGCCTCTTGAGGTGCCGCGGCCAGGCACTCGAGGTGAGCAGGCTCAGCGCGACCTCCTGGATCAACGGGGGCACACACATGTCGTCAGCGATGCGCGCCGTCCGGAGGCGTTCGCCGGCGGGCCCTCGCGCAGCGATCGCGGCGACCCGCAGTCCCGGTGCCGCCGATTTACTCAGCGTGGCAATCGAAACCACGTACCCGTCGGGATCCTGAATGAACAGCGGTGCGGGCGCACGCCCGTCGATGCTCAGGTGCCGGGCCCAGTCGTCCTCGACGATGAAGGCGCCGTGTCGGGCCGCGAGCCGGAGCACCTCTTCCCGACGCGAGGCGCTCAACACCGCGCCGGTCGGATTGGCGTAGCACGGTTGGAGGTAGATCACAGTCGCGCGGGTGCGTTCCAGCGCGTCGGCAAGTTTGTCGGGCCGGATGCCGTCGGCGTCCGCGGGGACAGCGACGAGTTCGAGACCGGCCGCCTGCGTGGCGATCATCGCCCCTGGATAGCTGGGACTTTCGGCAATCACAGTCGCGCCCGGGTCGGCGAGGGTACGCAGCGCGTAGACGAGCGCCTGCTGCCCCCCGGGCACGATCATCACGTCGCTCGGGTCGGTGTGGAACTCTTCCGAGAAGACTCTGCGCAGATCCGGCAGGCCGGCCGGCGGCGCCATCGTCCACGCCCTCGGGCTTCGCGCGGCACGCGCACCCAGGGACCTGAGGTCTTCGAGCGGCTGTAACTCCGGGGCCAGATAACCCCACGACAACTGGATGTCGTCGGCGGTTCCGTAGGCACCCAGCCGGGAGGTTCTACGCGCGTCGACCCGTGCGCGGCCGAGCGATTGCGATTGCCACGAATAGTCGGGTTCCGGAAGCCGGTCCCGTCCGACGATGAATGTGCCTCGGCCCGGCTCCGCTTTGACCACCCCGAGCGCTTGAAGCTGCGCAATCGCATGGGAAACCGTCGCAGCGCTGGCCTGGAACTCACTTGAGAGCTGACGAACCGGGGGCAGTTTGTCACCGACACGCATCGAGGCGGCACGATTCCGCAGGATCGCGGCGACCTCCGCGGCTCTGTTATCGTTACCCATGAGAGCATTGGATAACGTTACTCCCGCACTGTCAATCGCGTTACTGCCACAGACTTCGCTCGGCTCTCTACGGGAGTTCGCCGCATGAGTGTGCTGCGCTCGGTGCTCAAGGACGTTTCGGCGTCTGCGCTTGTCGCCGGGGTAATTTCAGCGCTGGTGAACTACTCCGGCCCCTTCCTCATCGTACTCGAGGCAACTCGCGCAGCTGGATTGAACGAAGCGCAGACCGCCTCATGGGTGTGGGCCGTATCCATCGGTAACGGCGTCTGCAGCATCGCGTTGAGCCTCTTCACGCGAATGCCGATCATCGTGGCTTGGTCGACGCCAGGTGCCGCGCTACTGATCGCGTCCCTGGGCGGGTTCAGTTTCTCCGACGCGGTCGGCGCGTTCTTCGTCGCGTCGATCGCGGCTGCGGTGGTCGGATACACGGGGTGGTTCGGATGGCTGCTCGACCGCGTGCCCGCGCCGGTGCTGCAGGCGCTGCTGGCCGGCATCTTACTTCCCTTCGTCATCTCGGCCGGCGCAGCATTCCAGGCGGCTCCGCTCCTGGCCGGGAGCGTGATCGCCACCTTCTTCGTCGGCAAGCGGTACTTCGACCGGTACGCGGTCCTCGCGGCGCTGATCGTCGGCGTGACGGTCGCCGCGGTGACCGGTTCCTTCAAGTCGATGAACGTGGGGCTGACGATCACCGGCCCGGTTTTCACGATGCCGACCTTCAACCTCACCGCGCTGGTCAGCATCGGGCTTCCGCTGTTCATCGTGACGATGGCCTCGCAGAACGCTCCGGGGCTCGCGTTGCTGCGATCCGAGGGCTACCGGCCCAACGATCGACTCCTCGTCGGGTCCATCTCCACGGTCTCCGCCCTACTGGCCCCGGCCGGTAACCACGGCATCAACATCGCGGCCATCACCGCGGCCATCGCCGTCGGCCCCGAGTCGCATCACGACCGGAATCG
Organism: Rhodococcus sp. ACT016; assembly: GCF_050477185.1. Taxonomy (NCBI): domain Bacteria; kingdom Bacillati; phylum Actinomycetota; class Actinomycetes; order Mycobacteriales; family Nocardiaceae; genus Rhodococcus; species Rhodococcus sp. ACT016. Next base: position 610,391 of record NZ_JBEAET010000002.1, on the reverse strand, counting down.
CCGTTACATCGCAGGACTTTCGGCCGGTGTCGCCTACTTGCTCGTCGGCATCTTCGGCAGCTTCCTCGTCGCGGGATTCCAGTCCATCCCCACCGAGACCATAACGACACTCGCCGCGGTAGCACTGCTCGCCTCTACGCTCACCGCATTGAAGGGCGCGATGGGCGGCGACGCCCGCACCGGGGTCTCGGCGCTCACCACGCTCGCGGTCACGATGTCGGGCATCGTCCTCATCAGCGTGGGCAGCGCATTCTGGGGGCTGCTAGCTGGTAGTGCCGTGTACGTGATTTTGGGCCTGCCCACGGTGAAAGGTCGCCCCACCCGCGCCACAAGCGTCGGGAGCCCCGATCCCGACCCGGATGCGCTTGCCGAGGAGGCAATCCGCTGAGAGCGCCCCGCATTACTCGGTCGATGTCCGAAGGTGCGGCGATGATCCGAACGGGTCGTCGCCGCACGAAGACAGCAGGACTGTGAATCATGCTCGATCTCGTCCTCGTCGTCCTCGTGTTCGTGGGTGCGGTAACGCAGAGGCTTGCCGGACTGGGGTTCTCGATGCTCTTGTCCCCCTTTCTCGTACTGTTGATCGGTCCTCAGCAGGGAGTCCTCGTTGTCAACGCACTGGCGTCAATCGCCGCGTTCATCGTCGCCGTCCGAGTGTGGCGCGACATCGACTGGCACCTGCTGCGATGGCTGATGCCGCCCGCTGTCGTCACCGCACTGCTGGGTGCAGGGTTCAGTGCGAGAAGTTCGAACTCAGCGCTTCTCATCGTCATCGGCTCCGTTTCGATTGTCGCGCTTGCGGGATCGATGCTGGTCAAATGCCTCCATGTCCGCGTTTCCGGCCGTATCGCGACGGTGGTTGCCGGGGCGGCAGCGGGAATCACGAACGCGACAGCCGGTATGGGAGGACCGCCGATCACGGCATATGCGATTCTCACCAACTGGCCGCACCGCTCGTTCGTGGCTACAGCACAACCACTGTTCCTGGTTCTCGGAAGCGTCTCATTCTGCGCGAAGCTGTCGATCCTCCCAGCCGGAGCGCCCGCTTGGCCGGCGTGGATGTGGTGCGCACTCGCTTCCAGCCTCCTTGCCGGGACAACGATCGGAGATACTCTGGCCCACCGAATTTCGTCAACTACGATACGTGTGTTCGTCGTGACCGTCGCGCTGGCCGGAGCTGCTTCTGTTCTGTGGGAGGGCCTATTCGCGTGAGCGGCCCTTCCACGTCCGCCGAGCAGCTACATACCCGGCAACAGTGGACAGATTTACACCGTCCACCTACGGATGCCGGTGATTCTGCCCACGACGGTGCTGTCAACGAAAATCTGTGCACGGCATTGTCTTCCCTCAGACCGCCCACGGGCGGGAGAAAGTCAACCGGATGGTCATGCACAACGACGTCACGGTGGCGGTCCTTGGCACCCGGTCTGGTCTCGTCTTTATCAATCAGGACACTTCGTTGACCGGGTGCACGTGGCGCGAGTACAGAAACAGCCGAACCGCCTGCACCAAAATTCTGGTCGGAGCCCCTCCGCACGGGAGGTTCAATACCGGTGTCGTACTCCAGGTCACCATCTGGTGCACCGCACTATCTGTGCCGGCGAATTCGTTGTGACGGCGCCCTGGGGCACGATCGTGCGCGGGGCCCACTTCACACTAGGCTGCACGGCCGCGGAAACCGACGACATCGCCGACTTCGTGCTCCGTCGAGGAATCAGCATCGTCACCGACCTCGGGCAACAGGACACACCCGAGGAATTTCGAAACTACATGCGCACGTATCGACGTCACCAACCTCATGAACCGCAACAGGTGGTCGTCCTGCTGATGGAGACGCTCGGCGAACAGGTTGGTGATGACTTCGCCTTCAAAGGACCCTCCACCTATCGAGGGGAACGTTTCAGGTCATCAATGCGGTGAATTCCCAATCCAGTACCGGTCGGTCTGCCCCCGTCACACCGTGAGCGTGCACCACGGAGCGCAGCTGCACGGCCCACCACTGACCTATCGGTTCGGCGTGAACGACCTGCAGGGTGCTGGTAAGGGTGTCGCCTTCCTGCACCGGTCCGGTGTGATCACACGACCGCCAACCCAGCACGGTCACCAGGTTCGGCAGTGCGCGCGTCGTCTGCGCGAGTGCAATGCCAATCGTGTGCCCGCCGTACACCAGGCGGGAGCCGACAATTCGCTCGTCGTGATGGACGGCGGCGATGTTCAGGCTCAGCCGCGCGAGCTCGGGTGCACTGGTGACGACGTCACCGCTGCCGGCGAACTCCGCGCCGACCAGGTCGGGGGAGAAATGCCGGCCGGAAACCCTGTCCCGGTACGCGTTCAGATCCCAGCTCTCGGGGACCGACCACGCGGGGGTGTCGGACGAACCGATCGCGGACAGGTCGTCGGCGTGGACGACACGCGCCGGGTCGGGACCGTCGCTCAACGGCAGCATCGCGCACCGGTAGAAGTCGAGGACCGTCCGCCCGTCCTGGTCGGTCGTCGTCATCCGGAGCGCCGCCAGACCGGTGGACCGCCGACCCGGACGAGCTGAGTTCTCGCGTAGCCCGACCACTTCGGTCCGCGTGTACAGGGTGTCGGTCAGGTGCGGGAACCGGTGGAAGCGGAGCCCTCGGTAGAAGAGGTTGGCCTTCACATGGTGCGTGGCGAGCGTCGACTGCCCGATTGCGATGTCGCACACCAGGCCCGGGTTCGCGACCGCGGTCGGGGCCCCGGTGACCGCCCGCGACAGGTGAGTGTCGAGAGCCAGTCGGATCCGGTCGCCGAGAATGGCCTGATGCGCAGCGGCGAGTCCGTCGGTGAGGGTGACGCCGGGCGCGGTGTCGAACACCGTGCCGACGGTCAACTCGTCGAAGTAGGGTCCCCCGACGAAGCGTGGTCCAGTCATGTCGTCAGCCTCCGATCTGTGCCAGTACACGTCGAGCGGCCACCGCGACGGCCTCGTCGAGCATCTGGCCATCGAGTTGCCCCGCCCCGGCCCCGGCGTTCTCCGCCTCGGCTATGGCATCGAGAACACGGCGGGCATGGTCGACGGCATCGCTTGTGGGCGTGAAGATCTCGGTCGTCGAATCGACCTGTCCGGGGTGGATGACCCACTTTCCGTCGAATCCGAGATCGCGAGTCCATTGCGCCGCCGCCCGGAAGCCGGCGTCGTCGGCGATGGACAGATGCGGTCCGTCGATCGCCTGGACGCCGGCGGCGCGGGCTGCGATCAACACCCGATCCTGGACGTGGAGCCAACGTGCGGGTATGTGCCCGCCGACTCGACCGAGCGCGGCTCCCAGATCGTCATACCCGATCACGACGGCTTCGAGTCGGTCGGTGGCGCAACAGATCTCGTCGATCGAGCGAAGCCCGTGCGGAGTCTCGATCAGTGCCTGCAACCGGGCCGTCGAGCCCGATTCGGCGAGCAATCGGTCGGCGGTGATCAGGTCGTCGGCGGTGTCGACCTTCGGCAGGACGATGGCGACACCGTCGAGCGCACCGACGGCTCGGAGGTCGTCCAGCGCCCACGCGGTGCCGAGGCCGTTGACGCGAACGGCGACCGTGCGATCGGTCCGGTGCTCCCCGACGATCCGGCACACCACGGCACGCGCCTCCTCCTTGCGTGCGGGCGTGACGGCGTCTTCCAGGTCGAGTACCACCTCGTCGGCGGTCGATTCGAGAGCCTTGGCCATCTTGCGTTCGTCCGAGCCCGGGGCGACCAGAGCGCATCGGCGGCCGAGGGGGGTCATGGGGCCGCTCATGTCGTCTCCGGATTTCCGAGAATGCCCGCGTCGACGAGTGCATCGATGGCGCTGTCGTCCAGTCCGGCAGCCGCGGCCACCTCCCTGGTGTGTGCTCCGGAAACCGGTGCCGGTGCGGCATCGGTGTATTCACCGGACCAGCGGAGTGGGGAGCGTGAGGTCAGCATGGCTCCGATGCCCGGCTGGTCGACCTCCTGCACGACGACGTCGCCCGCGACGTGGCGGATATCGGCGGCAACGTCGGCGAGTGTGCGGTACGCGCTCCACAGGACGCGGGTCCCGTCGAACTCGGCCTCGATCTGTGCGAGCGTACGGGACTCGAACCAGGGGTGCAGGACGGCGGTGACGGCGTCCCGGGCCGCATACCGATCGGCCTCCACGGTCAGGTCGAGCCCGCGATGGCGTTCGAGGGCGGAGAAAACGTCGGCGGTGCCGGTGACGTCGACCAGCGCGCGCCACTGGCCGGTCGTCAGACCCACAACCATGACAGCGCGGCCGTCAGCGGTGGGGAAGTCGACGCCATAGCTACCGAACAGCGCGTTGCCCTGACGTGCGCGCGCGGTACCGCAACGGTCGGCCTCCGCGACCCAGCCCATACTGGCAACCGCGGACAGCGCGACATCACCCAGCGCGAGTTGCAGATACGCGCCCTCGCCGGTCTGCTCGCGCCGGCGCAGCGCCGTCACCAGGCCGAGAGCGGCATACAGCCCGGTCAGCAGATCCCACGCGGGCAAAACATGATTGACGGGGGCGGCGGAACCCTGCGGTCCCGTCATGAGCGGCGGCCCGACCTCGGGTCACCGGTGGCGCCGTATCGGTACTCCGTCGTGCCGGACGGCGAGCAGGGCGAACTCCAGGTCCGCGGACCGAACGTCGTGGACGCCTACCTGGGCAACCCCGAGGCCGCGGATGATTGATCTCGGCGCAGCGGAGCAAGGGACCCTGACGGTCGAGCAAGTCACCCGAGTGGCAGCGTTCGCGCGTGCCCTCGTCACTGGCGCCGGCGGCTGACACATGGACTCCGAGTACGAACCTCTGTTGTGTGCGCCGCACATACGAACGAACGCGCGCCCGCCCGGGATCGGTCGGAACGACAGGTGGAACGACGCCAGTGCATGTCGTGTCAGTCGGCACCGGAGGCAGCGGAGTTTCCTTCTTCAGGCGCCGTAATTCTCGATACCGCCCCACGAAGCTCATTCCGGGAATGGTAAACGAATTCAAGGAAATCGAACTTTTCGGCGGGTCGCTGCAAGTCGCCCCAGCACGCGTGTGATGAGATAAGCGCAGCTATACCCAACCACAATAGGAGGCGGAAAGTTACCGACCAGTAACAAGTAAATATCTTCACGCAGCACTGGGAACAACAAAGCCCCCGGATGGGGGGCCTTGCCGCTTGATACCTGTGCCAAACGGATCGAGATGTAGCTACTGAGGACTCTTCTTCAGTTTTCTGCCCGGACCGGTGTTCTTAGGCGAAGTCGAAGTTGCCGCTTCGACTCCTTGTGCTGCTATCAACCGGGCTTACCGCTGGTAGGTCCTACTTTCCCGGAGGGACTACCTTGTTCGGTACGTCTCAGGGTAGCGCATGCCCTGACAATGCAACAGCACATTCGGCGGAAACGCTCGGCGCGTCGCGCGCGTCGCATGACGCGGATCCCGTGCAGCCCGACGGGGATGAACAAGACACAGAATTCGCAAATGCTGTCGCAGCAGCGAAGGCAAATATCGAACTAGTAACGAACATAAACTCAGCCAGCAATCAATTGGGGCGAACCTGGTCGATCCCGGTAAACCCCGAAATGCAGTCTCGGACGCCCATATGGTCGGGTCGAATGGAGTGGCAGCGCCAGGTTCGCGAGATTATGAATGCGCCCGATGGTATTAGCATCTGCCGACAACACCATGTTGATCCTGAACGGGTCTACGCGGTAGCAGTCAGCATGGCAAGAAGCGCCGATCACCGCACAGGTCGCCGCGTCACCGCATCCAGAGAGCTTCTCGCCGATCGAGCCGGCGTCTCGATCACCGTCCTCAAGCGTGCCCGCCGAGTGCTGTCCGGCCTCGGAATGGCCCAAGAGATGGTTCGTGGGCGGCTTCTTCGTACTATCGAGCGGTGGGCGGCTGAGGCGCACCACGGACGCCGACAGACCAAAGCGACCAGCGTTTGGGCGCTTATCTCCCCAAGATCCGTCGTCACCCGCGACACCGTACATCAGATCCGCGACTCTGCGGGCTCGCGCGGCCGCTCCCCCATTCATCCACAGCCGACCAACCGTGGCCCCCAATCTCTTGGTACTAGCTTTAGTTCTTGTACTTCCGTTAGGAAGTACAAGACAACACGCGCGCAGGCGCGCGACGCGCGAGGGCATTCACTCACAAACCGAGAGCCGCGCCCGATAGCCCTCCAGAAGGCCGCTGCCGAGCTATTGAGGCATGCCTCGTCCTTAAAAGACCCCCGACACATTGGGGCCGTGTGTGACGCGATTAGGGCCCATTCCGTAGACTCTGAACGCTGGTCTGGCCGCGATATCGCGCGTGCCCTCAACGACGACACCAAACGTCGCGGATGGACCTGGCCGGCAGCGGGCACGCTGGATGATCCGATCGCGTATCTGCGATGGCGACTTGCTCGCATTGACTGGTCAGGTCCGTCCTACTCAGAGCAAGCGATTGCCGCGAAGAGGCATCGCGACCAAGAGCGCATCCGCGCAACTGAAGAGGCGACATATCGACTCGCGAGGAAGGCGTCCGCCGCAACCCGACGAACGGCGATGGCGAGGATTGGGCAAGTCCTCGCGGCGAGGACGCGGTCGTGATTGACTACGTTGCACGATGGATCGTGGCTAGAAGGCGGCGAGTGCCCTACCCTCGTATCATGTTTACCGCGGTAAACGTGATGCGGCAGTTCCCGGCCCGCCCCCCTCTCCCCCAGGTGCACCGGGTTTACCGCGGTAAACCCACTCACGTGTCCGGTCATGAGAATCCGATCGACACCGCATTCGTTCCGGACGTGAAGTCCGCCGAGTTCGAACTGCATACGCCTGCCGCATGATGCGGCGTGGTCGGGCGGCGAGTGCAGCGCCGGTTTACCGCGGTAAACATGATGCGGCAGTTCCCGGCCCGCCCCCCTCTCCCCCAGGTGCACCGGGTTTACCGCGGTAAACCCACTCACGTGTCCGGTCATGAGAATCCGATCGACACCGCATTCGTTCCGGACGTGAAGTCCGCCGAGTTCGAACTGCATACGCCTGCCGCATGATGCGGCGTGGTCGGGCGGCGAGTGCAGCGCCGGTTTACCGCGGTAAACCCACTCACGTGTCCGGTAATGAGAATCCGATCGACACCGCATTCGTTCCGGACGTGAAGTCCGCCGAGTTCGAACTGCATACGCCTGCCGCATGATGCGGCGTGGTCGGGCGGCGAGTGCAGCGCCGGTTTACCGCGGTAAACCCACTCACGTGTCCGGTAATGAGAATCCGATCGACACCGCATTCGTTCCGGACGTGAAGTCCGCCGAGTTCGAACTGCATACGCCTGCCGCATGATGCGGCGTGGTCGGGCGGCGAGTGCAGCGCCGGTTTACCGCGGTAAACCAGGGCGCAGAATCTCCCCGACCACTGCACGAACGCGGGAACCAACAGATTCTGCATCCCCGCCCGGATCCCGGCATCTCCGTCAGCGGTATGTGTCCCACTCGTGATGGCGGTGCGTGGAGTCTCCGTTTACCGCGGTAAACACATTGGCGCGACGATCGATTCTGCCCCGACGCCGTTGCTGGCGTGCTGCCTGAGGACGATCGGTCCATCTATCGCGCAACCGCTGGCGGTTTACCGCGGTAGACCGCCAGCATCCTTACTCGGAGCAGCCATCCGACGCTCGTCGTTCCATCAGGATCCGACTCCACAGCGACCCCCGGAGCTCCTGTGTCCAGCGGTACGCGGCGCCGGCGGCCAGTCGATCCACGTAAGGAACTGGTGTGGTTTACCGCGGTAAACAGCGTCCTTCCGACGCGTGCTCCATGAACGAGAATCATGGGGCGCTCCGCGGCGTACCACGTACCACCTTGGGCTGACTAGACCTCACCTGGGTTTCCTAGTCAAACAGTCTGGTAGTCCAAATGCGCTCCAGGCCAGAATTCGTGAGAATTGCGGTCGCCCCGACCAAATCAGTGAAGTCCAGCTGCGATGTAGCCGACTCTTCTTACCTGTGGTTTACCGCGGTGAACCACACCTCGACTACATGAGGAAGTCGCCGAGTCCGAAGCAGTGCCCTATGCCTGCTGTTTACCGCGGTAAACAAGCGATCCAGCCTTTGATGCTTCACGTCCCGTTCTGGAGTACGGTCGGCGGACTGCCTTGGCAAGTAGCGTTGGTTCCGTGCCAAAGAGAGTTGGTCAGCAACAACCTCGAACCGCTTGGATGATGTAGCCGCCGCGAAGCCCGTGGTTTACCGCGGTAAACAGATGGTTCGAGCGAATGCACATTCGGCTTGGTGCGTGGAACCAATCTAGCGAAGAGATGGCGGCCGGCGAAAACGGACGTTGCGTGAGACTCGGGTCCGGGTAGCAGTTGGGCACGGATGCTCACCACTGAAGGGGAGGACAGATGGGGTCGCGCCGCAACTGCGAGACGTGGTGCTTAACCTCGCGCAGAAATCTAATCGTCACAGTGACGAAATGAGCCCACGTCCTGGGTAGGCGCAAAACAGGCGAAGTTTCAGCCCTTCGCCGTTGCTAGCGCTCCGTAGGCATCGGCGTTTCGGAAGTGACGGTTTACCGCGGTAAACCGTCACTTCCGAAACGCCATCTAGGGCGGTTGCAGCTGAGGAAGAGCGCGTTTGGTGTGGGAGTTCGGCGAGCGACGCCCCAGGGTTGAGGAAGGTGATGGAGCGACAACTGGGAACCCGCTGTCACACAGGATCGGTCAGAGGGAAGCTTCGCTCCATAGTCGAACGGCGCGAGGTCGCCGATGACTCGCTTGATTGATTGTGGATCAATGCCGGGCGCCAATCAGCCCCCAAGCGGGTGACTCGACGGAATCGTGTCGGTCGATGCGGCGCTGACTAGGGATCCGATTCGAACGAGGTCCGCCGGGAGAGGCGGTTTACCGCGGTAAACCGCCAAACCAACCGATCTCGGGCGGTTGCAACGGAGGGGAGTGGGATTGATGCGGGAGTTCAGCGAACTCCGCCCCAGGGCTGGCGACAGGTGGTGGCGTGACGCCCGGAACCCGCTGTCGCACCGGATCGCTCAGCTCTATGCTCACGCATTCGGTGTCTGAGGTCGGAGCGCGGAATCGTGTCGATCGATGCGGCGCTGACTAGGGATCCGAACCGAACGAGGTCCGCCGGGAGATGCGGTTTACCGCGGTAAACCGCCAACCAACCGATCTCGGTCGGGGGCGGTAACAACGGAGGGGAGTGGGGTTGATAGTGCGGCGCTGACTAGGGATCCGAACCGAACGAGGTCCGCCGGGAGAGGCGGTTTACCGCGGTAAACCGCCAAACCAACCGATCTCGGGCGGTTGCAACGGAGGGGAGTGGGATTGATGCGGGAGTTCAGCGAACTCCGCCCCAGGGCTGGCGACAGGTGGTGGCGTGACGCCCGGAACCCGCTGTCGCACCGGATCGCTCAGCTCTATGCTCACGCATCCGGTGTCTGAGGTCGGAGCGCGGAATCGTGTCGATCGATGCGGCGCTGACTAGGGATCCGAACCGAACGAGGTCCGCCGGGAGAGGCGGTTTACCGCGGTAAACCGCCAAACCAACCGATCTCGGGCGGTTGCAACGGAGGGGAGTGGGATTGATGCGGGAGTTCAGCGAACTCCGCCCCAGGGCTGGCGACAGGTGGTGGCGTGACGCCCGGAACCCGCTGTCGCACCGGATCGCTCAGCTCTATGCTCACGCATCCGGTGTCTGAGGTCGGAGCGCGGAATCGTGTCGATCGATGCGGCGCTGACTAGGGATCCGAACCGAACGAGGTCCGCCGGGAGAGGCGGTTTACCGCGGTAAACCGCCAACCAACCGATCTCGGTCGGGGGCGGTAACAACGGAGGGGAGTGGGATTGATAGTGCGGCGCTGACTAGGGATCCGAACCGAACGAGGTCCGCCGGGAGAGGCGGTTTACCGCGGTAAACCGCCAAACCAACCGATCTCGGGCGGTTGCAACGGAGGGGAGTGGGATTGATGCGGGAGTTCAGCGAACTCCGCCCCAGGGCTGGCAAGAGGTGGCGGCATGACGCCCGGAAGCCGCCGTCGCGCTGGATGGGCCAGGGGAAGCTTCGCTCCACCGCCGAATGGAGCGAAGTCACCAGTTATGTGTCTGAACAGACTGTCATCAATACCAGCGGCGCTAGCCAAGTTCCACGTTCATGCATCCAGGCGACCCACCAGGAGCGCAGAATCGCGTCGCTCGAAGTGGCGCCCCTCAGGATCCGAAGGGAGCATGGTCCACCGGGAGCTCTGGTTTACCGCGGTAAACCAGATGTCGGATCCTGCGAAGGTTGATGTCAGTGGCGTCGCGACATCCTGTAGCGCGATGCTGACCTGATCTGGCGGGGAGTGGCCGGGATGCGGTGGTTCTATCTGTGACTCGCCAGGACATGATAGGCCAACTGAGATAGTCGAGGTTCAGCCCTGACTACTACGCGACTAGTGCCCTGGTAGCGCCCAACTCGCGCATCAGATTCCGAACGGATCGAGGATCCCTGGCCCGTTCGGTGGGCGCGTACGTCTTGATCTCACTCCGAATCAAACTTGGCTACTGGGCGAGATGACCTTCAATCCGGCAACATCACTGCGGGACTGTGGATTTCAGGTTCCATGCGTAGAGCGAAGCATTGACGACAGAAAGGACAGCCTCAAACTCCGTCACAGTGACGAAACGGGTCGGAGTTTGTGGTCTGCCAATTCCAATCTGAGCAAGGCAGGGCCATCGAAACGATGGAACTCGAACTCTGTACCGGATTCGACCCCAACAGAGTGCGCGACACGCCGATGCCGGTTCGTGAATTTTGGAGAGTTGAAGCGATCGTTCAGCGTGGAAGAGTGTCTTCGTGATGTCCCCAACGACCTCTTCCTGGGCGAGTGTCCATCCACTCGTCGAGGGTCTCCGCTAGCCAGCCGAGCCTGGATCCGATCGCCGCATCCGCTTCTGGCAGAAGGCCTTTCCTCAAGTAGCCCTTAGCCGTGTTGTAGGTGACGCCGATTCGGCCGGCGACCTCATGCAACGTCAAATACTCGATCACGCATCGGATCCTACGACTGTTGGTTGAACAATAGACCTGCCCGGGTCTATTGTTATGGTCGCGCGATGTAAACGGATTCGCTTCGAACGGATTACAGTGTTACGCAGCGTGAAATCGCCACCGATTCACTCTGGTGGTGCAAGTCCGAAGTAGCCCCCTCGGGGGCGAAGTATACGGAGGTTACTCGATGGCTGTGCATGTCATGCTCAACCAGAAGGGTGGAGTGGGAAAGTCCACCCTGACAATGAATCTCGCGGCCGTGAAGGCGGACGTCCTCACCTCAGGTGATGACGACGACGTTCAGTCGCCGGTCGCGGCGATCTCGGTCGACCCGCAGGGATCGGCAGTGTGGTGGGCTTCCCGGGTGCAGGAGCTGCCGTTCCTGATCGATCAGGTCCACGACAATCTTGATGTCCTCCGCAATCTCGACAAGCTGCCCGGCATCAAGCACGTCTATGTCGATACGCCGGGCTGGATCGACTTGTCCGGCAACGACGATGGAACCGACGCGTTGGGTGCCGGCACCTCCGGTGACGCGCTGCGTGCGGTCCTCGACGTCGCGGACCTGGTGATCGTGCCGATCGAACCCGAACCCTTGTGCTTTGACCCGACCGCACGCACCATCAAGCAGGTCCTCGAACCGCTGAACAAGAAGTTCATCGTCGTCGTCAACAACTGGGACCCCCGCGACGGCAAGACCGACCTCGAACAGACCCGCGCCTTTGTCCAGGCAAACGGATGGCCCCTCGCGCGAACCGTCATCCGCCACTACAAGGTTCACACCCGCGCCGCCGCCGAAGGCCGTGTCGTGACCGAGTACGAAGCTAACCGGGTTTCCCTGCAAGCCCGCGAAGACTTCTACAAACTCAGCCTCGAACTCGCGGACGGGGAGCGCTGATGGCGCCCCGAGGCGGACGGGCGAACTTCGCGTCATTGGTCGGATCGGTCGGGGACAACTCGCCTGTCGACCGCAATAAGGCGCCAAAGCCCCAGCCTGCCAACGACGCCGCCGCCGCCGACAGTGTTGTGGTCGACGGCCAGTTCCTGCCCGGTGTTCCACTCGATGATCTCGTCGCGAACCCCCGCAACCCGCGTGACGACGTCGGTGACCTGTCAGACCTGTCGACGATCGCCGAACGCCAGCTCCAGCCTGGTACCGTCATCAGCCGCCGCGCGTGGCTCGCACTGTGGCCGGAAGACGCCGACAGCATCGGCGACGCCAAATATGTTGTAGTCAACGGCAACCGGCGCCTCGCCGCCGCGGTCAAGTACGGGCGCGACGGCCTCGATGTCGTTGTCCGAGACAGCATCGCGGTCACCAGGGGAGAGGTTCTGTGGGCCGCCACAAGCGAGAACATCGACCGCCGCGACTTCGACGTCCTCGAAGAAGCCAAGGCCGTGGAACTGATGGTCGGCGAGTTCGGCAGCGCCGACGCGGCGGCCGCCAAGCTGGGACGCTCGAAGGGCTGGGTGTCACAACGTCGAGCGCTGCTCAAACTCGCCCCCGAGCTGCAGGCAGCGCTGCGCGCTGGTGACCTCGCCATCCGGCACGCCCGCTCCCTCGCGAAGGTGCCCCTCGAGGAGCAGGTCGCCGCCTGGGAAGCCACACAAGATACTGGATCCGAAAAGACCACAAGCCAGCCCGACGCTAGCGAACCGAAAACTAAAACTGCCACAACCTCTTCCGAAAAACTCGAACCCGCGGACAAAGTCGTACAGGCCCTGCGGAAGTTGGGTGCAGATCCGGCCCTTCTCGCAGCGGCCGTCTTCCGCCACTACTCCGACGAGGAACGACGTTCACTGGTCGACGCTCTCGAGCAAGGGCAGCAGTAGTCCGCGGAGCGCAAATGCGCATGGCGCGGTAGGGGACCACCCTCACGATCGAAGCTCCCTACCGCGCCATTCACACACACGCCAGCCCGACGCCAGCGAGCCTAAGTCCCTCAGGAAGTCATGTGCGGTGCCGTGGCGTACACGGCGCTTGCCCTATCGCCGTGAGACTCACTGGAGAACGGGCCAGGTCTCCGATTTCAAAGTCCGTCCTGGACGGAAGTTTGGAATACTCGGAATCTGCGGGGTGCTCAAGATTTGCGTCTTCGACGCATAGCAATGACCCGGGAAGGGCCTGTCTGCAGATTGAGACGGGACCTTCATCGATGGTCTGTTGAGCTCGACTGGGGGAAGGGCTCAGGGACTTCAGCGGCGCCGTTTACGACCACGGAAGTGGGCGCTGGCACCGAGAACCAGGCTGACTCCCAGCCCACTGTTCGCGGAGTAGTGGTCATGGTCCCGCCCATTCAGGTGCCTATGCAGAGCCGTACGGCCACCATTGTCGTGGTCGTACAGCGCCCACGGGAACCGAGGAGGCTCAGACGATTTGTGGTTCGCAGGAGACTTGGCGGGGGTCACTAGTCAGTCGTGGATCGTGGAATAGGTGTCCGAAAACTGCTTCAATCGCACTCAACTGCGGACGATCTGGCGTGAGGCGCCTGCTGTGGTGATCTAGCGATACTCATATGCCGTCAAGAAGGGCAAGGAGATCGTTCAAGAGTACGTCGGCGCGGTCCTCGACGTCGTCGAGTATGTCGAGGACGTCCTTGAGGGACTCTTGCGCACGGAGGCGCGCGTCTGTTCCGCGTTCGTAGTAGTTCGGATCGAGCAACACGGAAACCGATGGTGGATCCGAACGGGTGTGGCTTGGTTCCTGCAGTCGGAGCGGCCGGTGGATGGGGGGAATACCGGTGAGGTGGGCGCGGGTGAGGAAGGCGACTGACTGTGGTGTCATCGCCTGCGCCGGCAGCGGGAGATGTCCCCAGCGGTCGATCGGCGGTAACAACGGTTCGGCAGCTTGACGTTCGGTCAACTCGGGTACCGAACTCATTTGGGACCCGGTCAGATGGGACTCGAGCATCCGAGTGTTGGGGTAGTGGTCGAGGAAGGACAGAACTTCGGCCCACCGCCGTTGGACGGCGGCGGAAGTGTGGTCGGGAGCCGTGCCCGGGCTGGGCGCGAGACGGAACTGCTGCCCGTCGATGGCAGCGACGAGCGTTTCGTCGGGGTCGGTGGTGAGGTCGCCGCGGCGTAGACGAGTGATCTGGGTGAAGGTCATTCCGGTCGCTGCCAAGACGAGGAGCAACGCGTCGCGGCGGCCGAACAGCCCGGCCGGCCACTCCGCGACGGGAAGGTCTTCAGCTCGATGCTGCAACGTCGTGGCGAGATGATCCATGCGCGCGGTGCGGCCGGCGTCGAGGTGACGGCGGACGGTCTCGCTGCGACCAGGAGGCGGAAGGCGGTGCTTGCGGTGGATGGTGTTGATTGTGCTGACCCGCCGCCGCTGTGTCGCCGCCGCGGCGGGGTGCTCGTGGAGGAACTGCGCGAGCGTCCCGGGGGCGGCGGGCAGCGGTGGCTGATCGGTAGCGGTGCACCAGTCGGTGAACAGGACCCAGTCGTGCTGGTACCGACCAGCCACCCGCGACACGGGAGGGGGTGTGTCGATGTGGTTGCCGCTCATGATGTTCAGAGCCCGAGGTGGGTGACGGCGTTGCCGATCAGGGGGCGTGCTCGCGGGCGTAGATCTCGAGCATGGCAGGGGTGGTGTGCCCGGTTTGGCGCATGATCGCGTGCGCGGACGCGCCGTTGCGGAAGGCTTGAGTGACGAACCCGGCCCGTAGCGAATGGCCCCCGAGCTGTGCGACCAGTTGTGGGTCATAGCCAGCGTGCAGGGCCCGGCGTCGGATGGCGGCGTGCACGGCAGCCCCGGACAGGGGAGTGGTCGAGAGGTTGCCGTTCTTGCGGATCGACCGAAGAAGCGGCGCCGACGCAGTCGTTCGGGGTGGGCGCCGCCGCACACGTGCGCCTCGAAGGGGCCGGCGCCGCGGAGCAGCCGGATCAGTGCCGGCCGCCCGCCACCATCGAACGCAGCAACGACCTGCGCCCACCGCATGTATGCGCAGGGTGGGCAACTGGTGTGGGAGCTGGTATGGGGCAGCGCCCGGACAGTGCCGTGGCCTTCCTGGTCAGTCTTCGACCTACGTAACCGGACATGGATACCGTCGAGCCGGTGCAGGGTGACGTCGCCACAGGCCAGCGCAACAAGTTCGCTGCGGCGGAACGCGCCGGCGAACCCCAGGAGTACCAGGGCTGCGTCGCGGCGCTCGAGTACCTCGTCCGCCCAGCTCGCACAATCGCTACGAGCCTTGTCGACGATGGTGACGATGTCGGCGGTCAGCAGTGGTGCCCGCGGGCTGCGGGGCCGTTCGCCGGCGGCGGCGTAGTCGCGGCGTATCCCTGAGAGTGTCGCGCGTACGAGATCATCGCTGGTGGGGCTGGGGTGTCCGGATTCGCGATGGTGGTGGGCGATCGCCGCGACGTGGTGCGCCAACGTCGACGGGGCGTAGGCGCGCCTGCCGTCCGGGGTCAGGGTATCCGCGGCTGCAACCAGATAGGCGGCGACGGTGACCGGGGCTGCCGGCAAGGCGGGGTGGCCTTCGCCGGTGTAGGTGCTTGCGGGTCTTGGCAGTCGGCCATCGCACTGACCTGCCGGTTTCCGTTTCCCTGTCGCCGGGAGATCTTCGCGATCTTGTCGGAATCCTCGGATATTCCGGGTGGCGTGTCACGAGGCGATGACCCTGAGCTGGGGAAACGTCGAGGGGCGTGCGCCCTACCGACATGAAATCTGGATACCGACACCGAGACGTGGAACCTACAGCGACCTGCATTTTCGGGGGGAGTCCCTCTTCGCAACATCTAACCCGAAGATTCAGCGTTTTCACCGACGATAATTTCCATTACCGCAGTTGAACCTACGAAGCTGCAGGCCAGCGTGTTTTCGCACGGAAACAGCGCCGATGGTCCGGGCGAGCGCGTCACCCGAAGTTGCCCCAGGAGGCACCCTGGCGTCGACGACCTCTCCCGCTGGGCCGAACAGGTTGGATCACGAGGCCCCGCCGGCGGTCTACACCTCATCTACACCACGGAAGAGGTTTGTGGTGTTTTCCGGCAGCCCCTTCGGGACCACGGCCGGGTGAGAACGCTTGGACGGGCGAGATTGGATCGGCGGCGGGAGGTAGGCCGGGTGCGGCACAGGGTGCGGGAGCCCGGATTGATCCTTCGGAAGTTCCGGGTATCGCCCCGGTGCCGAACACCCCACCCGCGGCCGCGAACGCTCTCGCGGGCCGCGTAGTCCGCTGCGGAAATGGCGAGCACCACGAAGACCGAGGCTCGGGCCCGAGCCTCGGTCTTCACCATGAAACCGATCATGCGACCGATGCCGGCGGCGTGATCGAGCATGACCACCAGCTTCTCGCTTCTCGTCGTTCGTCATCGGCGCCGCAAGCCTCGGCGATGTTCGGAACATCCTGCTCCTCGAGCGGTAACGAGACGCACAAAGCGACGACGACACAGCAGGAAGGTGCACGCCGTGACAGAGCAGACCTTGCCGACCCCGGCTGATTCGACCGAGGCGCCGACGGCGATTTGCTGGGCGGAGGTCGACATGCGTTTCGAGCCGACTTCGGAACCGGTTGCCGCGTTCTGGTCGAAGGTCATCAGTGCCGTGGCGTTCTGGCTCCGAACCGGGGTGATCATCGCACCTGATAGCTACAGCCGACTCACCTTCAGCGCGACGGAAGACAACGCACCGTTCTCGCGCGCTGTGTCACCGTCACACGCACGGCACCCTCGCCGACGGTGTTGTGCGCGTGCGCCGCAGTGACGAACCCGTGTGCATCGAGTCGTCGACCCCGCCACCTCTTCTCTTGGTCCCCGGCTGGGGTCTCGTCTGTCGAATACGACGGTTCTCGCGCGGTTTCGGCAGCGTGTTCACGTGTCACGTTCGCGGCGGAGTTCGGCGCTTCGTTCGAGTGCAACGCGCCGGTTGTGTCGCGACTGGGCCTGCCGATCGAGCTCCGCGAGTTGGAGGTCGTAGTGACTGTGGCTCGCGTACGGTTCTTCTCCTGTTGCCCAACACTGCGCCGCATAGGCGGCGATGCCGTCTCGGCTCTCCGCGTGCAGCCATCCGATCTTGCCGAGCCCTCGAAATGCGAGATCGTATGCACCCGCGTCGGGCTCCTTCGCGGTGTAATGCTCGATGTACTCGACTGCCGCCCGGGCCAGCTGCGCACGCTCCGGGATGGTCGGCTTCCGTTTCGCCACACCCGTGTTTCTAACCGAGTGCATTTGTGGGCGATACGGAATATCTTCCTCGCTGCGGCGCGGCCGATGCATCGCGCGCGGAGCCGCGGGCTTTCCATCTCTTGCGTGGCAGTGACTGACTGCGTGGCGCTTGCGGCGGGCTCCGCTGTTGGTCATGGGCGGGTCCTAGCTCCAGTCGACTGGCTTCTATGACGTGCAACAGCGGTGAAGACGTCGCTGTTGTCGCATCACGGTGCGAGAGTGGATGGCAGAAACTGGGTAGCAGGCAGCGCGGCGGAGGGAGGACGATGGCCGATCGGGAGCAGCAGTGGGAGCAGTTGTCGGAGTGGGCCGAACAACGGATGCAGCTGCCTGTGCGGTCGATGAGCGCGCGGCGCGGTAAGGATGCGGCCCTTACGGCGGCGTTGTGGTCGCTCACGGCGATGCCGGCTCCGCAGTGAGCACCGTCGCGAAGACGGCCACCGGTAGTGGAGCTGGCGCGAGTGATCTCGCCAGGCTGGTGCGGCAGGCACGTGAGGACCTGTTCGCGATCGGCCGCGCCTTGACCGGCCTTGCCGCCGCTTACGGTGACATCCTCGACGAGGGCCTTGGTGAGGCGGATCGTGCTGCGCGAATGAATGTGATCGACAGCCTCTCCGACGTGCAACGTGCCCTCAACGATGCCGCCGATCCGTTCGCGAGCGCGGTTCGAAACGCAAACCTTTTCGCCGGCGATGCGATCGGCTCGTTCCCATCGCCGTCGCCGTCGCCGTCGCCGTCGATGTCGATGTCGGGGATGCTGCCGGGGAACGCTCTTGGCTCGGTCTCGGGATCCAGCGCCGGGGTGGTTGGGGCTCTGCTCGATTTCGCTCAGTCCGGGATGAGCGGTGGCGCTGAGCGGATCGGTCCGCCGAGCTTCACCCCGGATTCGGCGGCGAACCAGTTGATCATCGACGACCCGTTCGCCTTCCTGCTCGGGGTGCTGTTCGATCAGGGGATCCCCGCCGAGCGTGCCTGGCGGGCGCCGTACGACCTTCGGCTGCGTCTCGGGCATCTCGACCCCACTCGTATTGCTGCGGACCCGCTCGCGGTGGGGCGGGCGATTGGCGCCTCCCCGAAACTGCATCGCTTCGTCGAGAAGATGCCGGCCTGGGTCGTGTCTGCTGCCCAGATCGTCGTCGACGAGTACGGGCGGAGACGCGGGACGTCTCTGGGGTGGTGCCCCGGCCGCGAAGGTGTTGCGCCGGCGCCTGACTGCTTTCCCTGGAATCGGGCAGAAGAAGGCCGCGATGGCCGTCGAGATTCTCGAGCGCGACCTCGGTGTGCCGATCACGGACATGCACGGCTCGGACATCGCCTACGACGTCCACGTCCGGCGGGTGTTCCTTCGCGCCGGACTGGCCGAGGCCGACGAGCTCGAGCACATGGTCGACGTTGCCCGCACCGCTCACCCCGACCGGCCCGGCCAGATCGACTTCCCCGCCTGGCAGATCGGCCGAACCTGGTGTCGTTCCTGGGCACCCCTGTGCGGAAGCTGTCCCCTCACTCGGGTGTGTCCGAAGGACATCGATGCCGCAGCCAAGGTGCGCGGGGTCTGACGAGGGGCGCTCACTCGGACATTGAGCGGTCTCCCCGAGGTGTTGCGCGGGCTGGGCTGCTCACTTCACGTCTGATGTGTCTTGCGCTGATTGGAGCGCATGATGTGAAACGTAGCGATGCCGTTGTACGAACGCAGAGCCGCGCCCGCTCTGGAGGTGCGGTATGGCAGCTTTGAGTTCGATGTGGTTGGGGTTTCCTGCTCTGCTCAGTAGGAAGATCTGGTAGCGCCCTGCGGTCCAGCCTGCGGCCTGGCTTGCGGTGATCGCGGCTCCGATCTTGCGGTCGTTGCGGTGGGCGTCGCCGGCCAGGCTGGACAGGCGGGCTGCCTCGGCAGCGGTCCACTCGACGTTGTCGCGGTGGTAGAGGATCTGGGCGATAGCCGGCTTGATCTCCTTGTCGGCGTAGAAGGCCAGGTACGTGGTGGGGCGGAAGTTCCGTCCTGCCGGGCAGATGTAGATGCCATTGTTCTCGTACAGATCCCACGCGTCGGTGGCGGTGATCACGAGGGTGTCGATCCGGGTGACCGGGCGTTTCCGGTAGAGGTCGCTGACCTTCTCGTGGCTTTCCAGCCATGTCCGAGCGTCAGGGCTCATCCACTCTGCGAGCGCGGATCCGCTCGAAGCTCTTCCTCCGGGATGGCCAACAGCTCCGACAGTCGGGCGACGTCATGGATCCTGATCACGCCGGAATCCTCGTTGTAGCCGCACTCTGCGATATCGACGTCGATGCCGGCGTCGAAGATCTCCCACACCACCGAGTCTTCTATGCCGTTTCTGCCCGGCGACAGTTCTCGAACAGCCTTCCACCGAGCCTCGTCAGCAATGAAGCCGTCGACGCCGCTCCACATCACCTTCAGCCGGGCGGGTGGAACCCACTCCTGTTTCCCCTCGAACTCCTCACCGATCCATCGGATTTGGACCCGAGCCGGTCGTTGCGCTCCCACCTTCAGCACCTCGACCTCGACCAACGGGTCCACTCCCCGTGCGCGGTACGCGTAACGCTCGCCGACGACTGCATCGTCACGATCCATAAAGGCTCCTCACCGAGGGTGCTTCGTTCTCCCGTTCCTCGGAAATGAACGATCCTACTGACAAAGGACGCACGTTCGTCTTGTCGGTGTGCATCGATAGGCTTGCTAGGTGCAAGGGGGAGATGAAGCCGGATTCGGAGACGAATCCCGACGAGAAGCCATTCGAGACGAGTTCAACCGACTCGAAGAGAGCGCAAAGTGCTCGTCCCAAGGGCAATTCGAGCAAGCCAAACAGTGGCGCAGTGTCAACCTCGGGCTGGGAGCACCAACGAGTCTATTGGCTGCAATATCGGGCGCCACAGTGCTGTCCGACACTGGATATGCAGTCCTTGGTGGAATCTTCGCCCTGATGGCGGCAGCCGGAGGGGCAATTCTCACGACGCTGAACGCCTCTCACCGTATGAATCAAGCTGCAGCAGCAGCGAACGCCTACCTGGAGATCCAGACGGCTGCCCGACAGGCCCGGCTCATCGATCTACCAGGTCAGGACCTGGGGGAGTCGCGAGCTGTCTTGGCGGAGCTGACCGCTCGCCGCGATGAGCAGAACAAGACCGCCGAGATTATTAACCGTCGTGCCTGGAAGAAGGCCCAGTCGAACATCAACGACGGCGGCCAGGATTACGCGGTAGACGGCAGCTCTGGTCAATCCGATACAGAACGATAAGGACTCGATGTGGCAAGAACCGTCAGTCAAGGATTTGAAGTTTTCATGTCAAACCTCGTTCCTCTAGCGAGCCAACAAACCGCAGCGGCGTCCCACCGGTCGAGTATCGAAAAGTCGCTGCGCAGCGCGTTGGAGGTCTCAACGATCTGGGAGACAGGATCGTTCCATCACGGCACGGGGGTACGCGGGCATGCCGATGTTGATCTTCTCGTCAGCTTGAAGAACAAGCCGAACTCGTCGGACACTGCGTTGAGGTGGGTTCGGGAGGCGCTGCAGGAGTCCTTCCCCTTCACAAGGGTGCGTACCAGCAGGCCTGCGATCGTCGTCGAGTTCGCAAGTGGATCTGAGACCGTGGAGGTCATTCCCGGGTTCCTCACCAGTCGGGGTGACTCCGACGTTTTCGTCTACGACATCCCCGCAGCAGACAGTGGCTGGATGGACACTGCACCGAAGGCACACCTGAACTACGTCAACGAGTGTAACAACCGTGCTGGTGTTAAGGGTGCCGCCAAGAAACTTTCCCGACTGGCGAAGGCCTGGAAGTACTACAACAACGTACCTATTTCTTCCTTCTACCTGGAAATGCGTGCAGCGCAGTACATCACGACGCAGTCCTCCTACATCGCGGTGTGGGACATATGCGGACTCCTTGAGGACCTCCATTCCAAGCAGCTCGCAGCGATGAACGACCCCAAGAGCTTCTCTGGGAGGTTCCATCCATGCTCGAGCGAAGCCAAGAAGATGGAGGCACTCTCCAAGCTGAACACCGGGGCCAGCCGCGCCAGGAAGGCGCTCGACGCGTACAACGCGGATGACCCGGCGACGGCTTTCCACTACCTCGACTTGCTGTTCGGTGGGAACTTCCCCTCCCGCTGAACGCCATACACGCTGTCGAACGGGCCGGTACGGGTTGTGAGACTGGCATTTGGAACGGACAGCTCGTGTGAACCCAAGACATGAAGGATTTCCGTGAGGTATGTAGGAGGGCGATCGCTGGTGGCAGACGGATGGGGCTTCCGCATAGTTCTGGCTGTGGGGCTCTTCTCTGTGTTCGCCACGTCTGCGTGTGGTGAAGCGGAGCCCCACCGACAGTTCCGGCGGTTGCAGGTCTTCAACTGGACGATGCGCATAACGTGCTCAAGGACGCTGGGTACAAGAAGTTCGATGACGTAGATGCGCTCGCGGATCGAACGCCGATGTGGGATGCAAACTGGGCAGTGGTGAAGCAGGTTCCCGAAGGCGGGCTTCCCCTGGCGTACGACGATGTCGTCCGACTCGAGGTCATGAAGAAGGACGACACCGAGATCCGAGCACTTCTGACGGCTGGCTCCCCCGTCCTAGCCCGGATCCTGCAACGTGACGCGGACTGTGAGAAACGACAACAAGGGGAGGAGCAGCGTCGGGCGAAGGCAGCGAACAAGCTGCTGGACTGTAGCAAGCCGACTTTCGAGATCACTTCTGAAACGTGGCGGATCGACGCGGCCACAGGCACCTCGCCGGCCCGCTTCATGCGGGGGATGTGAGAGTGGTGATCGCGAACGAGTCCGAACACAAGATCGCTACGGCTGGAATCGTGTTCTCCACCGCCTATCGCGATCCCACTGGGAGAGTCCGCTCCACACGAGAGCTGGGTGGGTACGCGTTGGCAACCGAGGTTGTGCCGGAACAGTCGCGTGGCAGATCCGAGTGGGAGACGCTCGGCCCGTACCAGTCCAAGGAGTTCAAGCGAACTTTTCGGGTTTCATCCGAGCAGTACGAGACGGACGGCAGCACACCTTGGATGGAAGAGGTCTTCGTCGACTGGCATCTTTCCAACCAGGACCTCGAGGAACTCTGTGCGAAACAAGGACCGAACTCTCCGCGGTGAGTTACCGGGATTTCCTGGCCGGACGAGATGCGTGTCCCAAAATTGAACGGTTTCTGGACGCACGATTGCGGCGTAGTGACAGCGGAGCGGCCTCGAGCTTCCATGTCCCGAAAACCTGTCCTGTCAGAGGTTCTCGGCCCGGAGGGGGAGTGGTCAGCGACGGGACATCGTCTTGTCGGTGGAGGCCAGTCATCTGCCAGCGCGTCGAGTAGGGCGTCGTAGTCCTCGTCGGTGAGGAAGCCGTCGAGCAGGGCGCGTCCGATCTGGAGGTTGAAGCTGCCCTCGACGACCGGGACGCCGTCGATCACTCGCGGGCCCGGGTTCGGCTCGGTGGGGTGCTCGTACCGCCCCTCGGCCAGCTCGCGCAGCGCGACAGCCCGGTCGATCTCGCCGGCGAGTGGTTGGAGTGCGGCTGCCTCAAGACGCCCTGATCGAGCACCCAGAAGTCTGCGTGGGACGGAAATTTAGGTCGACTGGGCCCCGCACCCTGGTGACGCGCGGCCCCGCGCCTGTACGACCGCGCTTACCACTTGCCTGACAGTAGCGCGCGCAGCTCGTCGACGACCTCGAACGCGGACAGCGTCCGCTTGGCAGGGTCCTCGGCGGCCTCGAACCGCTTGACCGCAGCCCACTCGGCGATCTTATCCAGTTTCGCTTTCTGGCGGTCTGCGCGCTCGCGCAGCGGGGCGCACTCGTCTGTCGGCGCGGTCATTGTCGAACCTCCGTTGCATAGGTGATGGTTGGGAATGGCTGGTCCCCCAATTCTGAGTCCACAGCGTTCCAGAGTCGGTTCTTCTGTGATTCGGTTCAGTTGATCTCGCAGCCACGGCCATGTGGGTGTGGGCAGCGTACTCAGCCGGTGTCAGGTGGCCAAGGGCCGAGTGACGGTGCCGGTAATTGTGGTCGTCCTTGTCGTCGCTCATGACCAGCCCTGACGGGCTCGATCCGGCGGGCACGAATGGACCCGCTCGCGTCCCATGCGCCCGTCCGCTGGTCGGCGAGCGGAGGGGCAGTGCTGACGGACTCACGGCTATCGCAGCGATTTGTCGTATCTCGTCGTCAAGATCGATACGGATCGCGACGGAGTCGAGGACCGGGTTCGACCCCGAGACATGTGTCCCGACGTCCGTGCAGAGTCAGACGCGGGTGGTTGCGCGGGCTCCTTCGATAAGGGTGAGTCGGTGCAGGTCGACGAGTGTGGTCTGGTCGAGTCGGGATCCGATGTAGCCGCCGGCCAGGACGAAGGCGATCGGCAGGCTTCGTTGACGGCACCAGTCGAAGACGATCTGCTCGCGTTGCGCGAGAATCTCGGCGGTGATCCCGTCCAGGCCGCCGATGTCGCATCCCTGGTGGGGGTCCATTCCGGCGTTGTACAGGCACAGATCGAAGGGGCCGATCCGGTCGGCTTGTGCCACGGCCTGTTTGACGGTACTCAGATACTCGTCGGCTCGGTTGACGTCCCATAGGGCGGAGTTCGAGTGGCCGGAGTAGTGGTCGAACGCGCTGACGGAGACGTCCTCGTGCCAGACGCGGGGGTCACGGTCGATGAGTTGCGCGGTTCCGCCGCCGCAATGGGCATCGAGATCGAGGATCAGGACCGAGCGGGCGGCGCCCTCGGCCAGGAGAGTTTTCGCGGCGACGGCCAGGCCGTTGAACGTGCAGAACCCGTCCCCACGATCGCGTTTGGCGTGGTGCAGCCCGGAGGACAGCGACCCGGCGACCCCGTCGTCGAGGGCGCTGCGGGCGGCCGCGAGAACGCCGCCGTTGGAGGCCAGCACCATTGGCCACAAGGCCGAATCCCAGTCGAACCCCTGGGATTCGGCGAGACACCACGGCTCGCCGGTCCGCACCGCCCGGATGTACTCGGGGTCGTGCACGCGTTCGAGGTCGGCGACGGTCAGCGGCGGCGGCGTGAGGAGCTCGACACCGTCAATCGGCCTGTGAGTGAGCGAATCCGCGACCCATGCCGCCTTGCGGGTGGTGTCGAAACCGTAGGCGGCACCGACATAGTCGGAACAGTAGTAGAGCTTCATGTGGGCACCGCCTCGGCTTCTCGTCGTGGTTGTCAGTCCGATGAACTGGTGGACTCGTTGCCGGCACCGTCCCCACCGGCCTCGCGTGCGATGTCGGCCTCGAGTTCGGCGTAGTACCGGTCGCTGGCTTCTTTGCGTTCGGTGGTCCAGGCCAGCATCTCGGCGTCTGCGTAGGCGCGGGCCTGTGACAGTGCCTCGTCCCTCGATAGTCCTTCGGTCTGCAGCTCTGCGAATCGTGTCTGGAACAGCCTTTCCCTGTCCCGGTGCTCGGCCCAGCCGGTCTGGTTCGGCCACCCGGTATTGCTCTTGACCGCGCACCAGTAACCGCCGCGCCATTCGTAGCGTGGCGGCGCAACCGACAGCACCGCGGCCTCGGCCTGCAGTTGCGCGACAAAGCGTTCCGCGTGGCCTTCCGGATCGTCGAAGAACTCATTCCCCCGAACAGATGGCATGGTGTGCCTCCTTGGTGACGGTGCAAAAACGAGCGGCCATGGCGTGTGCCGGACGGCGCGCGGCGGTGTCAGTCGTCGAGGGCCGCGCGCTGTGCGTCGCTGAACACCGGCATGGCAGCGGCGGCGTCGACGGTCTTGGCAGCGCGGTAGCTGCGGATGTTGGCCGACGCGGCGGCCATCGCGTCGCGTGACTTGCCCTTGCTGTAGGTGAGGGACTGGTCGCGCTTGATCCCGAGCCGGGTGCCGACCTCGACGGCGTCCTGGTCGGCACCCATGTACAGGAACTGCCAGTCGAACCGATTGGTATGCAGTTCCACGAGTGCCTTGATCGCGGGGTGGGTCCACTCGCGGCTGGCGTTCTCGTGGCCGTCGGTCATGATCGCGACGATCACCGTTCCTGGACGCTCTTCCTCTGGGAGAGATCCGATTTCGGCGCTGACGTCGGTGATGAGGGTGCCCATCGCGTCGAGTAGCGCGGTGTTCCCGCGCGGCCGGAGGTCCAGCGGCGGGACCTCGTCGAGCGCCACACCCTGGTAGACGACCTCGTAGGTGGTCGAGAACTGGGCGAGGGTCACCCGGCACTGGCCGGCGGCGCCGCGCTGGTCGTTGATGAACGTGGTGAAACCCCCCTCGATATCGGACTTGATGCTCTGCATCGAGCCCGAGCGGTCGAGCAGGAACACGAGATGGGTCACGTCCGGATTGGCCATGGAGGATCCTTTCGGTGGGGGCTCAGGTGTTGCGGCGCGGTTTGAACCGCATCGGTTGCGGGGTGGCAGGTGGGGTGGCGGGTACGCCGCCCTTCTTGTCGTACCGGGCACGCTGGATTTCTTTGGCGGTTACCCGTTTGTCCGGGCGGGCGTAGGGGGAGAGCATCGGGGTGCGTGCCAGTCTCGGGCCGACGGCGTTCTCGGTGAGACCGGCCTTCGCTCCCGCGGAGCGCAGGGACAGTTCGTGGTCGAG
This sequence comes from Rhodococcus sp. ACT016, assembly GCF_050477185.1. NCBI lineage: Bacteria > Bacillati > Actinomycetota > Actinomycetes > Mycobacteriales > Nocardiaceae > Rhodococcus > Rhodococcus sp. ACT016. The sequence goes on along the minus strand of NZ_JBEAET010000002.1, from coordinate 584,648 downwards.
GACCGCGTGAGCGAGCTGTTCGTCGAGCAGCTCGCTCACTTCCTCCAACACGACCCGAAGATGTTCCAATGCGGTTGGGGGATCGGCGGATTCAGCATGATCGAGTTCGTCCCGGATTCGGGCGTAGCGGTTGGACATGACTTACCATACCGCAATATCTGCGGGTCCGCAATATTTGCGGACCCTGGAATGTGCGCCCGCTGCGGCTCAGGCCGCCAGCCCCTCCGCGGCGTCAAGGTTGGCGATGACCCGGCATGCACCGTCGCGGGTGAGCGTTCCGCGGTGGTGCAGGGCGACGACGATGCTCTCGACAAGAGGTCGGGTGAAACGCTTGCGGCGCTGCTTGCCGATGCGTTCGGGTTCGATGGGGCTGCCGTCCGGGTGGGTGACGTTCCTGAGCACCCAGTGCACCCACTGGTCGGACTTGCCGAACAGGGCGGCAACGTCACTGACGAAGTAGGTCCTCGGGCATGCATTGGCGGCCAGCAGTGCGGCGAGCCGTTCGTCGGCGCCATTGTCGGCCGATTCCGACAGGCGGTGCGTCGGGTCGGGCGCCCCGAAGTGAGCGTTTGCGCCGGGCAGCTCGTACACGGGGGTGAGGGTGTGGCTCATGAGGTTCCTTCTGCGGTGATGCCCGCCGCGAGCGGGGGCGTACTTGCTCGCCGCCGGTTGGCGGTGGCCACTTCGTCATCCGAACCACCCCGGAAACGCCTTGGGGTTGGTGTGCGGCCAGGTCGGAGCTTGGCGGCCGCATCTCGTGAAGATGTCGGGCCTTCCAGCCCAACGAGATCCACGATACCGCACAAACTGCGCATACGCAATAACTGCGGAAATCTGTGGACCGCGATGTCCCACGACGCGCACCGATCCTCGTGGGCTGGCTAGGTTGAGGCGGTGCAGGAATACGACGACTTCGTGTGGACACCGCGCCACGATCTGGCCCAGCTCGCCCGCGAGCGCACGCCGTGGGAGTTCTACCTGAACACGATGGTGCGGTTCGAGACCGACGGAGGGGGCGTCGTCCGCCCCTGCGACGAGAGCGATGGAGAGACTCACCCTCCGTTCGGGCCGCTGCACGTGGTGACGGCGATCCAGCCGGATCCGGAACCCGCCAACGTTTCTCGTGCGCGCATGCAGATTCTCGACCGATACCTGTACGCCGGCGGGATCCGTTCGATGCCCGCGGTGGGGTCCAGCTTCACCGGCGATCACAGCGAGGACAGTCGGGCGGTGTTCGGACTGACCGACCACCAGGCACGCGATCTCGGTGCGCGATTCGGGCAGGTCGCAGTCTTCGCCTGGAACGGGCCCCACTGGTCGCTGCTGGCATGCGCCGGCGATCGGCACTCCCACCGGGGATGGCGATGGGAGCACTCCCACGCCGTGTAGTCCACCGGCACCGGCGAACGACAGGTGTCGGTGGATTCGCCCGCTCGGTCATCTTTCTCCGGTGCTGGACGCGCCGTAGCGGCCCCGCTCCCACGTTCCCCGCTCGTCGTGGATCCGGTGGCGTGCGTACGGCGCCCTGACCATTGCGGGGAGTCGACGGGTCGACGGGCGGGCGCGCCCGTCGACCGATAACCGGCTCTTATGTCAGGTGCGACCGGCGCTGCTCTTCTCGACCTGTTTCGTGAGGTCACCGATGGCCTTCGCCACCCCCGACAGCGTTCCCGGAGCCCGCTGAGCGTGGCCGATGTATCTCGTGAGGTCGAGTCTGTACGTGTGCGGGACGAGTGGCCCGTACGGCCCGGTGGCGGTGATGGTGACGTCGAACTGCCGCTCGGTCTCCGTGGCCACGATGTCGCTTGCGAGGCCGAGGTTCCAGATCATGGTGCGGCCGGGAGGGAGCGAGGCGAAGTCGCTCTCGCGCGGACCGACGGAACCGGACGGGCGCCAGGACTCCGGCAGCGGAGGGTCGATCACGACGTGCACATTCTCGGCGACGGTAGGCCCCTCGTTCTTGAGGATGAGGTGGAAGAAGGCCGCATCGCGGTCGTCGGGGCGAATGTCGACCCAGACGTACGGCTGCGCGGCGTTTTCGATCATTTGTTGTTGCAGGTTCGTCTGCCGACGGGCACTTCCGGCCTGCCAGAACGCGGCGACCATAGAGGATAGCGCGATGATGGCGGCCACGACCGCGATGGTGGCCTCAGCACTCATCGGATCTACCTCGTTGCATGCGAAGGTGTACGCCACGTCGGTCGACATCGCGAACAGCAAGTTAACCACCATGTCCGAGGCCGAGTTGAGACCGAGGTCGCCACACTGCGCGGATCTTGCCGAATGGGTAATTCGCAGGACTCGAATACGCAGGCTTACGGGGTGAAGGCCATCCGGCTACCGGTCCGGCAGTAGACGTTCGACGATCGGCGAGAGGTCCTCGACCTCGGCAACGTCGATCACCAGTTCACCCTCGAACAGTTCGTGATGATCGCGGGCGGTTGCTGTCCAAGTGCCGGTGAGGCAATCTGCCCCGGGTGCGCGGATCACGAGTACAAACTCGTCGTCGTCGTCGTCGCTGTCGTAGGTCGCGTTCGGGCGCAGTTCTTTCAGCGTCAGGCGCAGGTCGACGGAGCCCGAGTTGGTGAAGGCGACCAACTCCGGCCGGTAGGAAGGCGGCGACAGGGCGAAGTCATGGAGGTTCGGAAGCTGGCCCGATATCCAGGGAGGATGGACGGGCCTGGGCCCCCACGGCCGCGGCGGTTCCGGCAACCTGTTCGTCAGAACGTCGACGTCCACCCTGCTGAGTGCTTCCACCGGTCCATCGAGATGAATCTTCACCTCCACTCCCTCCATGAACGTGGTGCAGAGATTGCGTACCCGGACGCGCGCACAGGGCCACGCCGCGGCCGCGGCGTCGTCGAGAAAGCCGACCCACGAAGCGCGGGTCTCGGCCTCCCATTCGTCGATCTCGTCCCAGTACTCCTCGGGCGTACGTACCTCCGGCTCGGTACCGAGGACCGACATGGCGTTGGCGCTGCTCACCAAGGAGGCAAACGTGACGGGGAGATTTTCCTTGCGCACGGTTTCCTGGTACGCCCATCGCAGTCGCCTTCGCTCGGCACCGAGGATGTCGGGACTGCACCGGAACGGCAACGCAGAACCCGTGATGTCGATGGCAATGTTTGCGCGCGGACGCGTGGAGCGGGCCCGTTCGAGCAGCGTGCGAACTTCTCCACCTCTCGCCTCACATGTCTGCCCGTCGAGTCGGATATAGATGCCGCCGTCCTTACTTCTTGACCGTGTTCTCCAGGTCTTTGGCCTCGAAGAACGGGATCCCCGTCACCGAGCCTGGCTGACGCCGAGAACCATGAGCGCGTGCCCATCGAATCGCTTTGCCGCCTGTTCGGGATCGCGATTCGCAGCCCCCAACACGAATTTCGCGACCTTCGCGCCGCCTCCGGTGCTGGACAGGTCGATCTGCGACTTCAGCTCAAGGAAGTGCCGCTCCGCACGGTCGTCGTCTTCGCTCAAGACGCCAACGAGCGCTGCCCATTCGCGTTGCCCCCTCGGTATCCGGGTCAGATCCGGATCTGCCACGTCTGCGCCTTCCCGTCGACGACTACGCCGGAACGGTATCCGCGGCCACCGACAATCTCGTGCAGCCGGCCGCCTCGCACCGGTTTGCACTCTCGCCGCGGGTGATCACCCCGGTGAATCTGGCGACCAGGTCGGGTATCGAAATATTCGAGGGCCGTTCGCCCCGAATGTCGTCTGGCCTCCCAATAGGATCACGACCGTGACCGTGATGGTGATGGTGATGGCGTCGTGAGTGAACTCGGCAAGAAGGCATTGAAGGAGACCGAGATCCGTACTCGGTACATCACGCCTGCCATCGTGCGCGCGGGCTGGGACCCCGAGAAGAGTCAGATGCGCGAGGAGTACACGATCGCGCCCGGCAAGATCGTGGTGCGCGGCAAACTCCACGCCCGCGAGGCCGCCAAGTCCGCCGACTACGTGCTGTTCCTCAAGCCGGGATTGCCGCTGGCCGTCGTCGAGGCCAAGGACAACAACCACAGCCTCGGTGCCGGCATGCAGCAGGCACACGGCTACGCGGATCGCCTGGACGTGCCGTTCGTGTTCAGCTCGAATGGTGACGGCTTCCTATTCCACGACCGAACGGTCACCTCCGGCGACATCGAGCGCGAGTTGACCCTCGACGAGTTCCCCTCGCCGGATGAGTTGCATCGCAAGTGGCTCGCCTGGAAGGACATCGAACCCGACACCGCCGAAAAGCAGGTCATCGAGCAGGACTACTACTTCCAAGGCAAGGAACTGCGCTACTACCAACTCCAAGCCGTGAACCGGACGGTCGAGGCAGTGGCACGTGGGCAGAACCGAGCCCTGCTCGTTATGGCAACCGGCACCGGAAAGACGTTCACCGCATTCCAGATCATCTGGCGACTCTGGAAGTCCAAGCGCGCCAAACGGGTGCTGTTCCTCGCAGACCGCAACATCCTGATCGACCAGACCCGGGTCAACGATTTCAAGCCGTTCGGCACCGCGATGACCAAGATCACCAACCGCACGGCCGACCCGTCCTTCGAGATCTTTCTCGCCATCTACCAGGCCATCACCGGCACCGAGGACGCACAGAACATCTACAAGCAGTTCTCGCCCGACTTTTTCGACCTCATCGTGGTTGACGAGTGCCACCGAGGAAGTGCCCGGGAGGACGCCCAATGGCGCGAGGTGCTCGACTACTTCAACGACGCCGTCCAGATCGGCCTCACCGCGACACCGAAGGAGACGTCCGACACCTCGAATATCACCTACTTCGGCGAGCCGGTCTTCACCTACTCGCTCAAGCAGGGCATCGACGACGGATACCTCGCTCCCTACAAGGTCGTGCGCATCGACATCGACAAGGACGTCGCCGGCTGGCGCCCCGAGGACGGGAAGACGGACAAGCACGGCCAGGTGATCGAGGACCGGATCTACAACCAACGCGACTTCGACCGCGGCCTGGTCCTCGAGCAGCGCACCAAATTGGTTGCCGAGAGGGTCACGCAATACCTCAAGGAGTCCGGCGACCGATACGCCAAGACCATCGTGTTCTGCCAGGACATCGACCACGCCGAACGGATGCGCTCCGCCCTGGCGAACGAGAACAGTGACCTCGTCGCAGAGAACCGCAAGTACGTCATGCGCATCACCGGCGACGACGCCGAAGGCAAGGCCGAGCTCGACAACTTCATCGACCCGGAATCGCGTTACCCGGTGATCGCGACGACCAGCGAGCTGATGTCGACCGGCGTCGACGCGCAGACCTGCAAGCTGATCGTCCTGGATCAGTCGATCAGCTCGATGACCAAGTTCAAGCAGATCATCGGCCGCGGCACCCGCATAAACGAAGAGCATGGCAAGTTCTACTTCACGATCATGGACTTCCGCCGCGTGACGGAGTTGTTCGCCGACCCGGACTTCGACGGGGCACCGGTGGTCATCTACGCGCCGGGCCCCGACGATCCGGTCGCCCCGCCGGATGATCCCGACACTTCCGGTCCTGACGACCCGACGCCGACCGACGCGCCGACCGATCAGCCGGAATTGCCCGGACGACGCACTAAGTACGTGGTCGGTGACGTGCCCGTCGTGCTCGTGGCCGAGCGCGTCCAGTACATGGGGCCGGACGGCAAACTCATCACAGAGAGCCTCACCGACTACACCCGCAAGCGGGTGCACGATGCCTACCCGACTCTCGACTCCTTCCTGACGCGCTGGGATCAGACCGAGAGCAAGCAGGCGATCATCGACGAGCTACGAAATCAGGGTGTCTTCTTCGAGGCACTCGCCGAGGAAGTCGGCAAGGATTTCAGTCTCTTCGACCTCGTCTGCCACGTCGCCTTCGACCAACCGCCACTGACCCGCCGCCAACGTGCCGACAGCGTCCGTGCCACCGGGTACTGGGCCAAGTACTCATCCAAGGCCCAGGCGACGCTCAAGGCGCTGCTCGACAAGTATGCCGATGAGGGCTTCGAGCCGGACCACGATGCGAGAATCCTCCAGATTCGGCCGTTCATCGACATCGGTACCCCGATCGAGATCGTTGTCGAGTTCGGCGGCAAGGTTGGATACGACTCCGCCGTCGAGGAGCTGGAGCAACATCTCTATGCGAGAGCGCAGTAAGGAACGTTTGTGAGCAACATCAGCGGGATCGTGAAGTCGATCCAGGACATCATGCGCCAGGACGCCGGCGTCGACGGCGACGCACAGCGAATCGGTCAGCTCGCCTGGATGTTCTTCCTCAAGATCTTCGACGACCGCGAAGCCGAGACCGAACTCCTCGATCCCGACTACACCTCGCCGATCCCGGCAGACCTTCGCTGGCGCACATGGGCGGCCTCGAAGGAGGGCATCACCGGCGACACCCTGCTCACCTTCGTCAACAATGAGCTGTTCCCGACGCTCAAGCAGTTTGCCGAGACGTCGACGACGGGCCGCGCGAGTGTGGTCGGCAACGTTTTCCAGGACGCCTTCAACTACATGAAGAACGGAACCCTGATCCGGCAGGTCGTCAACAAGATCAACGAGATCGACTTCAACCGATCCGAAGACCGGCACGTGTTCGGCGACATCTACGAGCAGATCCTCAAGGACCTCCAGAACGCCGGAAACAGTGGCGAGTACTACACGCCCCGTGCGGTCACCCAGTTCATGATCGACATCATCGGTCCGAATCTCGGGGAGACGGTACTGGACCCGGCCTGCGGTACCGGCGGATTCCTCGCCGGAGCGATCGAACACGTCCGCGCGAACCACGTTAAGACACCCGACGACGAAGCACGGCTGCAGGATTCGATCCGCGGGGTTGAGAAGAAGCAGCTGCCGCACCTGCTGTGCACGACGAACATGCTCCTGCATGGCATCGACGTGCCGACCAACATCGCCCACGACAACACGCTGAGCCGGCCGCTGCGTGACTACGGCAACGCAGACCGCGTCGATGTCATCCTCACCAACCCGCCGTTCGGCGGCACCGAGGAACCGGGAATCGAGAACAACTTCCCGCAGGCCTACCGCACTCGCGAGACAGCGGACCTGTTCCTCATGCTCATCCAGCACCTGCTCAAGGACGGCGGCCGTGCTGCTGTCGTCCTGCCCGACGGCACCTTGTTCGGGGACGGGGTGAAGGCGCGTATCAAGGAGAAGCTGCTCACCGACTGCAACCTGCACACCGTTGTCCGGCTCCCGAAGGGCGTCTTCAACCCGTACACGAGCATCGCGACGAACCTGCTGTTCTTCACCAAGGGTCAGCCCACGACTGAGATCTGGTACTACGAGCATCAGTACCCGGCGGGCTACAAGAACTACTCCAAGACGAAGCCGATCCGTATCGAAGAGTTTGACGCGGAGAAGGCATGGTGGGACAACCGTGTCGAATCCGAGGTCTCATGGAAGGTGTCGATTGACGACATCAAGGGCGACTGGAACCTCGACATCGCGAACCCAAACAAGGTCGATGCCGAGCACCGCAACCCAGACGAGTTGCTCAAGGAGTACGAAGAGCTCCTAGCCGAGATTGACGTCACGCGGACCAGTCTTCGAAATGCCTTGGTGGCCGCGATCGAAGACGGGCTGAAGTGAACAAGCAGACATTCCTCGACGCCTTTGGCCACATCGCCGACGCACCCCGAGGGATCCACACGCTCCGGAAGCTGATCCTTACCCTTGCTGTCCGCGGGAGGCTCACAACGCCGCTCGCTACTGATGAGCCGGCGGCCATCCATATAGCGGCAGTTCGATCCGAGCGCGAGCGCCTCCTTGAGGCTGGTGAACTCAGGAGGGGCAAGGACAAACCTCATTCAAGTGGAGTTGCCGCGCCGTACTCGCTACCGACTGGCTGGGTCTGGGCACCCTTTCGGGATACCTGTATCAACCTTGACAGCAAGCGGGTGCCTCTTTCGGCCAGTGAGCGTGGTAGCCGGAGGGGCTCATACGACTACTACGGTGCGTCAGGAGTGATCGATGCCATTGACGACTATCTGTTCGACAAGCCGTTGCTCCTCATCGGCGAAGACGGCGCGAACCTCCTGTTGCGGTCAACCCCAGTGGCTTTCGTTGCTCGAGGCAAGTACTGGGTCAACAATCACGCTCACGTTCTCGATTCGGTCGACGTTGCGTCCCTCGAGTATCTATCGATCTTCATCAATGCGATCAGCCTCGACCCATATGTGACCGGCACTGCGCAACCAAAATTGAATCAGACAAGACTGAATCAAATCCCGGTCGCCGTCCCGCCGCTCGAAGAGCAGAAGCGCATTGTCCGGCGCGTCGACGAGCTCATGAGCCTATGCGATGAGTTGGAAGAGCAGCGCGTAGCCCGGGTCGTGGCCCGCTCGACGCTGAGCGCCTCGATCCTGCACCGCGTCTCGGAAGCGGACCAGGATGACGACCTGGTAGCGGCGGTAGGGACCTTCGTGGACAGCATCGGCCTCCACCTCGCACCAGGTGAAGGCGACCTCGCCACTCTGAAGCGCGTCCGCCAGGCGATACTCGATCTTGCCGTACGCGGACGGTTGACTCACCGCGACCCCGATGATGTGCATGCTGCGGAACTCCTCGAGCGGATCACCGCAGAGCGTGACCGCCTCGTCAAGGCCCAAGAGATCCGTAGGCCGACGGCGCTGCCACCGCTCGAGGAAAGTGAGCACGCATTCGACATTCCGGCGAGTTGGGTGTGGACCCGACTGGGCGATGTGTGTCAGAGCAGGCTCGGCAAAATGCTGGACGACCAGAAGAACACTGGAACCCCGACGCCCTATCTCCGCAACTCAAACGTCCAGTGGGGTCGATTTGACCTTGAGAACGTGAAGCGAATCCGCTTGGAGGACGCGGAACTCAGTGAGTATTCGCTTCGAGATGGCGACCTGCTGGTCGTGGAAGGTGGCGAGCCAGGTCGGTGTGCAATTTGGGACTCAACCGTCGCAGACGGGGTGATGGTCTTCCAGAAGGCACTCCATCGGGTTCGACCCGAGGGCGACATCTCGCCCCGATTCGTTGCGTTGGTTTTGCGCAACGGGGTGGACTCTGGACGTCTACGTGAGCTGTTCACGGGCTCAACCATCAAGCACCTCACCGGCGAGAAGCTGAAGAGTTTTCCCATTCCGGTGCCTCCTGTCGAGGAACAGCATCGGATCGTCGATAGCGTCGATCAGCTTACGAGCCTTTGCGACGACTTGGAGCAGCAGTTCTGCGCTGCTCGGGACACCCGTCGAGATCTGGGGGCTTCGGTCGTCGCCCACGCAACCCCGGCGGATGAAAGCAACTCAACGCCATGAAGTTGCGGGGCGGTTCAGACCTGTCTGGTCCGCCCCGCTTTGGTTGCATCCCAAAGCCTTGGAAGTGAGACACCCGGTCGAGGTCAAGCGACAGCGAGTGATCCCCCCTAGTTCACGGCGTCTCACAAGTTCTTTCCGGAACTGCGTGTCAAAACTGAGCTGCGGAGACAACTTTCGGTACGCCAAACGGCATTGAGTTCAGGTACGCGCGGATGCCGCGACGACGAAGCAGGGCCCCGATTGCAAATCGATGCCCTCCCCCTTGTTGGGATCGACTCGGGACGATCGCGCCGCGGGGCCTCGGTCAGCAGGTCGTCCTACACTGCGCGGTATGGGCGCGAGGGAAGTGCCGCACGACGCGATCACCGAGGCCGCCGAGGCGGTCGCGGAGAAGATCGACGTCTTGCTCGAACGCGCCACCGATCACGTCCTCGGCGCCCCGCAGCCCGGCTCGGAAGCGTGGCGGCAGCAGTGGGATTCGCGCGACACCGAAGCCTGCCGCGCCGCGCTGGCACATCGAGCGCGGATCAAAATCGCGATCGCCCGAGCGGCCGGGGTGGCCCCGCATCACGAGCTCGACCGCGCCCGACGAGCCGGGGTACTCGCTGACGAACCCGCCTCCGAGTCCTCGGCGAGGCCACCACGGCGCCGGCGCCGTGGTGGCCGGCAGTGGCGACCAGCTACCGATGTGGTGAGCTCTATCGCAGTCAGTGGTCAGGTCGAGAAGCCGATGCTCACGAGAGATGGGGGCGCTGGCCCTTCTTCTCCGCCGACGGTTTAGGCGACGCTGCGGTGCGCTACTTGCGAAGTCAGACGCCAGGGAGCATTAATTGCCCGGCAGCTATGGGCCCTCGCCGGGCGCGCGGGGTGCAGACACTGGTGGGGCGCTCTGTGAGGTAGCGCGTCAGGTGTGGGCGGAGAGGTGGAAGGCTCCACGTCTCGGCTAGCTGCTCGACATGGGCGAGGACGGAATCCGGGGGCGTGTCTTCCCAGCGGGCGGTCTCGGTCGCCCCGTACTGGGGCATGTGGTCGCTGGTGTAAGCGGGAGAGAGGCCAAGTTCGTCCCGCCACCAGGCGATGACGGCTTGTTCGAGGTTGTAGGCGTTGTCACCGGTGGGCACATCTAGGCTCCAGGCGAGTTGCCAGCCGAGCCGGCGGTGATCGTCGATGCGTCTGCCACTGCGGTTGGCGCACCCGATCTTGACGGCGTCTCGATCCGCGACGAGGTAAAGGGTGGCAGGGCCGGCATAGGGAAATACGCTGTGGCAGTAGCGACAGATGCCGCGGCCCTGGGCCACGTTGCTCAGGGTCGGGGCCACGGTCCTGCCGCACATGTGGCGGCATCGCCAGGGCTTTCCACTTCCTGGATAGGGCTCCAGCGGTTCGAGTTCGGAGCTGTTCATGATCGCGCGCGGTCGGCTCTGGCATGAGAAGGCGGGTGGAGGCGTCTTGGGCCGCGCAGGAGCGGCAGCCGCCCTGGCCTCGTTTGGTGTTCGTGTACGTGGGGCTGACTTCGCGGCCGCAGCGCGCGTGTCGACATCGCCACGGACGGTCCACGCCGGGGAATGGCTCCAACGGTTCCAATCCGGCGCTGCACATGAGCGCGGCGGCCTCGTCGTGGTTGAGCAGTTGGGCGGTATGGGCTGCTTCCTGACCGCATTCACGACAGGGCCCCTGCCCAGCGGCGAGGTTGCCCAACCGTGGGGTGACGACTCTGCCGCAGGTCGCGTGCCGCGCCGGCCACGGGACCGAGGATGAGCCTGGGTACGGCTCCAGCCGTTCCAGCCCATGATCGCGGAAGTACGTCTCAGCGGACTCAGCGGACCACACAGTGAAGCCTTGCTGGACGAGCCAACACGGTCGGCACGCGGTGCCGTTTCTCCGGACCGCATCCAGGGTTGGTGTACGCACCTGCCCACATGGTTCGTGCCGACACCCCCATGGCTTGCCCGCGCCGGGGTATGCCTCAAGCGGCTCGAACTGGGCTGCCCGCATGGTGCTCTCGGCGCTATCGGCAAGTCCGGCTCGACGGGTCGCACCCCGCTTCTCACCAGCGCACCGCCGGCAAGCCGTTCCACGCCTCCTGACGTTCGAAAACAAGGGAGCGATCTGCTCCCCGCACGGCTCGTGAGTGCATGGCCACGGAATACCGGAGCCTGGGTACGGCACCAGCGGCACGCATCCCGCAGCGCGCATGATGAGCGCTGCCTCAGCCGGATCAACCTTGCGTGTCACCCCGCCAACTCCCGTCCTGAGCCACACAGTAAAGGACCGCCGCGCCGAGAAGCATCATGCCGTGAGGAGGCCCGACTGGATGCCGGTGACCCGCACGGATGTTTTTCGGTTCGCTTGGTCTCACAACGACCAGGAGACCATGAAGCTTCGACATAAAAAGATGGCGACTGGGCAGCGCATTGTTGTGCCTGGCCGGCCGGTTGTACCCCACGTCGTCGTGGAACCAGAAGGGTGCACTCGGGCTAACCCGAACCTGGGGTGCAAACTGCGCAGATTCACCACTGCTGAAATCTGTGGGCGGGGGGGTGAAGTGCCACCCGAGGCGATCACCGAGGCCACCGACACCGTCCCGGGAGCGCCACAGCCCAGCTCGGATTCGTGGCAGGCGGCGTGGTCCGTCCGAGAAACCGACGCCGGCCGTGCCGAGCTCGCGCACCGGACCAGGGTGAGAATCGCGATCGCGCGGGCCGCCGGTGTGGATCCACTCCCGGAGCTCGGGCGCGCCGGGCGTGCAGGGATCCTCGCCGGCGAGACCATCGCCGAGTCGCCAGGGAAGCCGCAAAGGCGATGCCGGTCGGGGACGGTGACGATCAGATGTAGAAGTGGTGACTGTCAAAAATGCTCTCTACCATTATCAACGCACTCTGAATGAGGAAGAGTCACCAAAAGTCCGAGGTGGTTGCATCAAGCGCTATCGGCATCACTGGCAGGGATTCACCCGAGCCTGTGCCCGTTCTGACAAGCGCATCCTGCCCGTCACGCCAACGCGGTCCGCGACCTGTGCAATCTCTTCTGCGTGAACCTTGTCCGCGTCGAGATGGTTGAGCGCTGACGCAGCGAGCACAAGCGCCAGCACGCCGAGGTACTCAAACATGTGCGCCGTCGCCGCGTCCTCGCGGGGAGTTCGCCGCAGGAACAGCGGTGGCACCGTCTCGTTCGCGTAGCGATCTGTGACGTAGTTGGTGGGGGTGACTGAACCAGCACATCGTGCGGTAGCAGGAGTACGCCTCCACGCCGCCGGGTTCTAGGTCGTCGCACATCTGCTTGAACGAGCGAGCTTGCGCGTTGGAGAAGGACTCGTGGTCTTCGTCGCCTGGCGTCGGTACCTCGAGCCCCGAAGCCGCCCACGACCGTGACTGCCTGAGTGTGTCGGCCATCAGACGACGTGATCGGTAGTCCTCGTTGAGCAGCGCTTGTACGCCGTCTGGCACCAGTGCGGACCACTGCGCCGTGATGGCGCACTCGAACGACAGGCGCACCAGCGGCGCTGCCTCTAGCCACTGGCCGTCGCAGATGAGCTGAGCAGCAACCTCGCCCGTGCGGTAGGCGTGGGCGGCAAGGCCGCTCACGGAGTGCAGGCGGGCATCGTGGTAGCGGTCGGGGTTGATCTGCGCGCGCGTGTGCCAAAGCTGCACGAGGTCAGCCGTGGCCCCGGCAATCTCTTCGCTCGTCGGCTCCGTGGTGCTCATGCTGTCGAAGATAGGTTCCGCCGCCGACAGTCCACGCCGTCCGAGCACGTCAGCCACAACCGCGCTCACTCCTACGCCGCCGCTGACGGCTTACGGCGCCTGCTGCGTGTCCGTGGGAGAATGCAGCAGGCTGCGAGGCCGCAAGCACAATCGCTTCGGCAGCAGGAGCGAAGCCCTGAGCGGCGCACCTACACTCGGACCCGACATGGAGCGAGGGGAAGTGACATGGATGCATCGCCGCCGTTTGTACAGGTGGTCGCATTGATCATCCCGCCTGACATTCAGGCAGGCCTTGCCGCGGGGCGGTTAGTGCAGTCGAGCCCCGGGATCATTCGCAACCTACAGGGGCACATCGTCAAACATCTCGACGAGGTTCCACTCCCACAGAATGGCCTGGCGAACGCACAGCGTGCCGCAGCGGCGATCCTGAGGGACAAGCGTGTTGTCACCGTCATCGTGGTGACGACTGTCGTAGGCAGCGCCGCGACTGTCCTCGCTGTCCGGGAGCGGCGTCAGGCCAAGAGGCGCGTCGCCGCGCTCAATGCTTCACTGATCGCCTACCTTGAGGCAGCGCGTGACGCTCGGCTGGAGGAGGCCACCATCGACCGCCTGCTCGCTGACCTTGGCGCCGCCGAGGCCCACTCGAAGCACGGGAACGTTGCGGTCGCTACCACGCTGGTCGAACTGGTGATGGACTACACGAGCAAGCTCGCAGAGGCCAACTCGGTCGAGTTGGACGACCTCGATACGCCTTCGGCTGGAGAGGCCACGGTGGTGGACCTCCGCCGCCACCTCGAAGCCCAGCGCGGCATCTTCCATGGCGCCGCCTGAGTCTTCAGGGCTGTTCTTCTCTCGGCGGCTATCCGCGCCCCTTCACTTCAGGTGCCGGTACAGCGTGGTGCGGCCCACCCCGAGGATCTCGGCGATCTCGAGCTGGCTCATGCCGTTGTCGCGCATCAGTTTCGCCTGCTTGATCTTCTTCGGTGTCATCTTCGGCGGCCGGCCGACGACGCGGCCGCGGGCCCGGGCGGCGGCGAGGCCGGCGGAGGTGCGTTCGCGGATGAGGTTGCGCTCGAACTCTGCGAGCGCGCCGAAGATCGAGAAGATGAGCTTGCCGCCGGCGGTGGTGGTGTCGATCGCTTCGGTCACCGACCGGAACCCGATGCCGCGCTCCTCGAGCTCGGTGACCACCTGCAGCAGGTGGGGGAGCGAACGACCGAGTCGGTCGAGCCGCCACACCACGAGCGAGTCTCCCTCGCGCAGGTGCGAGAAGAGGTCGTCGAGTTGCGGCCGGGCAGTGGTGGCACCGCTGGCGGTGTCGGTCCAGATCCGAGAACACCCCGCGGCGCTCAGTGCGTCGCTCTGTAGATCGAGGGTCTGGTCGGCGGTCGAGACCCTCGCGTAGCCCAAAAGTTCGCTCACGAGGCGACACTGTTCCATAACCCACCGAACGCTCATTCTGAAACATCGGTTATGGACACGAGTTTCGGAACATCCATCGTCTCTGGTCGCCGATTCCGGGCGTCGATGTTTCAAATACGACCGTTTTCGGAACGTTGGCCGGTGAACCTTTCACAGGACGCCGACCGGATCCCGGAACGCACACGTTGATGAGGTCAGGTGGAACGGAAGTGGCCCCACCCGGGATGGGTGGGGCCACTGGGCTGGGGAGTGCGGAGGGGTCAGCTGCCGAACGGGCTTCCCTGCCCGGATGAGGAGCCTGTGCTCCCGGTGCTGCCGGAACCGGTGGGTGTGCCCGGGCCGGTTGTCGGTGGGGTTTCCATGCTCGTCTGGTCGATGGCGATGATGGGGGCGTGGTCTCCGAGGGGTTCGTCGGTGACGTAGATCGGGATCCGGTAGACGCGGCCGTCGTCGCCGCGGAGTTCGAGGTGGTGTTCTCCGGCAGGGACATTGGGGACGGTGAAGTCGATGACCGCGGTGCCGTTCTCGTCGACCGGGAAGGTGCCCAGGTCGATCGGATTGGACCAGAAGGAACCGTGGAGGGTCTTGAGCGCGTTCCCTACTGCTCCCACTGCTCCGCCGACGGTGGTGCTGACCACGGCCCACACGTGTGAGGCGACGTTGACCACGACCTGATCACCGGTGAGTCCGCCTTCGTTGCGGGCGTGGGGGGTGTGCCCCAGCCCGGAGAACAGGATTTGTCCTCCGCAGGTGGTGGTGTACTGCCAGGCGTCGTTGACCACGGGGCATTGGATCGACATGGCCGGGTACAGCGTGTGGGCGTTGGGATGCCCCGTCCCCAAGAGCAGTGCGTTCAGTCCGTCCGCGGTGCTCGTGTCGCAGACGAAGTCGCCGATCATGCAGATCGATCGCACGAGATCTGGATTCGCATTCATGAACTCGGTGGCCTGGGCATCGGCGATACGGGCTCCGACGGACACGCCGGCGCCATTGGTGGAACCGAGCTTCCAGAAGGCCCCAACGTTCTCTGGGCGGTCCGGTCGATGGGACGGGTCACCGATGAGGACGATCTTCCGCACCTGATCGAAGGTGTGGTTGCCGCCGCGTTGCGCGTTGCCCATGGCCTTGTTGATGACGTCGGCACCTTGGGAGTATCCGGCGAGCACGACGCTGGCGTTGTTGCATTCCCATTGGATGTCACGCAGTGCGCGCGCGAGCTGGTCCGCGCCGATACCCACCGATCGCTGGTAGCGGTCGATGTAGGCGTCTACTCCGCCGTCCCCGACCGGGATTGCCGGGTACGCGATCGCACGCGGTTTCGGCTTGGCGGACGGCGCATACTTTGCTGCTTGATATGCGAGTTCCTCGAAGACCGCCGTGACGGGCTCACCCATACCGGTGCTGTCCGCACCGGTGCCCTTCGTGTACACCGGATCCGCCGGGAGGGACGCCTCGTACTGCTCCAACGACGGCCCGGCCGATTCCCTCGCCCGCGGCGGCTCGTCGGACCCGCGCACACCCACGAAATACGTGTCCGAACAGGTCGCGGGATTCGTGCCTGGTCCTCCCCCCGTGTCCGGATCCGGGTTCGTTCCTTCGGTCAGCCCGACCACGCTAACCGGAGTCGTTCGGTCGGTGGTGGTGCCATCACCCAACTGCCCGGACGAGTTGTAGCCCCAGCATTCGGCAGTGCGGTCGGACATCAACGCGCATGTGTGCAGATAGCCGGCGGTGATGGCGGTGGCACCGGCGAGCCCGACCACGTCGCCCGGGAACGGCGTCCACGAGTCGGCGTATCCGTTACCCAACTGCCCATTGCTGTTGTAGCCCCAGCATTTGGCGGTGCCGCCGGGTGCCAATGCACACGTTTGAAGAGTGTTGGCAGTGATGGCGGTGGCGCCGGAGAGATCGACTACATCGGTCGGTGCCGCGTAGTGGCCGGTGGTGCCGTTGCCTATCTGTCCCTGCACGGCGTTGCCCCAGCATTTGGCCGTGCCGCCGGGCATCAACGCACACGTGTGATACCCGCCGGCAGCAAGGGCGGTGGCGCCGGCGAGAGCCTCCACATCGACGGGCGTCGACGAGCCTGTGTTGCTGCCGGTGCCCGTGCCCAACTGCCTGTGCTCGTTGCTGCCCCAGCATTTGGCGGTGCCGCCGGGCATCAACGCACACGTGTGATCCCCGCCGGCAGCGAGGTCAGTAGCGCCGGAGAGACCGGGCACATCGGTCGGCGTTGACCGATCAGCCCCGCCGGTAGCGTTGCCCAACTGCCCGTACCAGTTGTATCCCCAGCATTTGGCGGTGCCGCCGGGCATCAACGCACACGTGTGGTTCCACCCGGCGGTGATGGCGGTGGCCCCGGAGAGCCCGGCCACCGCGACGGGCGTGAGCCGATCGGTGGTGGTGCCGTCCCCCATCTGCCCATGGTCGTTGAGGCCCCAGCATTTGGCGGTGCCGCCGGGCATCAACGCACACGTGTGGTTCCACCCGGCGGTGATGGCGGTGGCCCCGGAGAGCCCGGCCACCGCGACGGGCGTGAGCCGATCGGTGGTGGTGCCGTCCCCCATCTGCCCATGGTCGTTGAGGCCCCAGCATTTGGCGGTGCCGCCGGACATTAGGGCGCACGTGTGACTACCTCCGGCGGTGAGGGCAGTCGCGCCGCCCGATGCTGCCGCCGCTGTGGTGGTTACCGGTGCGGCCCCCGCGGGCGCCACCGTTCCGGGTGGTGTGACGGCACCACTCACGACGAGGATCGCGATCACCACTGTGACCAGATATGACCACGATGGTCGGGCGAATACCTTGGTGCGCAGCATCGGACATCCCCTCGTAAATGATCGGCTCGGTGTGCACAAGAGAAACCTTTGTAACGTATGTCGTATCGACGCGGTGCCGATAGCGGTCGTTCAGGCGACAGAGACGACCAAGATCTGCAGGTGCGATACGCGGCCACGGTCCCGCACCGCGCTACGCAGGGTGCACCAGTACTGGTCGGCAGCCAAGGGAACTCCCTGGAGAAGACGCACCCAGTGAGCAGGGACGTGTTCCGAAAACCCCTGTTCGGGTGGAACATTCCTGTGGGGAGTTCGGATACCGGTCGTTTTCCGAACAGGGGGAGTGGCGGCCCCCAAAGGGACCAAGATGGCGCACGCCGTGTTGGTAGCGAGTGCCCATCAGGCTGTGCGTCATGACAAAGGACCGCGACTGGCTCCCGAGGGGGCCAACATGGCGCGTGCGGTGTTGGCAACACGGCAAGAGCCGCCAGGCAATCATCCTGGCGGCTCTCGTCGTGCGGATCCCTCGTGGCGTCTACTTGAGCTCGATGGTCATCGATCCGATCTCGTCCTGACCCCGGAACGTGCAGGCGACCAGCTTCACGGGGGTTGTCGTGTCGGACAGCTCGTACGCGATCGCGTAAGGGACAGTGCCGCCCTTCTTGATCTTGTTCATCTGCGACTCGCGGAACGCAGCGTCCGGCAGTGAGCCGACATCAAGCTTGTTCTCCGCGTTGGGGTCGTTGTCCTGGTACGCCTCGAAGTGGCTAAGCCACGCCATCCCCGGACCCGTCTCCTCGCCGGAGACGTTCGTCGTGGCGTACCAGAATGCGATGACGGGCTTCTTGCCATACTCGTTGCCCTTCTCACCTACTTGAATCGTCTTCACGTCGGTGATCTTGATCACGACGTCGTTCGTCGTGAGGACGTTGTCCTTGAACGACGCCTCGGCAGGAGCCGCGGCCGGCGCGTCGACGGCGACTGTCGAGCCCGGCGTCGGTGCGGCAGGCGATCCTGCCGTGCTGCAGCCGACGAGAGCGATAGACGCGATGCCGACGGTCGCGATGGTGAGAGAGAGCTTGCTGATGCGGTGCATGTGGTGTCCCTTGGTGAATGTCGAACAATGATCAGAACCTGTGGATCCCGGGAGGGCGCGCCTTCCCGGACAATGATCTTGGTCTCGAACTAGAACATAACGGACACCTGTCCATGAACTTGCCGTATCAAGCGAAAACCCGGACAGGCCAACCACTCGACCCGACACAGCACCCGCGACCTCGATCACTTGCGCCATGGTCCTCGAGCAGCACGCTGCCGCGGCACCCATCGCGACCTGACACACCCACGTAAACCCCACGCGGGCCCACGCCGCGCCACCGAGCGTGCACCGGTTCTGGCCAGTCACGACGCTTTCGGTGTTCCAAGTCCGGAGTCGATCGCCAACCTCGAGCGGCGGTGTTCCGAAAACCTCTGTCCGAGTGGAACAGTCCTGTCGGTGGTTCGGATATCGGTCGTTTTCGGAACGGCGTGATCGGTGGGCGCTGCGGGGCCGGATTCGGCCGACGCCCGGAGCGCACGCGTTGATGAGGTCAGGCCGAACGACAGTGGCCCCACCCGAGATGGGTGGGGCCACTGGGCTGGGGAGTGCGGATGGGTCAGCTACCGAACAGGCTTCCCAGGCTGGAGGTGCTGCTTCCCGGATCTTGTGGCTGTCCCGTGTCGTCACTGTCCACTTCGGTCACCGACAGGACGGGCACCTCGTCGGACGAGGAGACGTCGCCGACGGTCACTGGGATGGAGAACTGCCGGTTGTCTGCCGTGTGAACGATGAAGTGGTGATCACCGTTCTCCGCAGACGCGGGCACGGTGACTTCGACCGTGGCGTTGCCGTCCTGATCGGTTTCGAACGCCCCCACCTGGATGGGGTTCGAGGCGAAAATGACTGATCCGGGTATCTTTTTCGCCCAATTTGAAACCGTGATCATTACCTTTTGTGCGGGATTGAGCGACGGGGGCGGCGTCGACGCTGTCTTGGGAACGGAGTAGCCCGTTTTCGACATGATGCTGTACGCCGCGCACGTGTAGACCGGCACATTGCTCATACCGTTCACGTGGCAGGTCTGCCGAGTCGATTCGTACTTGTATGACTCATGAATCTTCATGGCCGTGATGTTGGTGTACGGATCGTTTATGCCTGGATCGCAGATCGCGTCGCTCTGGAGGCAGAACGAGGTGATCACGCCCGCGTGGCTGCGCGCAAAGTCGGAGGTGTCGGCGTCTGCGCCCGACAGTCCCATCCTGGCGACAATGCCGCGCCCGCTCTTGCTGGCACCGCCATGATCTTGGGCGGTTCCGCCGCGCCTGTTCGGGTCACCGAAAAGCACCACGGCCTTGACCAGGCTGAGTGAAGGATAGTTCCCCGCCTGGGCGTCGGCGAGATACTTGTTGATTACATTTGCGCCCTGCGAGTATCCGGCGAGGGCGATGCGCGGGTTGTGAGCCCCGCACTTCGCCTTGATGGCGGCGATCACAAGGTTCAGGTTCTGTGCGCCGTATGCGACCGATTTTGCGTAGTCGCCGAAGTAGTACCCGGGGTCCCACCAGTTCACCGGAATCGCGGGATAGGCGAGACTGATGATATTGAAACCATAGTCCACGGAGGGTTGTGTTTGCAGTGCTCGGAAAGTTGCGGAAACGGGGCCGCCGATTCCCAAATCGTTCTGGTTGGGATCTAGATAGGCCTTCGGGTGCGCATTACCGAGATAGTCGCTCAAACTCACGTTCCTCGGCGGCTCATCTGAACCGCGCACGCCGATGAAGAATCGGTCCGTGCACACCGCATCCGGCGGTACGAACTTGTCCCAGTTCCCGCCCCCCGTTCCCCCTGGATCCGGGTACGGATCCGGATTCGTGCCTCCGACCGCGCCGATCACGTCGACCGGAGTCCACCGATTGGTGGTGGTGCCGTCCCCCAACTGCCTGCGCTCGTTCGAGCCCCAGCATTTGGCGGTGCCGCCGGGCATCAACGCACACGTATGATCTTGACCGGCGGTGAGGGCGGTCGTGCCGGAGATCCCGGCCACGTCGACCGGGGCCGACCGGGTTGCGATGGTGTCGTCCCCCAGCTGCCCGGCCCCGTTGGAGCCCCAGCATTTGGCGGTGCCGCCGGGCATCAACGCACACGTGTAAATACCGCCGGCGATGAGGGCGGTAGCGCCCGAGACACCGGCTACCGCGACGGGGGTCGATCGATCGGTGGTGGTGCCGTCCCCCAGCTGCCCCTCCTCGTTGTAGCCCCAGCATTTGGCGGTGCCGCCGGGCATCAACGCACACGTGTGAATACCGCCGGCGGTGAGGGCGGTGGCGCCGGAGAGGTCGGCTACGGCGACGGGGGTCGATCGATCGGTGGTGGTGCCGTCGCCCAACCGCCCGTACCCGTTGTAGCCCCAGCATTTGGCGGTTCCGCCGGGCATCAACGCACACGTGTGAATACCGCCGGCGATGAGAGCGGTGGCGCCGGAGATCCCGGCCACGTCGACCGGCGTCGACCGGGTTTCGGTGGTGCCATCCCCCAGCTGCCCCCAATCGTTCCAGCCCCAGCATTTGGCGGTTCCGCCGGGCATCAACGCACACGTGTGAACACCGCCGGCGATGAGAGCGGTGGCGCCGGAGATCCCGGCCACGTCGACCGGCGTCGACCGGGTTTCGGTGGTGCCGTCCCCCAGCTGCCCGGCCCCGTTGGAGCCCCAGCATTTGGCGGTGCCGCCGGGCATCAGCGCACACGTGTGCATACCGCCGGCGGTGAGGGCGGTGGCGCCGGAGAGACCGGCGACCTCGACGGGCGTGAGCCGATCGGTGCTGGTGCCGTCACCTAACGCACCGTACTCGTTCCAGCCCCAGCATTTGGCGGTGCCGCCGGGCATCAGCGCACACGTATGAAAATACCCGGCGGTGAGGGCGGTGGCACCATTGAACACCGCCGATGTTGTGCTCACCGGCTCCGCGCCCGCGCGTACCGCCGTGCCCGGCGGCGCCACGACCCCGCACACCATGAGGACCGCGATCACCGCCGCGACCAGATACGACCACGATGGTCGACCGAACACCTTGCTGCGCAGCATCATGCATCCCCTCGAGAATGGGCGGTTCGCGCGAAACGGAGAGAAACCTTTGTAACCTATGTCAGATCGACGATGTGCCGGTATCGACTGTTCGGACGACAGAAGCGCCCGACATCTGTGTTAGCGATGCGGGGTTGTGGTCACCACACTGCGGCCGCGCGGGGTACGCCAGCGCTGGTCGGCCACGAAGGCACTCCCGGACGAGACTCACCCGGTGAGCATGGTTGTGTTCCGAAAACCTCTGTCCGAGTGGAACAGTCCTGTCGACTGTTCAAGTATCGACAGTTTTCGGAACGAGGGTACGAGATATTAGCGTGGCGCCCCTCGCGCGCAGCGGCGGGTACCGGCATCGGATTTGATTCGGGTGCTGGGGTGCTGGGGACATAACAGTGGCCCCACCCGTGGATGGGTGGGGCCACTGCCATCGGGTTGATGAGAGGCTAGCTACCGAACAGGCTTCCCGACCCGGACGAGGAACCCGTACTTCCGGCACTACCGGTGCTGCCCGCGCTGCCGCTGCCTGGGTCGGTGGTCGGTGGTAGGTCGGGCGTGCTGCCGTCGATGACGAACAGGGTCGGTGCCGGATCCACCGGTTCGTCGGTCACGTAGATGGGGACGATGTAGGTGCGTCCGTCGCTGGCGACGAGTTCGAGGTGATGTTGTCCGGGTGGGACGTTGGGGACGTCGAACTCGATGATCCCGCGGCCCTGATCGTCGAGTTCGAAGATGCCCAGGTCGATCGGCTCCGATTTGAACCACCCGTGCAGCCACTTCTCGACGGTCTTCCCGCCCTCGATCGCGGCACCTCCGGCCCCGATCGCCATCACGGGAACAGCAGTGATTGCCGAAACGATGTGGTTGCCGGCCTTGACGGCCCACTCACCGGCCGTGGGGCCGGACGTCGGCCGGGCCACTGGTGTGTATCCGAGGCCGGACACGAGGAACTCGGCGGCACAGTCTGTCGAGGTCTGCCAGGCATTGCCGACGGCGGGGCACTGCATCTTGGTCGACGGGTAGAGGGAATGGTTCCCGGTAGTTCCGGTGATGGGCGCGACGGCGTCGGCGATTTCTCCGGTACTGGTGTCGCAGAACAGGTCACCGAGGGTGCAGATCGATGACACCAGGCCGCGGTGGGCGTTCTTGTAGGCGATCGCATCATCCGAGGCGATACCGGCCACAACGGCCGCTCCGGTGCCGTTACCTGCCCCGATCCCGCCCGCGCCGACGTTCTCGGCGCGGATGGGCCGGTGCGACGGATCCCCGATCACGACGATCTTGCGGACCTGCTGCATCACCTTGTCCGCCAGACCTGCGCGGTGTTCGAGTGCCATCGCCGAATTGATGACGTCGGCGCCCTGGGAATACCCGGCGACCACCACCTTGGTGTTCGGGCAGGAAACCTTGATCGCCCGCAGTTCGGTACGCAGGTTCTCCGCACCGATGGCTATGGACCGGAGGTATCGGGGTGGGTCAAAGACAAAATCCGGTACGGGGATGGCGGGATAGGCGATCGCGCGTTGCGCGATGCCGGTCGCCGCCAACGACGGAATCTCGTCAGCCTGGTAGCGGAAGTTCCTGAGGGTGCTGCCGATCGGTGTGCCGAAGCCGGCTGGGTCGCCATTCCTCGGGTATGAGGTAGGCAACGGGCGGCCGTCCCGGGCCGCGGCCTCGTAGTCCTCCAGCGACTTGTCCTGCGGCGCTTCCTCGGAGCCGCGGACGCCGAGAAAATGAACTCCAGGACATGTCGCGGGCTCCGGGTCCGGATCGGGATCCGGGTTCGGGTCCGGGTTGGTGCCTCCGGTCAGGCCGATCACGTCGACCGGTGTCAGACGTTGAGTTTCGGTGCCATCACCAAGCACCCCGGCTACGTTGGAGCCCCAGCATTTGGCGGTGCCGCCGGATATCAACGCACATGCGTGGTGAGAGCCGGCATTGACAGCGATGGCACCGCTCAGACCGATCACATCGCCCGGCGTCCCTCGATCGGTGAGAGTGCCGTCACCCAATTCCCCCTCTCGGTTGTTGCCCCAGCATTTGGCGGTGCCGCCCGGCATCAATCCACATGTGAAAATTCCGCCAACGGTGAGGGCGGTGGCGCCGGAGAGGCCGGCCACGTCGACCGGGGTCCCCCAGCCGGGGGTGCCCATAGGCTGGGACCAACCGTAGGTGAAACCCCAGCATTTGGCGGTGCCTCCGGGCATCAACGCACACGTGTGTAATACGCCAGCGGCGAGAGTGGTGGCGCCAGTCAGACCGATCACGTCGACCGGCGTCAACCGATCGGTCTTAGTGCCGTCACCCAACTGCCCGTCCCCGTTACTCCCCCAGCATTTGGCGGTGCCGCCGGGCATCAATGCACACGTGAAACTTCCGCCAGCGGCAAGGGCGGTGGCACCGGAGAGACCGGCCACGTCGACCGGTGTCGACCGGTTGGTGGTGGTGCCGTCACCCAACTGCCCGGACGCGTTGTATCCCCAGCATTTAGCGGTGCCGCCGGGCATCAACGCACAGGTGTGGCCATAACCGGCGGTAAGGGCGGTGGCACCCGAGAGACCGGCCACGTCGACCGGTGTCGACCGGTTGGTGGTGCTGCCGTCACCCAACTCCCCGTACCCGTTCCAGCCCCAGCATTTAGCGGTGCCGCCGCGCATCAACGCGCACGTGTGGATGCCACCGGCGGTAAGGGCCGTAGCGCCGGAGAGACCGACCACGTCGACCGGTGTCCGGCTATAGGTGTTGGTGCCGTCCCCCAACTGCCCGTGGTTGCTGCCCCAACATTTGACGGTGCCACCCGACATCAGGGCGCACGTGTGGAAGTCACCGGCAGCGAGGGCGGTCGCGCCGCCCGACGCAGCCGCCGCTGTCATGGTTACCGGAGCTGCTCCTGCGGGTGCAGCGGTGCCTGGTGGCGTGACCGCACCACCTACGATCAGGACCGCGATGATGGCCGTGATCAGACATGGCCACGATGGTCGGGCGAATACCTTGCTGCGCAGCGTCATACATCTCCTCGAGAAGGGTCGGTTCGCGCGAACGGAGAGAAACCTATGTAACTTATGCCGGATCGATCATGTGCTAGTACCGACCGTTCAAAGGACGGAGACGCCCGGCTTGTGCGATAAGCGATACACGTCCGTGCTCACCGCTCCGCGGTCTTGCAGGGTGTGCCAACGCTGATCGGGCGATGAAGGCCCTCCTCGAAGGAGGCTCACCCAGCGAGTATGGGTTGTGCTCCGAATACGTGTACCTTCACTCGATCGTCGACGGACTCTCCTCCTCGTCCACATCGAAGCGCTATCCGATGAAATCGGCCTAACCGCAATCGGTTTCATCAAACGAGCCAAGGGCGTTCTGCGTCATACGCGGCACCGCCCGGTTCACCCGGGTGGTCGCCGACAACGGGGCCTGCGACCACTCCGCGGTGTTCGTTCGCACCCTCGCCGAGGTCCGGACCAGTTCATCTTCCCCTGTACCCCACGCCACAACGGGAAGGCAGCTACGACCGGGTCCTGGCCGAGGAGTTCCTCTACGCCCGCGAATGGACCAGCGAGACGTAGCGGGCCCACACGCTCGAGGGTTGGAACATCCACTGCACCTACCTTCGGCCCCACACTGCCGCGGGGATCGGCCACCGGCGCCACGGCTCCACGCCGGCGTCACCGATATCGTGAGCTCATGTAGCTAGCGCTCTGAGGAGCCACGGGCCTGGCGTAGTTGGTGGTCGCGGATCTCAGCCTCTTCCCGCGCGATTCGCTTTGCGATGCTGCGCTTCTTGACTGCACTGTAGGTGTTTAATCCACCAACGAGTAAGCAGACGAGTCCGAAACCCCACACCCAGGCAGCACCAACACTGAAGCCGATCGCCGCGGCGAACAGTCCTACCGGAATCAGCAGCGCCGACTGCATTTGCCGCTTCTCGCCGCGTGTGAAGTACCCGCTGTTGTCGTTCCATCCCATCTTGATTCCCCTTTGCTAGTTGGTTTCGGCCAGTCGCTGCCCTCAGTGGGGTAGCGGCGGCTGTTTCGAGTGGGTCAGGCGCCTAGGGAGCCGAGGGAGCCGAGGGAGCCGAATCCGATTCCGCCGGGCAAGGACGGGATGGTGTCGTTGGGGATGATGTGCGGCTTGGCCGGCGGGGTGGCGGTGCCGCTGACGGTGATCAGGTGCGGCTCGTAGCCGAAGCCGTTGCATCCCCAACGGATTGTGTAGTTGCCGGCGGGGACGTCTGCGATGGTCACAGTGGTGGTGTTGCGGGGGGCGACTCCAATATTAAGGAATTCGAAGCTTGTGGGGCCGTTGCCGCGGACCGAGCAGCCGGCATTGGTGTAGGAGTCATTGTTGGCGATGGAAACGACGACGGTGTTGTTTCTGGGTGTGGTCAGCGTCAGTGTGGGGTTCACGGCGGCCTGGGCGGTGCCGGTGGACATGAGGACGGCGGCCATGATGCTAATCCCCGTCAGTGCCGGGCGGGTGGCGGTGTGGGCGGGAGTCGAGGTGCGTGTCATGTGTTCCTCCGTGGGTTGGAAATGGTTGTACCGATGGACAATTGGTCTTCGTCAATACCTCAGGCCCCTAAGCTGCGGGACCGACTTCCGACTCTGTAGGTGAATCACGTCAGACGGCATTGGGTGTTGGTGGTCGTCTGGGGGGAGAAGCGGATCAATCTCTGTTGAGCCGACCCAGTGTGGTATCCGAATCGGTGTGCAGCCGGTGTGTTCGGGTTCGTCAATCGCGACGTGGGCGCGTGTGTAGCTCGGGAGGGCTGCGGGCTGGACTGTGTTTTCGATGTTCTCGATGCGGGTGAGTGTTTTCGTGTTCAGTGTGTGAACATCCGGGGCTTCTGCAGGGCCGATGTCGTGCTCGGCTCATCGTCCTTGCAGCAGTTGGTCGCTCGGGCGATGTCGTGGAGGGTGCAGTAGCCGTCCTCGATCGCGCGGACGAGGAGTGCGATTTTGCTGTTCGCCGGGCGCTGTGCCTGGTGGTACTTGTCGCGGATACGTGTCAGGTGCGTGTGCACAGTTGCGGGGGTGATGAACAGGCGGTCGGCGACGTCGTGTTTCGAGTCGCACACGAGCCAGGTGGTGAGCACTTGTTCTTCGCGCGCGGTCAATGACGGGACCGGTGAGGTCCTGGCCGGGGCGGACAGTACCTGCGGTGGTGTCATCAGTGGTGGCTCCTCGCGGTCGCACTCGCAGAGTCAATGGTTATCGGATGCCGAGGACGATATGACCGCTTGGTCGGTAGCGGATAGACCCATCTTTCGGGGGCCCCTTTTCAGGGGGGTTTATGAGCGGTGCGAACGAGTGCGAGTGCTGCGGGCGCGGGTGGCTCGGCGTCTCGTTGATGCAATCGACGGATCGTGTTGACCGGCTGGGTGTTGTCGCCGGTGTCGTGATGTGGTGGCTGTCAGAGGCGTTGGTGGACGTGTCCGGTGTCGTCGATCTCGTGCAAGTGGGATACGTGATCGTCGTCGACCGATATCGAGACGGAGGCGACGGCGGATCGTCCGGTGGGGAGCAGGCGCACGGTTACTCGTCCGGCGGGGGCTATGTGCAGTGCCTGCGAGGCTGCGACATGGATGGCGCTGGTGACGGTGTCGTCGAGGGGGTGGGGTCCGCGGGCGTCGACGAGCATGACGTCGATTCCGCGGGTGCGGGCCTGGTAGGCGGCGTCGTCGAGGTCAAGTGTGGACATCAGTGGTGCCAGGAGACGGTCGCGTAGATGTGCTTCGATCAGTTCGCATTCGGCGCGCTGTGTTTCGGTCAGCGTCTCGTTGTGGGCGATGCGTTCGAGGAGGGGGCGGACCAGGTGGTCGAGGTGGCGTAGTTGGCGGCGTCGTTCGTCGGCTGCGGCGGTGTCGGCGGATAGTTCGGCGATGCGTGCGGTTGTCTGGGCACGCAGGGAGAACACCGCTTTGGCGGTCGGGCGCAGCGTGAACGACAGCAGTGCGGCCATGGTCAACGGTGCGGCGTCGATCGCGACCAGCGCGATCCCGGCGGTCGCTCCCTGTCCCGTGTCCTGCGCCCAGAATGCGAAGATCGCGATCATGCCGGCGAGCCCTATCCAGGGGGCGATGCGGCGGCCGCGGACATTCATGAAGCAGTAGATCGCGGTGCCGCCGCCGTGGATCCATGTCTGCAGCGAGGACTGTGCGGCCGGCGTGGTCACCGACAGCACGAGGGCACACGCCACCGGCCCAGACAGTGTCAGCGCGATCGTCGCCGCCGTGGGCAGGGGATCACCGGGGGCGAGGACCAGGGTGATCGTTGCCGCCACGAGAACGAGCGTGGCGGCGATGGGAGGCCACGGGGTGGTGACCTGGTCGGCGGAGGCGACGGTGACGGTGGCCATGGCCGCGAAGTAGCAGGTGAGGATCAGCCACGCGCCGCGGGCTCTCATGCCGAGCAGGTCGCGGACATCTTCTTGGGGGTAGGCGGCCATCAGTGGGCAGACCATTCGAGGGTGACGTGGGTGCCTTCGCCGCGTCGGGAGGTGATGGTGGCGGCTCCGCCGGCGAGGTGGGCCATCCGTCCGTGGATGCTCACCGCGATCCCCAACCGGTCGGCGGGAACTCTGCGCGGGTCGAAACCTGCACCGTCGTCGACGATCTCCACACCCAGCCGGTCCGGGCTCGCGGTGACGGCCACCGAGGTGGTGGCGGTGGGGCCGGCATGGCGGCGGCTGTTCCGCACGGCTTCGGCGACGGCGGCGGCGAGGGTGCGGACCGTCTCGAGGGGATACTGCGACCGCTCCGATGCGGCGGTGTCGTCCGTGGACCGAAAGCGTGCGTGCCGGTCGGCCGCGCTGGTGGCCGCTCGGATCTGTGCGATCGCGTCACCGACGGATACACGCGCGTCCGCCTGGATGGTGGTCGATTCGTCGAGGGCGACTAGTGCTTTGTGGGCGTGCTGCGCGAGTTCGGCGGAGGCGTCTTGGCGGGCGGCGGCGAGCAGTGTGGACATGACGTCGTCGTGGGTGAGGCGGTCGAATCGCAGGCGTTCGGCGGTGCGGGCCTGCGCGGCAGCGGCTTCGGAGGTGACCGCATAGGCCTGGGCGCGGGTGGAGTCGAGGACCGCGGCGGTCCGCTTGGCCATGACGGCGGCAGTGAAGGAGATGAGAGAAAAGGCGAAGGCCCAGGCCATGTCGGGCAGCAGCGGACCGTTGAGCTCCGGGGCACGCATCGTGTGATTGATCGTGACCGTGGCGGCCACCACGATGCACAACACGGTGAAGGCGTAACCCGGCCGCAGCGCGATCGCCGCGGCGAGCGCGGCAACTCCGCAAAACATCGAGAACCACATATCGGAGCCGTCGAGGAGTTGCCCGTTCCACCCGAACCACCACGATCCGATCGCGATCAGGTAGCCGGCGACCGCGGCCGCGGCCGCCATCTGCACTCGCCGGGCCGAAGCGCGCCACGACAACGGCCCCAAGGCGATGCCGGTTCCGAAGACCAGCAGCAACGCAAGGGCGGTCCACCACGTGTTCATCACCGCCAGTGATGCTGTGACCGCCGGAAGCGTCACGACGGCGTAGGCGAGGTAGCCGACGGCAACGAACAGCGCCAACTGCCGCAGAATCCGCAGGCCCGCGGTCTGATCACGCTCGTCGTCTGTGGATATCAGCGGCGGGGAGAAGGTAGCCATCCGTCCTCGATTCCACGCTTGTACAGATCGATCTTGGTGGGGGCAGGTCGGCCCGCAGCGCTGTATATGTCGCGAATGTCGGACACATAGCCGGGGACCGTGTCGGCCGAAAGTTTCAATGCTTTGGCGACCCCCGCGGTGGACACGCCGGCGGCATACAACTCGAGCACCCGGCGAAGTCGGGGCGGCAGATCGACGAGCCCCTCGTCGGCATCGATGGCGGACGCCCACTCGACCGTCGGCACCATGGTCCCGGAAGCGGCAGCACGCAACGCGGCGACCAGGACCGACTCACGGACGTTCTTGCGTAGCACTCCGAGGACGCCGGCCTTGGCGGCCACCCGCACCAGATACGGATCGCCGGAGGTGTACACCAGCGCGGGAATGCCTGCCTCCCGCAGCAGCTCGACGTTGGTGTCCGGGGACGAGCCGTCCTCAAGGAGCAGATCCAACACGACCACATCGATGTCGGTTGTCTGCGTCAGCAACTCGGGAACGGTGCTCGCCGCCGCGACCACCTCCATATCCGGTTGCTCGCCGACGATGGCACGTAGCCCCCGCACGATGGCATCGTGATCGTCGACCACACCGATCCGCCACCGCCCACCCCGTTGTTCCGTTTCCACGGCGACAATAATGACGGAGTGAAGACCGCGAACGGACGAGATAGCGCACATCACATCATGGTGTCCCCTGGCCGGCGTGGATCGACCGGTGTGGACGTGGGCGCCGCCGCAGCGTCGATACGCTGGCTACCCCTATGCATCTTCACAAACCCGCATCACCACACGCATAGGTTGCACCTCCATCAGACGAAGTTGACACGTTCCCGTACATACTCCGACTGCACCTGGCGCCCCGGCTATCGGCCGATCGGATGAAATACACGTCTCGAGGTCGACAAACCACTGGCTCCACCGCAATCTAGGCTCTGCGCTTCTCTGATCCCCACTTTCCGCAGAAAGACACCAGCAAACGCAAAACCTGCACTAACGTCCAGGTCGCTGCCCTTGTCCTCATGGACGGTCGGAAACGCACCCAGACCTATCCGAGTCCCAGGGCCGGTGCCGGATGTATGCCAGCCGAGCGGGGTCGGCGGCATCATGCAACCGATTCAACACCACACCAGGCACCACGCCTGCCGACCGCAACATGGCTCGAACACAGTTAACTGACTGAACAAGGAGACGTATGCAACTCCGTGCAAAATCAGCGGTCGCCGTGCTTGTCGCCTGCGGCGCGCTGATACTTGCGTCCTGTGCTTCCGAAAGCGACTCGGCTACATCGGGGGACGTCCCGTCGACCACTGAAGCAAGCGAGCTATCGCAGCAGCCGCAGGAATCGGAAACACCGAAACCCGCTCCATCACTTGTCGATCCGGTCGAGTTCTCTTTCAACCCGCGCGGGCAGCTGACCGGGTACTTCTTCACCACACCGACGGGGCTCTGGCGCTGTGCAATCCTGATCGACAGCGCACAGCAAGGCCCGGATTCCCAGATGGCCGGCTGCCAACCCAAGACCAGCACGGACCTCAACGTCGCTGGCGCTCCACTGGTACCTGACCATGCCCCCGGTAATCCGGTACCACCGAATGCGATTCTCGTGAACAGAACTGACGAGGCGCGGTTCGCAAGACTGAGCCAGGCACTGTTCTGGCGCACGGACGGTGTGACTCCGGTCCTTGGCTACGGTCAGACGCTCTCCACCGACGAATTCTCCTGCAACGTGCAGGAGGCTGGCGTGTCGTGCCGCTCCGACGGTTCAGACCACGGGTTCACCTTCTCGACAGATAGATACCAGTACATATACGTCGAGGCGCTCTCAGCGCCAAGCGCAACGCCAGTACAAGCGGCGGCAACGCCGGATGGACCGGAGCCAGTACTCGGGCGCGTCTGGGCGCCAAATCAAAACGGTTATGGCGAGGTCCGGCCCGACAGAATCTACAACGGCGGCAGTCCATCCGGGCTCATCTACGACGTCGTGTGGCAGGACTGGGGCGGCGAGCAGGCTACCGGCACCGGCCAGTCGCCGAACGTGAAGATCGCGCGCACCGTAGCCGATGCGCCGTTCGAGCCAGCGACCGTTGTTGCCTACGATCTCGGGGAGTGCGAGGGCACATGGATGTATCGCTCGCTCGTCTGGTTCTTCCCCAGCAATGGGGACACCTTCGAATCGGCCAAGCAGTATTCGACGAATTTGTGCCAGTAGCACGCCTACGGCGAACCTGACACAGCCACCGCTCCCAAGCGTGCCGCTGGCGGATCGTGCGGAACCGTCACTGCAGCGGATGGGATCTCACGTGACGTGTTAGTAAAGAGCGGGAACACCACGTGCCCCGAGGCGATGACCGTGATGAACGCAACCTGTCCGGTGCTCTACGACAAGCCGCTGGATGGAATGGACTACGGAGACTGGAACTGCAGCCTGCGTCCCGGCAGGTGAGATTCTGTTCACGTGCAACAATCCCTGCCTGAACGGGAGCATCGTCATCTACCGCTCTCACGATGATCCTTACCGGTAGATCCGACGGTGCGCTCTCGGCAGGGAAGAGCGTGAACGACAGAAGGGGTTGCTGCACGCTCAGATGACAGGTTCGGTTACGCAGACTGACTGACATGTCATTGCCTCGTGCCCTCATTCGCGCTGACTCCGAGCTTTACCCCGCATCCATTTCGACCTTGTCACCACATGGATCTCGAAGTCGCAGGCGATCTGATCCAGCGTCACCCCGGCGTGACCGGTACGAGACGTCGTCGCGGAACTCACCCGGAGATAGGGCTTGGCACAGCTGCATCCGTCCAGCCTGCCCATCTGGGCAAGCCCACTCAGACGTCACCTGATCGTGCAGCAGTCCCTTTAGTTGGTGCGTGAGATCGGGCCACCGCCACTTACCGCCGAACTCCACAGCCGTCGATCCTCAGTCGATCAGTAGTCGGATCGTCCGACGGCTCTCCTTCATCCCGTTCCCTTCCATCCGCGTCGTCCGCATTGTTGTCGAGATGCAATGGGGATTAGCGGGGACGCGCTGCTCTACTTTGACGGATTCCGGGCATGTCGTGTGCTGTCGCTGATGTGGGCCGCGCGACGCCGGTCGAATGCTCGTCCCCAGCAGTGCCGACGGCAGCAGTCCATCCCGTCGTGCTGTCGGTGTGAAGGACTGTGGCCGCCCACCCTGGTCCGGTGGGCGGCCACAGTTCATGAGCGGTGGTGGTGTCGGCAGGTCAGGATGTCCAGCTCGCAGAACCGACACTCCCGAGTGACCCGAGTGACCCGAGTGACCCGGTCGCGGGCGGGGTGGTGTCGGTGACGTCAAGGACGACCGGCAGGACGGCGTCGTCACCGACGCCGTTCGAGGCAGTGATCGTGAACTCGAACCGGTTACTGGTGGTGGGGGTTCCGTGCAGGATCCCATCCGCGGAGAGGATCAGGCCGCCGGCCAGGGTTCCGGCGGTGACGGTCACGGTGGGAGCGGGTCGCCCGGTGACGGTGAAGGCGTGGTGGTAGGGCTGGCCGACGGTTCCGGCGGGAGCGGTGCCCGAGATGGTGGGCGCCTGATCGATCCGGATCACCGACACCGTGCCGTTGTTCAGGTTGGTGGCGTAGGCGCGGGCACCGTCGGGGCTGACCGCCACCCCGAACGGATCCGCGACCGAGATGGTCGCGGTGACGGCGGGCGGAGACCCGCCTCGATCACCACCACAAGCTCGCGAAATGGCTGATCCACGAGAACCAAGTGGTCGCCGTCGGAGATCTCGCGGTGACTGGGCTCGCGCGCGCACGGCTGGCGAAGTCCGTGCACGCCGCCGGCTGGTCGACGCTGCTCCGGCTGCTGGAGGAGAAGGCCACCCAGTACGTCCGGCAAGTGATCCGGATCGGCAGGTTCACGCCGTCGACCCGGACGTGCTCGCAGTGCGGGCAGGTGGGCGACGCGAAGCCCCCGCGCGTCCGCCAGTGGACGTGCGACTGCGGCGCCCACCTCGATCGCGACTACAACGCCGCGGTCAACATCCTCGACGCCGCTGGGCTGGCGGAGTCGCCAAACGCCCGTGGAGGGGACATCAGACTGGCGCTCGCGTCAGCAGACCCCAGTGAAACGGGAACCCACCGAACAGACCCCGACCGCCCGGTCGAGGCTGCGTAGGAATCCCGGTCGTTCACGGACGGGAGGAAGTCAAGATGTACGCGATCTTGGTTCGCCGATGGATCGCCGGATGGTCGCGCCAACCCAAGATCCCATCGATCACGAAGCACACCACTATCACGGCGAACGCTGCCCAAAGCCCCATCGTGTCTCCGCCTGTCCTGTCGCCGCTCGCTACCCGTCCTGTCGATCTTGATCTCCGACTTGAGCGTGTCGGGATTCGGGGAGCGAGGAACCAATGCGGCCCCTGCACCCAACCAGAGTGCAGGGGCCGGAAGTGCACGGCGCGGCGCTAGTCGCAACAGGTGACCGCGCCCGGCCCTATCGGTGTCAAGCGGTGTTGAAGCACCTCCACCGACGGCCGCGACACTACCGTCTGACGCCGACAGTGCCCCTGCCAGAGTCCTTTTGGGCGTGGGATTTCAGACGTCGAGCAACTCGGTGACAGCATGGTCGCGGAGGTACTCGCGGAGGTAGGGGAGGGTGAAGTCGACGTATCCGCGACCGGTTGCACGGACGAGTTCGGCGTCGATCAGCCTCTGACGGTACATGCTCGCGTACCCGGGGGTGACGCTCATCCGATCGGCGATGACGCTGGTGCGCGACGGGCCATCGTCCACGGCCATCGCCGCCAGGTAGGTCCGATCGACCGCTGACAGGCCCCTGAGCGCCGGTTCGTAGATCATCTGCCCCATCCGGCGGGGAGCGTTCTGCGCGGCGGCTGCGGCGTCGGCAGCAGTAACAGTGGCCGCTTCACGGTTGGTGCGCCACGCGAGATCGCCCACCAGCTGAATCAGGAAGGGATAGCCGCGTACGGCGGCCGTGGCGATCGTCAGGGCGTCGTCGTCGATGCTTCGTCCCGCCGATTCGATGGGAACCCGCAGCGCGGCCGCGACGTCCGGGTCTGCCACCGAGCCGAGGTCGATGCGGTGGGCGCGGCGCAGGAACGTCAGCACGGAGTCCGACAGCAGGTCCGAGACGGAGGCGGGGAGCCCAGCCGCGACGATCGCGACGTCCTGGCCTTCGCGGACGGCGTGCTGGTAGGTGGTGAACAGCTCGCGGAGCTCGTCGACGTGGCCGGCGTGCACTTCGTCAACGGTGATCAGCACTCCCGTGTCGTGCCTGGCGAGCAGGGACGTGAGCTGCTCGAGCTGGGAGCGCAGCGTCGGCCGGGGTTTGTGCTGATCGTCGACGGTCGACGTCGCGGACACGGGCCCGGCGCTCAGCCCGGTGACTCTGCGGCGCACGTTGTCGGGGTCGTACTCGGCGAGCAGGCGGGGGAGATGGTCGGTGGCCAGGCGTTCGATGAGCCCTGGTGTGGCTGTCTCTGCGATGACGAGCCATCCGCGCGTGCGGGCCTGGTCTTCGAGCTGGTTGAGCAGCACCGTCTTGCCGGTGCCGCGTTGGCCGGTGACGAGCGCAGCGCGGCCGAACGCGCCGGGGCCGGCGTCGAGGGCATCATCGAAGTCGGCGATTGCGTCGCCGCGTCCGACAAGCAGGGGAGGGGTGACCCCGAACGACGGGGTGAACGGGTTTCGCGCTGCCACGGGCGTCTCCTCGCCGTTAGATCTCTTTAGAGCCGTTAGAAGCTTTTAGAGAGTTTAGAAATGAGCGGTCCCAGCCCGGTGACGACACGCCGAACCTCGCCAGAAGGCGCAGAGCAAGCCACTACGGGGCACCTGTTCAAGCTCCCAGGGCATCGGCCGGTTGCCGGCGATAGCCGCCGCGACGTCGCGGATGAACAGCGTCTCTTCTTCCTCGAAGTCGGCGATCCGGGCGAGTGAAATCGCGATGTCGCCGGGGCCGTGCCCTTCAGCTACTGACGTTCGGAGAACCTCGACCTGCTCGTCACTGATGCTGAATGAGCCCACGTGTCGCCGCGAGGGAGTCCGGCGGGATCTTGTGGTCGAACAGGGTGATCACGCCGCCGCCGATGGTGGGTACCGAGTTTGGCGCGGTGGGCCGTCCGGTAGGCGGCCTCGGCTTCCTCGGCGGTGGCGCCGGCGGCGAGGGCGGCAGCGCGTGCGGTTGCGCTGGCTTCGTCGGCCGTGCGCTCGCGGATCCGCTTCTTGTGGCGGCCGGCGGCGTCGTGGATCTCGTTGCGCACAGGCGCGCCGCCGAGCGAGTCGGCGGCCTGGTCGAGGCGGTCGGTGAGCTTCTGGCGGGCCTGATCTGTCGTGATGGGGCCGTCGGTGGCGGTCTTGGCGACGGCGGAGATGACGGCCATGTTGGATTCGGCGACCTGCTTGTCCATCGGATCCGCGTCCGGGCCGGGGTTCGTGAGGCTGGTGAACATCGGGATCCGGTTGGCCTTGGCCAGCGCGTCGGCCTTACTCAAGGCGCTGCCGACAGGCACGTAGCGGCCGTCACCGGTGTCCTGGAGGATCATGAACTGGCCGTAGCCGGCCCGGTAGATGGCTGCTGTGCCGCTGTCGAGGATTCGGCCTTCGACAGTGCTGTCGCCGCCGTCGAGCGCCGCCTCGAACGTGCCGGCCGTGTACACGCTGGTGTCGTTCGGTGTCTGCGATAGCGAGTGTGTTGTTGACGAGGGCTTCTCGGGCCGCCTCGCGGTTCCGGGCGGTCTCCTCCTCGGCGATGGTGTCGCGCCGAGCCTCCGGCGGACTTATCTGCTCGATCAGCCTGGCTTGGAATTGCTATCTTATCGTGCTCATCGGGTTTCTGATCGCTCGATCCCATGACTCGAGTATCGCCCCTGACCTGCAGTAAAGTCAGGGAAGTTGACCTGACACCGAGGAAGGGACGCACGTGGCGCAGAAGGTTGTAGTTCAGCTCATCGATGACCTCGACGGGGATCCGATCGACATCGGCGGCGAGACGATTAGCTTCGCAGTCAACGGTGTGGAGTACAGCATCGATCTCAACGACAAGAACGCCACCGAGTTCCACCGGAAGATGGACTACTACATCAAGTACGCCACCCGAGTCGGAGGCCGCAAGACCACCCGGCCGGCCAAGAACGCGGCCGACCGCGAGATGACCCAGAAGATCCGCGAGTGGGCCAACGCCAACGGGCACACGGTTTCTGCTCGTGGCCGAGTCGCCTCGCGCATCGTCGAGGCCTACACCGCGGCGCACTGACGTCGGCAGAGCTGTCGGCCACGCATGTCATAGTGAGCGAATGCGGTCGACCTGCTCTCTGTATATCGATGCCGGATACCTGCTCGCTTCTGCAGCGACTCGGGTCACCGGCACGTCGCTACGCAGCGGGATCCACGTCGACTACTCCGCGCTGATCAGCTCATTGGTAGACGCTGCAGAGGCCAGGTCGGGCCTACCGGTCCTACGGGTGCACTGGTACGACTCAGCGAAGAACGGCGTCCCGGATCCGCAGCAGGAGCGCATCGGGGAGCTCTCCAAGGTCAAGCTCCGGCTCGGACGGTTCGGCGTCAACGGGGAGCAGAAGGGCGTCGACCTTCGGATGGGCCTCGACCTGGTGGCGCATGCCCGCAACGGAGCGTCGGACGTGTTCTTCCTCATCTCGGGCGACGACGACCTGACCGAAGCGGTCGAGGAGGCGCAGGTTCACGGAGTCCAGGTCGTGCTGCTCGCCGTGCCGACCGTCGACGGAAGGCCGCACGGTGTGAGTCGCCACTTGGTCCGGGCTGCTGACGAACTCGACATCATCGACGGCGCGGCAGTCGATACCGCGGTCATGAAAGTGGATCGCCAGCCGGCGCCGGAGCCGGTCATGCCGGAACCGAAGCCTGAACCCGCTCGGCCCGCTGTCGCGGCGGCACGGCCGGCCATCCGGACCCCGCTCGACGTTGCGACCATTCCACAGAGCCTGACCACTCCCCGCCAGACGAGTGTGCTCGCCTACAGCGCCTCGACAGGATCACCCGCTCAGGTGCTGCCTGGGTACGGCGAAGACCGCGAGGACGCCCAGCAAGAGCAGCTGATCGACGAGGTCGTGGCCCGGGTCCTCACATCGTTCCAGGAGAGCGCCAGCTCCGACGACCAGCTGGAACTCCAGCGTGCGAAGCCGTCGATCCCCCGCGACATCGACCGTGCACTTCTACTCGACGCCTCCGACGCGATGCAGAAGTACGACCTGGACGAGGGGATCCGGTTCCGGCTGCGTGCGCGCTTCTGGGAGAAGTACGACAAGGCCTGAGCCGTTCGACGAGGGCTCCTCGAATCGGTCTCTCCGATAGTCGATTCCGACGTCCCTTCGTCGTCGAGGAGCTTCGTTCAGGGCTTCGCCCGATCGAGCTATCGCGTCGATCGCGACGGGCGCTCAGAATCGCGATCAGCGCGAAGGCTTACCGAGGTCGGACCGTCGTGAGGCTGGCTACGACGAGTAGGTCTCCGGGGCTTCAGGAACCTCGAGCTGAGCAAGCGTGATGAGCTCGTCATGCCTGCTCGGATCGTCGAGCAGTTCGACGGCCGTCGCCTGGTCATCCGTCGAAGGATTCGGGTAGAACCACCACGATGCGACCGCCCACGGGTCGTCCTCCGCCTTCAGTATCCCGTTGACCTCATCGACGAGCTCCTGCGTGCGGGCGTCCGATCGGAACTGGAACTCGGGGTAGGCGACCAGGCCGCCGAACTCGAGCCTGATCAGGCCGGACCGCGACGCCAGATCGCTCGGAACCTCGTCGGGTGACTTCATCGGGAAAGACAAGATGTAGTCGATCGCGGCCTGCAGAACGGCCTGCTCTTCGCTGAGATCCTTTTCATACATAGTGATTTCACTCCTGAAAGGAAGGTGCCCGTCGCGCTCTCCCATGAGACTAGTCCCGATCTTTCGTGATTCCGGGTGTGCCAGGCCTGAGTGGCTTCGGATTGGATGTCTCTACCGTGGCATCCAATCCGACAGCAAGGGGCGTCACCCGCGGAGGGCTCCCAGACAGTCGTCGTTGAGTCTTCCTGCGAGTCGCCAAGGGCGCTGGTCAGGAGCAGCCCTAGCATTGGATGCTGGTCGGCGGCGGGTCGTACGCGTCAGTGGTCGGGTTCCTGGCGCTGCTTTACAGGGCGGCCGACACGGTTGTCGTCGCGGTGCCTCTCGGCATCCTCACGATCGGCGGGGTGGTCGGGTGCTTCTTCGGAGCGATCATCATGCTCATCGTCGCAGCTGCAAACGGCCCGGCCCGGCACCCGTCACAACGGCTCCTCAGCTTCAGATGGTCGCTCCGACTATCGGCTACTCCGCAGATGGGGCACCGGTTTACGGCCAGCCGAGTTACATGCAGCCGCGGAACACGGGCACGAACGTCTTCGCGATCCTGGCTCTCATCTTCGGGTTTCTGGGTGGGCTGTTGGCGATCGTGTTTGGCCATATCGCGCTGAACCAGATCTACAGAACAGGTGAGCAAGGGAGGGGATTGGCGATCGCAGGTCTCGTGCTCGGCTACATGTTCCTGGCCTTCTGGGTCATCTTCCTCATCGGGCTCGTCCCGTACAGCGTGGCTTAGACGTCGAGGTGCAAGCCGCGTCCCCTGCATACCGGTGAGTGTTTCGCGCTCGAACCGGCTCGCAGAGGATTCCGATCCGATCACCGTGCTGCCGAAACGGATCAAACGAGCGAAAGGAAGTGTGGGGCATTCTATCTGGATGGCCTCATCAACGATGACCTTCGAACACAGCTCCGGCCGCAAAGGCCGGGGCTGCTGTCTACTTCATGAGGAAGGCCTACCGGCGGTTTCGCTCATCAAGCCAGATCGCGTGATCGAGTTCCCACGCAGTAGTCCGCCGGCCCAGCCGGGCGCTCAATCGCTCTGCGACAGCAGCCAACACCACCCGCGCTTCCCCGGGCGAAACAACCACGCCGTGTCGGGCAAGCCAACGCAACACCATACGGTCAGGCTTCACCTCGTCCTCGTGCCCGACGAGCATCCACAGATAGCTGCGACGAACACCGGCCGAACCCTCACCAGGAATCTTCCGAATATCGGCCTCGACTGCCTCGAGTCGCCCCTGATCGGTCAACAGCTCACGAGCATCCTGCAGCGTCCGAATCTCGTGATCGCAGAAAACGCGTGCATGCTGCAGCACCGCATCAGCTTTCAGTATCCCGCCCCGCGCGGATGTGCGTTGCCTGTTCCGGGTCGACGCAACCAACTTGTCAGGCGCTGGATAACGATCCAGGAACACCTCGAGTGGGAGTGGATCCGGCTCATCGTCGGTCGAGTTCAGAACCGACGGCACGTCGATTCCACAATCCTCAGCGACCCTGTGGACGACTGGAACAACAACGGAGTCGTAGCGGGCGCTGATGCTGTAGACAGCATCGAGGATGCAGAAACTCACACTCACCCAACGACGCTCGCGCGGCTGCGGGTTCAGCGCTTCCGCAGCGTCAACCAGTCTGGTTAGGTCATCGTCTGACAACATGCCGAGCACCATAACGGAGCACACAGACAAGTCTGGCAGATATCTACCGAGAGATTCTCAACAGCCGCGAACCGGAGGGCCCACGCGTTTGGGCGTAGTAGCTGACTGGGCGTTTGCTGCCTCGTCGTCGCACAGGCGGACGGGGGAAGTAGCGGTTCGGTCAGTGACCGCTGTTCATCGGACCGGTATTCGGTGCACGACACGATGAACAGTGTCGTGCACCGAATACTCGACTTGGGAGACGCTCCCTAGCTACCGGAGATCGATCCGAGTGACCCAAGGGAGCCCGTACCGAGCGACCCGAGAGAGCCCGACCCAAGTGAGCCAAGGGATCCGGTCGGTTCGGCGCCAACATGCACCCGAAGCGAATCGTCAGTGATGGCGTCGAGCGCGCCTGGGGTTCCCCAGCTTTCCTGCGGTCCGAAGTCGCCTTCGTTGATCCGGCACATCCAGTTGATGTGGTAGTCACCGTCGAACGCAGACTGGGTGTCGGACTTCGTCTCGCGCGGCTGCAGGTTCATGAACCACGAGTAGACATACTCGGGTGCGGTATCCCGCTTCGCGAGCCACATGCACTGCACGTGGTAGTCGGTGTTGTTCGCGAACTGCACGGTGAGTTCGTTGTGCTTGCCGGATGGCGAGAACTGGAGATCTCCGGGTGCCGCGTAGGCGGGTGCCGCCACAGCGAGCGCGATCAGCGGAGCGGTAACCGCGGTCATCGTCGCGCGAGTGAGCTTCTTCATCGGGTTCCTCAATGTTGGATTCCCGCACGCGAACACGTGCGAGTTGGAGCTATCGACCGAGGATGGTCGACATCTATCGGACAACGCGCATACTCCGCGAAACTCACCGAGATGCAATGCATATCCCCAGAAGAATGTCCGCCCCAGTACCGGGGCGGACATCGTGACTCTTTTGGTTACGGCGTTCGTGGGCTAGGAGCATGCCGCCCGATCACCTCTCCGGGATCCATAACCGGCCACTGCAACAATCAGCTTCCGAAGCCGAGGCTCCCTAGACTGCCGAACGAACTGCTGCCGGAAGACCCTGTCTGATTAGGTGTTTCACTGACTGTCAAACGTACGACGCGATCGTTGTACCAGTCGGCGACTGTCACATTCCCGTTGGCGTCCACTCCGATCCCCATCGGTGTTGCGAGGTTCGTGAAGGGGAGCGTCGTTTGCACGCCCGTGGGAGTCAACTGCACCACACGGTTCTTGTATGGGTCGGAAACGATGATGTTGCCGGTGCCGTCGATCGCTAGACCTGCAACACCGCTGAGCCCTTCGAACGGGAGGATCGTCTGCACCCCTTCTGGGCTCAACCGCAGCACACGCGAATTGAGACTGTCGGTCACAATGACGCTTCCGGTCCTGTCGACAGCGACAGAGAAGGGATCGCCGAGATCAGTGAATGGCAGGGTGGTTTGGATCCCTTCCGGGCTCAATCGGACCACCCGGTGGGAATCAGCAACGATGGTGTTGCCGGCGGCGTCGACGACCACACTTACTGGATCCTTGAGACCCGTGAACGGCAGCGTCGATACGGTTCCATCGGGACTGAGGCGCACAACCCGATTGAAACTGTCAGTCACGAGGGTGTTCCCGCTCGAATCAACCGTCACACCAAATGGCTTGTACAGCCCACCAGTGAACGGCAGGACGGATTGGACTCCACCTGCTGTGACTCTGACTACCCGGTTGTTGTAAAGATCTGCAACGGTTGTGTTCCCGGCCGCATCGACGGCCAGGGTTCTGGCGTGACTGAGGCCGACGAACGGCAGGGTGGTCTGTGTGTACGTCTGGCCGGCATGTGCCGGTCCCACGCCAGCAAGGATCACACTCGCAACCGCCACCAGCGGCAGCAGCATTCTGCGCACTCGCGCAAGGCTCATCGTGTCTGTTCTCCTGTGTGAGCTCGAAGGACTTGCCCCCGATCGCCAACGAGCCGGGTGCAAAGCGTTCAGTCCGTCAACAGCAGTAAAGGTTGCGTGCCCGGAATCCACCTAGATGGTGTGCATAGGACGCCCGTACCCCATAGCGGCGTGTCGACCTACAGTAGAGTAGACCAACTGGTCGTTTTTGGTAATCGAGTTCATCGCGCGAGATTCCGTCCTCGCGGCGGATCATCTTCGCGAGGTGGTCGACTCGTGTCACGTGCTCGCTGGGCGTCCGACGCGATGCACGAGATTGAGCTCGAGGGCGGCGTCATCGCTCCCCGGATCAACGCCGACTTCCACGACATCGTGATGGGAAACGTGACGGTCGACGAGGCACTTCAGCGCGCCCTCAAGTGGGAGCCTCCCGAGCAGGACGAAGACCAGAGATGAATGACGAGGCGCGTCGAGAGGAACGAGCTCGGGCAGCCTGTAGAGCACTGCACAGCACCAGATTAGAGCGCGGAGTAGTCAGCCTAGAGCTCCTAACTAACCTATCTGACCTGGTAGAGGGCAGGGCGACCTCTGAAGAGCTGATTCAGCGAGCCCTCGATCAGTGCGCGCAGCATCAAGAGAGGGCCGTGGTGCCCGGTCTCGATCAGGTTGTCGACCAGATCATGGACGGGACGCTGACCCTCGAAGAGGCCGTTCATCAGGCAATAGAACAGCGTCAGTAGAGAAGTGGGGAGATCGAAGATGAATGACTGGGCCTGTTATCAGAGTATTGCGGGCCTCAGGGCGCTCGTGGCCGTTCGGATTGGTGGCTCTTCCCCACGGGGAGTGCGTGGTCCGGGAGCCCCTTGCGGCAGGGGCGCTGTCGGCCAGTCAGCCACGCGAAGTGAACGCGCGATCTGGACAAAACGGTTAGCGTGAGGACGCGTTTTCGCGCAGTCGCTGATCAAAGGAGTTCTGACATGGCCCTGCCGATTCCCTCCCGGCGGCGCACCAGTGTCGTTCTCGGTCTTGCCGGTGTCGCGGTTGTGCTCGGCGCGGCCCCCGTCGCTGCTGAGCCCGCCACCCCGGCGGTTCCTCGCGGCTACCCCCAAATCGTCAACGACGTGCTCGGCCCGCAGGACCCCGGCTTCTGGAACCCCGATGTCCGGGGAACCCGCGTTCTGACTCCGGTCGAGCCCGGGGTGAGGGTGTATTGCGCAAGCGGCTTCGAACCGACGCCCGGGTGCTCGACACTCGACATGCGCGACTGGTCCTCGCCGCAGCGGGACCTCGTGTTCGTCGACGTACCCATGATCGGACGGCCACCACTGCGCGTGTGGATGGACATCATCCCCCGCCTGGATGAGGGCTCTCTGGGGCAACTGACGGAGCGTCTCCTCACTCGTTGAGAACGGCCCGCGGGCCGCGTCCACGGTCACGTCGGATGGCGCCGCTACCGTTTGCTTCATGGATGCGTCACCGATGAGTCTCCCGGCTGTTCCGAGCGCCGACCCGGGTGCCGGACAGCTCTCTCCCTGGGGGAGTGGGGGAGACGTCGCGAAAGCGCGTGTCGTCGCAGCAGTCGAGCAGTCGCAGGCGACCGCGACGACCCGTGCGTACCGGTCCGACTGGAATCGGTTCGCCCGCTGGTGCGCCACGAATGCAGTCGCCGCGCTGCCCGCGGCCCCGGAGACAGTGGCGTCGTATCTCGCTGAGGCCGCGGACGAGACGGCTAGCGGTCATCTCTACTCGCCGACCACGCTGCGCCGGTGGGTCGCGTCAATCAACTTCTTCCACCGCGCGGCGAACGAGCCGACTCCCGGAACCAGCCAGCTGGTGGTCTCGACGCTCTCTGGTCTGCAGCGCGCCGCGGCGCGAGATCCCCGACGCCGCTCGCGACGGCGGGAGGCGTTGCGGCTCGACGACATCGACACCATGGTGGCGGCCGCGCGGGAGTCCGCGAGCACCTGGCCTGAGCAGCTCCGCGAGCGCCGCGACTCCGCGCTGCTCTGGCTCGCGTTCGCCGGC
Source organism: Rhodococcus sp. ACT016 (assembly GCF_050477185.1). Lineage (NCBI taxonomy): Bacteria > Bacillati > Actinomycetota > Actinomycetes > Mycobacteriales > Nocardiaceae > Rhodococcus > Rhodococcus sp. ACT016. The sequence goes on along the minus strand of NZ_JBEAET010000002.1, from coordinate 541,310 downwards.
GCGTTCCGTCGCTCCGAGCTCGCCGAGCTCCGCTTCACGGACATGCGGCTGCACCGTGAGGATGGCCTCCACATGCGGGTGCGCACCTCGAAGACCGACCAGGAGGGGCGCGGACAGATCAAGGTGGCGCCGTTCGGGCGCGAGCACCACCGGTGCCCGGTCTGCGCGTACCGGCGGTGGCATCAGATCGTGTGCGCGTTCGACGGCGGTGGCCGGGCCGCGGTGATCCGGGAGCTCGCGAACGCGGAGCCCTTCACACGCCACGTATGCAGGGCACATGGCACGTCCCCGGCGGATTCGTTGGCACCGGTGTTCCGGCGGATCGACAAGCACGGCAACGTCAGTGACTCCCGTCTGTCGGGCGCGGCGATCCACGGTGTCATCCGCGCCCGGGCTCTGGCGGCCGGCTTCTCCGAGGAGGAGGTGCAGATGTTGGGTGGGCACTCGCCGCGGGCTGGGTTCGTCACCGAAGCGCTCTCGAACGGGGCCAGCGCGCACGCGATCATGCGCCAGACCGGGCACGCAACCCCGTCGACGGTGGAGATCTACGCGCGTGAGCGGACCCCGGCGCAGAACAATGCCGTCACCGAACTCGGCTTCTGACCCAGGTACTTCGGCGCAAGCCCGGTCGTTCACGTCCGGGATGGCCGATCCGTGTGGTGGTCGTTGTGCGCTGGTGCCGCAGTGTCGGTGCGGGTATCTAGGGTACGGGTTGTGTTGAAGCGCTACCGCTATCGCGCGTACCCGACCGGGGACCAGCAGCAGATGCTGGCCCGGTCGTTCGGGTGTTCGCGGGTGGTGTTCAACGACGCGATCGCGGCCCGGCAGACGGCGCGGGCGGCGGGCGTGAAGATCTCGGACACCGACGTGCAGAAACAGGTGGTCACCGAGGCTAAGCGGACGCTGGAGCGGGCGTGGCTGGGCGAGGTGTCGAGTGTGGTGCTGGTACAGGCGTGCCAGGACGCGCGGCGCGCGTACCGCAACTTCTTCGACTCACTCGCCGGTAAACGAAAGGGTCGGAGGATCGGTGCCCCACGGTTCCGGTCCCGCCGCGACAACAGGCAATCGATCCGGTTCACCCGCAACGGATTCACAGTCACCAGGCGGGGTGTGCGGTTGGCGAAGATCGGCGACGTCAAGCTCGAATGGTCGCGGGAACTGCCGTCCGAACCGTCGTCGGTGTCCGTCATCCGAGAAGCGGACGGCCGCTACTACGTCTCGTTCGTCGTCGACGTCGCCGAAACCCCGCTGCCGGAGGCGCCGACCGTCGTCGGTGTGGATCTCGGCCTCGCCGACCTCGCTGCGATCGCTCGTTCGGACGGGGTGCGGGAGAAGATCGCGGCACCCCGGCATCTCCGGAAGGTCGAGCGCCGGCTGGCGCGTGCGCAGAAGGCGCTGTCGCGGAAACAGAAGGGATCGTCCAACCGGGCCAAGGATCGCCTGCGTGTCGCTCGTCTGCATCGGCGGGTGCGGGAGACCCGGCTTGATCACCACCACAAGCTCGCGAAACGGTTGATCCACGAGAACCAAGTGGTCGCCGTCGAGGATCTCGCGGTGTCAGGCCTCGCCCGAACCTGGTTGGCGAAGTCGGTGCACGACGCCGGCTGGTCGATCCTGCTCCGGGTGCTGGAGGAGAAGGCCGCCCAGCACGGCCGTCAGGTAATCCGGATCGACCGCTGGACGCCGTCGACCCGCACCTGCTCGCACTGCGGGCGGATCGGCGAGGCGAAGCCGCTGCACATCCGACAGTGGACGTGCGACTGCGGTGCCCACCTCGACCGCGACTACAACGCCGCGGTCAACATCCTCGACGCCGCCGGGCTGGCGGAGTCGCTAAACGCCCGTGGAGGGGACGTCAGACTGGCGCTCGCGTCAGCAGGCCCCGCTGAAACAGGAACCCACCGAACCGACCCCGACCACCCGGTCGAGGCTGCGTAGGAATCCCGGCCGTTCACGGCCGGGAGGAAGTCAAGTCAACCACTGTGCCGGGGTGGGTTTCGGGTGTGCGGCACCCCGCGACGCGGTGCGGCCGCCGCCGCGGCCGCGAGCTCGACATCGCCGCTGGCCGGCGGGCGCTCGCTGGATATCGTTGATGCATGCTGGAGAGCGTGGAGGCGGACAGGGTTCGGGAGTTGCTGCCTGCCCGGTTGCGCTCGCGGTGGGGCCTGTTCGCGGACTGGTGTGCGGGCATGGGGGTGTCACCGCTGCCGGCGACGCGGGAGACGCTGATCGAGTTCGTGCGCGCCAACCCGGCTGCGTTGTCGACGCAGCGGGAGCGGCTGGCCGCCGTCCGGGCCGCACACGCGATTGCCGCCGCACCGCTGCCCGCGAAGACCGAGCCAGTGAGGGTGGCAGCCGGTTCCCGTGACCGCTGGGTCGGGAGCCCGGCAGCGTCAGTGGTGGCTGCGTTACCGTCGGCCGGGTGGCCGTCAGGGCTGTTCGGGCGCCGAGATGCGCTGCTGCTGGTGCTATCCGGCGCGCTCGGCCTGTCGTACGGCCAGATGGAGCGGCTTCAGCGCAGCCAGGCCCGCGTCGTCGACCGGACGCTGCAGGTGCAGGCGGGTTCAGTGTGGGTATCGGTGCCAGCCGAGGACGATCCGCGCTCGTGCCCGGCGGCGGTATTCCTGCGGTGGGCGCGCCTTCTCGCGTACTTGGACAGGTGGCCGTCGACATCGGCGGTTGCATCAGCGTTGGCGAAGTCTCAGCCGTTGACCAGGGAGTCCGTCGAAACGTATGCGCCACTGCCGCAGGTGGCTCGTGACGGGCCGCTGCTGGTGCCGATCGATCGGTGGGGCGGTCTCGGGATGGGCCGCTGGCAGCCACACGCGCACGCCCGGTGGGGTTTGCGGGCTGCCGCGATCGGGGAGATCGTCGCCACGCACCTCGACGGCGCCGGCCGCAGGCACGACGGCTGGGGCTGGGACGGCCTGCCCCGCGACGTCATCAACGACGAACCGGCCGACAGCCCACCTGAGCCGCCTCCTCTACGAGAGTGGGATGTCGCTGCGGGCTGGCAGGCCCGCGCCGACGCACAGGTCCACCTGAGCGACGTCGGTGACACGCTCGACGAAGTCGAGCAGGAAGCCGAAAAACTCGCTGCTCGCATCGCTGCGATCCTCGACGGTGAGTACGGCGTCCAGTAGCGGGCCAGGCGACCTGCATCGGGCCCGCCTGGTGACGACGCCAGCATCGGCTATCGCGGCGCGCCCCGCGGTGACACGCTCACCGACATCTGACGGTTCTGCGATCGTCTGACCGCCCCGTCCAGTCGCTGTGACGATTCTCCGCGCCCGGCAGTGTTCACCACGCGCGGGCCGCGTCGCGGCGCTGCTGCCGGCGCCCGCTCTTCCCATCGTGACGTCGACGCCCAAGGATTCGCTGGGCACGACGCCGCAGCGCGAGCTCGTGCTGTAGGCGGTCGGCCGACAGCTTGCCCGGCCCGTGAATGCGCGTGCCGTCACTGCGCTCGATCGTCGTGGCCATCATCGTCTCCATTCCTGACCCTCGTGGTGCAAAGCACAGTAGGTTCGCCTTCGTGTCTGTGGCACTACGGATCTCGTCCCCGAGGGACCCGTGACGGACGCTGTCCCGTCGCACAGTGGTCACCGGGACTGGACCGGCTATGGTCTCCGGAATCCAGCAGGGAAAGCAACCTGTTTCCACTCGGGAACACTCGGCACGAAGACCCTGGTGTCAGCCGTCAACCATATGGAGGGAAGTGCACCCGATCCGTGGGAGGTGACGTCGCCGCACTCGTCGGCAGCGCGCTCGCCGCGATCGCGGTCGCCCCATTCGCTGTCCACCGGCGGGCCGACAGCTTCCCTGGATGCCAACGGATGTTCGCGGCGAGCGCTGTCACCAGCGCCGATCCGCCCCCTGGCGTACGCCATAGTCGAGGTTGTTCAGGCCAACTGCCTCTACCCCGGCACATTCCTAGGGGCAGCCGGTGTCACTCCGCGGATGGGAAGGCGAATACGTTGAAGGATAGGGTTATTCGCTGACGGGGCGGCTTCATAGTGAGCGCGTCCTGGTTGGTGCGATTCACTCTAGCTGGACCATGAACGCCGTAATCCTTCGGTGACGGATTTCCCGTGCAGGGGCGTCTGGTCGGGCTCCCGGAACTCAGTGAACAGGGAATCGACCGCCGTTGCGGGCACCCACCGGCCGCCGAGCGGGATCTGCCGGTTCGTTGAGGGCTTGGAGGAACCCCTGACGCCACCGCGCTACGATCCGTTCCGCGGCCACGCCCTTCGGGGCCTCGACGTCGACGATCTGGATTGTGTAGCCGGCCTGGCTCAGGTCGGAGACCAGCCGCTTGGCGTGACTCTTCCACGCGAGGGTTCCGTCAACGATCAGGTTCTCGCCGCGGGCAACGGCGTCGCGCTCGGCGGTCGCGAACAGGAAGTCGGTTGACTCGCGGTGGACGAGCGCGGACAGCTCGAAAGGGTAGAACAGGCTCGTCTCGCCGGGCTGCGACCGTAGATCCGATGGCAGCAGCTCCTGCAGCGTGCCGTCCGCGACGGCCGACTCGAAGAGATAGCGCTTGAAGACGTCCGCATGGAGCTCACACCATTGCTGCTGGTCGCGGCCGTGGAACAGCCGCTCGTGCGTCGATGACTTGCCCGCCCCGGGCGGGCCGGCCATCAGGATCGCCGAACGCTCCACGGCGACTTGAGGATTCGAAACGCGCCACTGATCGAGGATCTGCTCATGCAGCCGCCGGCGGCCAGCAGTCGGCGTCCGCACCCCGTCGACGCGGCGGAACCAGCGGCGTTGACCCGCGTTCGGAGATCGAGCGTGCCGGGCGTGTCGGGATCCTCGCGGACGAGAACGCCGCCGAGCCGCCAGAGAAGCCGAAACGGCGTCGCCGGTCAGGGGATGGCGACGGCCAGCTGTCGATGTGGTGAGTCGCCGCGACCGGATGAACGGACTCGGCTGATGTGATGCGGCCTACTTCCATAGGGCTTCTGTGCGCCAGTTCGTTGGACACCCCATGTCCTGCACAGAAACCGGAGGGTCGACTACATCGACGAGCACAAGCAGGAGTACGGCGTCGAGTCGATCTGCCGGGTGCTGACCGCCCACGGGTGCAAGATCGCGCCGTCCACCTACTACGACGTCTGCGCCCGCCGGCGGCACCCGTCCAAGCGGCAGGTCCGCGACACGGAACTCAAGGTCGAAATCGCACGGGTCCATCGGGAGAACTACTCGGTGTACGGCGCCCGCAAGGTGTGGCTGCAATGCCGCCGAGAGGGCATCGAGGTGGCCCGCTGCACGGTCGAACGCCTGATGGGCGACCTCGGCTTCGAGGGCGCCCGCCGCGGCAAGACCAAACGCACCACGGTCACCGATCCACAATCCGAACGTCCAGATGATCTGGTGCAACGTCAGTTCTGCCCAGAATCACCAAATGTGTTGTGGGTAGCGGACTTCACGTATGTGTCGGGGTGGGTGTACGTGGCGTTCGTGATCGATGCGTACGCCCGCCGGATCGTCGGGTGGCGGACCTCGACGTCGATGACCGCGCAGCTGGTGCTCGAGCGATCGAGCACGCGACCTGGACCCGCCAGCGCGAGGGCATCGACGATCTGTCCGGGCTAATTCATCATCACGATCGCGGGTCGCAGTACACGTCCGCCGCCTTCACCGAACGACTCGTCGACGCCGGTATCGATGCATCGATCGGCGCCACCGGCAACTCGTACGACAATGCCCTCGCCGAATCGATCAACGGCCTCTACAAGACCGAACTGATCAAGGCGCAGGCCCCCTGGCGGACCGTTGACCAGGTTGAAGTCGCCACCCTCGAATGGGTCGACTGGTTCAATCACCGCAGGCTATATGAGCACTGCGGCGACCTGCCGCCGGCCCGGTACGAGGCCCTCCACTACCGTGATCACCGAACTCAGCCCGTCGCTGAGTTCTCAAACTCGTAAGTGTCCAGACATGCCGGGGCGATTCAGGGCGGCGGTAGATGCCTGGTTGGACAGCTCGGCGTGGAGATCATCCAAGGTGCGGAACGGGTCAAGTTTGATGGTGTAAACGTCGTAGACGTGATCTGCAGTCACGGGTCAAGGCACTTAGGTGCGAGTGTCGATCGCGCTCAATCGAGCGTCGGGCATGGTTTGGTATGCCAGAGAGCGTCCTGCCACCAGTGCACGCTCTCTCCGGGCGCGCAAACCTGTTCCCACACCGATGCCATCGCGCCGACCTCGATCGCTGGTCCTCGTCCCCGGTCCGTGCACACGCAAGTCGCGGCTTGCTGGAACTGACCGAGTCAAGCCGTCGCGCTTGGCTCGATCTCGATGGCGGACTCGCGTCGACTACTCGAGAGGGAGAGTCTGGTCTCGATGCCTGCCCGTACGGTCTCGAGCGCCTCGCCAAGGTCGATTGCCGGCTCGTTGGTGGCAAGGCGCCGCAGTTCCAATCCGTCGATCATGGCGCCGAACAGGGACGCGTACCGCTCGGCGCCGGGCAGTTCGAGCGCCTCCAGAAGTGACTTGGCAACCTGGTCGTAGGCGGTGAAGCAGCGGCGCGCTGCGTCCTTCAGTTCGTCTGAACGCGTCGCCTGCAGGTACAGCTCGAGCTGCGCGATCTGCTGATTGCGTTCAGGTCGATCCTCGACCTCGACGCGTGCGCTGTCGAATGCAGCTTCGGTGTCGACGGAGCTCGTTACCGCTAAGCGCTGCTTCATGGCAGTTAGCCGCTCGATCTCGTCGTCGACGTAGGCGTTGAGTGCCTCGCTCAGGAGGTCTTCCTGGCTTCCGAAGTGGTACGTCAGGGTCCCTAAGGAAATACCGGCGGCCTTGGCGATCGCGCGATTGCTGACCCCGCCGATGCCTTTCTCGCCAATCATGTCGAGCGTCACGGCGAGGATTTGCTCGCGGACGGCATTGGCCATGTGGTTCCTCCGGAAAGCGGCTAGCTAAGTGGCGGCCGGCATCGACGCTCTTGTCGAGACTGGACTATTGGAAGTGTACCCAGTAGGCCGAGGAAGCCGCGCGCTCGGTCGTTCGAACGAACGAGGCCCGTGGTAGCCTCGCCCGCAACGATTTGGATCGACTGAAAAAGAAGGCGAGCTAACGCATGCGGGTACTAGTTACTGGCGCTACCGGATTCGTAGGTACGAATCTGGTTCGGTTGCTCGACACCCAAGGGGTCGACATCGTCGCGACAGGTGCACCGGGTTCGGAGACACGCTACATCGATGCCTGCACCTCAGACATCCGCCTGGGCGACCTCAACGACGTCAGGTTTGTGCGCGAACTGGTCGAAGATGTCGACTGGGTGTTTCACATCGCTGGCGATACGTCGACATGGAAGCGCTTCGCACCGCGGCGGCAGGCAGTCAATGTGACCGCCGTGCGGACTCTTGCAGGGGCGGCGCTAGAAGCAGGGGTGAAGCGATTCATTCACACGAGCACCATCGATGTGCACGGCTACAACGACAACGGTTCTTCGGTGCCTGAGCATGCGGCCGAACATCTGTTCACCGGAATGGGTTACGACTACGCCGAGACCAAAACCGCGGGTGAGCTCGAAGCGATGAAGCATCTCGGTCAGGGTCTTGATGTCGTGGTCGTATACCCCGGCTTCATGATCGGCCCGTTTGACCACACCCTCCAGCTCGGCCGAGTGATCGTGGACATGAAGCAAGGCAAGCGCACGTTTGCGCCTCCTGGGACGGGTTCGTTCTGCGATGTGCGGAATGTTGCAAAGGGAATGCTCGCCGCCGCAGAGAAGGGTCGTACTGGAAACGGCTACAACCTATCCGGGCACAACCTCTCGTACAGTTCCGTCTTCAAGATGATTGCCGACATCGTAGGTGCTGAGCACGACCCGATTACGATCCCGGCACCGGTGCTCGAGGCCTACGGACAGGTTGCTGAGCGGATCTCGATGTTCACCGGAAAAGTTCCCGACATGGATCCAGGTATGGCGCGCTACATGAGTGCTCCGCAGGCCTCAGACTGGTCAAAAGCGAACGACGAGCTCGGATATACGCCGGGCAATCTCTCGGCTGCGATACAGTCGGCTGCTCAATGGTATGACGAGAACGTGCTCTAGCTGTGAGATTTCATCTCTCGCGGGTTGGGGACGGTTTGTAGGGCACCGAAGTGCCTGTCCGGTGGCGGATTTTAGGCTTGTCGAAGGTCGAGTTCCATCTGTCGAGAGAGGCGCTCCGCGGTTGAAGCCGCGCCTCGGTCCACCTCTGGTTCTCGATTCTGTTCGTAGGTAGCTGATCTCGTCGTCCGGGGCGCTGTTGCTCCTCGACACGGTTCGGGTGTCGAGTCGGGGGTTGTCGCAGGCATTGGCTCCGTGGCGGTCACTGCGAGCGATCCACGATCCTGGCAAGGTGCTGATCGGCCTGGCCACGGAAGCAGCGTCGTGGTGACTGCGCCGCGGATCTGGCTGTGGTGCGGGCAGATATGTAGCCTGTGCTTCCGTCGATCCGGATTCTGCGTGTTTCCGCTCGGGCGGCGGTATGGATCGCTGCCGGTCCGCGAGGTTCGGCACGAACAAACGCGCACGTGCCGAGGACCACATCCGCGTCGTCCAGGATGCCTGGATGCGGAGCCTCCCCTTCCACGGGTTCGCGCAGAACTAGATCTGACTCGAAATCGCTTCCCTCGCAGCTGGATTGTTCACCTGGATGCATCCCCTCGTCTGGGACGAGCGTGCGCCGTCCCGCCAGCGGGAACCCAAACAGCTCCGCCTGCGGTTCCTCTCCGTCGCCGGACGAATCGTCGACACCAGCCACACGCGACTACTCCGGCTCCCGAGGGGCTGGCCCTGCAACTGCTTCCTCCTCGACACCGCCTGACAACCCTGGCGCCCACCCCGACGACCCGCAGTGGAGAAGGGGCGAACACAGCGCGGGCGCCCACCCACTCCCAGCTACGGACGCTCACCAGTGCTCTATCCGCATGCCAACGGGGTGGGACGAACTCTCGAGGCTAGTGCGCGTATTCGCGACGATCGGTCACGTACTCCGGGATTCCGTACACGTCGAGCCGGTGACGGACTTGGCCCGTCAGGTACCGGTTCGTCACTTCCTGGAGCATCGGCTGACGGCTGGCGAGCGCAACAGCGATGAGGCGACCTGCGATGAACGGACCGGTCGCGGCGATGCGCGCGTAGTCGCGGAGGCTGATGTCTACACCCATGTCCGTCGCCGCCTTTCGGTTGTTGTCGCAGAAGGCTGCACAGAAGGCGACCTTGCTGTAGCTCTTCTCCACCGAGTCGGCTATTCGGTCGAACAGGCCGTCTGCGGGGCGCAGGTATGCATTCATGGTCGAGGCGACCAGCTTGCGGCAATCGTCGTCGAAACCATCGCGCAGGGTGGCTCCACGGATGTGGAACATGTTGACAATGCCTTCCGGGTTGGCCGGGAGTAGTTCCTCGGGCAAGCCGAGAAGAAAGCAACGGTATCGGTAGAATTCGACCATCGCCCGCTCACCCTCAGTGAAGTCGCGGCCGTTCTTGAGGGCACGCAGCGCGATTAGATATGGGCCGATCATTCCGGCGGGTAGTTGGTCGAGCTGAGGAATCGGCAGCCCGTAGATGCTGGCATCCCACGTGCGGCGTCGGCCGTTGCGGTCAGTGCTGCGCTTCAGTGCGTTGTATCGAACCATCGAGTGCATCACTCGGACCATCGCGGTCGCTTCGAACCCGGGGCCGAACCGTTCGAGAGCGCGCGGCAGCGTGGTGACGGCAAAGTACGCCGTCGTCTCATTGACGCGGTGTGCGGCCCGCGGCCCGGAGAGCGCGCCGGTGATCGTCATGGGAAGTGCTGCGTACGTGTTCGTGAAGGTGGCGATGAAGGCGCCGCGAGTCACGAACGGCGCGATAAGGCCAGCGCTCACGCGGGCGCGTGCGGCGCCCTTCTCGACCAGGGCATAGTCGATCCAGTCCGGCTTCGTCTCCATCACTGCAAGGAGATCAGCTAGTTCGGTGGGCGCATCTGGAACGCTCTCGATGCCCCTCTTGCATGCGCGGCGGATCAATCCGACCAACTCCGTCACCGAGTACTTCTCGGAGAGTGCGGCTATGCGATCGGCGGGAACGTCGGCGAGGTATAGAGAGGTCCTCGCTAGCTCCACTAGGCGCGGATTGTCGAGGTAGGCTTGACGGTCGCCGCGCCGCGACGGGAGGGCGCTCTTCACGTTCGGGTCGGTGGTGAAGCGCTCGGGCGTCGCGCTGAAGTCGAAGTCGCCGTACATCTCGGGTAGGTCCTCGACTTGTTGGAGCACTCGCGCCGCCAACTCAGGAAAGTACGTCACCATCAGCCCTCCATAACTCATCGTTACCGGGTAGCCAAGCCTGGACCAGGGCTACTCGGCACAGGTCCCAATCTGCTTCGCCACCGCGCGCAGAAGCGTCTGCCATTCGTCATTTCCCTGGCCAGCGAAGTCACCCGACGGCGCCATCTGCAGCATGTGTGCCATGCGTACACCGGTCAGACAGGTTTCCGGTACGACGGTGATGTACTGCCCCTGAAAGCCGTTGGCCTGGAAGCCAGCTGATGTCGCGCCTGACCACCACTGGTAGCCGTAGGAGCTCTCGTGTTCGTCGCCCGCGTCATGCGCTGGCTGCCGGTTCGTGGTTGCTTCGGTCACCCATCCCGGCGATACGACCTGGCGTCCGTTGGCCGCCGTTCCTCCGTTTCGCATCATCTCGCCGAATCGGAGAAAGTCTGCCGGCCGGGCGAAGAGCGACATCGAGGCCAAGGCGGCGCCGGTGCGATCGGTCAGGATGTCGGCGTCGGCTTCCATGCCGGCGGGTTTCCAGAGCTTTTCCGAGAGGGTCGTGCTCAACGGCTGCGCATAGATCGATTCCAATAACCAGCCCAGGACTTGGGTGTTGCCGCTGTTGTAGTTGAACGCTGTTCCCTGCGGGGCGACCCGGGCGAGGCCGCGTAAGTACTCGTTGCGGGTCTTCCCGATCTGGCCGCCGGAGTGGTAGTCGAGCGCGAGATCGATCCACTGCAGGAACTGATCGTTGTCCGAGATCTCCGATGTGTGTTCGTCCCACCTCACACCTGACCGCATGAGGAGAATGTTCCGGATCGTCGTGCCTTGCCAGGCGGTGTCCTCGAGGCCGGGAATGTACCGCTCGATGGGATCGTCGAGAGAGACGATGCGGCCCTCGTCGACGGCGATGCCGACGAGAGTCGAGATCACGGACTTGGTCGTCGACCAGCCGTGGTGCGATTGACTTTGCCGATAGCCGTTGGCGTAGAACTCGGCGATCAGCGAACCGTTGTGTGTCAGCAGAAGGGCGTCGGTCTGGGTGTCGCGGACGAAGTCGTTGACGGTTTTGGTGCGCCCCGACCACTCGTACGTCACTGCTCCGATGTCGACAGGGGACTGTTTTCGGTCCAGGGCCGCGGGTGTGCCGGCCGCGATGCGCTCATGGGGCAGCAACACGTCGGGCTTGATGACGTCGGTGGGCAACGGGAGGAGCAGCTTGTTGTTGCGCATCGCTTCGTGTACCCAGTTCGACCAGTAGTCCGGGGACGCCAGCGTCGCTTCGGCTCCGGCGACAAGATCGGGCAGCGCCGGAACACCGAGGATTTCGCCGCCCTGGATTGCGGCGAGCAGCGAGCGGGCGTCGGTGACGCTGGGGGGTGCGCTCTGTGCCGCGGGTGTTGCCGCGGCGATCGCGGGCTGGCTGCCCATGGCTGAGGCGACAGCAATGGCAACGGCCGCACAACTTTTCGCGGTGCGATAGCGGCGGGTCATCGGAGTTCTCCATTCTCGGGGGACTGCGTTGCGGGCGCGCCCACCCAGCGGTCTGGTTGTCGGAGGTGCCAGCACTCCACGTCTTCGAGCTGAGCGGCGAGGGCAATGAGTTTGTGCTCGCTGGAATCCGGACCAAGGAGTTGGGCGCCGTACGGCACGCCGTCCTTGTCGATGCCGGCGGGCACGTTGATACCGGGCCAACCGGTGATGTTCCAGCACCACGCGTATGGGGCGACCGTGGTCATGAGTCGGTCTGTGGCACTGTTTGACAATCGGTCGAACGCGCCGACAAGTGGTGCTCGTCCGGCGGTAGTCGGAGTGATCACGACGTCGACGTTCTCGAACACCTTGCCGAGCCGACTGCGTACCCGGGCTTCCTGCCGTCGGGCCGCCTGAAGCGCAAGGCCCCGGAGAAGGCGGCCCGTTCTAGCGTTCGCTCGTGTACGTGGATCGAGAAGCGCGGGATCGGGCACGCGGCGCTCCCAATCGACCAGTCCTGCCATTGATCGAGGAAGGAATCCCGCCCCGGCCAACCCATACGGCATATCCAGGGACACGACTTCATGCCCGAGTGACTCGATCACAGCGGCAAGACGAGTGACACCTGCTTCGATCTGCCGATCAAGACTGGTGGGAAACGCCACGAAGGGTGGACGCAACGACAGCCCGACTCGGAGGTGCCCTGGGTCTAGCCGTTCGGCCGCCTCTGTGGCACAAGGCATCAGAGGCGAGGGCTGCACACTGTCGAGTGGATGGTTACCGCTGGCCGCGTCGAGGAGAATGGCGGCGTCCATCACCGTTCGGGCGAGGGGACCGAAGACCGTCAGCCCGTTGAACGCGTCTCGGTACGGCCACGTGGACAGTCTTCCGCGTTGTGGCTTGATACCGATCAGTCCTGACCATGCGGCAGGTATCCGCACCGATCCGGCGCCATCGGATCCGAGCGCCGCGGCCACCACACCAGACGCGACTGCGGCGGCTGAACCTCCACTGGAACCGCCCGGGGTGAAACGTGGATTCCACGGATTGCGTGTCTTGCCGAACGTCCCCTCGGTGAAAGGCCATTGCCCGAACTCGGGCATGTGCGTCTTCCCGATGATGATCGCGCCTGCCTCGCGGAGGCGTCGGACGACCTCGCCGTCGCGTCTGGCGGGCGTGAACTCGCCGGCGCATCCACATTGAGTGGTCTCACCGGCGAGATCCATGTCGTCCTTGATCGCCACCGGAACGCCGAGGAGCGGGCGTTTATCCCCGGCGGCGAGGCGGGCATCCGCTGCCGCCGCCTCGGTCAGCGCGGCCTCCCCGCGCAGGGAACGGAACGCGTTCACAGCGTTGTCGCACTGATCCGCATAGGCGATGGCCCGTGCGACGAGATCGACGGAACTCACCGTGCCGCCCTGCAGCGCGCTGACCTGGTCGGCTAGGGTCGCAAGGTTGGAAGACGCCATCGGCTCAGAGCATCCGGGCAACGGCGCGACCGGTCTGGCGACCGGTGAAGAGACAGCCACCGAGGAAGGTACCTTCGAGGGCCCGGTAGCCGTGGTAGCCGCCACCGCCGAAGCCCGACGCCTCGCCGACGGCGAACAGTCCAGGCACCGGCTGTCCGTTGCTGCCAATGACCCTGCCGGACAGATCCGTCTGCAGGCCACCGAGCGATTTACGCGTCAGGATGTTCATCTTGATGGCGATCAGGGGCCCTGATTCGGGATCGGTAATGGACTTCAGTGGAGCGGTTCGGAAGAGGTTGTCGCCCAGGTATGCCTGGGAACGTCTGATCTGCTGAATTCCAGGATCAGTGGAGTGCGGGTTCCTGCTTTCGGTACCACGTTGCGTCACTTGATGATTGATGTCGGCAGCATCCAGCAAGTCTGTTCCGGCGAGTCGGTTCATCTTGTCTGTCAGTTCACTGAGCGTTCGGGCGGTGACGAAATCGGGCCCCTTGTCGATGAAGGCCTGAACCGGAGCTGGCACACCTCGGATTCGATTCAGCAGGTACTCGGGCAGGTTCTTGGATGTAAGTTCGGGATTCTGCTCGGAACCGGAGAGCACAAACTCCTTCGAGATGATCTCCCTGTTCAGGACGAACCAGGAGTAGTCGAAGCCGGACTGTTGGATGAGTTCGAGGGTGCCGAGAGTGTCCACGCTCGGGATGCCAGGACTGGCGAATCGGCGTCCGGTGGCGTCGAACCACATCGACGACGGGGCAGCGAGGACGCGAATGCCGTGGCCGGGCCAGATCGGGGTGTGATTCCGCAGTCCCTCTGTGTAGTGCCACATCCGGTCGCGGTTGACGACCCGGCCGCCTGCTTGCTCGGTGATGCCGAGCATGCGTCCGTCGACGTGCGCAGGAACGCCGGTCACCATGAAACCGGGGGCTGTGCCCAGACGTGATGGCCAGTACTTCCGGACCAGATCCTGGTTTCCTCCAATACCACCGGAGGCGACGATGACCAGTGGGGCCCGAAACTCGAAGTCGCCGACGACCTCACGGGAGCTCACCTGTCCCCGGGGAGTATCGCTTGGTGCCAAGACTGATCCGCGAACGCCGGTGACGTTGCCTCCGACGGTAAGTAGTTCGTCGACCTGGTGCCTGAACTGAAACGTCACGAGCCCGGCCCCCTGAAACTCGCGGATCCGGCGCTCGAAAGGTTCCACCACGCCCGGTCCGGTTCCCAAGGTCATATGGAATCGGGGCACCGAGTTGCCCGGGTCTTGTTGGCGTCCGGTGCCGCGCTCGGCCCAGCCGACGACAGGGACCCAGGCGACACCCATGCGGGCCAGCCAGTCGCGTTTCTCGCCGGCGGCAAACTCCAGATACTTCTCCGCCCAACGCTGCGCCCAGTAGTCCTCACCGTCGGACTGCTCGGGTGCGCGATCGAAACCCGCCGTCGTCATCCAGTCGCGTCTCGCGTTGTCGAACGAATCGCGGATCCCCATCAATCGCTGCTCAGGAGAGTCGATGAAGAACAGTCCTCCCAGACTCCAGAAGGCCTGGCCGCCTAGGTTCTTCTCGGACTCCTGATCGACGATCAGAACCTTCTTCCCCTCGGCAGCGAGCTCGCAGGCCGCAACGAGCCCCGAAAGACCGTGGCCCACGATGATCGCGTCGGCATGTTGGGAGGGTCCCGAAGACGCTGGCACGGCTCGTGCAGAGGCTGACCCGGGCCGTGCGAGAGCCGTGGCGACCACTGCCGCCGCGCCCGCGGCAATCACCTGGCGGCGGGTGACCGTCTTCTTGGTTGTCACGGCGATTGCCCCTCGATTCCTGTGCAGATGTTAAATGTCCGTTAATCGCTCGTTCGAACGAACGATTCGGCTACGGTAATTGCCTAACGTCTCGGGGGCAAGCACGTCAGCAGAATTCAGATCACCGGTTGAGAGGCACACAGATGACGGAATCGAAGGCCGAAGCACAGCAGTCAGGCCCGATCATCGATCGCAGCACGGCAGTCGCGGTGGTAGGAGCCGGCCCGGCAGGCCTCAGCATCGCGCGTATGTTCCGGAAATACGGCGTCGACTACGACCAGTTCGAGCGCCACACCGGGGTCGGAGGACTCTGGGACATCGACAACCCCGGAACCCCGATGTACGAATCAGCTCACTTCATTTCCTCGCGCGACATGTCCGGCTTCTACGACTACCCGATGCCGAAGTCGTTCGGTGACTATCCGACTCGCACTCAGATCCTGCAGTACACGAAGTTGTTCGCCGACGAGTTCGGCCTGGCCGACCGGATCGCCTTCGACTGCGGCGTCACTCGCATCGAAGAAGACGGAGAACACTGGCTGGTCACCACCGAGGACGGCACCATCAGGCGGTACAAGGCGGTCGTCTGTGCGTCCGGAACCAACTGGCACCCGCGGATGCCGATGCACCCCGGCCACTTCGACGGCGCGATTCGCCACGCGGTGACGCATCGAAGCGCCCGCGACTTCGCAGGTAGACGAGTGCTCGTCGTCGGCCTCGGGAACTCGGCGGCCGACATCAGCTGCGATGCCGCGCAGAGCGCCGACGCCGCGTTTGTCAGCACCCGACGCGGCTACCACATCATCCCGAAGCACCTGTTCGGTGTGCCGGTAGATCAGCTCGACGACGGCGCTGTGACGATCCCTCGCTGGATCGAACGCCCGGTCATGACCGCCGCGCTCCGAGTGATCGTTGGTGACGTCACGCGTTGGGGGCTCCCGAAGCCGGACCATCGCTTGTTCGACTCGCACCCGCTCCTGAACAGCCAACTCCTCCACCACCTGCAGCACGGTGACATCACCGTCAAGCCAGAGATCGAACGATTCGACGGCCCCGACGTGGTATTCACGGACGGCAGCCGCGAACAGATCGACCTGGTGCTGTACGCGACCGGCTACCAGATGAAGATCCCGTACATCGACGAGAGCTACTTCGACTGGAACGGTGACCGGCCCGCGCAGTACTTGACGGCGTTCAACCGCCACCACAAGAATCTCTTCACTCTCGGCTACATCGAGACGAACTCGAGTGCCTACACACTGTTCGACAACATCTCGAATCTTGTCGCGCAGTACGTTGCTGCACAGGACTCCAATCCCGCACTGACGGCACGCTTCGAGCGACTCATCGCGAACGACGATCCCGATCTGAGTGGCGGTCTGTCACTGGTCAAGTCGGATCGGCACAAGGGCTACATCGATTCGAAGACGATCAAGAAGAACATCGCGCGGGTCCTCGAGGAGACAGGTTTCGCCCCGCTGGCCCCGGGATTCGCCGAGTCGCTCCGCACACGCCCCTCCACGCTCGCGATGCGATGAGGCGGGCCGATGACTGAGCTGACTCGACCGAGAGTGCTGCCCGGCCCCCCGGCTGCCAGATTGGCGGTAACCCTCGGTACATACGCCGCCCAAGGATTCGGGTACGCAGTGGTGGTGTCCGCCCTGCCCACGCTCAAGGAGAAGATCGGCTTCTCCGAAGGTTTGCTCTCCGCCGTACTACTGGGCGTCTGTCTAGCAGCCGGTCTCGGGTCGATGCTGGCCGACGTCATCGCGGTCAGGTGGGGTAGTAGATGGTCGTTGGCCGCCGGGTTCCTGATCGAGGCGGTCGCGTTGGCGGTACTCATCGGGTCGAGGGACATCGAACTGTTCGTGGCAGCAGTGCTCGCCTACGGTCTGGGTCTTGGTGTGGTGGACGCCGCGTGCAACATGCAGGGAGCATTGGCCGAAGCCACGACTTCTCAGCCGCTCTTCGGACGTCTCTACGCTGCCTACACGGTAGCCGCGGTCCTCGGAGCTCTCGCGACCTCGGTCGTTCAGGCCAGCGACCTACCGTCTTTGTCGACCATAGGTATCGCCGCTTTCCTCGGGACCCTCGTCGCGTGTCTCGCGGTCCGCTTCAGCGATCCGCACATCGCCCCCAAGCAGACGTCCGGGAGCACCCGGAAGGTAGTGCGGGAGAAACTTCCGCGCCGTGGAATCTTCCTCACCGGAACACTCGTGTTCATTGCCTTCGTCGTCGACGCGGCAGTCTCGAGTTGGAGCACTCTCTACATGCAGGACGGGCTGGAATCCTCACCGTCGGTGGCTCCTCTGGCCTACGCGGCCTACCTTTCGGTCGTCCTCGTCGGACGACTGGCAGCCGATCCGATGGTCAAGCGCTGGGGGCGAGAGCTGACCAGCTTGACCGGAGTCGTTCTGGCCCTGCTCGGCTGTGTACTTCTTGTCGTGGTCCATTCACCTACCCCCGCGATCATCGGGTTCGCACTCACCGGTGGTGCTGCCGGACTCCTAGTCCCGGTGGCATTCAGCTGGGCAGGCGAACTTCTCCCGAGACGAAGCGATGAAGTGATCGCCCGAGTGAACCTGTTCAACTACGGCGGAGCGATCGTCGGCGCAGCTGCCCTCGGAGCCCTGGCTGGAAACGCAGCCGATCTCGGAATAGGTTTCCTCTTGCCTTCGATCGCCTTGGTCCTCTCGCTGCCCGTCCTGCGCGCCATCCGGCAGTAGCGATTCACCGCGCGAGGCTTCACCTGGCTCCTACCGGCCGATAGGCGTTGGCGCGGAGCTATGCTCGGTCATCATCGCGACGTACGCCTCTTCCTGGATCGTCAGGTGCCAGCGTTGGTGTGTACCACCACGGTCGTGGGCTGATGTGCATCATTCGGCCTGCGCCGGGGTCGGGAGCGGAGCCGCCAGGCGGGAAGGCCTACCGACTACCCGTCAGCGTCTACGCCGAGCGGTCGTCGTCGCCGGAGTCGGTGTCGGGGTCGCCCGCTGTTGCCGGCGCAGCCGGCGGTCGCCGCACCGACGGACACCGTCTTTCCGATCCCGGTGGTGTGGGTCGGGCTCGGTGTCACCAATCTTCCCTCAGGGGACATCGAATACGTCACCGCCAGCACTGATCCGGCGACGCCGGGTGTCACCCGGTTCACCGGGGCGGCCCGCGCGGTCCATTGGCGCAACCTCTCGACCGGCGCGAACGGCAGCGTGATGGTGGAGTGACCGAGCGTCGAGGTCCGCACTGGGCCGGGAATCGTCGTGGCCACCGCGACAGGGTGGGGATGGACGATCCTGGCCGGCACGGGCGGCTGGACGGTTCCCTGACGGTCAGTGTTTCGTGCGGGTGGTGCCCCAGTCGAAGCCGAGGTTGTCGAGTTCGGTGATGCGTTCGGGGGTCAGGAACTACCGGCCCTTTCTTCGATCGGCTCGTCGTGTGAAGACCCATAGTCCGAGGCGGAATCCGTCGGGGCAGGTGAACCGGTGGGGAACATGCGCGTGCCCGTGCTCGGCGACGTAGTCGGCGAGGTGGGCGGCGGCGTTCTTCCACCGCTGCTGCTCGAACGTTGCACGGTTGCTGGCCGGGCCCCAGTCGAAGCCGAGCGCGTCGAGCTGGGCGATCCGCTCCGGGGTCAAGGTCGGGGTCTGGTGTCGTCGGTCGGTGCGGCGCCGGCTCATCCATGCTCCGAGCCGGAATCCGTCCTCGCACTCCCAGCGGTGCGGCACGTCGAGGTTCCCGTGCTCGTCCCGGTACCGAGCAAGTCGCTCGAGAGTGGCCGCCCACTGCTCGGCGAAGTCGTCGACGGATCGGCCGGGCCGTGGTGGTGCCCAATCGAGCCCGAGGGCGTCGAGTTGCGCGATCCGCTGCGGGGTCAGGCGGGCGGCGTCGAGGCGGCGGTCTTCGCGGCGGTGCATCACCCGCGACGCCAGCCGCATCCCGTCCTCGCACACGTACCCCTTCGGGACGCGGGCGTGGCCGTGTTCGGCGATGAACGCCTCGAGGTGCGCGATGCCGTCCTCCCACAACTGCGCTGGTGTCTTGCCGGCCCGCCTGTCCGGGTGGGCCCGTTTCTCTTCCGGATCGGTGGAGGCCGCGACCTGGGGTGTTATTCGCAGGCGACGCCGTCGTTGTCGCGGTCGAGTTTGCTGCTGTAGCCGGGCTCGCCGCGCATGATCGGTGCCGCGCCATCCGCCCACCCCTTCCGGCCTGTGTCCCGGATCGTAAACGCCGGGACCCTGCCAGAAAGTCTGACGCACGAGAGGCGAAATCCACGCCGAATCCACAGCCTGGGTAATCGGAAAGTAATGGTCAAGCTTTAGATGTAGGCGATCATGATCAACATGACTGGGGGGAAGGGCACGACCGCGACGATGAACGACGGGAGTTTCCGTAGCCGCACGGCCGAGCCGATCTCCCCCCTTCGGCAGGTTCAGGATGTGTTCGAGGCCGCCGAACGTGGTCTCGGGTCCGCGCTCGTGATTACCGGACCTGCGGGGTCCGGGCGCACTCGTCTGCTGGGCGAGCTGGTCGTGAATTCGTCCTTCGACACGGTCTCCATCGGCGGCGCGTCGAACGTGCGCGAGCATGTCGACCAGAGCTTGATGGCGCTGCTGGGCCGGTCGGGTCGCCGGCGTGCTGGTGTCCGACAGGCTGGGGGGCTCGAGGTCGGCGAGTCCACGATCGTCACCCGCGCAGAACATCTGCTCGACGCGATCGCGCGGCACGCCGACCACGAGGGGCCGTTGGCGATACTCGTCGACGACGCCGACTGTATGGGAGAGGACTGCCAAACGCTCCTCGGGTACGTGGGGCGCAGGCTCGCGAATCATCGGGTCGTTCTGGTGCTCGTCAGCGGAGTCGAACCGCCGGAACCGTTCCTGCCGCTGTCCCAGGTCGCGGTGCCCCCGTTGGGGTATGCCGCTACCGGCGCGCTCATGGCCGAGGCGCTCGGCACGGTCCCAGCGCCGGCGCTCGTCGACGAGTTGCACCGCGTCTCCCGCGGGAATCCCGGTGTGTTGCTGGAACTGTGCGAGACGGTGACCGAGGAACAGATCGCCGGAATCGAGTCGATCCGGTATCCGATCGTGGTCGGTGGCTCCCGCGCATCGCGGTGGATGGAGATCGACGATCGTATGACCGACGCCCAGCGGACGATGCTGTGCCTTCTGGCGGTGGCGAAGTCGGTTGCTGTACCGGATCTGCTCGAGCTGGCGGGGGACGGGGGGAGCGCTGACCCCGAGCGGGAGTTGGATGGATTGCTGTCCCTGCGACAATTGGAACGGGTCGGGGACCGGGTGCGGATCGGCCATCAGCTGGATCGGTGGGCTGTCTACGGGACCGCCACCTCTGCCAGGCGGACGGTCGTACACGCCTTGGTCGACGAGGGCGGGTATCAGAGAGAGCTCGAGGGTGGACGCGACGGCGTCGCGGACGCTTCTGTCCTGCGACCGATCGACGCGGGACACGGGCTACAGCGGGTCCTGAACAACGCCGAGGCTATGGCCCGCGGCTCTCTCGCGCTGTCGATGCTGCGTGACGCAATCTCGGCTTCGAGCGGCGCGAGCGCGAGCGCACTACGGTTGACCGCCGCGAAACTCGCACTCGAAAAGGGATTCCGCAGCGACGCCGAGCATCTCGCGGACGGTGTGGTGTGGTCGGACGCGTGCGTGCAAGACCGCGCCGCAGCCGAACTCGTCAAGATCGAGGCCCGCTATCTCGCCGATAGGCCGATCCACATCGAGTCCGTCGTCGACGCGGTACGCGAGTTCGCCGAGCAGGCACCGGCCGCCGCGATCGAGTTGGCAGGAGTCGCGATCCTCTTCCAGCTCGAGCAGGACCAGGTCTACGGCGTGCACGAGCTGTACGCGCTCGCGGAGCGCATCCACACCCGCCACCCCGACACACCCTGCGACGCGTTCACGGTGGCACGGATGAGCCTGGCCCTGGCTAGGGAGGACTTCGAGGAGGCGCAGGCCCTGCACAACGAGGCGGACGCCGCCGAGCCCTTCTCCCAGAGAAGCTTTCGAGTGGTCGTCGTCTTGGGGAAGATTCTGAGTCGGCTCGGGCGAGTCGAGGAGGCGCGGGCTCGGTTCGAGTGCGCGTCGAATCCGTCCCTGACTCCGCTCGAACAGATGCGCCTGCTCACGGCGCAAGTCGACTGCGAGATCCTTGCGGGCAACCCCATCGCGGCAGGGCGCCTCTGGGAACAGGCCGACGCGATCGTCTCGTCTCACACACATCTGCGCATGCTGCGCGGCGCTCAGCGGGTGCAGATCCTGGGGCTGCAGGGGCGGTTCGACGAGGCCCAATACGTTGCGGCCCGAGTACGTTCCGACGGATTCTCCTGGTCGATCGACAGCCTGCACGCGAGGCTTCTTTCCGCGCTCGGCTCGAACGCGTTGATGCAGGGTGACGCCGAACGGGCGATCGCCCTGCTCGAGCAGAGCATCGATCACGTCGACCGGTATGCCTGTGTCTGGAAGACGCAACGGTACGTCGACCTGATCGAGGCACTCGTTCTCGCGGGCGACAGGACGGCCGCAGCGCGCATGCTGGACGTGACAACTCGGCGCCTGCAGCGGTTCCCGCAGACGCCTCTGGCGTCGGCGATCCTGGCACGGGGACGGTTGCTGGTCGCCGACATCACCGACGCCCGTGAGCTGGTCGAGCTGGCGCCGGGTTCCCGGGGCGACAAGGCACCCTCACTCGAGTGGGCCCGTTCCCTGGCAATCTACGCCGACAGGCTGCGGGAGCACGGCAAGATCACCCAGAGCCGTCAGCACGCGCAGACAGCCGTCGCACTGTTCGAACGCATCGGCGCCACAGGATGGATCGACGGCGGCCGCTGGGGCACGCGCACCGACGAGGCCGGCACACCCGCGTCACCACTGTCGGAAGATCCTCGACCCGAGACGCTGAGTGACATCGAACGACGGGTGGTCCATCTCGTCGTGCAGGGCATGCGCAGCCGTGACGTCGCTGCGCAACTGTATGTTTCGCTGCGCATGGTGGAAAAGCACCTCACCAGCGTCTACCGGAAACTTGGTATCCGTTCGCGCGCCGAGCTCATCGGCTTGATCAAGAACCAGGAACCGGCGACCGCTTCAAGCACCACTGCGTGAGGTTCCGAGTGCCCCCAACCCGGCCATCGGCGTGGGCGCTTTCAGGATCTGGGGTCCGTCATATCGCCGGCGGAGCGAACAGCAGGGCGACCGCACCCCATGCGGGTCAACGGGCCCATGGCCGAAGGCCAGCTACGTGACTGTCCGCTGTCGGCGCCAGCATCGCTGCCGTCGCTGCAATCGGCCTCATCAGTGTCGCCAGTGCAAAGGGCGTAATCCATCAGTCCTGTTGCCCGGCAAAGTCATAACGTTACCTCCGGTCACGTCCTGAGAAGAGCGGAGGGCCCACCACTCGAGGTCCGAGAGCTGGAGATCAGCGCGCGTACGGCACCGCGGCCTACGCGGTGCCGGTCATGGACGCCGCGAGGCGGACCGCGGCGGAACGCGGCTACCGGTAAAGCGGGCACCGACGAAGCGGGCACCGACGAAGCGGGCGGCTACCGCGCTCGGCGATGAGGCCGATGTCGCGGTAGCCGCCCGCTCTGCTTTCCGAAGGGTACTCAGGCGGTCGTCTTCCGGCGGCGCGCCAGCACGAACACGCCGCCGGCGGCCAGCGCGGTCGCCGCGGCAACGCCACCGACCACCGGGTTGACCAGCGGCACTGCGGCGGTGTCCGCCGACGGGACGTCGGTGCACAGCGCCAGGCCGTCACACGATCCCGGGGTCTGTCCGGGTGCGGATCCGGCTTCGGTCACCGCGCTGACGAGCTGGTGATCACCCTGCTCCGCGTACGGCTTGGTCTTCACCTTGAATGTCACGGTCACCGACTGTCCCGGCTCGAGCGAGCCGGTGAGCGTCCGATCCGCACCCGTCGGCGACACGGTGATCGCGCCGTCCGAGCTGGTCGGGCCCGACAGCAGATCGGCGTCATCGAGCACGCCCGACATCACGAGCACATGGTCGACGTCGATGCGCTGCTTGCCGGTGTTGGTGAGCGTGGTGGTGTAGGTGACCTCGTCGCCCTCGGACACCGGGGTCGTGGTGTCGGAGGTGTGCGTCACCTGCAGTTCGCCGGGCGGGGCGTCGAGTACCAGCGAGATGTTGTCCAGGTAGCCGTCGTTGGCGGGCGCGATGTAGCGGACGAAGTTGGCGGTGATGAGTACCGAGCGTGCCTGCGGGGGTACCGGGATGGTCTCCGCGCGTTTGACGAACCCGCTGGCGTTGCCGCGATCGGCCGCCTTGACCGGGGCGAAGTGGGCGGTGTGGAGGGCGCCACCCGATGTGTCGCGGAACTCGTAGGTCAGCTCGGAGTAGTCGTTCTGGTTCAGGTAGCCGCCCAGGTAGGCGGACATGTCCGCGGTCACCAGGCCTGCGTCGATCAGCGCCGCGGACGGGGTGAGGTCGACGGTCTGCGTCATCGTCGACGATGCGCCGCTGCCAGTGAACAGCCGTGCGCCGCCGTCGAACGTGCCGACCGTCGCACCGGTCGAGTCGACCACGACCGAGGCCGGGTAGTTGTTCCGGCCGTGGGCCTGGGTTGCCACCGGGCCGGTCCAGCCCGTCGTCCCCGATTCGGCGCCGCCGTTGACGACCAGCTCACCGGGCTGGTCGACGACCGGAGCGGCGGCGGCGGGCGCGGCCCATGAGGAGTCCGGCCGCTGTCGTTGCGAGGGCGATCCCTGCGCCTCGGCGCAGTGCCGTCAAGTTGCTCACGATTACTCCTTTGTTGAATGTGACTGGTGCTCAGACGTTCTGGGTGTGCTGGCGTCGGAGCAGCAGGAAACCGCCGCCGGTCAGGGCGGCAACTGCCGTCGCGATTGCGGCGATGGCCGGGTTCACCAGCGGAACGGCCGCGGTGTCGACAGTCATCGCCTCGATGTAGTTGTCGGTGCCGAAGCAGCAAGCCGGTCGGTGCCACGAGACCTACCCGCGTGGTCGCACCCAGCGCAGCAGCCACCAGACCCGTGACGGTCTTTGCAACTGACGTCTTCCCCCCAACCCCATTCGGATGTCGTCCATCGCGAGGTTTACCCACGAACTGGCGCGGAATCGGTTCGGCGGCTGGTTCGTGCGGGCCTTTCGTGTGGAATGTGCGCGATCCCGCAGGGGTGCGGGATCGCGCATTCGCAGCCGATGCCTGGCTATCCGACGACCGGCGCCATGCGCGTCGCGGACCGCAGGTTGTCCCGAGTGTGTAGTCCGGTAGACCGCGATCCGAACCCCGACCAGTTGCGCGATCTCTTCGGCGCGCACGGTCGGGTCGCGCATTACCAGGACCGGTGCCTGCACCGATCCGGGGCGCTGTGTTCGGGTGCGTGCGACAACTGGGCCCGTTGATTGCCGACGCAGCGAACCCAGTTGTCGCGTCTCCAGGGGATCGCGTTTGGCCTGAGTTACGTCGGCCATCATGTTGATGGCGTATGTCGTGGCGTAGAGAGCGTTCGGGCGCCTGGTCAGTTGTCAGAGCGACTGGTTGTAGACGAAGCACAACGCCAATTGGACGTCGGTGTCGATGCACAGGATTGCCGGCGCCTGATCGGTTCGGTTCCGCGCACCGATCCCGCACACCGTGACCGCCCGGCGTCCGCGTCGATGCTGCACGAGGCACCATCGACGCGGAGAAGTGGATCGAGAGCTGCACGAGATGAAGAGGGTTCGGATGTACGCACTAGGCGCGGGGCCTAGTGCCGGTGCGGGCTCGGCGGCCATGGCCGGCGCGGGAACGCTGGCCTTCACGGGCGCGCCGGTTGCCGGCGCGATGGTGCTGGTCCTGTTCGTGCTGGTGATGGGGTTGCTTCTCGTTCGCGCGTCGCGAGTTCGGGCCAACGAGCTGCCCGACCTCGCCTGACGTGTCCGTGGTGCGTCGTCGAATCCATCCGTCGGGTCCGCCGTGTACAGAGGCCGGCCCTGGTGAACGTCCACGAGGGCACGCCACTGCGCATCGCATTCCTTGGACCGGCGGGGGCATCCGGCCGCGCCGGTACTCGCGGCCACCCCGCACCCGGGACTGTCGGGTCGTGCGGGCATAGACACCTCACGCGGTGTCCTGGTTGACGACCGCCACACAGGCCAGCTCCGGTCGCGGGACAGGCCGGCGATCCGAGTGAGCGTGCGAGGGAGCTGCGCTTGACGGGTGAATCCCCTTCGGACAGAGGGGAGTCCGGGGGGCCGCACGAAGGTGCGGTCCTCCGCAAAACTGCGTTCGGTCTCCCGCCCGATTTGCGCGCATTCGAGCGACCGTGGCTCGAAGTGCCCCATTCTTTGCAGCAGTCGAGTCGACTCCGCATGTCGACTGCGGGCTGTTCTAAGGGGAGTGGGAATGGACCATCCGATGGAGTCGGCGGCGCTGCGCCGCGCCCGGATCGCCGTCGTGTACGGCACCGTCCGGAGGCCATCAAGTGTGCCCCGTCGGTGAAGGTCATCGACGCACATCCTGCCCACGAGGCGTGTGTCATCGTCACCGGCCAGCACACGACGATCATCGACGAGGTGCACGAAACCTTCGGTATCACGGCCGATTACGGCTTTCAGGCTGCGCGAATCTGACCGGCACCGCACCGCTGGCGGTGTTCGGCGATGCATCGCGCCTGCGTCCTCGACGCCGACGCCCACCGGGCGATGGCGCGCGCCGGAAACCCGTACCGCGACGGCCGCGTGGCCACGCGGGCCGTCGCCGGGATCACCGAATTGGTCGGAGCGGGAAGCCGATTACCAGATTTCGTCGGGGGCAGCTCTCTTGCCCCGGCGAGCTAGCGGCGCAGCAACGGTCTGCGCCGCTCACCGAGATAAGGGAGATCACCCAATGACAACACTGGTTCGCCGGGCGGCGGGGACAGCCTCCGCGGTCGGCCTCGTCGCCGGACTGGCGATGACCGCCGGCGTCGGTGTGGCCTCGGCCGCACTGCCTACCGAGTGTGCGCAGGCCGGTACGACGGTCACCTGCACCTACAACTACACGGGAGCCGAAGCGGCCCTGCCGATCCCGGCGGGCGTCAACTCCGTCCAGGTCACCGCCACCGGCGGAAACAATGGCAACGTCGGCGGCAACCCCGGACACCCCGGCATCGCATCGGGCACGGTTCCGGTCACGCCCGGGTCCACGCTGTTCATCGCGGTCGGTGGCGCCGGAGAATGGGGCCAGGGTCAGTCCCAGTATTGGCCCGGCGGCTGGAACGGCGGCGGCAGAGGCTTTGGCTGGGGCCACGGCGGCGGCGGCGCCTCGGACGTGCGCACCATCTCGCGCACCCAGCCCGGGACACTGGACAGCCGGCTGCTCGTCGCGGCCGGCGCCGGCGGCCACGGCGGCACTGCGAACGTGTACGGCGGCGACGCCGGCAAGGACGCTGTCGGCGGCCCCGTCCCCGGTAAGGCAGGCGGCGGTCTCATTGGCGTCGGCGGCGACGGATCCAATGGTGGCATTGGCGGTGGCGGTGGTGGCGGCGGCTACCGCGGCGGCGGCGGTGGCGGCGCAAACGCGACCCAGAACTCCGGCGGCGGCGGCGGAACCTTCCTCGTCCCGGCCGGCGGAACCACCAGTGTTGCACCCGACTACCGTGCGGCCCAGGTCGTGGTGACCTACGAGGCGCCGCAGGGCGTCCTCCAGGTCGCCACGACGTCCGACGCCACCGGTCCGGTGACCGACGGCCAGGTCGTCAACTACACCACCACCTTCACCAACACCGGCAACGGACCCGTCGCGGTCGACCGCGCCCTGGTCCTGTCCGGCCTGCTCGACGACGCCGACCTCGTCTCCGGACCCACCAGCGCCGACCCCGCACTGACCGTGGCCAATTCCAGCTCCGGCGTGTACGGCGTCACCGGCACCCTCGCCCCCGGCCAGTCGGTCACCGTCACCTACTCGGTCACGGTCAAGCCCTACGCGGACCAGGGCGACCACAACCTCGTCGCACTCGTCGCCGACCCGGCGAACCTGCCCGCAGGCACGCCGTCCACCTGCTCGGGTGACCCGCTCTGCATCGAGACCGCAGCCGCGGACAGCGCCGCCGTCCCGATGGTCAACCCGGCCGTCGCCGGCGGAGTCGGCGTCGCAGTCGTCGCCGGACTCGGCGCCTTCGCCTTCCTGCGCCGACGCAACAGCAACTCGGCAGCCTGACAGCCGCCGAGACCGACAGCGCACCTGAATGAGACCGGGACCCCAGCCGGAGGGATCCCTGCACGAAGGCGGATGGCCGCCCACCTGGTCTGGGTGGGCGGCCATCCGTCGTGTTACGCATGCTTTTTCGGTCACGCTGCCCTGACGCGAGGAGCCGTGTCGTGCCCGACAACCGGATCGCCACCTGGATCACGTGCCACCACCGTTTCGGGCACGGTATGCATCATCGGGAGTCCGATTCGACAGAGTCTGGTGCGGGCGGATGGCGTTGTAGATGTGCCGGTAGCGGTGGACTTCCATGTCGAGGGCGTCGCCGTCACCGATGAGCCCGCGGTAGAGGTGCTCGTACTTCAATGTGCCGAAGAACCGTTCGACCACTCCGTTGGTCTGCGGTGACCGGACCCGGGTGCGCACGTGCCGCAGCAGCGGGTCGTCGCCGGTGAACAGTGCCGCGAAGGTGCCGCTGCGGAAGCAGGGTCCGTTGTCGGAGACGACCGCGATCGGTGCCGGGGCCTGGCCGATCACCGTGTCGGTGTCGTCGACGACGTCCATCAGGCCTCGATCCTCGCGGAGGTCATCCAGCGTAAGAATGCGCTCGGCTTCGATGACGGCCTGTTCGACGCAACGGACCGCGTCGGCTGCGGTGGCGGTCGGGGTGACGGTGATCGCGAGGCAGTATTTGGTGGCGTAGTCGATGACCGCGCAGATCCGCCAGATCCCGCCGCCGGTGGTCTCGAACTCGGAGAAGTCGGTCTGCCACACCCTGTTCCTGACGGTCGGTGGGTTCGTGAACACCCTCCGTCGCAGCTTCGCCCACGCCCTGCGGTCAGCGCGGAACCCGACCGGCAACAGCAGGCCGCGGCGCCGCAGCGCCCGCTCCACGGTCGAGTCCGACACCGCGTGGCCGTCGGCGCGCATGAGGGCGGCGATCTTGCGGTGCCCCCAGGCGGGCCAGTCCTGCGCGTACTTCGCGGACAGCGCCTCGTAGCGGTCGACCTTCGGCGCCGGCGGTAGGTGCGTTCGGCGATCTGAGCGAGTGGTGCGAACCTCGAAACCGGCAGCCCGGCTGCCTCTCTCAGGGATTCGAGGTCTCGGAAGGGACTTCGTCGACCAGCTTCGCGCCGTGCTGCCAGATCCGCAGCTGCACCGTCGCCTCCGCCAACGCCAACTTCAGTTGTTCGTTCTCGCTGCGCAGGCGGCGTTCCTCGACGGTCCCGCGGTGCCCAGCCGGGCCGGAAGGTTGTTCCTCGAGCCGCTGCCGGCCGGCGTCGAGGAACTGCTGCTTCCACTTCGACACCGACATGTCGGATACCCCGTGCCGGCGGGCAGCCTCGGCGCCGCTCATCTCCCCGGACAGCACCGCGAGCACGACCCGCATCTTCACCTCGACCGGGATCTTCGTCCGCCGTGACCTCGCCATACGCCCACCCCTTCCGGCATGTGCCCGGATCGTAAACGCCGGGGCCCTGCCAGAAAGTCTGACGCACGAGACCCACAGCATCCCGAACGGGAGTACGAGCTGATTGCGGTGTAGTACGACCCGGCCAACTGGAACCGCGAGATCGCCGACCAGGTTCTGGTGAACCACGGCTACCGCCGCGAGGGGGAGTGGTGGAACAGCGCCGAGGACACCGGCTACGACTCCTGGTCGGCCACGGTCGTCGAGGACAAGTGCCGCTAGAACGCTCGGATGGGTCCATCGCAGGGAGATGGACGGACCCATCCCAGAAGGGGAGAAGATGACCGAGACCACGCACTACGACGAGCCGACCATCGACGACGAGCTGGACGGCGAATGGATCGACCCCGACCTCGATCCCGAAGCGCACCTGTTGTGCGCGGCGATGTGGTCCCGCGACACCGCCGGGCTGCTCTTCGTCGTCGACCACCTGCGCGAAGACGACTTCGCCAACCCCTTCCACCGCCCGATCTACGCGGCCATCCGCGACGCCGTACTCGCTGGTGCCCCACACGATCCCGTGAGCGTCGGCGCTGAACTGGCCCGCGCCGGACGCGACCGGGTACCCCAGGTCGTCCACCACACCCACCGGGCGGTGCTGACCCTGGGCAGCTCCGCCGGGGCTGTGCGTCACTACGCCGCCAACGTCGTCGCCGTGGCCTATCGCCGGTCGTTCCACGACCTCGCCCAGAAGATGAGCTATGCGGCCGAAGCCGCCGCCGAGGACGAGTTGTTCCCTCTGCTTGTCGAACTTGGAATCCGGCAGCGTGCCGAGTCCAACCGCCTGGCCTCTATCCGCCGCGGACCTGCACCCGACGCGGTGTAGGCGATATGTGCCGGCGATCTAGGAGGGCTGATGAGCAGTAGCGTTGCACGTGCGGCCGAGGCGATGTCCGACGAGGAGCTCGCCACCGCGATCGACGCCCTCCACACGCGTGGACGCTGCTTCCTGCTCGACGGCAACGTTGACGCAGCGCGAGAAGTCGCGGCAGACAGGATGATCTGCCTCTCGATCCAACGACACCGCCGCCAGCGCGACGGTCAGGGCTGAGTGTGATCCGTATTCCACCTCAGTCGAAACAGACCTGATTGTCTTATTCGCCTGTTATCGATGGAGTGCGTTGGCCGGTCGACGATGTGATCGGCGCGGTTGTTCGAGCCCCCCTGACCTATCAAAGGACTTCCCTTCTGTGACGACACCTTCCGGCGGAGCATCGACACCTCCAGGCTGGTACCCGGATCCTCAATCGCCCTCGCTTCGCTGGTGGAACGGTCGGCAATGGACCGATCAGTGGGCGCCGCCGTCGTCGATCAGGCCGGTCGGCTCCATCCCACCCGCAATGCCCGCACTCCCGCCCCCGGCCCGTATCGTCCCACCGCGGCCTGTGCCTCCGCGGAAGCGAAACACACTGCCGTGGATAGCGGCGATCGTCGCCGTCATTGGCATGATCGGCTTCGGAATGGCGAGCGGCTCAGGTGACTCGAACAAGACTTCATCGGCAACTGAACTGCCCACGAACCCACAACAACTGGCTGCCAATTTGGACGTGGCCGACGACGCAACGTTGAACGACCCGAACACCTACCACCGGGTCGACGACGCCGAGTTCAAGAAGGTGATGTACCCATCGGGCGACCTGAAGAACTTCCCTTATCCCTACGTCGGCTCGCGAGTCATCATCTACGGCCGCGTCGACAACGTTGCGCCGAGCCCTGATGACCCGTCCGCCGCAACGTACTTCGACGCAACGACCAGCAACAGCGATCTCGGCCCGTTGGTCGGACTGAGCCTCAAGTCGCGAGATGCGCCCATCATCGGCCTCAAAAGTGATGTCGGCGAGGTCAAGCCGGGCGACAACCTCGAGATCTTCGTCGAGGTTCGGCGGCCGTTCCTCACGGGAGAAAAGGTCTTCGGCTCGAACCTGCGGCATCCGTTCCTGGTTGCTCACATCGTGCGCGTGCTCCGTTGACGTAAGTCGGGGCGGCACTCACCGGAGGTCGGAGTCATTTCCACTGGGCAACTGTCAGCGAGGTCCCCGGCCGGAGCGCACCTTCTGCTCACGCTGCAGGTACTTGTAGACCGCCGGCTGCGAGAGCCCGAACATGACCTCGAGTTCCGCGACCGTCTTCGCCCCGCTCGTCTTCAGGTCGAACATCTCGCGCTGCTGCTCCGCAGTAAGCAGCAGCTTTCGCCCGCGATAACGGCCAGCCGCCTTCGCCGCAGCAACGCCATCGGCCGTCCGCAGGTGGATCAGGCCGGACTCGAACTCGGCGAACGTGCGTCCGAGCATCCGGAACACGATGCGGTCCTTCGGTTCTGACGGGTCGTAGGTCGTGCCGTCGAACATCAACCGCACCCCCCGTTGCTCGAGCGTGGCGACGGCCTCGCCCAGATCGGCTACCGACCGAGCAAGTCGTTCGAGCCTCGTCACCACGAGCACGTCCCCGGACTCGACCGACGTCAGCGCCGCAGCCAGGCCGGGGCGATCACGGTCCTTGCCCGTGAGCCCGCGATCGACATGGATGTGATCCTCCGGCACCCCGAGTGCGACCAGGTCAGCCCGTTGTTCGTCCTCGTCCGACTCGTCGGCGTCCGAGCAGCGTGCGTACCCAATCAGCATCCCGCCAGTCTATTACACATTGGTGGGTGTTTTGTATAACGCTAGACTTCAGCTGAACTGCAGCTTTATTTATAGGTGGGGTTTCAGTTCATTCGGCTCGGGAGTGCGGTACACCCCGTCAGATGTCAGACCGACAGGAGACAATCAACGCATGGTCAACTTCCTACTGATCGCGTCTCTGATCATTATCTTCGGAGGGATCGTGTTGAGCCGCAGTAGGTTCAAAGATCGACCTCTCGGACGCTTGGCCTTGCCGGTGCAGGCCGTCGGAGCGATCCACCTGGGCGTCGGCAATTGGTGTCGGATTCGCCTAACGTCGTCATCATCTGTATTGCGATCGTCTTGACCGCCGCGAATCTCGCCATGTGGGTGCGAGAAGTCCGAGCGCGACGCATTCCCGGCAGCGCTTGAGGCACGAGACATCCACGGCGAATGAAGGCCGGGCTTGCTGAGCAAGCCCGGTGTCAGTGCCAGAAGTCGGCTGCACATGTCCAGGTCGTCGAACGGCGTCTTGTGAAGTGGGGAGTATTTAGGCGTCAGATGCCGGTGGCCGAACGCCCCAGTCGAGGTAGGCGGCCGTCGCTCTGCAGATCGAGGGTCTGGTCGGCGGTCGAGACCCTCGCGTAAGGGTGGTTCGACCACGACAACATCGGCGAGCAACTCGCTCGTGGTGTGGCGGCTCGACCGCTTGGGTCGCTCCCTGCCGCACCTTCTGCAAGTCGTCACCGACCTGGAGGAACGCGGCATCGGCTTCCGCTCCGTCACCGAGTCCATCGACACCACCACCGCCGGCGGCAAACTCATCTTCTCCATCTTCGGCGCCCTCGCCGAGTTCGAACGCAACCTCATCCGTGAACGCACCGCCGCCGGCCTCGCCGCCGCCCGGGCCCGCGGCCGAATCGGCGGGCGCCCGCCGAAGATGACACCGAAGAAGATCAAGCAAGCAAAACTGATGCGCGACAACGGCATGAGTCAGCTCGAGATCGCCGAGATCCTCGGCGTCGGCCGCACCACGCTGTACCGGCACCTGAAGTGATGCCGCCGCTGTTCAGCCAGCACGACTGGTCAAAACGCACACCCAAACCCGCATGAAGCCACTCAGGCGGTTCCGGGAAACCTCACCGGGACCGCGCTATCGGGCAGGCATCGGACCGGATCGCCGATTCCGAGCCGTGGCACCCCGAGATCGCGGGGCGAGTACACACCACTTCCGACCTCAGCAGATCAGAAGACCTCAGCACAACACCCCGTTGGGCCAGGTCGTCATGCACTCGACTTCTGAAGCAGACACTGTGACTCGCGACGATACGTAGCGGCGGAAGTCTGCCGGAGCCGAGGCGTCTGGACGAGGTGGGCTGTCCGCGCAGATCGCTAGGCTCTGGGGAATTATCCGACGGCATGACAGATGGGGCACGGGCATGGGACTGAACGAAGGCGAAGTCATGAAGCAGCTCGGTATCGAGTCTTGGAGGAACCTCTCCAAGGACAAGATGCTGCGGTTCGCCGCGATGATGCCCGATATGGACACCGAGGTAGCCCTCAAGATCATCGAAAAGTTCCCAGATTTCAAGGAGTTTGCACTGGACACGGTGAAGGAGATGGAAAAGGCCCACGAGTCTACGCTCAAGTCAAATGACAAGAGCCAAGATCAGGTCTACAAGGCTCTCCAAGAGATCCGCGAGATTCTCAAAGGTGAACTCGACAGGGACGATCTCACTTGGGACCAACGTAAGTTCATCCTCGAGCAGATCCAGGAAAATGGGAAGCTCGTATTCCAGAAGGACAGCGAAGCTAAGCAGTTCTTGAATACCGTCTTCGGAAAGGTCGCGCTAGTTGGGGGTAGCGTGGTCGCTTTGGGAGTGGTCTTCGTGGGTGGGAAGATGATGGTCGAACAGCGTGACGACATCGACCGCATCGACGCCTGAGTCCTAGCACAGAGGTGTGCGCACAGCCTGCCAGTTTCAGAAGGCGACTGCACGCTTGGCGAAAGCACCATCACCGAGTTGTTCCCTGTCAGACTGCTGAATCTCGATCCCGTGGGTTGATCGGATATCCCTGTCGAGGCCGCAGTGTCCATCAACCGATGGTCAAAATGCACACGCGGACGCACAGGAAGCCGCTCAGACGGTTCTCAGGAAACATCACCTGGATCACGCTACTCAAGCGGGCGATCGGACCGGATCGTTGCTTCCGGGCCGTGGCACCACTGGAGCGCGAGGCGAGAGGTGCACACGTCTTCTGACCTCAAAAGATCAGAAGAACTCAGCACAACACCCCGTTCGGCCAGTTCGTCGTGAACTCGACTTCTGAAACTGACAATTGGACTGACTGCGCTACGGATGCAGGCGACGGGGTGTCCTGTTTGACCGAAAGAAGGCGGATGGTCAAGTACTGTCCACTCTCACAAACGTTTCGGAGAGCACTCAGCTCGACCACAGCGGAAAGACCACCACATGAGCCGTACAACCACCCTCACCGCCGCCACCGTCCTGGCGGGAGCCCTGTTCCTCGCCGCTTGCGGCAACGACGATGGCGCCAAGGTTGAAACCAACAGCAACTCGTCGTCCTCCCAGGGGCAGCAGGCAGAGACCCCGGCCCAGCCGGTCTCTAAGTCCGAATCTGTCGTGCAGAGATTCACCACGGCTCTCGATAACCTCGGCATCAAGCACGCCGAGCCCGAGCGTGTAGAGGTTGGACTATCGGGGGCTCAGATGGTGTTCGATATGCCAGTGAACGGCTACGACGCCGGAATCAACATCTTCCCAGACAAGGAAACGCTCGCGACGTGGCAGAAGGCCAGTGATGCCTTCGGCGGGATTCACATCGCTCTGTCCAATGAGTATGCCGTGCTGACGCTGAACAGTAGCGAGGGGATCGCTGACTCAGCGAAGATCGCCCCGATGATCGCCGAGGCCGTCGGCGGCACCGCATACGGGGTCTAGATGCGCAACCGGTGACTCCCCGGCGCTATCTGGGAGTCGCCGGCGAGTGCAGTCAACTCTTGAAACTTAGTGCACACCGCTTCTGACCTCAGCAGATCAGAAGAACTCAGCACTACACTCCATTCGGCCAAGTCGTCGTGAACTCGACTTCTGAACCTGACACGCGATTCGCCGCCCCCTCCGTTCGGCTGTCCTGTTAGTCCACGGTCAAAATGCACACCCGAACCCGCAGGAAGCGACTCAGGGCGTACTCGAGAAGATGGCTTCGTGGCGGACACGGCGACAGGACGTGCACCAAGTGAAGCTGTGTCCCTGACTGAGGTCGACGAGCAGCTGGGAAGGCGACCTCGTCATCTCCGGTCTTCTGCAGCTGAAGTTATGAACTTTCGACGACGCGCCATCGAAAAGTCACATGGGGTGCGACATACGAGCCGTTGGTTACCTCACTCTGTACATCAAGCATCTCGACCAATGCCAGTCTTCCGTGCTTGTTCATGAGGACCACGGTGTGCCCCACGTGAGCGACCACACTGCGACCGGGTGACAGGTGCCCGGCGAGGTCTGCGTCCTCGTAATCGGTGCTTCGGACGATTCCGACGGCCTCGATCGGGTCTTTGTACACGTAGACCGAGTCGGATCCATGGCCACTGACGTGGAATGAGAACTCCGACACTCCGTAGCCCCAGTGAAAATTCTTGTGGGGGGCATCGGCGTACGCGAAGCGGACTTCTCCGCTCAACGAGGGACTCCGCCATTGCGACGGATCGCTGCGCAAGGAGTGCTGCTCAAGTCGAGAGGAGCGCTCGCGCAATGTTGCGATCGGCGTCGCGTGGTCACGGTTCGTCGGCAGTCCTTCGATCCAGCGCCACAGGTCCTCGACTTGTTCGGACCCGGGGAAGTCGGCGGGCCTCGACGGATCATGGTTGAAGGGAAAGCCTTTCGGGCTCGCATCTGCAAGCCAGTCCGGCAGCTGATAGTCGGGGTTGTCCTTGAACAGCACTGCAAGCCATGTTGCCGGGCGATCGGCTTTGACCTCTGCGATCCAGGAGTTTTCCTTCCCGACGCCGGAATCAGGCAGGGTGTCGGCTCGATGCACGTAATTCTCGTCGACGACCAGAAGAACGTGCTTGCTGTCGACGACACGGCGCATGAACCCGGTGAGATCGTCACCGTAGTCGAGGTCCGCGTCGATGAGTACGTCGATTCCCAGGGCCTTCAACTGGCTGGCGAGCAGCCGAACCCATTGGCGATGCTCGTCCGAAGTCCATGCGTACGAGATGAATAGATCCGCGCCCAAAACGTCTCCAATCGCCTGCCCTTTACTGGGAACATGATCCTCTCAAGTCGCTCGGACCGGTTGGCTGCCGCGTCGACGATGGCAGACGGGCGGGATGCGGAGTCGGTGGTGCTAGTCCTGCCGACCGATCGTCAAGTAGGGCACGCTCTCGATCCTGTGCCGTCAGGTGTCCTGTTTGACGACCGCCAAACAGGACACCTCTCAAGCCGCTGTCAATCGCACTACTCGATCAAAGTTCGCCCGCAGCGCACATTGTGGTACGAATACCAAGCAAGTGCTTGCTTGTGTAGAGGGGATGGGCGATGCAGACGAGGTTCACGAAGCTGGTCGGGATCGAGCACCCGATCGTGCAGACGGGTATGGGGTGGGTGTCGGGTGCTCGACTGG
Organism: Rhodococcus sp. ACT016; assembly: GCF_050477185.1. Taxonomy (NCBI): domain Bacteria; kingdom Bacillati; phylum Actinomycetota; class Actinomycetes; order Mycobacteriales; family Nocardiaceae; genus Rhodococcus; species Rhodococcus sp. ACT016. Next base: position 505,443 of record NZ_JBEAET010000002.1, on the reverse strand, counting down.
TCACCGCGACCGCGCGTGCGGGCGCGTTGGGCATCATCGCGTCGGCGACGATGACCTACTCGGAGCTGGAGTCGGCGATCCGGGAAGTCAAGGAGCGCACCGATGCTCCTTTCGGGGTGAACCTGCGGGCGGACGCCGAGGATGCCCAAGCCCGGGTCAAGCTGCTGATCCGTGAAGGCGTGCGCGTCGCCTCCTTCGCGCTCGCGCCGCGACGAGAGATGATCGCCCAGTTCAAGGACGCCGGCATTGTGGTGGTCCCGACAGTCGGCGCTGCGCGTCACGCCGAGAAGGTCGCGGGCTGGGGTGCCGACGCGGTGATCGTGCAAGGCGGTGAGGGTGGCGGTCATACCGGTGGCGTCGCGACCACCCTGCTGCTGCCGTCAGTCGTCAGGGCGGTCGACATCCCGGTTGTCGCCTCGGGCGGGTTCTTCGACGGCAGCGGACTTGCGGCGGCACTTGCCTACGGCGCCACCGGGATCGCAATGGGCACACGATTCCTGCTCACCAGCGACAGCACTGTTCCTGACGGGGTGAAGAAGGCGTACCTTGCGCGCGGCCTCAACGACACCGTGGTCACCACGAAAGTCGACGGCATCCCGCATCGGGTGTTGCGGACCGAACTGGTCCAGTCGCTGGAACAAACCCGCGGTCTGCGCACGCTCGGGCACGCGGCCGTCAACACAGTCCGGTTCCGCAAACTGACCGGGCTCAGCTGGCGCGCACTGATCTCCGAAGGGATCACCCTGGTGCGTAGCGGCGATCGGACACTCGCGCAACTGATGATGTCGGCCAACAGCCCCATGCTGTTGCGAGCTGGTCTCGTCGACGGCAACACGGAGGCCGGAGTCTTGGCCTCGGGACAGGTCGTCGGGATGATCGACGACCTTCCCACTGTGGCCGACCTCGTCGAGCAGATCGTCCGCGACGCCGAGCAAAGGCTCGATCATCTCGCGGCGATCCACGGCCGAGTGGAGCCAGAATCCGCGAAGTCCTGATTGGCGACCGGCGGATTCTGGCGGTCATCGCAACAGCAGACGTTCCATCTCTTCGATGGGCGTACGGAATCCTAGCCGTTTCCGGGGGCGTTCATTGAGTTGACGTGCCACCGATTCGAGGTCTGCTCTCGAGTGCACGCTCAGGTCCGAGCCTTTCGGGAAGTACTGACGGAGTATGCCGTTCGCGTTCTCGTTGGTCCCGCGCTGCCAAGGGGCGTGTGGGTCGCAGAAATGGATGTTGATGCCGGTGGCCGCACCGACGTTCTTCCAGTCCCGCATCTCCGAACCCTGGTCCCACGTCAAGGTCCGACGCAGGGTCGTGGGAAGCGTCTCGAGTTGCTCGACCAATGCGGGTGCAGTGAGCTCGGGCTTGTACCCGTCGGGCAGATGCACGAGCATGACGACTCCGGTGGCCCGTTCGACGAGGGTGCCGATCGCGCTCAGATTCCGCTTGCCGACGATGAGATCTCCTTCCCAATGGCCCGGAACTGCACGGTCTTTCACCTCATCGGGGCGGTCGGCGATGTTGATCATGTCAGGGATTCGGTTCTTGCGTTGGCCGACCTTCCGGCTGGGTCGACGCAGCTTTCGGCCGGTCCGCAGCGATCGGGTGAGGGTGCGTTCGAGTCCGCCGCGCGAGGGCTGGTAGAGCGATTGGTAGATGGTCTCGGCACTCACCTGCATCCGGGGATCGTCGGGGAACTCTATGGGCGTGAGGGGAGTGCCACCCGAGGCGATCACTGAGGCTGCCGAGGCGCTCGCGGAGAAGATCGACGTCCTGCTCGAGCGGGCCACCGACACCGTGTTGGGAGCGCCGCAACCCGGTTCGGATGCGTGGCAGGCGGCGTGGGCGGTCCGTGACACCGACGCCGGCCGCGCCGAGATTGCCCACCGGACGCGGGTGAAGATCGCGATCGCTCGGGCTGCCGGGGTGGACCCGCGTCCCGAGCTCGAGCGCGCCAGGCGTGCCGGGATCCTCGCGGAGGAGACTGCCGAGCCGCCAGAGAAGCCGAAGCGGCGTCGCCGGCCAGGGTGCAGCGACGGCCAGTTGTCGATGTGGTGAGTCGCCGAGACCGGATGAACGGACTCGGCTGATGTGATGCGGTTCCCTACTTCCATAGGGCTTCTGTGCGCCAGTTCGTTGGAAACCCCATGTCCTGCACAGAGAAACCGGAGGAACCGAAGCCTGTCTCGAGGTGACTCACCAGGTCCGAACTCCACGCTCCCGCGCCGTTGGATGGCTGGATCTGGTCGAGCAGGTACTTGAGTACGCAGAGTGTGCCGTACACACGCTTCGTGGTGTGCGGAGCGCCGGCAGCGACATGGTTCAGAGATGGGATCAACCCCAGATATCGGGGCGTGAGCTGGTCCACCATATTGCGATTCCAGAGCCGAGAGTGATGAGCGCATATGTTCCGCACGTAGTTGATGGCCCTGAGCCAGTTGGCGAGCATCTTGCCGTGGCCAGCGCCACCGATGTCGCATGCACCGAGGTCGGCGGCTACCTCGTTCCGATCGGCGGTGACCATGCCGGTGTACAGGTAGGAAAGGCCTCCGAAGTCCAGCAGCTCGGTGGCGACCCAAACCGGCAGGTGGCCGTGGTACCTACTCGCGAAATGCCGGACGAAGTCCTCTTTCGAACGACTCTGTGCGGCTGCCAGTTTCTGCTTCCACGTGTCATGGTCGCTCGCAGATTGACCGGTGCGCCTGTGGGTAAAGTTGCGGTCCAAATGGTTCCGGCTGAGGTGGGCGTGTCGGTCCCTCTTCCCCAACGTGTAGCCGATCTTGGTCCGGACAGCGACTTCAACTCGCTCGATTGCGTCCATGACGAGCAACTTGAGTACGCGATCGAACTCGTACAAGTCGACCACCTGCTGCAATGTGCTCCCGCTGCGAAAGTCGTCAACGACGAGATTCGCCGAAAGCTGATTCGGATCCGTCGTTGGCACGGGCACTGATCGACGATAGGGGTACCAGTAACCACTGAGCCGGTAATACCCGATGCTTGCCAGAACTTGCTCGGCAGAGTCGACGTCAGTGATCCCCAACCCACGGGCCTGTATCAAAGTCACCTGGTCGGTGAGCGATAGCCAGGGCTTGAGGTAGGGAACATTCATACATACAGAAAACCAGCCCGTGCCGCGTGCGCGACAGAGGGGCTGGCCGTGTTGGTTACAGGATAGCCCACAGACCTCAAGGAGCAGGCGTGATTGCGGCCACATCAATCCAGGCCTGCCCGATTGTTGAAGACAAGTCACCGTCCGGCCGTGTCACCCCGGGGCGATCGCCGAGGCCGCCGACGCGGTCGCGGAGAAGGCCGACGTCCTGCTCGACGACGCCGCCGATGCCACTACGGTCGCCCGCACAGATTCTGATCATTGCTCTGATGTTCTGACGTCATCGGTTGTGTTGCCGCAAAACACTGCTGCGGGGCGATATATGAAGACGGCGAGAGCAGTTGCAGGAGCTGCGGCGAGCCGCTATAGGTGCTGAACGAGCCAGCAAGCCCGTCGGGAGACGACGAAGGGGCGTCGCAGGTCGGGTGGCCTTCGCCGTGAGCGTCAAGGGCGCCGCTGATGCATCGTGAGTCCAGCGCGCAGTGCGGCTGCCGCTTCGGCGATCGCATCTCGGGCTGCCGGCTCGATGCTGATTTGGGTGGCGAACCCGTGATACAAGTCGGCGTGTCGGCGAACCTGCACCGGGACGCCTGCTTCGTGCAGCTGCTGCGCGTATTGCTCGCCTTCATCACGCAACAGGTCAAAGCCCGCTGTGGCAATGTAGGTGGGTGGAAGCATGGATTTGTCGGTAGCCCGCAGCGGGGACAGGCGCGGGTCGGCGTGGACAGCCGGATCGGGTGCGTAGAACTGGTAGAAGCGGGTCATCAGTGCGGTGGTGAGCCCGAACCCCTCACCGAACAGCTGCATGGACGGCCGCCGTTCGACCGCGTCGAGCGCCGGGTAGAGCAGCATGAGGAAGGCAGGGCGCCGGTCGGGGTCCAGGTCTTCTGATTGCGCGACGGCGGCGGCGAGGTTACCGCCGGCGCTGTCGCCGCCGACAGCGATCGCGGCCGGATCGGCACCGAAGTCGCCTGCGTGCGCGACGATGTGGTCGTAGGCGGTGAGTGCGTCGGTGTACGCGGCGGGGAAGCGCTCTTCGGGGGCGAGTCGATATTCCACCGACAGAACCTGTATGCCGGCTTCGGTGGCCAGGAAGTCGCAGATCATGTCATGGCTGTCGAGGTCGCCGGTGGACCATCCGCCTCCGTGGAAGAACACCAGCAGTGCGTCCGGCCGGGTGGTGTGCGCCGGCCTGTAGAGCCGGGCGGCCAGATCGCCGGTTGCGCCGGGGACAGTGAGCGCGCGTCGGTGGGTGCGGATGCGGTGGGCGGCGTTGAGCATTCGGGATCGTTGGCGGGCCAGCGCCCGCATCTGCTTCACCGAAGGGTCAGGCAGTGCCTGTGCGCACCGCAGGATCAGCTGGGCGGAGGCAGCGAGCTGCTGACCATCACGCTTGATCGGTGGTCCCGCCACGATTCGCAACACCGATTCGGGGAGGGACAGCGCCGCACGCGCCCCTATCGCGGCGACACGGTCGAGCAGGGTGGGCGGTTCAGGCAGCGCTTCGACGTGGGTATGGGATCGGTGGCCAGTCATGATCGGTGGCCCCTCCATTTCCAGTGGGCATTTGCGGTGGGTGGACAGCGCTTCAGCCCTCGTTCGGTAACGAACAGCCCCCGACGCGGTGGTTGTGTCGCGTGCTGGGCGATTCGTACACGCGGGGCGATCGTCGCAACAGTGTTCCGCGCGGTGTTCAGTGAACGAAGGTGATTGCGTGGCAATGGGTTTACTAGTTCGGCGAGGTCGTTTCGCCGGTTCCGAGATTGGGCGTGCTGTGTGGTTGGACCGGGGCGAGGTGGCGGTTCCGCAGTAGGAGTGCGGCACCGATGATCGTTGCCAGCAGTTCGAGGCTCAGCCACAGCAGCATGGGCGCAGGGGGCAGTCCGTCGACGGCGAGGCTGACGAGGCGGCCGAGGGCCATTCCGGTGCACAACACCGTGCTCACCGCCAGCGCCGGCAGGCGCGCAGGCCGCCACACCAGTCCCGTCGCGGCGACGAGCGCGATCGCTAGCTGCAGGCCGCCGTAGCTGGCGCGGATCTCGTTGAGTCCCGCGACTCCGTCGGCGCCGAGGCCGATACCGGCTACTGCGGCCGCGGGATGGAGCATGGCGTTGACACCGATCAGCGCGAAAGCGACTGCGGCCACGGCCAGGTAGGCCCGGATCGTACGACTCATCGCGATCACGCGTCACCGCCGGGGAGCGCCACATTGCGCTGCTGTCGACGCCACCAGATAGTGGACGCCACGGCGACGACTACGAGGCCCACGAGTGAGGCGGCCGCGGTCCAGAAGCGCGGTCCGTAGGAGCCGACGAGCACCATGCGGATGGCATTGTGCGCCCAGGTCAGCGGCATCAGCGAGTGTATCCACCGCAGCGGCGCGGGCATCTGCTCGATCGGATACACGCCGCCGAACGCGAAGATCTGGATCATCAACGCTCCCAACGCTACGAAGGTGCCGTTGACCGCGCCGAAGACGGCGGTGTATTGGCGCCCGGACGCCACTGCCGCGGCGCCGATCACGATCATGACCGCGGTCATCGCCGCGACGCTCGGCGGGTCGGCGTCGGCGATGATAAGTGAGACCGCCGAGGCCACCAGAGCGGCGACTAGTGTCACGAGCGCCGGAATCCGGTAGCGGCGCAGGCCGTCCCGGATGATGCTGCCGTGCACACGCTGGGGACGGCCACACCGCGGGCGGACGACGAACCAGATGAGGATGCCGATCAGGAACAACAGCACTGACATGACGGCGGGTACGGCACCCGGGCCGAAGCCAGCGGCCGGATAGTTGACCTTCTGGTCGACTGCGACAGGCGCCGACAGCAGGCCTGCGGTGGTGGTGCGCTGATCGTCGGTGAAGTGCGGCACCATCGTGGCGCCGTCGGTGAGTCCGGTCGCGAGTTCGGTGCTGCCGGCGTCGAGTTGACCCATGCCGGTGGAGAGTTCGCCCAGGCCGTTGCGGAGCTGCATGCCGCCGGCGTCGAGTTGGCCGAGGCCGGACGACAGCTCGTTCGCGCCTGCACTCAGCTGGTGTGCGCCCTGGGACAGCTGCCCGAGGCCGGTGTTCAGTTCGCCGGCGCCGACGCTGGCGGCCAGCAGGCCGCCGCGGTAGTCGGCGGTGGGGTCGGTGAGCTGCCGGGCGAGTTCGCGCGCGCCGTCGCGCAGATGGATGAGCTGGGCCGCGACGTCGCCCCGCTCGCCGATGATGCCCAGCACCGGGCCGGTCACCATGTCGACGACTTCGCTGATCTGCCGTGCACCGTACCCGAGTTGGTCGGTGCCGCCGACGAGCTGCTTCAGCCCGGTGTTCAGCTCGCCGGATCCGGCCTCAGCCTGATCCGCACCGGTTGCCAGCTCCCCGGCACCCGATGCGAGTTCCTTGCCACCGCGGTTGGCGTCGCCGAGCCCCGTCGAGAGCTCCTGGCCGCCGGCGTAGAGCTGGTCGGTGCCAGTTCGGGCTTCCGTCGTACCGTTCGAGAGTTGCCGGGCGCCGGCGGCGGCCTCGCCCATGCCTTTCCCGAGACTGCCGAGACCGACGAGGACCTGGTCGATGGACTGCTGGCCGATGGACTCCGAGACTGCCGAGCGCACCTGCGCCACGACGCTCTGCCCGACCGGCGTCGCGACGAGGCTGTTGTAGTCGTTGTAGACGACGTCGAGCTGCGCCTTGCGGCCGTTGCCGCTCGCGGCACTGGCGATGTCGGCGCTGAACGTCTCCGGGATCACCACGGAGAAGTAGTAGGTGCCATCATCGACGCCCTGCCGGGCTTGTTCGGGCGTGACCACCTTCCAGTTCACGTCGTGGCTCTGCACGAGTGCGGTGACAACGTCGTCGCCTGCTTGGATGTGCGTTCCGTCGAGGTTCGCACCCACGTCCGAGTTCACGATCGCGACCGGCAGCCGGTTCAACGTGTCTCCGGGATTCCATAGCGCCCACATATAGAAGGCGGAGATCGAGAGCGGGGCTATGACGAGGACCGCCAGAACCGTACGGGCGACGTGAGTCCGGCGCGCTGACGCGCCGGCCTCACCAGTGGTAGATATGGACACGGTGCAGAGCTCCTCGGTGAGGACCGGGGCGCGGGCGGCGCCGGTGAACGCGGTTAGAGATCCGCAGGGCTGCGGCTGATCGTCATCGGCTCCGGGGTCAGCATCGGGACCCGGACTGATGAGCCATGCCATCACGTGACGATGGACCGGAATACGTGGGCGGGCGGGTGTGCCGGCTCAGGGATTGATGACGATCTTTCCTCGGCCGTGGCCGTGTTCGCTGGCTTCGTGGGCAGCGCCGGCGTCGGTGAGGGGGAACCGTCGCGGAGGTGGGAGGACGAGTACACCGTCGGCGATGAGGGCTGCGAGTTCGGATAGTTGCGCTGCGCTGTGATGGGCCTTGGTGGAATAGGTGATCCCGGCCTGCTCGGCATCGCCGTCCACCAGGGTGACGATCTGCTGAGGCGGGGTTCCCAATTTCAGTGCGGCGCGCCAGAATCCGTGCCCCGCGGCATCGAGCGCGGCGTCGATGCCGCGGGGAGCGAGGGCGCGCACGCGTTCGATCAGGCCGGCACCGTAGTTCGTGGGGATGACGCCGAGCTGACGCAGACTGTCGTGGTGGGCCGGCGAGCAGGTCCCGATCACGGTGATGCCGGCGCGTCGCGCCAGTTGCACGGCGAAGGTGCCGACATTGCCGGCGGCGCCGTTGACGAGCAGGGTGTCGCCGGCGGTGAGGTCGAGCAGATTCAGTGCGCGCAGTGCGGCCGCGCCGGAGGTCGGGATAGCGACCGCACTGTCCCAGTCCAGCTCGGCGGGTTTGATCGCCACCGTCGAGGCGAGCGCGTACTCCGCGTAGGAACCACCGACAGCATGACCGAATACCTCGTCGCCGATCACGAATTCGGCATCCGCGCCGACCGCCTCGACCACTCCGGCGACGTCGAGGCCGGGGACGGCCGGTAGCGGCCGTGTCGTACCCCATGCTCCGGACCGGATCTTGCAATCGGCCGGGTTGACGGCGGCAGCGCGAACCCGGACGAGAACCTGTCCGCGGTCGGGCGCGGGAACCGGAACGTCATGCAGTTCCAGGACGTCAGGGCCGCCGTAGACGGCGTAGGTGACAGCTTTCAAGGTTCATCGACTCCGTTGTCGGGCATCACCGCGCGAGCAATCGCGCGGCGTTGACGCGGCTGTGGGCACCAGCGTGTGGCCGGGCCGATTCGGCACTGGTGGTGGTTGCGGATGGCCCCTAGAGGACACCGGGTTCGGGGTTCGGACTCCATCCGGGGCCTTTGAACGTGTAGCCCAGCCGTGCCCGCCAGGTGTCGGCACTGCGGAGATCACGCCATATCGCGGCGTACTCGTGGGTGGCCACCCGTAGTGGGTTGTAGGTGTGGATGTTCTTGGTCAGCCCGTAGCGAACTCGTTCGCCCTCGGGTTCGAAGGTGCCGAACAGTCGGTCCCAGACGATGAGAATGCCGCCGTAGTTGCGGTCCAGGTACTGGGCGTTCGAACCGTGATGCACTCGATGGTGGGAGGGGGTATTCATGACGAATTCGATGGGCCGCCAAAGTTTTCCGACCCGTTCGGTGTGAATGAAGAACTGGTACACCAGGCTGATCGCCTGCTGCAACAGAATCATCCACGGCGCGAACCCGAGGAAGGCCAACGGCAACCAGAACGGCAGCGAGGTGAACGGAGTCCACGTCTGACGTACAGCGGTGGACAGGTTGTAACGCTCACTCGAGTGGTGCACGACGTGGCTGGCCCAGAACACGCGGATTGTGTGATGGGTGCGGTGGAACCAGTAGTAGACGAAGTCGTCGGCAACGAACAACGCTATCCACGTCAGCGGACTACTGGCCGAAAGGTGGAAAGGCGACATCATGTACACGGCGGTGTAGGTGATCAGTACCACCAGTTTCCAGCCGATTCCGATCACCGCGTTACCGATGCCCATCGTGATGCTGGTGCGGGTATCGCGAAGTTCGTACCCAACTTCATCGTCATCGGGCAGGAAGTAGAAGGATGCCGCTTCCAACGCAACAAACGCCACGAAGAACGGGACGGCATGCAAGACAAGGTCGAACATGACAGGCGCTACTCCTCGGGCAGTTCGGGGGTAAATGCGGAAACGAAATGGCTCAGCAGCTGCTCGGCGTGCTGGTGCGCGAGCTCGCCGTCGCGGGCAACGATGGCCTCGGCGAGTGCGATGTGCGCGTCCCGGTCGGTGAACTCGGCCGCACCCAGGTCCTGAATGAGCGGCAGCCCGATATCGAGGAACGCTGTGACCAGGGTGTTGAGCGCGAGACGGTAAGCGAGGTTCCCCGATCCCTCGATCACGGCGACCCAGAATGCGTGATCGGCGTCGCCGATCTCGGCGCCGGTGCCGTTCACCGGATAGGCGCGTGCCGCGGTAGCGACCCGGCCGAGGTCTTCGTCGGAGGCGTTGAGCGCGCACAGCCGTGCGGCGTCGGCGCCGGTGGATCGGCGCATCACCGCGACATCGCGCATCACCTCGCGCGGCGGCACCGCCCCGGCCGCGACGAGCGCGCTGAGCGCTTCCAGCCCCGCGTTTTCTCGCCAGTTCAGCACCACGGTCTTGCCCCCGTGGCTGATCTGGACCAGCCCAGCCTGGCGGACTCGTTTGAGCGCTTCACGGATGGCGTGCCGATTTACCTGGAAGGCAAGCGCCAGTTCCCGTTCTGACGGCATCGACTGCCCAGGGGCCAGTCGTCCGGACAGGATCTCGTCGACGAGCCGGCTGTACACGGTGTCGGAAATGGGGGTCCGGACGATGGGGGCGATTTCCATGCGACCCATCGTCGCCCCCAGACGGCTACAGTTCAACTGGTTGTACCAGTGATGCACGTCACATTCGAGAGGGGTGCTTCGTTCGCGTGTAAGGGATGGGAGGCGGGGGGTGCAGGGGTTGGGCTGACTGCCGACCAGTAGATGTTGCCGGTCGAAATCGGTCTACGGGCACGGCTGGGACAGCGGGTGCTGAGCGAGAGTGGGGCGTGCATCTCGGATCCATCGGTTGTTGCCGACCAGTTCGAGGTGCTTGTTCTCGGCGAGCTGGGTGAAAGCGCGGTGCCGAAGCTCTTCTGGGCATCCGTGGTACAGAGAAATATCGTCCGTGGTGCCAGCAATACTCAGCTCGAGCACTGAGTACAACAACCAAGAGACCTCGAGCCGTTCATCTTCCGGGAGGTCCGTCACCCAAGCGAAGCCACCTTCCCGTAGTTCGTGGCCAGACAGTAGTACGTGCATCTCGGGGTGTGCCTCCCACAGGAGCCGGCGCGGGATGCGTTCGGAGATCGGTGGAGACCAGAGACTGTCCAGATGCCTTTGCGCATCGGGGGCGCGGCGCCGGATGGACTCCCGCGCCCGGGCGGCCTCTTCTTGCCGGCGCCGCTCCTCTTCTTGTCGGCGTCGTTGCGCGGAACGACGTTCCAGCTCGGTGAGCTTCGGGTGCGCGAATCCGCTGCTGTGGTAGGTCCATTCGCTCAGCGGCAGGAGTCCGGTATCGCCGTATGGGGTTTGCGCAGTGAGGGCTACGTCGAGTTCGACACCGGCGACCTCGACGCGAAGCGACTTTCCTCGTGGACCGTTTGCTTCTACGGCGGCGAGGTCGTCTACGTTCGTGCCGAACAGCCAACTGAGGTGAGCGACATCGCGGAGGTAGCGGCTGGTGCGGTCTTCCCACTCTTGCACCGGCATCGGGGTGAGCTGTACTTCGATCGCATGGAGGCGTTCCTCCCGCCCGAAGTGAAATCCGATGTCGGTGCGCGCACCCGAATCGAGTATCTGCTCGGTCCGCGCTGAAATGCCCTGGTTGCGCAGCCACTCCTGCAGGCGCTGCTGGATCCACGCGTGCACGATCGGCTCGACGTGGTCGATCATCGCGCAAGGTGCACCCGGTGGATGCCGAAGGTGCGGCTTGTTGTGTTCGCCTATTGCGGGGACCAGTTTTGTCCCGCACCCACCGTAATCGGTACTGCACCAGAACGTATGCTGCCGCTTCAGCGCGCGCGCCGCGATCCGATCCGAAGGAAGAGCTTTCAGCGTTCGGCCAGAAGGACCATCGATAGCTCCCAAAACGATTCCCTGAGAACCTAGGAGGAAAACCGCTGACTCGGAACAGCTTTCGCTCATATCTTTCCTTAGGTCGTCGGGGCCCGCGCAGCAGTGCGCCGGGACGGAGGTGCCCGCATCGGTGCTTCCCGAGACAGTAATCCCGACAGGCAGGCGAAATAGGGCGAAATGACCTATTCCTCCTGACGGCGCTACATCATGACGTCGATGGGGCGAGCTCGGTCCGCTGGGCCGATCGTCGACGCATCCTTCGATGCCGGACTCGGGCTGCAGCCTTCCCGTCGGGGATTCCCGCGGCGTAGTCACTCCCACCCGGGCTCGGCCGCCCGCCGACGCGCCCACCACACGATCGCCGCGGCCGCCAGGAGCACGGCGCCGATCCCAGCCACAGCGAAGCCGACACGGTTCGCGTCCTCACAGGCCTGGGGCAACGACACACTGACAACAACTTCTGGGTCGACCGGCGGTTGAGGGGCATCACGGAGGACTCTCATCGTGTCCATGCACTGCGAATAGGCACGCGTCTCATGACGATCGAACGCGACTCCACCAACGATCAGGACGATGGCCACGACCGCTAGTCCGGTGAGCAGTTGGCGCGTTCTCGAAGTCACCGGGGGATTGTCACACGAGGTCAGGATGTCGTTTGGCGGGCGGCTTCGCGGCGTTGCCGGCGCGCGATGAGCCGATCCCGGTTCGCGGTGCCGTTGAAGATCTCGGCGTTGACCGCGGTCTCGATGTCGAACGGCGTGCCGGTAAGCCGGAGCTCGGCGAGCTCGAGGAGAAGCCGGTCGACTGCGATCCGCGTGATCTCCGCCCGCGTCGTGCCGTGCCGTGCGGCGAGACGGTCGAGCTCGGTGGTCGTCGGCTTGTCGAGGTGCATATTCACCACCGCCTCGAACGACGGCCGCGTCGCCCGATTGTCCTCGCGCAGACGCACAGCCGCGTCCAAGCCCCGCTGGTTGGCCAGGAGCCGGCGAATCGCGACCCGGATCACCGCACTACGCCGTCGTTGCCCGAACGGTTCCGCGATCGCCCGCAACGCCAGATCGACGTCTACCGAGAGAAACACCCCGATCGGCGGACCGATGGGGGTCCGGCCCATCCCCGAAGCCGACGACGACCTCGGCCATTCCTTCGACATTGCGTACATGGTGCCAGGGTGGTTACCCAGGAATACACCTGCGCCGGACGTCGACCAGGCATGGATAGGTCGCAGCCAGCCATCGCAGGGTGTCGAACGGCAACGGGAGGAACCAGAAGGTGTCGCCCATTGCCCAGTCACTCCTTACCCGGGAGTAGGCGGTTCAGGAAGTCAACGAAGGCGATCACCGCAGGTACGAGTGGTCCCCACCAGGCGAGGTCGTATGGGTACGCAATCATCAATCATCACCTCCCTCCGGGACCCCACCAGAGGTCGGGCGCGACAGTGGCAAACCAACGCCGCACGTCTGGGGGCAGATCCTTGAGATACCACCAGAGTCCCATCACAGCACCCCGATCGACACGAGCCAGCCGACGGCCGCTACGACCAGCGGGGCCAGTGGTCCCCAGAACTCCGTTACGTCGAGCATCTTCAGCCACCTCCTTGCGGGCAGTATCCGCCGATCCAACAGGGGGCGTGCTCGGTGATCAACACGCGCGTCCACTCGTCGGAAAAGGTGGGAACAGGAACCAGTAGATCAACGGGAAGTCGCCCATCTCGATCGCCTCCTGTCTTGGTGCGCCTTCCGGGTCGGTCAGGGGACCGTCCAGGTGCCGGCGCCGGGCGTGGCGGCGAGTGTCCGGTAGCCGGGGCCATCGGGGGGAATGGTGACCGAGGCAATCACAGTCCCGGAACCGGTCACAACCGATGTGCCGTAACGGTTGTCGAGGTAGGCGACACCCGCCGCACCGGTGGAGATGTTTCGCCAGTGGACGTGGACACCGGTGTACGGCCCCAAGCGGGTCACTCCCGGAGTGTCAGGGTCGGTCGTGGCGGTCAGATAGAAGTAACCGGAACTCGGGAGTCCGGTGACGCCGACACTGATCCCGGCGACGGGAATCGGGAGAACAGTATCGGTTGGCGCGGCGGCGGCCGGCTGTGCCACCAAGAGCAGTGCTAGGCCGGCTCCGGCGACGATGGAGGCTCGGAGCAGACGGTGGCGTTGTCTCATCGGCGGACCTCCTTGCCTGGTGGCCCGCTCCCGGTCACGAACACCCGGCACGGGCCGAAGGATGCTGTCAGCCTACGTCCGCACCGGGTGACCCCGACCGTGAATCACCTGGTCGAGTCCATCCGACGTCGACGAGCGTAGCTGCAATAGCTCCGCCACTTGCGTCCGTCAGAACCGCGCCACATATCGCTGAAAGTCACACCACCTCGCCGAACGCGAAGCGGTCGGGGAGGTGAAACAGGCGATCTAGAGTCCGGAGTTTCACGAGTTGGGCACACGAGGTGTGTCAATCTGTTCGCGAAGGATGTCTCCGTGGCCTGCATGCCGGGCAAACTCCTGGATGAAGGTCAGTAGCGTCCACCGCATGCTGACGGTTCCCTCGCGGGGGTTGCCCTTGGTGTCGTCGAGGTCGAAGGCGGCCGCGATCTCACGCGATCGTTGGCTTGCGCGCTCGAACTCGGCGATGACGTCTGCCAGCGATTCGTCATCCGCGACGGCGAAGGTGCCCTCGTCGCGGCGCGAATAACCGTCGCATACGGATTCGTCGAGTCCTGCCCAAAACCGTTGAAACCAGATCCGTTCCGCGGCAGCGGCATGCTTGATCAATGAGATCGGTGTCGTCAGCGACGCGACGAGTCGTCGGCGAGCATCGGCATCAGACAGGCCACGTGTGGTCTCGATGAGTGCTTGGCGGTTGCGCTCGAGCATGTTCTCGATGATCGCTCGCTCGGTGCCGTTGGTAATTCCGTAGGTACTCATGCTTTCACTCCATTTCTGTTGTTCGTTGAAGTCCCGCGGTAGGTATTGCCCGGCCTGAAAGCGACAGCCGGTGCGGAGGTGATCGGCCTCAGAAGGGGACACAATGCCCGGCGTCGGGGGAAGGCCGGGAGGAAGGAGGGCATTCGATCCGCTCGACGCGAGAACTGCGCACGGCGCGCAGAGAGCGGGCCAGCATAAACGCTGAGCCCAAGCCCATCAGGAAATGCCTGAGGGGAGCGTAACTCAGAAGCTCGATCCATCCGGGGCTACACGCTGATCGATGATGCTGCAGCGCCGTCGTCAAACAGGACGCCGTTCGCGATGGCCCGACCGACAAAGTCAGCATTGCGACCTACACTGCGCGGTATGGGCGCGAGGGAAGTGCCACCCGAGGCGATCACCGAGGCCGCCGATGCGGTCGCGGAGAAGATCGACGTCCTGCTCGAGCGGGCCACCGACACCGTGCTGGGAGCGCCGCAGCCCGGCTCGGATGCGTGGCAACAGGCGTGGGCGGCCCGTGACACCGACAGCGGCCGCGCCGAGCTCGCACACCGGGCGCGGGTGAAGATCGCGATCGCACGGGCCGCCGGCGTTGACCCGCGTTCGGAGATCGAGCGTGCCGGGCGTGCCGGGATCCTCGCGGACGAGAACGCCGCCGAGCCGCCAGAGACGCCGAAACGGCGTCGCCGGTCAGGGGATGGCGGCGGTCAGCTGTCGATGTGGTGAGTCGATAACCTGCTCCCTACCAGCGTAAATGACATAATCTAGATTATCGGCGAATGTACGTGCGGCAGCGTGCCCAGGACACGTGGAAGGTGAAGCGGCCATACGGGGGTTGAGGTGTCGATGCTGCAGAGGACGCGCCGGCGTCCTCGGTGCACTGGGTCTCGCTGGCCTACCGTGGCGGCGTCGCGATCTCAATCCATGTTCTGCAGCTTGGCGATGTCGGCGTCGGTGCGGTTGCCGTGGATCGTGATGGAATCGAGCTCGGCCTCGATGCGGTTGAATTCGTCGTCGGTCAGGTCGATCTCAGCCGCGCCGAGATTCTCCTCGATGCACTCGAGTTTGCGAGATCCCGGGATCGGCACGAGGAAATCGAACTTGTGCAGCATCCAGGCCAAGGAGATCTGCGCCGGGGTCGCGCTCTTCGCCTCGGCGTACGCGGCGAGTAGGTCCAGCAGTGGCTGGTTGGCGCGCACGTTCTCAGGATCGAACCGGGTGATGACCCGGCGCACATCGTCGCCGGTGTAGGACTGGTCGGCGGTGTACTTGCCGGAGAGGAACCCAGCGCCGAGTGGGCTGAACGGCATGAAACCGATGCCGAGCTCGCCGCAGGCCGGGATGACCTCGGCCTCGAACATCCGCTCCATCATCGAATATTCGGACTGCACCGCCGTCAGCGGCGTGACCGCGTGGGCGCGGCGGATCTGGTCAGCGGTGGACTGCGATTGGCCCCAGCCGCCGATCTTGCCCTCGGTGATGAGTTCGCCCATCACTGAGGCGACGTCCTCGACGGGGATCGAGTTAGGCACGCGGTGTTGGTAGTACAGCTCCACGTGGTCGGTGCCCAGTCGCGTGAGCGACGCTTCGAGGTGCTGACGGATCTGCCGGTGCAGTTCGTCTGGGCTGAGCGGGCCAGGGAGGAAGAACTTCGTCGCGATCACGACTTGGTCGCGGATCGGGGCGAGGGCTCGTCCGAGGAGTTCCTCGTTGTGGCCGGCGCCGTAGCCCTCGGCGGTGTCGAAGAAGGCGCATCCCAGCTCGTAGGCCTTCCGGATGTGGTCGAGGGCCTCGTCGTCGCCGACGCTGGGGCCGTAGCCGTGGCTGAAACCCATGACCCCCAGGCCGACTGCGGAGACGTCCAGGTTTCCTATGGTTCGTGTGCGCATGCTTCGTGTCCTCTCGTCGCGGAACGCGGATGGGGCGTGCCTGCTCAGTAGTGGTCGCTGTGGTCGCGCGGGATGAACGGGTGATGCCCGCCGGTGATGCCGTTGACGGTCGCGTCCGGGAAGTGCAGGCCGGGCGTGCCAGCCAGGAACGGCAGCGGGAACGGCAGGATGGGGGTGCTGACCTCGTCCAATTCTGCCCGTTGCGCGTCGGTGAGCGTCACCTCCAACGCGGCAACGTTCTCCTCGAGCTGTTCGAGGGTGCGGGCCCCGATGATGGTCGAGCCCACGCCCGGACGGCCCTGTACCCAGGCCAGTGCGATTTGGGCGGGCGTCGCGCTGGTCTCATCGGCGATGCGCACGAGCACGTCGATGATGTCGAGCTTTGTGTCCGTCAGTGCCGCGGAAACGATGGGGGCACGCTTGGAGTCGGCCGGCTCGCGGTCCTCTCGGGTGTACTTGCCGGTGAGCAGGCCGCCGTCGAGCGGTGACCACGGTGCGACGCCGATGCCGAGTTCGTGGGCCATCGGGATGAGTTCGCCCTCGCTGGTGCGTTCGGTGAGGTTGTACTCGATCTGGATCGCGGTGATCGGCTCCCAGCCGCGGAACTGTGCGATCAGCTGTGCCTGCGCGGTCTTCCATGCCGGAGTATCCGAGATGCCCAGATACCTGACCTTCCCGTCGCGCACGAGGGTGTCGAGCGCCGACATAGTTTCCTCGATCGGCGTGTGCTTGTCCCAGTTGTGCAGCCAGTACAGGTCGATGTAGTCAGTCCGCAGGCGGCGCAGCGACTCCTCGACTTGACCGAGGATCGCCTTGCGGTTGGAACCGCCAGCGTTCGGGTCGCCGGGGAACAGGTTGGAGCTGAACTTTGTGGCGATCACGACCCGGTCGCGTTTGGCTTTGTCGTGGCCAAGGTGGTCGCCGATGATCTTCTCCGAGTGGCCCTTGGTGTAGCCGTTGGCGGTGTCGAGGAAGTTGCCGCCGAGTTCGAGGTAGCGGTCGATGATCGCGGTCGACTCTTCGGCCGTCGAGCCCCAGCCCAGGTCCTCGCCGAAGGTCATGGTGCCGAGGGAGAACGGGCTCACGCGCAGTCCTGAGCGGCCGAGGGTGATGTAGTGGTCGAGTGTCATCCGAGGGATTCCTTTCGGGTTGCCGGTGTCAGGAGTGCAGCCGGGCGAGGTAGCCGGTCCAGGCCCGGTGCAGGCTGGTCGGGCGGCCGCCGGCAGGCGCCTTGCGTGTGGCTTCGGCGGCCATGCGCTCGACGTCGGCGCGAGTGACGACTGCGGCGGTGTCCGTGGCGTACCAGTCGATCTGTTCGTCGAGGGTCAGGCCGTCTGGGGTGGGTCCGACGTAGGGGTTGACGTAGATGGGGGTATCGGCCTCGATGCGCCAGGAGTCGGCGAGGGTGCCGCAGTCGACGCCGTCGTAGCCGATCTGGTCGAGCAGCTCGATCACACGGTTCTTGGCGGTCTGGTCATCGCCGGCGACCGGCAGCGCCCAGCGGTTCTGCCGGTTGTCGGGGCGCGCACCGTTCAGCAGGTGCAGTGCGTCGAGGTTGTGCAGCGCCTTGACGACGTTCGCGTCGGGCAGGTGCTGCTGGAGTAGCTCGCTGGTGGTGATCGTCCGCTCGGCGACCTCGGGGAAGTCCCCGTCGCGGCCCGGGTAGTAGTTCATGGTGTCGATGACGATCTTCCGCGCCAGCGCATCGGCGGGGAGCGAGGCGTAGGCACCGAACGGGATGCTGACGCTGACGAGGTCGGAGAACGCGGCGGCGTCAGCGATCGTGCCTGCCTGGGCGTGGGGGCCGAGTTCGTCGACGAGGTCTTGGAGCGATTCCGGGCCGCGGGTGTTGCTGAGCATCACATTGATACCGACACGGGTGGCCAGGTGCGCAATCTGGGTGTTGATCATGCCTGCGCCGATCAATCCGAGCTTGGCGGTCATTCGGGTGTCCTTTCGGTTGGGTTGGTGCGGACGCGGGTTGTAGCGACCAGGGCCAGGACGATCACTGCGGCGACCGCGATGCCGGCACCTAGCAGCGTGGGTGCCGCAAGCCCGAGGCTCGAGGCGAGGACGACGCCCCCGAGCCAGGAGCCGGTGGCGATGCCGACGTTGAGTGCTGCCGTACTCAATGCGACGGCGAGAGTGTGGGTCTCGCCCGCCTGACCGAGTGCCTGGGAGATGAGGATCGGCTGGGCCACCATCGCGACCAGGCCGAGTAGTACGAACAGCACGACCGCGGCGATCGGATTCTCGCCCCACACGGTGAGCGCAGCGAGGATCACTGCGATGAGCGCGACGGCGGGAAGGGCCGCACCAAACGGGCTCCGATCACCGACCTTGCCGCCGAAGGCGGTGCCGGCGAGGGTGGCCAGCCCGTAACCGAGCATGACGATCGGTACCGCGACCTCGGCCAGGCCCGCGCGTTCGGTGAGCAGGGGCGCGATGTAGCTGTAGGCGGCGATAAACGACCCCGGGATCAGAGCGCAAGCCAGGTAGATCAGCCACAACCTGCCGTGCCGGAGTGAGCGCAGCTCGGCACGCAGTGACGTCGTCGCGGCGTTGCGAGCCTTCGGTAGGCGCAGCGCGAGTACGACAGCAGCAACGGCCGCGAGAGCGGCGAGCACCCAGAACGGGCCGCGCCAGCCGAGCCACTGCCCCAGCGCGGTGCCGATTGGTACGCCCAGCACGTTCGCCAATGTCAGGCCGCCGATCATCACGGCGGTGGCCCTCGCGCTGGACGCGCGGCCGGCGGCGGCTGTGGCCAGGACCGCGCCCACCGCCCAAAATGTCCCGGTCGCGACGGCGGAGACGAAGCGGGCCGCCAGCTGGACCGAGAAGCTGTCGGACAGTGCGGAGACCAGGTGGCCGGCGGCAAACACGAGCAGCGCCGCTACCAAGGTCGCTCGCGGAGGCAGACGCAGCGTGGCCATCGCCATCACAGGTGCGCCGACGATCATGCCGACGGCGAACACCGTCACCAGCAGTCCGGCCTGCCCGTGGGTCACCGACAGTGCGTCGGCGACCTGCGGGAGGAGTCCGGCAACGATGAGCTCGGTCGTACCCATAAGGAACGCGACCGCGCCGAGGAGGTAAACCACCGGCGGCAACTTCGACGGCGCAGACGATCCGGCGTCGGTCGCGGGTGTGAAGGTGGGGGCGGAAGCCACGAAGAGTCCTTTCGGCGTGTAGATCGGATAGAAATATCCGTTTCCCAGATGAGCGTAACACGAGATCGGATAGATCTATCCGATTCACTGGTAGCGTGAGGTCATGACCTCACGACCGCTACGCAAGGACTCCGCCCGCAAGCGCGAACAGATCATCGACGCCGCGCGTGAGCTGTTCAGCGAGCGCGGACTCGGCGTCGGGCTCAACGAGATCGCCTGCCAGGCCGGCGTCGGCGTCGGCACCGTCTACCGCCACTTCCCCGACAAAGAGCAGCTCCTCGACGTGCTCTACGAGCAGCGACTCGAAGAAGTGGTCGTCCTAGCCGAGCGAGCACTCGCCGACGAGGACTCCTGGCGCGGTCTCTCCAAGTTCCTCGACGGGTGGGTGCGCCTGCATCTCAAGGACCGCTCGCTGACCCGTGTCTTCATGGACCCTGGACTCGGCCAGCAACGCGTGGACGCCTCCCGCGACCGAATCGCGCCATTGACCGACGCGATCGCTGACCGGGCCCGAATGGACGGCTACACACGCGAGGACTTCCAGGGCACCGACGTGTTCTTCATCCAACTCTCACTCGTAGGCCTCATCGATCGCAGTCACGCGCACGCCCCACACATCTACCGGCGCTACCTCGCGATGATGCTCGAGGGCATCAGATCCCACCCTCGACCCGAGGTGCCGTTGCCGGTCCCCGCGCTCGACGTCAATGCGACCCACCGCATGGTCACCCAGGCCCCAGTCGAGGGCGCCGACACGCAGACCACCACAGACCGCGGCATCGCCGCAGCCGCAGCCGCAACAGGATCGACCGAACCGAGGACGGAATGACCAGGACCTGGACCCAAGAGGAGCTCGCCGCCATCGCTCAGGACAAGAAGCTGTTCATCTCGATCCCGAACTCCGACGGCAGCATGCACGCACCCACGTGGATCTCCATCGTCCAGACCGGCGAAGACCTCTACTGCCGCGCCTACAACGGCTCCAGCAGCCGCTGGTACCGCGCAGCGCAGAACATCGGCCACGGACACATCTCAGTCGGCGGCGTCGACGCGGAGGTCGACTTCGAATTCCCCATCGACACCGCCGTTATCGACCGCGTCGACGACGCGTACCGCATCAAATATGCCGACAGCCCCTACCTTCAACCCATCCTCGGTGCAGGACCGCGAGCAGCGACGGTCAGATTGATCCCGGCCAGATGATCAGGCGCTCCGGCGATAGCGGTGGCCAATTATCGATGTGGTGAGTCGCCAAATCTGCTCTCTACCAGCGTAAATGTCATAATATAAGTTATCGGTAAAGTCGCGACCCGCGTCGCGAGAGATGCAGAATGGGCGCGGTAGCGTTCCAGTGTGACCGCTGCGAATGCCATAGAGCCACTCCTCGCCTCAGCGCCGCCTCTCCATCGCGAACAGGCGACCGCCCTCTGGACTTCAGTTGCCGGCGCCCTCGACGATTTGATCGTGCAGATGGCCGAGGCGAAGGAACCTTCTGCCACCGTGCCTGATTCAGTCCGGTTGGCTATCGGTGAGCTCGAGGAGCCCTGCAGGAAGCTGCGAGACCTGCTTTTCCATTCGCCGGTATACGTCGTTAGGGGAGAGTCGAGCGAAAGGTCCCAGCGGTGGCTGATCCAGTACGTCGAAATCACCAAGGCGGACGAGCTCGTTGTTGCACTTCGTGAGCTTCCGCTAGATGAATACCTACACCTCGCTAGCTTCCTGGCGAAGTGGCTTCACTCCGTCTGGGTGTCGCTGAACCCGGCAGGGCCTCCCTTCGACGACCCCGACCTCTATGTGAACCCCCCGGGCGGTAACTCTTGGAATTCGGCGGCTTTCGATCAATGGAAGTCGAAAGTTCGCGGCCTGGAATCTGATTTCCAGAAAGCTGCAGACCTAATCGCGGAAGCCTCAACCGTCTCCACGGTCGCGGAGGAGGTCACCCGGATCGCGGATAGGGTTAGACGCCAGGCTGGGGGAATTTCTGCTGATCGGCTCGCGAGTCTCTTCGATACACTGGGGCGCCAGGAGAGAGCCAGTGCCCGATTGTGGACCATACTTGCTGCGGCTTGCCTAATTGGAATTACCGTGGTCGCGGGGATAGCGCTGAACAACAACGACAGTGGCGGCATAGATTGGAAGGCCCAGGGCCTGCATTTGTTTCTGACCTTGCCGTTCGCTGCGCTGGCTGCGTACTCGTCGAGAGCCGCCAGTCGACACCGGCAGCAGGCGTGGTGGGCGGCATCGACTTCTGTGCAACTCCATACAGTGGTCGGTTACACGACGCCCCTCGATGACGAATCCCGATCTGCTCTGCTCGTACAGGTCGGGCAGCGAGTCTTCGCGCAACCGGCCGTGAACACGTCGTCGCAAGAACCCGACTCCGCCACGCTGACAGCGTCGATCGACACCCTGCTTTCGAAGCTTCCCAGTAAGTAGAGCCGAGTTACGCCTGGGTGTGCGTCGCGGGCTTGATCGCGCGTTAGTCCTGCAACCCGTCCAGTCCCGGACGCGGGAGACATCTATCTCGCGGCTCGAACGTATGTTCTAGACTTGCGTTGGGGGTGGGTAGGCGAAGGCGGTGAGATGTGGGCGAGTCCAAGGCCGTGGTGATCGAACAGCTGCGCAAATGCATGGCCGAAATTCCGGCGCGCTCTGTCGGCCCGGCGCGACCGTCCCTCTCTGCCTTGACTTGCGCAAAGACTGAGCAATCGACTCCTGAACCGGTGGCGCACTCGTCGCCGATTCGAACCCTCCCCGTGCCTGGACCGATCACTGAACTCTTGCCGCATCGGGGGCTGGCTCGCGGGTCCACCGTGCGACTCGATGGCGTCAGTTCGCTTCGTGCCGGTCTGCTCGCCTCGGTTACCCGATCCGGTGGTTGGGCTGCCGTCGTTGGAATGCCCACCCTGAGCCTGCTCGCAGCTACCGAGATGGGAGCTGACTTGCGTCATCTCGCGGTCATTCAAGATCCCGGCTCCGATCCGGTCGCCGTGGCTGCTGTGCTCGCGGACGGCATCGACTTCGTCCTGCTCTCACTCGCCGGCGCTGACGTCCCGCCCAGCCGGGCTCGCTCCGTGACCGCCCGCTGTCGCCGCAACGGAACCGTTCTCGCCTTCACCGATGGCCGCTGGCCGACCGCCGATCTGCACCTCGACGCACGCATCACTGCCTATCACGGGCTCGAGCCGGGCTACGGGCGCATCACCGGCGTCGACCTCGAAGTCCGCGCCACGACACGAGGTCAGCAACCCCGCCGACGCGTCGTCACGCTCGCCGGCCGCGGCGGGCGGGTCGACTGGTCGCCTGCCGCAGTGGATCAGGATGCCGGGGCGACACCAATGAGGATCGCGCAGTGACCCTGCCGCCGGGGCTCGAAGGCTGGGAGGAGCCGTTCCCCGGCGTCCCCACGATGCGCTACCTCGAGCGGCCCGTCGCGGTCTTCGTCGACATCTCACGCGTCCTACCCGGCAGCGCAGCCTTCACGCGCGCCGACACCCTTCCCCTGCGTGTTCGGGCCGGCGGCATTCAGCTCGAAGGACGAATGCCAGGCGAGTTGTACTGCTGGCTGCGCATCGCTTCTCTGCACTAGTCAACTTAATCGTGCACTCCACCTACCCTGCTTGGTCAAGACCGCGACCGTCCTGGCTGCGCGCAGGACGGGGTGAAGATCGCCGTCGCGGAGGTTGCCGGAGTCGGCCGACCATTGCGGGATTGGTCAAATCCGCGGTACTGGCTGATCAACGCGCACGCCGCGGCTTCGGTGGTTGCACTTGAAGCGCGGAACCCTGAGATCCGTCAGGCGGCCCCGAAAACGGCGGTGAGATCCCGCTTGTCGCCGCCGCAATCGCCTGCTCGACCGTCAGCATGCCTTACGCAAGGCCGAGTACGACCAATGGTTCTGTGCGAAGCGCAGTCTCAGGCTGTTCATCGATAACGTTGAGCGTGATGTGGGCGCCCGTTTCATCGACCCGCACGGTGAGGCTTGTGTTGTCGACCTCCAAGCCGACTGTCGCCGGCATCTCGGTTCGCTTGCTGGCCCAGGCGGCGGTTACTTCCGGCCGCATCGGTTGGTAGTGGCAATTGCAGGGCTGATGGACGAAACCATGAGTGGCCGCGGCTGAAGAACCTCGGCAGCATCCGCCTGTACCGCACGGACGACACCCCGCCCGGCTGGCCGGCGCTCACCGCTTCGCTTACGCGGCCGATCCGCTGGGAACTGATCGAATCGAGCAGCAGTACGACCCGATGGTGAAGTACGCCACCGCGCTCCGGCTCGGCACGGCGGAGGCGGAGCAGGTGCTGCGGCGCTTCGCCCGCGGGGCCCCGCACCCCACCTACCAGGCCTTCGAAGAACTCGGCCGCTCCGTGCCACGATCTTCGCCGGCGACTACCTCGCAAGCCCAGGGCTGCGCCGCGAGATCCACGGCGGGCCCCAGATCGTGGAGAACTGGAACAGCGCGAACACCGTGCTCCACTACGGCAAGGACAGTGCCCTGACCGGCCCGGACAAGGAACATGCCGAGACGAACATGCTGGCACTCCATCTCCTCCAGTCGAGCCGGGTTCACCACAACATGCTGCTGCTCCAGCAGGTTCTCGCTGAGCCCGCCTGGGCGAAGAAGCTGAGCGGTGAGGACCCCCACGGGCTAACCGCGCTGTTCTGGTCCAATGTCAACCTCTGCGGCACCTACCGACTCGATATGGACAAGCGCCTGGACCTGAGGTCGGCCGCCGCTGTGCCCCGCCCTCGCACGTCGGTGGACGTCGTCACCTCTACGGGCCGGGAGCCGGGCTTATCCCTACGACGGCTTCGCGGTGGTCCGCTCCTGGGAAGCGCCGAGGGCGACGACCATGACGGTGAGAGGCGCTGCGCCCATGACGCCAGAGTCGTGGCCCGAGTGGCTCTATGCGTCGGGCCAGAAAGCGAGGTCGTCGCCGAGGTGCATCTCGCCGGGGCCCATCTCGATGCGGGCGCCGTCCTGGCGCGATCCCATCGCACGCCCAGCACTGCCAGGACTTTCCACCACCTCAGCAAATCGTGCGCATACGACCGGACTGTCAACGGACTGACGTCGGACAGCGCAAGACTCGCCAGGTACGCCGAGATCGGCTCGAGCTCGACCCCGTCGGCAACCACCACGTACGGCACCACAGCCGGCGGCTCGACACACTGCACGTTCCCCACCGCTGGAAGCGCGATGCGCCCCTCGCGAAGCGCTCGCCGCAACTCGTCTATCCCGCCCACCCCCCGTAGTCAGATATGCAGACTATGTCCAGAAGGTGCAGTTAACAGGACTGACGGTCGCTGGCTCGCCCAGGTCTGCGTGCCCGCCCGATCGGCCAACGGGCGCAGCGAACTCGACCTCTGGCTGTGGGTCGACGCCGCGCACGTCACGCCCCGAGCAGTCTGAGCTCTCTATTGGACTCGCCAGCGTCAATCGCCACTGTGGTGCTTCTGGCACCTTCGAACCCCCAGATGTGCGAGCCTGGTTCACCGTGACTGCGTGTGGCCATAAGAAGTGCGAGAACGAGTCCGACGCCGAGAAGGCCGGGCTCGCGGCAGCATCGCAAGTACTGAACGACTCCGGACTGCAACGGGTATGCGAGAACGAAGCCGATGGACCGGTCCCCGACTACCGCTCCGCACGCCACACGGTCGAGGTCAAACAGCTGGCAAGTACGAGCTATGAGGCGTTGAGAAGGGCTTCTAGTAAAAACTCCGGCATCCACCCAGTGCCGGCCCTGACCAAAACATGGATGATCTCCACCGACGCTACTGCCTCGTCATTCGCGATAAGACACGACGTCAAGGCACCATTCTTCCCGAAGTTGCCCAAGAAACTTGGACCATTGCTACGCGAGCTGGAGGATCGCGGCATATTCAGCTACCGCGAGCTCGTAAAAATTGGGAATCGAGAGAGGTTCAAAGCAAGCGCCACCGGGTCACCAGAACCTGCCCTTGAACTGGCTAGGCGGATTGTCGCCATCCTCGGGGATAACCCAACCTGCGAGGCAATCGACTCTGAGGGTAGTGAGCGTCTCCCCAAAGGAATCATGCTGACACGCAAGGAGTCGGGTTCTCGCGTTCCCGATCTGAATGTCACCGTTCGCGATGTAGTCCAGAACTGGATCGAGTCTGATTCGGAAAACATGCGTGCATCAATGAGTCGCGAGGGGAACCTGCAGATCCGCTGCGGCGTTGTCGTCGCGCCCGGCTATGGGTACGGATTCAAAATCATGCGGGCACTGGGCGTGGACTTCCCGGAACTGAGCGACGTTCCAACCGATCCTCTGAAGCTCCCCGACGAGTTGGACATCCTGATCATCGTAGCCGCTGATCAGGTCATATCATTCCGGAAGTCACCCGGAAAATGGGAACGCACACAGCTGGCCACGATCCCACTGACCGGCTAGGTAGCTCTGATGAAGAGAAGACGTGAAACGAAATCTTACATGGAGATTCCGTTTCACGTCTTCATCTAATTGCATCTAACTTTACTTAACTTTATTACGCTCGCCGTAGTATACAGTCACCGCTAGGCTGACAATACCCACAAGCGAGCTCAAAATTGTCAATGTGAACACATTGAACTCCTGCCGCTAAATATCACCTCAATTTGTTCCATGAAACTCGTTTAGGTAATTTTCATCCAAGGATTGATTAACCAGTGACCAATCGATACTTGAATGCCTTCATCGCACGCAAGAAGCGTGCGTCACGCCCCATGAGGGCTTTTACAGGTAACCACGTCCGACCCTCGATTGTCAAGGCGGTCGACATGGCTTCGGCCCGGTCGACGGGCCCGCCCGGGAAGCGTCCTAAGACTAGCACTAAAAGCCCGACAAGAATGGATCTACGGAAACCGTCGAAGACTCTTTATGTGAAATTTCATCGAGGTTCGATGGGGTCGCATTCGAACAGTCGAAGCGCCTCGAGTTCAATTGTCGCACAGGGGCCCGTCCGGTCCACTACATCAAGCGCGAGCGAACAGCTCCCCGCTCGCGCGGTAGCCGGCCGAGAGGCTCGGGAGCCTCACCAGCACGGCGTGCGGCATGTTGGGCAACGCTGCACCAAAACGACGCACGGCGTGATGGCCCCCCTCGCTACCAGGCTTGCGGATCCTCGTGATGGCCCTCGTGGTGCCAACGTCGCGCGCGCGGTTTTGGCCCCTCGGTGCCCGCGCCGTGGGGTGTTCGGAAAGCGATCTTGGTCTCAACGGGTCAGCGCATCACAGACTGTAGTGGTCATCCCCAGAAGATCGGGTCTCCGCTGTTCTCGACGTGGTCGAGCAAGTCCTGCACGTGCGGGCTCGGCGCCAAGGACGTGTAGCGGTGGAAGGCGAGGTTGCGGTCCCGCCAGTACAGGGTCCACAGTCCGGTCTTCTTGGTGTAGCACAGGCGGGCGATCGGAAACCGGGTCCACTCCGGGCCGAGGTCCTCCCGCCACGGCGGCCGGCATTCGCAGATCGTCAGATGACGCGGCTCGATGTCGCATTCGACTCGGATCTCATGGCGCAGATTCCCGGGAACTCTGCTCTCGCAGTACTTCACGACCCGAGCGACGTCGAGTTCGGGAAGTCCGGTGAGCGCCATGGTCAACATCATGCCAACCGCAGGCGGGTGGGAGGCTAGTTGTTGCGGTTCATGAGGTTGATGACGCGGTAGGGAGACGTCGGTAGAAACGGGCGCGGGTCTCGATCGGCAGGATGAGAAGTGCGACCAACTCGTCCCGGCCAGAAAGAGACCCGCGTGTCCCACCGTAACGCCCCGCTCACCCCTGCGGGAAGGCTGCGGCTCGTCCGCCGCTGCGAGCACCGGCCGATCGCGCATGTCGCCGCCGAGGCCGGCATCTCCCGTCAGTGCCTGTCGAAGTGGGTGAACCGCTACCGGACCGGCGGTGAGGCCGGGTTGCTCGACCGGGCCTGCGTCCCGCACCACCAACCGGCCACCCTCGACCCGGCGTTGGTCGCCAAGATCGAGCGGTTGCGACGGGAACGGAAGTGGTCCGCCCGCCGCATCGCCGGCGAACTCGCCACCGACGGCCACCAAGTCTCGGTGTCGACCGTGGGGCGGTGGCTGGTGCGCCTGGGCATCAACCGGCGCCGATTCCTCGACCCGAACGGCGCCGACAACCGCAAGCCCGCGAACACCATCGTCGCCCGCTACCCCGGCCACATGGTCCACGTCGACATCAAGAAGGTCGGACGGATCCCCGACGGCGGTGGCTGGCGCGTGCACGGCCGCGGCAGCGACCACGCCAAGACCGTCGATCGCGGCAAGAAGCGCGGCACCCGCACCGGATACGTCTACCTGCACTCGATCGTCGACGGATTCTCCCGCCTCGCCTACACCGAAGCACTACCCGACGAAAAAGGGTGTCACTGCAGTCGGTTTCATCAACCGCGCCAAGGTGTTCTTCGCCGCCCACGGCATCACCCGGTTCACCAGGGTGGTCACCGACAACGGTGCCTGCTACCGCTCGACGGTATTCGCCCGCACCCTCACCGGGATGCGGCACCAGTTCATCCGGCCCTACACCCCACGGCACAACGGGAAGGTCGAGCGCTACAACCGGATCCTCGCCGAGGAGTTCCTCTACGCCCGCGAATGGACCAGTGAGACGCAGCGGTCCCAGGCCCTGAGTGTCTGGAACATCCACTACAACTACCATCGACCCCACACTGCCGCCGGGAACCGGCCGCCAGCGACCCGACTCCACACCGGCGTCACCAACGTCATGACCTCATACAGCTAGCCGGCTGCTGCGGCGGCGAACAGCAGTCTTTCTCGCTGGCGGGGACTGTGCCAGTCAAGGACACGGCGAGGCCGGTTGTTGAGTCTGGCCGCGATCACGTCGAGGTCGTCCTGGGTGAAACCGCGCAGGTCGGCGTTCTTGCTCAGGTACTGACGAAGGAGCCCGTTTGTGTTCTCGTTCGTCCCGCGTTGCCACGGATGATGCGGGGCGCAGAAGTACACCGGCATGTCCAGGGCTGCGGTGATCCGCTCGTGCTCGGCCATCTCCCGTCCCCGATCCCACGTCAGCGACCGACGTAGCTGCGACGGTAGCTGCGCCAGATAGGTGATCAGCGCATCCGCAACCGCATGGGCGCGATATCCGTCAGGGAGCGCCACCACATGCGTGACACGGGTGTGCCGGTCCACCAACGTCGCGACCGCCGATGGCCGGGTACCGAATACCAGATCCCCCTCCAAATGCCCGGGTTCGCTACGAGTCTCCGCTGCAGAGCCGCGGAGGTCGATCGAGACCATGTTGGATATCCGGCCACGTCCGTGGGACCGCTTCTTCCCCCGTGGTCGGCGAATCGGACGATCCGTACGCAGTTCGTGAAATAGTTTGCTGTCGAACACTTTCCGAGCCGGAACATACAGGCACCGATAGATGGTCTCGTGTGAGATCCACATCTGCCGATCGGCCGGGTGCTGGAGCCGGAGCCAGGCGGAGATCTGCTGTGAGGACCACTGCTCACTCAACTGTGCCGTGATGATGTCCCGCAGGATCGATCGAGTGCACAGTATCGATTCCTTGGGGCGGCGAGCGCGGACATACGCCGCGGCATCCGCGTCCACCGCTCGGTACTTGTCACGGCCGCCGTTGCGGGCGATCTCACGTGACACCGTCGACGACGCCCGCCCCAATCTCTCGGCGATCGCCCGAGAGCTGTCCCCAGCAGCGATCCCGCGGGAAATCTCTTCACGCTCGTCTGCGGTGAGATGACCGGCCCGGCGCTGTCGTGGCGTCGGCCGGATACCACCGGACTCGCGCAGAAAACGACGAATCCGGGGCAGCGTCACCCCCAGGGCACGCCCTATTTCCCGCAACGATTCCCCGCGTCGATGGAGATCCCAGATCAGATTCTCTTGCTCCACACCGAACCCGAGCGCCTTGCCGCCCACCCATGCCTCCACGGTCACGCATCATTTCACCAGCAGTGATGCGCTGACCCGTTGAGACCAAGGTGGATATCCGAACCAGCGACAGGACCGTTCCACTCGGACAGAGGTTTTCAGTACATTCACGCCTTCTCGATCTCGTCTGCGGGGCTGCCCAGATGCGGCGAAGATCAGCGAGACACCCGGCACCAAACGCCGAGTGTGCGTGTGCCCATCGTGGCCTTGTCGGCAGTAACCCCGCACCGAGTGTGGTCCGGTAGCGGCGGGGCGTGCACATTCGGTGGCTGTGTGCGCGGGGACGAGTTCGGGGCACGGTCCCGCAAGCCTTCGGATTGTGCGGTTACAGTGCTGGATTGCAGCGGGGCGACCACTCGGTTTCGGTGTGGTCCCGTCGGCTGTAGCTGCCAGGAGTGTCGGCCCACGGTCGGCGTTCACCCGAACGTGAAGGAGCTCTGCGCATGCCCACCCTCGTGATCGATCGCCCGCGGCGCCGCACACGCGGCCGCCCACGGCTGCTGCGTGCCGCCCTCAGCGGGCTGGCCACAGTCGGTATCGCGGTCGCGCTGACCGCTCCTGCCGCGGCGGCACCGGTCGGCGTGCCGGTAACCACGCCCGGCCCCGTCACCGCTTGGGGGCGGGTCGACAGTGCGCCGACCGGTCGCGGCTTCACCGCGATCGCCGCCGGCCCTTTCTATTCCCTCGCGCTGACCGCGGACGGCCACATCACCGCCTGGGGCAGTTCCACCTTCGGGCACGTCCGCAATGCGCCGACCGGCGCCGGCTACACCGCGATCGCCGCCGGCACCAACCATTCCCTCGCTCTGACCGCGGACGGCCACATCACTGCCTGGGGATACGACGGCATCGGGCAGGTCAGCAATGCGCCGACCGGCGCCGGCTACACCGCGATCGCCGCCGGCACCAACGATTCCCTCGCGCTGACCGCGGACGGCCACATCACCGGCTGGGGATGGGACGCCTGGGGGCAGGTCAGCGGCGCCCCGACCGGCGGCGGGTACACCGCGATCGCCGCCGGCCACACTCATTCCCTCGCTCTGACCGCGGACGGCCACATCACCGCCTGGGGATCGAACGACTTCGGGCAGGTCAGCGGCGCCCCGACCGGCAGCGGGTACATCGCGATCGCCGCCGGCACCAACGATTCCCTCGCACTGACCGCGGACGGCCACATCACCGCCTGGGGATCGAACGACTTCGGGCAGGTCAGCGGCGCCCCGACCGGCAGCGGCTTCACCGCGATCGCTGCCGGCGAAAATCATTCCCTTGCCCTGTCCGCGGACGGCCACATCACCGCCTGGGGATCGAACGACTTCGGGCAGGTCAGTGGCGCGCCGACCGGCGGCGGGTACACCGCGATCGCCGGCGGCGGCGTCCATTCCCTCGCGCTGGATGCACGCGCACCGGCCCTGACCTTCATACTCCCCGCCGTCGTCGGCCGGCCCTACCACCACGCCTTCACACTGACCGGGACTCCGGTCCCCACCGTGGCCGTCACCACCGGCACCCTGCCCGACGGACTGATCCTCACCCCCGCCGGTGTGCTGTCCGGCACCCCCACCACCGCCGGCACCTCCACCTTCATGATCACCGCCAGCAACGGTGCCGGACCGGATGTGGTCTTCTACGTCACCCTCACCGTCACCGCCGACACCACACCGTCCGGGTCGCTCGGGAGCCTCGGCTCATTGTCCTGGGCACCCTGACCCGCCAACAGCACCCTCTGCACACCTCAGTGGCCGCGTACCCCTCTTCGGGGTGCGCGGCCACCGGCCTTTTCGCACCGACAGTACAACGGGGCCGACAGCACAACAGGAAAGGCCACCGACCACAACCATCACCACGTCCGTGAACGGTCCCGGGACTTGTGGCCCCTCTCCCTGGAGGCGGCCACGAGTCCCGGGACCGTCGTCACCTATGCCAAACACGCGCTGTCGCAACGAAAAGGCACACCAACCCGGCAGTGCAGAGTGGACATAGTCAATAGCCGCCAGGGTGGCGGCGAGTTCGACCCCAACGATGTATGCGACAGACGGGACGCCACTTTCAGCCACCAGAACCGCGCCACTTATCGCTGAAAGTCACAGGGCTGTGCCCCCGGAGCTAGTCCGGGGGCACAGCCGTTCTCAAGATCAGTTCTTCGTTGACGGGTTGTTGCGATGCCGCTCAGCCGGATTCGGCCTGTTGTCCTCGATGTTCTTCGGTATGGCGGCACCCTCGTCCGCGGTTGCCTCGCTGCTGTGACTGACTCGGATTCGCGCGAGGCGCCAGGACCCGGTTCGTCAGGGACCAGCACGGCCGAGCCCACATCCAGTACCGCACACGCCGCGCAGACGGCGAGATGGAACTCGAGGGCGATTGGCCCGTCAATCCCAACGACGCCGACATCACCGCCCGCGCGATCTGGTACCTGATCACCCAAGCCCAGTTCGCCATCCGCTGAGTCCGCCGCACACCCGAAATCTGCGTCGATGACCTCAATCCGGCCGGTGTGCGGAAATCGGTCTTGGTCTCAACGGGTCAGCGCATCACTGCTGGTGAAATGATGCGTGACCGTGGAGGCATGGGTGGGCGGCAAGGCGCTCGGGTTCGGTGTGGAGCAAGAGAATCTGATCTGGGATCTCCATCGACGCGGGGAATCGTTGCGGGAAATAGGGCGTGCCCTGGGGGTGACGCTGCCCCGGATTCGTCGTTTTCTGCGCGAGTCCGGTGGTATCCGGCCGACGCCACGACAGCGCCGGGCCGGTCATCTCACCGCAGACGAGCGTGAAGAGATTTCCCGCGGGATCGCTGCTGGGGACAGCTCTCGGGCGATCGCCGAGAGATTGGGGCGGGCGTCGTCGACGGTGTCACGTGAGATCGCCCGCAACGGCGGCCGTGACAAGTACCGAGCGGTGGACGCGGATGCCGCGGCGTATGTCCGCGCTCGCCGCCCCAAGGAATCGATACTGTGCACTCGATCGATCCTGCGGGACATCATCACGGCACAGTTGAGTGAGCAGTGGTCCTCACAGCAGATCTCCGCCTGGCTCCGGCTCCAGCACCCGGCCGATCGGCAGATGTGGATCTCACACGAGACCATCTATCGGTGCCTGTATGTTCCGGCTCGGAAAGTGTTCGACAGCAAACTATTTCACGAACTGCGTACGGATCGTCCGATTCGCCGACCACGGGGGAAGAAGCGGTCCCACGGACGTGGCCGGATATCCAACATGGTCTCGATCGACCTCCGCGGCTCTGCAGCGGAGACTCGTAGCGAACCCGGGCATTTGGAGGGGGATCTGGTATTCGGTACCCGGCCATCGGCGGTCGCGACGTTGGTGGACCGGCACACCCGTGTCACGCATGTGGTGGCGCTCCCTGACGGATATCGCGCCCATGCGGTTGCGGATGCGCTGATCACCTATCTGGCGCAGCTACCGTCGCAGCTACGTCGGTCGCTGACGTGGGATCGGGGACGGGAGATGGCCGAGCACGAGCGGATCACCGCAGCCCTGGACATGCCGGTGTACTTCTGCGCCCCGCATCATCCGTGGCAACGCGGGACGAACGAGAACACAAACGGGCTCCTTCGTCAGTACCTGAGCAAGAACGCCGACCTGCGCGGTTTCACCCAGGACGACCTCGACGTGATCGCGGCCAGACTCAACAACCGGCCTCGCCGTGTCCTTGACTGGCACAGTCCCCGCCAGCGAGAAAGACTGCTGTTCGCCGCCGCAGCAGCCGGCTAGCTGTATGAGGTCATGACGTTGGTGACGCCGGTGTGGAGTCGGGTCGCTGGCGGCCGGTTCCCGGCGGCAGTGTGGGGTCGATGGTAGTTGTAGTGGATGTTCCAGACACTCAGGGCCTGGGACCGCTGCGTCTCACTGGTCCATTCGCGGGCGTAGAGGAACTCCTCGGCGAGGATCCGGTTGTAGCGCTCGACCTTCCCGTTGTGCCGTGGGGTGTAGGGCCGGATGAACTGGTGCCGCATCCCGGTGAGGGTGCGGGCGAATACCGTCGAGCGGTAGCAGGCACCGTTGTCGGTGACCACCCTGGTGAACCGGGTGATGCCGTGGGCGGCGAAGAACACCTTGGCGCGGTTGATGAAACCGACTGCAGTGACACCCTTTTTCGTCGGGTAGTGCTTCGGTGTAGGCGAGGCGGGAGAATCCGTCGACGATCGAGTGCAGGTAGACGTATCCGGTGCGGGTGCCGCGCTTCTTGCCGCGATCGACGGTCTTGGCGTGGTCGCTGCCGCGGCCGTGCACGCGCCAGCCACCGCCGTCGGGGATCCGTCCGACCTTCTTGATGTCGACGTGGACCATGTGGCCGGGGTAGCGGGCGACGATGGTGTTCGCGGGCTTGCGGTTGTCGGCGCCGTTCGGGTCGAGGAATCGGCGCCGGTTGATGCCCAGGCGCACCAGCCACCGCCCCACGGTCGACACCGAGACTTGGTGGCCGTCGGTGGCGAGTTCGCCGGCGATGCGGCGGGCGGACCACTTCCGTTCCCGTCGCAACCGCTCGATCTTGGCGACCAACGCCGGGTCGAGGGTGGCCGGTTGGTGGTGCGGGACGCAGGCCCGGTCGAGCAACCCGGCCTCACCGCCGGTCCGGTAGCGGTTCACCCACTTCGACAGGCACTGACGGGAGATGCCGGCCTCGGCGGCGACATGCGCGATCGGCCGGTGCTCGCAGCGGCGGACGAGCCGCAGCCTTCCCGCAGGGGTGAGCGGGGCGTTACGGTGGGACACGCGGGTCTCTTTCTGGCCGGGACGAGTTGGTCGCACTTCTCATCCTGCCGATCGAGACCCGCGCCCGTTTCTACCGACGTCTCCCTACCGCGTCATCAACCTCATGAACCGCAACAACTAGCCTCCCACCCGCCTGCGGTTGGCATGATGTTGACCATGGCGCTCACCGGACTTCCCGAACTCGACGTCGCTCGGGTCGTGAAGTACTGCGAGAGCAGAGTTCCCGGGAATCTGCGCCATGAGATCCGAGTCGAATGCGACATCGAGCCGCGTCATCTGACGATCTGCGAATGCCGGCCGCCGTGGCGGGAGGACCTCGGCCCGGAGTGGACCCGGTTTCCGATCGCCCGCCTGTGCTACACCAAGAAGACCGGACTGTGGACCCTGTACTGGCGGGACCGCAACCTCGCCTTCCACCGCTACACGTCCTTGGCGCCGAGCCCGCACGTGCAGGACTTGCTCGACCACGTCGAGAACAGCGGAGACCCGATCTTCTGGGGATGACCACTACAGTCTGTGATGCGCTGACCCGTTGAGACCAAGATCGCTTTCCGAACACCCCACGGCGCGGGCACGGATACCGGCTCCCCGGTCGGGGTGATTCACTTGCCGCATGGCATTCGATGCATTGGGCGCAGTCGTCATGATTTCAGGCCCACGCGACACCAGCGCTGAAGTGACGGCGGTCAGAGAGGCGATCGCCCAATGGAACAGCGACCATGCGATCGACCAACGAGTGGTCTTCATCGTGAAGCACTATGCGACCGACGCCGTTCCGATCTACGCCGGCGATGTCGATGGTCAGGTTGTCATCAACCACCAACTCACCGAGCAAAGCGACGTCGTAATCTGCCTGTTCAAGCATCGCCTCGGAACCGCTACCTCTCGCAACAAGCATTCGGGAACCATCGAGGAAGCGGACTTGCGCCGCGTCAATCACCCCGTTCATATGTACTTCTCGAAGGGTGACGTGCCACTGGCGGTCTGGAACGAGAGCGAGAGCAAGAAGGAGTTCGATCGGCTCCTTGCGTTCCAGAAGCTCTTTTCCAAGGATCCCTTGGGGCTGTACAAAACCTTTGACTCGATCGAATCTCTGAAAGAGAGCGTCACGCGTGCGCTGTCGCACGATGCGAAGGTGCTCCAGGCGAAGGGCGTCGCGGCGACGCCGCTGAGTACGAGCGCACGTCCCTTCTCCACCCTGAAGCTTCGGATCGAGGGAACAGTCTGGCGTGCACGGGAGTGCGTAAGTGAACTTGTGGACGCGCTCGTCAGCATCGATGTCGAGGAAGAAAGGGAGTGGGCGGACAAGAATTCGTCTCAGTTCACCTCTCCCGTCGCAATGACATTGTCTGCAATCCCGAGGCGCACGCCGAAGACGGACGAAGAAATACGAGTCTGGGCAAACAATGCTCGACGTGGAGTCGATCGTTACGACAAACGGGCTGCCGCAGCGGCTGGGAAGCCGCTGGAAATCAGCATTTCGACCGAAACTCCGTTGGAAGGGGTCGAGCTAGAAGTAGTCTTCCGGGGTGTTGAAGGGCTCACTCCAACTGGATTTAGTTACCATGATCTTTGGGCGCCTCTGAGCAAGCTGCGGCGGCCTCATCAATTCGATCGGCCGTCCCTAGCCGGCGTCGTTCCGCCGGACCGGCAGTGGGTCCAGGACGGTGACGACCTTGTCCTGACAATCGATTTCGGGCGCCTAAGGAAGCGTCGAATTCCTGACGTTGTGAACCCGGTGATCCTTCGGCTTCTGAATCCTGAAGACCGTTGCCGCGAGATCGAGTACTCGTGGCGGGTAACTGCCGAAGGCATCAATGAAGAGGCATCAGGAGTGGGAACCTTGCCTGTGATGACTCCTGAGCAGGCCGAAGAAGCGATTCAAGTCTGGACGCACTGACTTCGATGGCCGGATTGGGTGGGTGGTCAGCATGCTTCGGGCGGTCCTTCCCTCGGCCGTACCGGGGCTTGGAGCAGGGTGCCGGCGGTGACGGACAGGGTGGGGCGGGCTCGCCGGGTTGGTGATGAGGCGCGGGCCCTGTTCGGGGTGATCGCCACTTGGGCGGCTGCGTGGCGCCTTGGGATCGGAGCACGCTGCCTCACATAGGCGATGGGTCGGTGAGCCCATCGACGAACCAGTCAGGTGTGGTATCGATGAAATCCCAAAGGGAATCTGAGTACTCCTTGTCGCCACGCGCGTAGTCCACGATATGTCCCAGTGACCAGATCCACGCCCAGGGTGTGTCTTTGTAGATCTCGCGGGCGCCTTTGCCGCGGGAATCCCGAGGAACTTCGATTTCGATACCGCGGTTTCGGTGCCAGATTCGCCCGTGATGCGCGCAGACATTTCGTAGCACTGTCATCGACCGGAAGAATTTGCGGGAGTATCGGTGAGAGATCCCGAACCGCTCGGCAATGGGTTTGTATACGCCCTCGTAGTCTTCAATGAGACCGTACATCTTTGACGTCGTTCCCAGCGACAGCGCTTCGACGGCTGCCCATACGGGCAGCGTTGTTCCCCGGTCTTCGTGGTGCTTCACGAACCGCTCATCGGAGCGTTTGAGATCCTTCTCGATGTCGGCGAGCAGAAGGGATCGCGCTGGCTTGTCGAGATAGATTCCCTCTGTCAGATAGGAATCTGGTCCCGACGATTCCGCGATGCAGTAGGCGAGACGCGATCGGAAGACCACTTCAAACGCCGTGAGTCCTTTGCGTAGATGTTCGGCGAGCTGCTGGTCCAATTCGTAGGAAAGGCGAATATCGTCGAAACTAGCGTGCGAGGTGAAACGATCGATTCCAGCTGGCGGGTTGACCTGGAAGTACCGAAAGTACCCACTCAGGCGGTAGTAATTGTGGTCTAACAGAAGCTGGCGAGCGTCATCGGCGTCGTTCCCGGCGAGAACCAATCCGTTCGAGCGCAGCTTCTCGATCTGCTGCTCAACGGGAAGGAAGGGTTTCATTCGCCTGATGATAGTAAAACGCCCGCCGAAGTAAGGAAGCACTGGGCTCTAGCCTTGGCGGGCATCGTTGAACGTGAGTCTAGCTGTTCCCGTGCTAGCTGCCAACTTTCGTCAGTCTGGACTGGTCGGGGCGGTTCAAATCGGTCGGTTCAATGGGCGGCCAGGCGGTCTTGGTCAGGAATGCCGTTCGCGGGTCGCCGTGGCGCGTGTCCGGGATCGTCCCTGCTCAAACCCATTCCGCTGCTTCCCCTGCGCGCCATCTATTGTAAATAGATAGGTATTCAAATACGCTGCACGTGTTGGAGACGCATCGAGCGAGGAGGGGACATGACCGATCAGGAGCTGCATCGACAGGCGTGAGAGCTGGTCAGCGGGGGCTCAGCTGGACCGAGGTCGGCGAGGGATGGGCCTCGCCGAGTCGATCGTCGAGGAGATGGCGGCCCGGCACTCCCGCGCCGCGGATGCCGACGCTGCGAGCGTGCAGTTTGAGCTCTTCTGAAGGGGGGTGGGATGAGTACCAGCGCACCGACGCTCGCGCCCGCGACGATCAGCACCGAGGGGTGGGCCGTCCATCGGCAGATGGACGACCGGCACCGCCAGGCGCTCCTGGCAATCATCGACCCGGACGTCGGGGAGGTCGTCCTGAGTGATGGGGACCTGTTGTGGCGCTCCGAATCCGGCCGCGACGTGCTGTTTACCGTCGTCCACGTCCCCCACGGGGACTACGTCCGCGCGATGGAGCGCCGCACGTCGCGGAGCTGGTTGACGACCTGTGATCGCCCCGTCCGCCTGGACGACCGCGACGACATCGCCCGCGAGATCAGCCGACTCATGGGCGCGCTGGCCAGGCGTCGAGCTGCATGGCGACGATGCCGGTCGATGCGGCCGGCATCCACGAAAATCGAGGGTAGAGATGCAGATTGCACAGATCCTGATGGTTCTGACCGCCGCCGGCATGGGGCTACGGTCGTTCTCCCGGTACGGCCGCCGGGTGCGCACCGCCGGGCCGCGATCGTGGGATTCCTGCTCTGGCCGCTGATGGCCGTCGTGCTGTTCTTCATGATCGTCTCGGCCGCGATGGGGTCGGCCACCCCACAACGAGCGAGATGGTGAAAGAGTCCCCTGAAAATCGCCTAGCGATTGGCGAATATCCGGGCGTGGCCTTCAAATCACAACATAGCTGCAGCCCATCAACGATGAACGTTGCTTCGATGCAGGGTAGATTCCGAACCGAATCCTAAGCGAATGTTAGGGGAAGCACCGGGCGGTGCGGCAAAGTTCGAGGAGCACCTGTGGCGCGAGACAACGAGCAGCACGACCTTTTTTCGATTCAGGAGGAGCAGGGTGATGGCGGAGAACGAGCAGGTCGAGACGGAAGCGATCGACCCGATCGTGCGGGCCGAGGTGGCGCGGATCTGGCGGGAGTGGATCGGGATGGATCCGGACCTGTCAGTGGGGGAGCGGGAGGCTCAGATCGACGCGGAGGCCCTGCGGCTGACGTCGATGGTGGACCGGATGGTGGGGGATTCGCCGCACGGGTTCCTGGCGGAGCAGTGGCGGCAGGAGCGTCCGGGACAGGAGCCGGACTTCCCGACGACGGTGGCGTTGATCGAGACCGCACGCCGCTCGGCACGCAGCAAGGTGCTGGAAACGGAGCTGTACCCGCAGTTGACCGCGGAGGCGACGTCGCAGACGGAGCAGGCGCTGGCGGAGATTTCGGCGGCGGCCGCAGCGGAGGCGCGCCGGTTGCGGGAAGCGCGCGACCCGAATCGGTGGCGGCGCAGCATGGTCGAGGTGTCGGAGCTGGCGGAGCGGATCGTCAGCCGGGTGTGGGGGACGGCGGGGACGTTCGAATTTCAGATGCTGGCGTTGTCGCTGGTACAGCAGCGGCTCGAGGACAACGAGCCGACGCCGACGACCAGCGTGGACCCGGTGCGCGAGGAGCTGGAAGTGATGATCGACGAGCAGCTGAGGTCGCAGACGACGCCGTTCTAGACCTCACCTACCGGTGGGCGCAGGCGCGCCGCGACTTCGACGGGATCGTCGAGAAGGGCACCTCGGTCCGTCGTGCGCTCGACAGCGCGAAAACACGTCTCGTACAGGCCGAATCAGCGGGTGACCAGCAGGTCACCGGTCGTTTGCGTACCTCGATCGCGAAGCTCGAGGCGCGTCGTGAGGGTCTGCTCGCGCAGTACCGAGGGCAGCAGGGCGTGGTCGGACGCCTGGGCACCGAACTACGTGAGGCCGGACAGGACCCGGAGACGATCAACCACCGGGCCGTGCTGCGCATGGGCCGGCGCGACGTGCACACCGCGGCCGCGACGTGGCGTGAGCAGCCTGCCACCGTCCGGCAGCGCGAGACGCTGGCCGAGATGCTCGACCGCCGCGGGATGCCCGCGGAGCTGATCGACACGACACTGACGAAAGGCCAGGCAGACCAGGCGATTCGCGCCGCCCTCGACGGCCGCCAGCCCGCACTGACCTTCCCGGCCGGGGAAGTCACGACGCCATTCGTGGTGCCGCAGCGTGAGCCCGCCGCCGAGGCCGCCGAAGTGCCGGCGGCCGCCGCCGAGCCGGTACCGGCGCAGCCGGAGGCGACGACCGAGGAGATCGCCGATCCCCGGCAGGCGGTCATCGACGCCGTCGTCGCCCGTGCGAGCGCCGACGCCGGGCTCATCCAGGCCGCGGAGGCGAGCGCGAACACGCACGATCACTACATCGGGTGGGCCGTCAGGGAGGCGAAGTCGCAGGCGCTCTCGGCGCTCGCCGAGGTGATGGACGAGGGACATCCCCAGCTACGCAAGGCCGCCCGGACCCTGCTCGCCGACGACGCCCTCTGGTCGGAGGTGCCCCGGCAGATCGCCGAACAGGTCTGGCAGGACCACCGCGCCGAGCCGACCGTCGAAGAAACCGCAGCTCAGGGCCTCGCCGAACAGATCGTCGCCCAGACCGAGCCCGGACCCGATCCGGTCATCGAGCAGATCCAGGAGAGCATCGACACCGACGCCCGGCAGCTCAATTCGGTCGACGAGCTGCACCGGCAGACCGTGGCGCAGACCGCGATCGACGTCGCGACGATCACCGGCACCGCCGACTGGCGGCTCGTCGGCCGAGACGCGTTCAACGGCGAGCACCCCGCAGCGCGACCAGAGCCGACCACGAACCCGCTGGCCGCCGAGGCATTGAGCGGTGTCCGGTCCAACAGCAAGGTCGCCCAGGCCGTCCACAACGACTTCATCGCCGGATACAACGAGGCCCGCGCCAAGTACCTCGCCCCCGAGATCGACCGCGTGAACAGCGACCTCGCGGCCGACGCCGAGGTCGTCGCCTACGCCCGCACCGCCGGAGTCGGCCCGCGCGAGCTCTACCTGCATCAGGGCTTCAAGTCGGTCTGCAACGAGCAGCTCTCGCACATGGTCGCGATCACCGAGGCCCGCGCCGCGGCGCTCGAGGAGCTGCGGTCAGCGAACTGGTGGATGCGACTGTCGGTCGCCGAGCAGGCCGTCGACAACGCGAGGGCGGATGTGCCGAGCCCGTTCCGGGACGAGGCCGCGCAGGAGCAGTGGCGGCAGTGGGCCGGCGAGCGTCTGGCCGCCGACCCGTTCATCTCCACCTGGATCGGACTGCCCGGCGGATGGCCCCGCGACAACGCCCTGAGCGGGGCCGTCGAGCGTCTCGTCGCCGAGTTCCCCGACGAGTGGCCCGAGCTGGCCACCGCGATGACCAGCATCGACTACGACTGGCTCGCCGCCGACGCCCGACAGATCGTCCACCACAACCTGCCCACCCCGGACGAGCCGCACCCAGTGTGGCGCAACGTCGGATCCTCGGGCTGGAAGCTCGATCGCCCCGGCGCCCGCAACGACATCGAGGTCTCCTACCGGATGGGCCGGTGGGAGCTGACCCGAGACGGGGGAGCGTCCTGGACGTCGTTCGGTAACGACTACCGCGCCGCCCAGGGATACGCCGAGAAGCTGGCCGGCGCCGAGTCGACCCCGCAGGTGCGCGAGAGCGCAGAGGCCGTCGAATACGTTCGCGACGAGATCGGCCGCCAGGTCCGGGCCGCGCTCGACGGCGACGAGCTGATCGACGTCGTCGCCCGCTCGGAGTTCCTGATGAGCGGCCCCAACGGCGCCTACAGCCAGCTGACCTGGGAAGCAGTGCGCCGGGCCCTGGCCGACGTCGAGTCCGCCTCCCCGCAGTTAATCGCCGACGCCGCCCGGTACGGGCTCGACCCGGAGCAGGTCCTGCGCGAGGACGCCGTGCCCGCGCTGCTGTCCGACCGGCACCGCGCCGCTACGACCGCGGGGCGCGACCTGTTCTCCACACAAGAGCCTGACCTGCACATCTTCACCACCCACACCCTGATCGTCGGAGACCCGCAGGGCCGCCACGTCGAGATCCGCTTCCCGGCAGGTAATCCCACCTGGCACAACGACGAGCTTGGCATCGAGACCGACACCGCCACCGCGGCGATCGACCAGGCCCGCACCTACCTGGCCACAGGCCGGACCCCCGAACCCGCAGGCCAGACGCCCCTCGTCGAAGCCGTCGCGGAGGCCGACGCCGAGAACACCGCCGCGGCCGCGCCCGCCGAGCCCGAGACCCCGGCTGCAGCAGTGGAGTACAACGCCGTCCGTGAACTCGGCGGCAGCATCGCCTACGCCGCGACGCCGGACGCGCCGGCACCAGAGGCGGCCGAGCCCGAGACCCCGGCTGCAGCAGTGGAGTACAACGCCGTCCGTGAACTCGACGGCACCATCACCTACGCCGCGACGCCGGACGCCCCGACGCCGGAGGCGGCCGAGCCCGTCGCCGCGCCTGCCGCCGAGCCGGTGGCGGAAGCGTTGCCGCAGGTCCCGCAGTCGGAGATGGGGGAGCCGCTCTCGCTGTGGGCGGGAAAGACTCTCATCGAGGCGGAGCGGCCGGACGGCTCCCGCGTCCGGGTCACCGCCGAGACCCTCGCCGGATACAGCGACGCCCCGGCGATCGACGAGCCCGATCCGACGATCGAAACGCCGCAGGCCGAGGTCCCGGTGCTGCAGGCGCCCGAAGCGGTCGAGGCCGAGCCGCGCGCCCCCACGCCCGCGGTGCCGGCCATCGACTTCGAGCTGGGCACCGATGTGCTGGTCCCGGTCTCGCCGCGAGATCGCATCGAGGCGAACATCGCCGCGATCCGGGTCGTGAAGACCCTCGACCGGCAGGATCGGGCCGCCACCGTCGACGAGCAGGAGATCCTGGCCCGCTGGTCGGGCTGGGGTGGCGCCTGGCAGGTGTTCGACGAGCAGAAGCACGAGTTCGATCCGCCCCGCGCGGAGCTGCGGGACCTGCTCACCGACAGCGAGTATGCGGCCGCCCGCCGCTCCACCGTCAACGCCCACTACACCGATCCCGCCCTGGCCAAGGTGATGTGGGACGCCCTGGTTCAGGCCGGGCTGCCGGATCCGGCTCGGGTCGTCGAGCCGGGCTGCGGGGCTGGCCATTTCATCGGCCACGCCCCCGAGGGGGTTCGCATGGTCGGCGTCGAGCTCGACGCCATGACCGCGAAGATCGCGCACCGGCTGTATCCGAATCAGCAGGTCCGCAACCACGGCTTCGAGCGGGACTTCGCCCCGGACAACACGTTCACAGCGGCGATCGGCAACGTCCCGTTCGGCGACATCAAGGTCTACGACGACCGGCACAACCCGAACGGGTTGAGCATTCACAACCACTTCATCCGCAAGTCCCTCGCCCTGACCGAGCCCGGCGGCTACGTCGCGGTCATCACCTCCGCGTTCACCAGTGACGCCGTGCGGACGAAGTCCCGCGAGGAGATCGCCGAACTCGGCGACCTCGTCGGCGGTGTCCGCCTGCCGTCCAAGGCGTTCGAGCGGCAAGCGAAGACCGATGTGGTCACTGACCTGCTGATCTTCCGTCGCCGCGAGGCGGACCGGGAGCAGACCGCGCAGACGCGGCAGTGGATCAAGTCGTCGGCGATGACGGTCGGCGACGACCGGATCAGCGTCAACGACTACTTCCAGCAGCACCCGCGCAACGTGCTCGGCACGATCCGGGTTGGTCACGGGCTCCACGGCCGGAACAGCCTGAACGTCGATGCCGACACCAGCGCACCGCTGGCCGATCAGGTCCGCGGTCGCCTCGAGCCGATCATCGAGCAGGCCAAGGTCACCGGACTCGGCCTGACCGCAGCCGCCGATTCCCTGGACACCGTCACCGAACTCGACCACTCCGGCCTGTTCACCGCCGCCGAGCTCGGCGCCCGCCCGATCCCGGGCACCCTGCGCTACAACGAGGTCGCGAACACCTTCGAGCAGTACACCGCCGGACGCTGGGACGACGCCGGCACCAAGGGGGAGGCCCGCAGCGCCGAGTGGCGCAGCCTGCTCGCGATGGGTGACACCGTCCTCGCGCTGGTCGACGCCAGCCGCACCGAGACGACGTTCGAGCAGCGTGAACAGCTCCGGGCGAGCTTGGGCCGCCAGTACGACGCCTACGTCGCCGAATACGGGCACGTCAACCGCTACAAGTGGACCAGCCACGCCTCCCGCAACACCGACGAGCAGGCAGCCAAGAGGTTCCCCGAGCTCGAACGACGGTGGCGAGAGGCCAACGGCGACGCCACGATCGACGTCGACGGCGTCCAGATCACGGAGCCGTTCGAGGGCGAGCTGCCCGAGGATGTCGCCCAGGACCTGTGGGAACGCGCCTACACACCGAGCCAGGCCCCGTACAAGAAGCGCGCGCACCTCGAGGGCGTCATCAAGTACGACCCGCGCATCGCCCTGGTCCGCGGCATCGAGCGGTACAACGACGACACCCGCGAAGCGAGCAAGGCCGAGATCTTCACGGAGGACATCTCGTCCGTCCTCGAGCCGGCCACCAGCGCGGACACCATCGACGAAGCGATCGCGATCAGCTTCGACGAGTCCGGCGAGATCGACCCGGCCCGGATAGCCGAACTCCTGGATACCTCCGTCGAGGACGTCCTCGAGCAGGCCAAGGGCAAGATCTACCCCGACCTCGACTCCGACGGATGGGTCAGTGCCGCAGCGTTTCTGTCTGGAAACGTCCGCGACAAACTCGCCCGCGCCCAGCTCCTCTCCGCCGAGAACCCGGCCCGCTACACCGACGCCGTCGCGGCGCTCGCCAAGACGGTGCCCGTCGACGTCGACCCGTCGAAGATCGGGCTGCGTCCCGGCGCGGCCTGGTTCGGCACCGACATCTACCGGCAGTTCCTCGTCGACGAGTTCGGTGTCGACCAGGACCGTCTCACCGTCGAATACGCCGCGGTCACCGGCTCGTGGAAGATCAAGTCCACCCAGCCCCCGAACTGGAACAACGCCTACGGGTACCGCGACAACTGGGGACTGCCCGCCGCGGACATGAGCGGCCTCGATCTGTTCGAGTCGATGTGCAACAACCGGCCGATCCAGTCCCGGAAGACGGACGAGGAGCTGCTCGAGAACCCCAAGCCGTCGTTCCACAAGGGCCGCACCGAGGAACTCCGCGACCGCGCCGAACGCCTGGAAGAGCGGTTCGGGCAATGGTTGTGGTCCGATCCCGAACGCGCCGACCGGCTCACCCGAAAGTTCAACGACGTCTTCAACAGCTTCGAGCGGATCCAGCACGACACCACGCACAAGACGTTCCCCGGACTGAACCCGAAGTACCTGCCGTACCCGTACCAGAAGCAGGCCGTGGTCCGGCTCCTCAACGACGAGACGATCCTGCTCGATCACTGCGTCGGCGCCGGCAAGACCCTCACCATCGCCATGTCCTGCATGGAGATGAAGCGCCTGGGGCAGGTGCAGCAGCCGTGGATCGTCGTGCCCAACCATCTCGTCGACCAGTGGCACCGCGAGGTCCTCGACGCCTACCCGGGCGCGAACGTGCTCGTGGCCACCGACCTCAACGGCTCGGCCGACCGGCAGCGGTTCATGGGCCAGTCCGCCACCGGGGACTGGGACTTGGTCATCGTCCCCGAGTCGAAGTTCAAGCTCATGGCCGTCTCGCCGGACACCCAGATCGCGTACATCGAGAAGGAGAAGCTGGCGCTGGCCGAAGCGCTCCTCGGCGCCAAGGAATCCGACAGCGGCCACACCGTCAAGGAGATCGAAAAGGCCCTCGTCAGCAAGGAAG
The DNA here is from genome assembly GCF_050477185.1 of Rhodococcus sp. ACT016. NCBI lineage: Bacteria > Bacillati > Actinomycetota > Actinomycetes > Mycobacteriales > Nocardiaceae > Rhodococcus > Rhodococcus sp. ACT016. The sequence continues at coordinate 460,501 of NZ_JBEAET010000002.1, read as the reverse complement.
AGCAGCTCCAGCGGCTGATCAAGGCCAAGGGCAAGGACGCGGGCATCACGTTCGAGCAGACCGGATGCGACTTCGTGTTCGTCGACGAGGCCCACATGTACAAGAACCTCGCCCGCCCGTCGAACTCGAGCGACCTATCGGTCATCAAGGGCGCCCAGCGCGCCACCGACATGGACATGAAGATCGCGTTCCTGCGCGAGCAGGCCATCGCCCGCAACATCGAAGCCGGACGCCCGAACGCGCCGGCCAAGGCCGTCGCGTTCGCCACCGGCACCCCGGTCTCGAACTCCATGTCCGAGCTGTGGGTGATGCAGAAGTACCTGCGCCCGGACCTGCTCGACAACCTCGAGATGGGCCACATCGACGCCTGGGCACAGTCGTTCGCCCGCCAGCGCACCACCGTCGAGATGAACGTCACCGGCACCCAGCTGCGCACCGTCTCCCGCATGGCCGAGTACACCAACCTGCCGCAGATGGTCGCGATGGTCGACCAGTTCCGCGACGTCGTCGTGCGCGACCAGATCCCCGCCGATCTGCCCGCACTGCGCGGAGGAGGCCGGACCATCGTCGAGTTCGAACTCAGCCAGGACGTGCGCGATTTCATGCACGACCTCGACGTGCGGATGCAGAAGACGACCGGCAAGACCGCCCACCTCGACAACGCACTCAAGATCGGCAACGACGGCCGCAACGCGTCCCTGCACCCGCGGCTCGCGAACCTCGCCGATCCGGAACCGGAGAACGACCGCGTCCGCCACGTCGTCGACCAGGTGTGGCGCGTCCACACCGAGAACGCCGACCTGCGCACCCCCGCAGACGGGCACGGCCCGGCCGCCGACGGCGTCTTCCAGATGATCTTCTGCGACCGCGGCACGCCGAAGGTCGGTGACAGGGGCGACGATGCGAACCTCTACGCGATGGTTCGCGCCCAGCTCGTCGAACGCGGAATGCGCCCGGAGGAAGTGGCGTTCATCCACGACTTCCCGACAGCGAAGGACAAGCAGAAGTTGTTCGCCGACTGCCGGGCCGGCAGGGTGCGGGTACTGATCGGATCGACCGAGACGATGTCGACCGGCGTCAACGCCCAACGACTACTCAAGGCCCTGCACCACATGGACTGCCCGTACCGTCCTGCCGACCTCGAGCAGCGCGAGGGACGCATCATCCGGCAGGGCAACGTCAACCGCGAGGTCGAGATCCTCAACTACGTCGCCGAGAAGTCCTTCGACGCGACGATGTGGCAGATCGTCGAGCGCAAGGCGCACTACATCGAGCAGCTCCGCACCGGAGACGTCCCGCACGCGATCGAGGACATCGGCGCCGACATGGCCTTGTCCGCGGCGCAGACGAAGGCGGCCGCGACCGGAGATCCGATCTACGTCAACGCCGTCGAGAAGGAGGCCGAGGTCAAGAAGCTCGTCAACGAGGAGCAGGCCGTCGCCCAGATCAACCGGCTCAACGAGTTCATGGTTCGCAAGTTCACCCGCGAGATCCCGATCCTGCGCACCCAGCTCGAGGAGCTCCACGAGATCACCGTCCCGATCGGGCAGTGGCTCGCCACCGACCGCGACAAGCGCAAGCTCACCATCGGCGCGCACATCGTCGTCGACAGCGACAGCGAGAAGGTCGGCGAGGCACTGCAGGCCACCCTGCAGGACCGCTACACCTACATGCGGATGAACCGCAGCACCACGCCCGAGACCCTGTTCGAGGTCGCCGGCGTGCCCGTCTACGGCACCTACCACCTGAGCACCGGTGCGCTGCAGCTCCACACCGACGGCGGCATGGTCCGCTACCTCGAACAGAAGGAGATCGTCGAGGCGATGTCGTCGACGTCCGCGACGCACGGGCTCATGGCCCGCGTCCGGAACATGCTCCGCGACGTCGAGAAGTCTGTCGCCGTGGTCGAGCGGGAGCTGGACGAGACCACCTCACGGCTCGACGCCGTGCGGGGTGAACCGGTCCTCGAGTTCACCAAGGGCGACGAACTTCGGCGCGTGCGAACCGAGCTGACGGAGATGAACGCGGACATCAACGCCCGCGAGAACTCACCGGACGCGCTGCGCCGGTTTGCCGAGGAAACCGAACGCCGCAGCCGCGACGGCCAGTACGAGCAGTGGACCCTCGACCTCAACCCCACCCGCGGGCACGCCGAAGCGAATGGCATGACCCGCGAAGCCCTGGCCGAGGCCGTACCGACGTTCATGCAGAAGTACGCCGAGAACTGGGCCGAGCAGGAGGCGCAGCGGCAGGAACACCGCGAGAAGGACCCGTGGCTGCCGCGATCCGCGGACGGGTCGGTGTTCGCGCTCGGCGGCGACCGCGACAGCGGAATGCCCGGGGCGCGAGTCGAATGGACCGACCGCATGTGGCACTGGGCAGCGTGGGACGGGCTCGGCGCCGTCGAGTCAGGCCTCACTGAACAACGCGGCAGCGCCCGAGGATCCGCGCAGAGCGCCGCGGTCACCTTCGCCAAGGCCCGCGAGATCGACACGACGTACCTCTACAACCGGCACGCCGCACAACCGGTCGCCGACAACACCACGTCGGCGGCCGCCGACGCCGTCGATCCGTCGCCCACAGCGACTCTCGACGACGACCTGCTCGACGGCCTGCGTGCGCTCGATGGCCGCGAGTTCACGAGCTACTCGGTCCGCCCGGACGACCCCGAACCTGCCGACGGTGCGCCGTCACCGACACACGAGCAAAGCGTCCATAGGGACGTCGACCCGACTGAATAGAATCACCACCGCGGTCCGGCAGCAGGCCACCCCAGCGCCTACTGCCGGACCGTTCCGGGTCTTCGGACCCGAACATCACCAGGGGAGAAGCGATGCCGCAGCACCACCAGCCCACCGAAGCCGAAGCCCAGGAAGCGATGAACTTCGCGACCGCGGCCCTGCGCCTGTCCGGCGGCGAACTCGACGCCGACGCCGAAGCGCTCTCCCTGCGCTACGCGCGCGGCGAGATCAGCATCGACGACGCACTCGCCGCCGCCCGCGAGCGCATCCTCGGCGACACCAGCCAGCGATGAGGAACCCGTTCCGCCGCGCCGAGCGGCCGTGGACGTGGGAGGACTACTTCATCCCCGGCACCATCGACCCGCGCACCGGAAACGGCGTCCTCAAGAACAACTTCACCGGAACAGGCCATCCGCACGGAACACCGAACGAGGTTCTCCTCGAGGACCTCGAAGCGCAGTTCACCCACCTGCGGATGATCCAACTCATGCGCATCCCGATCGACTGCAACTTCGACTACGACCACATGAAAGCGATCCACCACCACATCTTCCAAGACGTCTACCCGTGGGCCGGAAAGGAACGCACCGCACCCGAGGTTCCGATGCGAAAGGCCGGCCGCGACCTTGCCGCCCTCGAACGCGGCGAGGTCAACCCCCGCCCGATCTTCCACGAGTACCCCGCCGCGCCGGACATCTCCGCCCGCGCCCAGCAGTGCTACACCGACCTCGCCCGCGACAACCACCTTCGCGGCCGCGGCAGGGACGCATTCGTGCGCGATCTCGCGCACATCTGGTGCCGCATCAACGAGGTCCACAGCTTCCGAGAGGGCAACACCCGCAGCCAGTTCGCGTACTTCCACCAGCTCTCCCAGCAGGCCGGATACGACCTCGACGTCGCACGCTTCGCCGACGGTGAGGAGCTGCGCAACGACTTCGTCAACGGACGCTTCTACTACCAGCAGACCGGACGTTCTGACTGGCTTGCCGATGCCCTGCAGGACGCGGTCATTCCCTTGTATCCCGAGCCGGAGCCCGAGCGTTCGCAGGTCGTCAGCATCATCGACAACGGGGTTGTCACCGCTGATCTGCTCGACGCCTTCTACGCCGTCGCCGACAGCCACCCACGCGACTTGAAGACGATGCTCGGATCAGCAGGAAGCACAGAGCAACCACCGGACTCCACCCAGACGCACCAGCCTGCTACCGAGACCGTCAACGAACTCGGCGACTAGATTGCTGCCTTCAGCGGGATGTGGATTCGGTGTGGTGAATCATGGCGTTGCCTCGAGCAGGATCGGCATGAGCTTGATCCGGAGCGGGTCAGCGGAGCGCTTTCAGCCGGAGTGACCTGCCGAGCGGTCTCGTCACTCATCGGCGCCGCGGAAGCGGTCCAAGGTCGAGGGCCTGCCGACAATAGCAGGGTGGGTGGTCGCACCTGGATGAGTGCACCACCGCGCCACGAGCCAGCTATTCGCCCTTCAGATGCAGTGTCCGTGCGAGTTCGATAATCCGATTTCGTAGCCATCGATGTGCCGGATCAGATGTGTGGCGTGGGTGCCAGAACAGCTTCTCGTGCAGTGGCGGCAGGTCGACCGGAGGCTCGATGATGCGAAGCTGCGCGGGGCCTTCGAGTTCGCGAGCGAGCTTCTCGTGCACGAGGCTCACGAGCCGGGTGTCGCGGAGCAAGAACGGCGCCGCGACGAACGACTGGGTTCCGACTGCGATCTTGCGGGCGATGCCAAGGGTGTCAAGTTGTCGTTCTATCACCGGTTTGATCGGCGCGACCACGTAGGCGGCGTAAGGCAATGCTGCGAACTCTTCGATGCTGATCACCTCGGGGAGGTCTGTGTAATTGCGGTCGGCGATGAGGACGTACCGGTCGGTCATCAGGTGAGTGCCCGGAAAGTGGAAGTCCGGATCGACCACCTCGGTAGGGACGATTACCAGGTCAGCACGTTTGCGGCGCAGTTGATCTGCGAAGTCTGAACCGATGGGCGCAACGGTGAGCTGAACGCCGGGCGCTTCTGTCGCGAGAACCGCAATCAGTTTGCGGAGCAGCACGACCAGTACGTAGTCGCTTGCAATGATCGTGAAGGTACGGCGGTCCGCGGCGGGGTCGAATACAGGCGTGCGCTCGAGTGCGGCCTCGACGGACCCCACGGCGGTGCGTACCGGGTCGAGCAGCGACTCGCCGAGGGGAGAAAGCGCGAGACCGCGGCCTTCCCGGACCAGCAGCGGGTCATTGAAGTGTTTGCGGAGTCGGGCGAGCGAGGCACTCATTGCCGGTTGGCCGACAGACATGCGCTCTGCTGCCCGTGTCACGCTTCGCTCGGTCAACAGCGCTTCGAGTGACAGCAGCAGATTCAAATCCACGCCAGGCCTCATGGTCAACTCCCTTTCCGGCCGGCTCAGCCGCTGTGTCGCAACACAGAGCGGAAGGAGCCTCCGCCCGCAGACATCAATGATGGTGATGGGTCCTATCGATATCTATCACTAACACACGCATGACCTGGGTCACTACCGTCGGCGGTGTCGAACCGGTGATCAACGCCACGCCACCGACGACCTTGCGGTCTATGTGCACACCGCGCGTCTCGACCCGAAATCACAGACAAATAGATCCCTGCGGTGCGCCGTGGGGAGAAGACGAGGACAACATGACACCTCCGGAGAAGTCACCGATCACCCGTGTTCGGCACGTGGGCCTGGCCGTGCCGAACTTCGCCGAGGCGGTTGAGTTCTACCGCACCATGTGGGGCCTTGAGATCGTCGCCGAGGACTCGGACGTTGCCTTCTTCGGTACCCCGGCGCACCCGGAGCAGTACATCGTGCGAATCCGCAAGGACGAGGACAAGCGGCTTGACTTGATCGCCTTCGCAGCTGAGTCAGCCGACGCGGTCGACGCACTGGCGGCCCGGCTCGGCACCGCCGACATCGCTTTGGCTTCCGAGCCGGATGCCTTGAATACTCCCGGCGGCGGATACGGATTCCGCTTCTTCGACCCGGATGGCCGGCTGATCGAAGTCTCCGCGGACGTCGCGGGCCGTCCATCCCGACCCCTGGCACCGGGCGAATCGATTCCGCAGAAGCTCAGCCACGTCGTGGTCAACGCCCCGGATGTGCTCGCGACCAAGCGTTTTTACGAGCAGCATCTCGGGTTCAAACTCTCGGACTGGCTCGAGGACAAGATGTGCTTCATGCGGGTGCGCACCGACCACCACATTTTTGCAATTGGTCAGGGCCCCCACGTTTCTCTCAATCACATCTCATTCGAGATGCGGGGGATCGATGAATACATGCGTGGCACCGGCCGCCTGATTCGATCGGGCCAGGATCCGCTATGGGGCCCCGGCCGGCACGGAGCGGGCAACAACACATTCTCGTACTTCACTGACGCCACGGGGAACGTCGTGGAGTACACGACCGAGCTGGAGAAGATCGAGGACGACGACGCCTGGGTGCCGCGCCGGTTCGAGGCCACCCCCGAGGAGTCCGATCAGTGGGGAACTGGAGGGTCCATCGAACCCATGATCCCGGCGATGCTCAATGACCCTGACAAGGGGCTGTGGACGAAGGCGCCCATTTAACCGCCTCTCCAGCGACCGATCGCGAAGGCGAACCTGCCGCGATCCAGAACGACAAATCCGACCCCCAAATTCGAACACATCAGGTGGAGAACATGACACGAGCATTGATCGTTGGAGGTGGCATCGGCGGTCTCGCGACCGCGCTGGTGCTCTCGCGTCAGGGAATCGAGGTGGACCTGATCGAGCGCGACGCCGAGGTGCGAGCTCTCGGCAGCGGCATCACCCTCATCGGGGCGGCCGTGCGGGCGCTGGACCGACTGGGTGTCCTCGACGAGTGCCTGGCTGAGGGATTCGGCAGCAGCGAGATGAAGGTGTGCACGCCCACCGGCGAGGAGCTGGTCCGCATACCCTTGCCGTCAGCCGAAGCAGGCGCTCCCGGGCTGCTCGGGATGACTCGGCCCGACCTGCACCGTGTACTGCTGACCCGGGCGACCGCTAAGGGCATAACCGTGCGGACGGGCATCTCACCGAAGTCCATCGACGACCTGGCGGACACGGCCCGCGTGGAGTTCGACGACGGGTCGGTCGGGGAGTTCGATCTGGTGATCGGTGCAGACGGTCTGCGGTCGACAGTGCGCGAGATGGTTTTCGGCGCGCACGAGCCGACGTTCCGGGGTCAGGTGTGCATCCGCGCCGTACTTGACCGTCCGGCGGAGATCACCACCGAGATGCAGTTCCACGGCCGCCAGTTCACTCACGTCGGCTTCACCCCGATCAGCCAGAGCAAGATGTACCTGTACTGCTGCGTTCCGGTCCCGGCCACCACCCGGCCACCACAGACGGAGCTTCCTCGCATCCTGCGCGAGCACCTCGCCCCGTTTGGCGGCCCGGTTGGCGCCGTTCGCGAGTTGATCATCGATCCCGCAGCTGTGCACTACGCGCCACTCGAAACCATCGTGGTTCCCCAGCCCTGGTACCGAGGTCGCACGGTGCTGGTCGGCGACGCCGCGCACAGCACCACGCCGCAGTTGGCCGCCGGCGGTGCCATGTGCCTCGAGGATGCGCTGGTGCTCGGTGAGGAACTCGCCGCCGCCGCAACCATCCCCGATGCGTTGCACGCCTACTCGAAGCGTCGTTTCGACCGATGCAAGTATGTCGTCGACACTTCAGTGCAGCTCAGTGCTTGGCAGATCCAGCCTGAGACACCCGATGTCGAACAGCAGCGTTTGTCCAGCGAGGCCTTCAGCATCCTCGCGGGCCCGTACTGATCCGCCAACCACCGATTATTCCGATCGAAAGCATAGTGATGGGCAATACGACGATCGACAATGACCTGCATCTACTGCGCACCTACATCGAACGGTGCAGTAACTGGGGGAGGTGGGGCGAAGACGACCAAATCGGCGCCATGAACCTCGTGGGGCCCGAGGAGGTTCGCCGCGCCGCAGCGCTGGTCACCGCCGGCAAGGTCATTTCGCTCACCCTGCCTTACAACCAACACGGTCCACAGACGGGCTCCTTTCGGGCGAATCCGCAAATCCTCACCACGGCAACGGGAACCGACCACCTGGCGGGTATGCAGGACCCGCTGCCCGGCGGGTTCGGGCCCGCGCATGGGTTCGGTTTCGCCGACGACGTCCTGGTCATGCCCACCCAGTCCGGAACCCAATGGGATGCCCTCTCTCATATCTTCTGGGAGGGTCGGATGTGGAACGGCCGCCCGGCATCCGAGGTCACCTCGTCGGGGTCGACGAGCAACAGCATCGAGAACCTCACGGGCCGCATCGCGATGCGCGGTGTTCTCGTGGATATGCCGGCACACCGCGGGGTGGACTCACTCGAGCCCGGCGATGCTATTGGACCCGACGATCTGGACGAATACCTCGAGGCACACCAGATCACCGTTCAGCCCGGCGACGCACTGATCGTTCGCACCGGATTCATGAAGGCCCGCCGCGGCGACTGGGGCGACTACGCGGGTGGATCTGCACCGGGGCTGTCCCTGCACACCGCACCGTGGCTGCGCCAGCACGACATTGCAGCGGTGGCAACCGACACCTGGGGTGTCGAGGTGCGCCCCAACGAGATCGGCTGTTTCCAGCCACTGCACGTGGTCTCGCTCGTGCACTCCGGGATCACCTTCGGAGAGATGTTCGACCTCGACGCGTTGGCCGTCGACTGCGCCGCCGACGGCCGCTACGAGTTCATGTTCGTCGCCTCACCACTGCCCCTGACCGGGGCCGCCGGTTCGCCGGTCAGCGCACTCGCCCTGAAATAACCCGCTCAAGGAGCATCATGTTCGAACCCTTTCCCGGTAACTACGTCTGGAACCTGTCGGTTGGCATCGCCTTGGAGACAGGCGGTCTGATCGGCGAAATCGACCGTGCCTGCCGCCCCCTGGCGGCGGCCGACTTCGCGAGCGAGGACGACGCCACGGAGGCGTTCTTCCGCTCCTGGTGTGGGCTCGCCGACACCCTCGTCGAGCTCGCCGATGAAGACGAGAAGCTCGGCCGCCGCCACAGCGCGGGGCACAAGCACCACCGCGCCGCGATCTACTACCAGACGGCCGAACGCATGCAGAACCACTCGTTTAGCCCCCGCAAGGAGGCCTACGCCAAGACGTTGCGCAGCTTCTCGCAGTACCTCGAACTGACCGAACAGCCCACCGAACGAGTCGAGATCCCTTTCGGCGAAGGCAGCTTTCCTGGCCTGCTCATGCGCGCCGACACCACCACACCTGCCCCGTGCGTGATCTTCTTCAACGGGCTCGACAGCACCAAAGAACAGTTCTACGGCAGCGGCACCGCGCAAGAACTGCGACGCCGCGGCATCTCCACCCTGATGGTCGACGCCCCTGGATCCGGGGAAGCACTGCGCCTGCGCAACATGACCGCTATCCCCGAAAGCGAACGATGGGCCGCGGCCTGCATCGACTACCTCGACGACCGCGCCGACATCGACTCCGACATGGTCGGCATGCTTGCCTGGTCCCTCGGCGGTTACTACGGGCCCCGCGCGACCGCCTTCGAGCCGCGCATCCGATTCTCCGTCGCGTGGGGCGCGAACTACGACTGGGGGCAGGTCCAGCTCCAGCGGCTGGCCAATCAGGGTGACCGGCCGGTGCCGCACTACTGGGACCACGTCCGATGGGTCTGGGGCGCCGCGGACATGGACGAATTCCTCTCCCTCGCACCGAAGATCACTCTTCGGGGAATCATGGACCGCGTCACGGTGCCGTTCCTCGTCGTGCACGGCGAACACGACCGCCAGATCTCCGTCGACTACGCCCACGCCCTCTACGACGACTTGGTCAACAGTCCCAAGCGTGAGCTGAAGATCTTCACCGACCGCGAAGGCGGCGTCGAGCACTGCAGCGTCGACAACATGTCGGTCGTGACCGACTACATCTGCGACTGGATCGACGAGACAGTTCGCGACCTCCTGTCCTCCCGAACGTCTCAGTGACACCACTACCCCCGACGAGGTGCACACGAAAGGCATTGTCGATGAACGACACCGACGCCGAACTGCTGTGGGAACCGACCGACGCTTTCATCCGGGGCACGGTCATCGACCGGTTCCGGTCCTTCCTGCGGGAGGAGCGCGGCCTTGACCTTCCGACCTACGATACGCTGTGGAACTGGTCGACGACCGACGTCGAAGGGTTCTGGGCAACCGCCTGGGAGTTCTTCGGGCTCTACGACTACTCCGGCTACGACCAGGTCCTCACCAGCGATCCCATGCCTGAGCACCGCTGGTTTCCCGGCGCGCATGTCAACTTCGCAAAATACCTGCTCGCCCAGGGCGGCCCTGCCGACACTGCAATTGTCACCGTCGACGAAACCGGAGCGCGGGAGGAGATGGACCGCGCCGAACTGCGTCGACAGGTCGGCGCTCTCGCCGCCACACTGCGTTCGCTTGGTGTCCGCAGAGGGGACGTCGTCGCGGGATACCTGCCTAACACCGCGCACGCCGTCATCGGGCTACTCGCCACCGCGACGCTCGGTGCGGTGTGGGCGTCGGTGGGACAGGACTACGCGGCCTCCGCCGTCGTCAGCCGGCTCGGACAGCTGCGGCCCGTAGCGTTGATCACGGCGGACGGTTACCGGTTCAACGGCCGAGAACACCCGCGGGTGGATGCCGTCGACGAGATCCTCGCTGCGATCCCGACCATTGCGCACACGATCCTCGTCTCCCGCCTCTGCGAGCCACTCCACCGGGCGGATCTGTTGCTCTGGGAGGACGCCGTGTCCGGCGACGCTCAGGTTGATCCGGTCGCAGTCGAATTCTCGGAACCGTTGTGGACGCTGTTCTCTTCAGGCACGACCGGGGTGCCGAAGGGGCTGGTACACAGTCACGGCGGTGTGCTGCTCGAGATGCTGAAGATGCTGCGCCTGCAGATGAATATCGGTCCCGGGGACCGCTTCTTCTGGTACACCTCACCGAGTTGGATGATGTGGAACGTCCTGGCGGGGGCGCTTACGACAGGGGCGAGCATCGTCTGCTACGAAGGCGCGCCCGCCTACCCGGACGAAACAACGCTGTGGCGCTTCGTCGAAGAGAACGGCATCACGTTCTTCGGGACCAGTCCGGGATACCTGCAGGCCTGCGCTGCGGCGGATATCCACCCGCGCAGAGACTTCGACCTCTGCTCGCTGCGCGCGATGGGATCGACCGGCTCACCCCTGTCGGCCGACACCCACCGATGGGCGCGCGAACGCATCGGCGACCTCCCACTGAACTCGTCGAGCGGCGGAACCGACGTCGTCGGCGCGTTCCTGCTAGGTGCACCCGACGTCCCAGTGTGGGCTGGCGAGCTGTCCGCCCGCGGTCTCGGTGTCTGCGTCGAATCATGGTCTGCGGATGGATATCCGGTTGCAGCCGGCGAGGTCGGCGAACTGGTCATCACACGACCCATGCCCAGCATGCCAGTCCGGTTCTGGAACGACCCGGACGGAAGCCGCTACCGCGATGCCTACTTCGCGATGTACCCGGGAGTGTGGCGACACGGGGACTGGATCACCCTTACCGAGCGAGGATCCGGCATCCTGCACGGCCGATCCGACGCCACCCTCAATCGCAACGGCATCCGCATGGGCAGCGGCGACATCTATGCCGTCGTCGATTCGGTACCCGGAGTCGCCGAAGCGCTCGTCATCGGGGTCGAACGACCCGATGGGTCCTATTGGATGCCAATGTTCGTCGTAGCCAGACAAGGCCGAACCCTCCAGGACGGACTCAGATCAGCAATCGAGGCGGCGATCCGCTCCGATCTATCACCACGGCATCTGCCCGACGAGATCATCGAAGTCGCCGGGATCCCACACACCAAAACCGGAAAGAAACTCGAGGTGCCGATCAAGAAGATCCTCCTCGGAGCGGACCCCGCCTCGGTCGTCTCACCGGACGCACTGGACGACGCCACGCTGCTTGACCAGTTCGTCGGCTTCCGACCGCACGGTCGCGCCCACGCCGACACCTGACATCGCCGCATTCCAGACCCCGCTCTCGAACTGCCGGGCAGCGTCGCCCAGGGCCAGCGCGGCGTCAGAGAGGCTGTCGAGGATCTCAATGCGGGCGGCTCGGTCCGCTTCGCTCAATCAGTGCCGGGGATCTGGTCGTACGCGGCGGCCAGCACCGTCAGGGTCCGACCGACCGCGAACAACTCCTCGCGCGCCTGCCGCACCTGCAGCGCGAGACCACGCACGCCAGCCGGTGTCCCATCGGCGCAGGCCGCGTCCGCTCCGCGGCGAGCGGACGTCAAGCTCTCCAGGAGCCGCATCCGATGTTCGGCCCACTCCGACATCTATTCCCACTCCCACTGCCGTTCGCCCTCGAACACCCGCAATCTGCTCCCCGGGCTCCGCCCCGCCAGGACCGGACCTTCCGTCGTTCACTCGAGGATCGGACTGATACACCCGAACCACCGCCGTGGCAGTACCGCTCCCGCCCTGCCTCGAGTGCCATACCCGACCTACCTCCCGCATCCGATCCCGTCGCGCTCCGCTTCCATTGTTCTTAGCTGGCCGTGGTAATGCATCGGGTCAGAAGAGCGTGTCTTGGTCTCGGCCGGCATCGAGTTTCGCGGTGAGAAGCCGGGTCTCGTCGTAGCCGCCGGAAAGAGCCTCCCGGATGGCGAGGGAGCGTTCGTATCGGGTGCGGCCCTGGCCGTCGAGAAGCGCGGCACCGGCGTGACGGCCGAGGGCGACGGCGTAGCGGATGTTCTCGGATTGGGTGGAGCGGATGAGGTGTGCGGGGTCGACGCGAACGCACAGGGGTTCGTGGCAGCGGTGCTCGCACACGACGCCGTCGCCAAGGGGCCCGAATTCGAGTTCGATGGCGAAGCGGTGCGCGAGGACGGTGCGTTGTCTTCCGTCGCGTTGGAAGTTGAGGCGGCCGTAGCCATCCGGTGCGCTGATCGCGCCGGTCCAGTACCAGCATGTCGGCGAGCGTACGACTTTCGACCAGAACGCGGCGATCGTGTCCGCGGTCGGCGCCAGTGTGTGGTCGAACTCCCGGCGGCGTATCACCACACCGGCAGGCGCAGGCGTGGCAGTACACGGCGAGGCGAGGTTCCCCATGCCAGGCAGCGGTAGCGGGTCGCCGGCCACTGCGCGTTAGGCGGTCTCGCGCAGCGGTTCCGCGGTCTGCCCCGGGTCGGCCGACACTGCGGGAGTGGACTCCGCCACAGCGCCAGTCACGGGCTCGGCGGAAGGTTTCGCGCTGGCCGCGGTCTTCAGCCACGACTTGACCTGTCGCTCACTGACATCGAGCGCGAACGCGACCTCGGCGATGGAGGCGAAGTCGGTCAGCTCGGCCAGCGCGGCCGCCCAACGCTCGTCGAGGTCCGCGGTACGCGCCTCGTTTGCACGGTTCAGCTGCTCGATTTTCTGCTCGTGGTCGGCGCGCAGTTTCGCGATCTTGTCGTCGAGCTTGGTTGCGAGCTTGGCGATCTCGCCGTCGAGATTCGCGTCAGCCCCGGCGCGGTGTTCGCCGGCCACGAGCACGGCCTCGACGAGTTCGTCGAGGCGCGACTGACGCTCGGCTTGGCGCCGGCGGTAGTCGGCGACGGTGCGGCTGGAATGCGGACGAGAGGAGCGGCGAGATGCCTTGTCTGAATCGGAGACCATGCCCGCAGTCTAAACCGAGGCTCGCGCTCGACTGCGCTAACACAAGCCCCACCGAGTTCCGGCAGACCGTTCAGGTCTGCCGGAACTCATGCCCGACCAGCGGTCGAGTATGAAAACGCCACACACCTCTTGCACTATGAGTGGAACCGCCGTCCCGGCATGGCAGAATGGCGCCCGTGATGACCATCCACAAGCTCTCCGCGGGTGATGGTTACACGTATCTGACGAAGCACGTCGCCGTCGCTGATGCGACCGAGACGACGAAGTCGAAGATCAACGACTACTACAACGCCAAGGGCACTCCGCCCGGTCAATGGCACGGTGCGCTCGCCGAGCGGGCGGGCGTCGAGGTGGGTTCGGAAGTCACTGAGGCGCAGATGATCGCGACGTTCGGCGGCGCCTGGATGCCGAACCGCGACGAGATGCGCGCGCAGCTCAAGGCCGAGGGGATCGACGAGTTCGAGATCTCCCGCCGTACCGCTCTGGGCCGTGCGTTCCCGCGCTTCGAGGGTTCGGGCGCGCTGCTGGAGCTGGTCGAACAGCGCTGCCAGGAGCACAAGCGCGAGCACGGCGAGTACCCGCCGGCCGATGTCGCTCTGGGCTTCAAGCGCGAGATCGCGCGAGCGATCCTGCGGCAGAACAAGCCCGAGCGTGCCGAGTTGGTGACCGACTCCGACGTCGACAAGTTCGTCGCCGAGTCGTACGCGAAGGCCCGTCAGCCGGTGGCCGGCTACGACCTGGTGTTCACGCCGATGAAGTCGGTGTCGGTGCTCTGGGGACTCGGCACCCCAGAGGTCAAGGCCGCGATCGAGGACGCGCACCGCAAGGTCGTCGACGAGACTCTGAAGTACATCGAGGACCAGGTCGCGTACACGCGCCGGGGTGCCGGAGGCGTCCGCCAGGTGAAGGCCGACGGACTGCTCATCGCGCGATTCGACCACTGGGACAACCGCGCTGGCGACCCGAACCTGCACACGCACTGCGCCGTGGTGAACCGCGTTTTCGCGGAGGGATCGTGGACGTCGATCGACGGGCGACTGTTCTATCAGGCCGCGGTGTCGGCATCCGAGATGTACAACACGAAGATCGCCGACGAGGTCTCTCGGCGTCTCGGTGTCACCTTCGCCCCGCGCGCTGACACCCCTGCCGGCAAGCAGCCGGTCTACGAGGTGGAGGGCGTTCCGCTCGGGCTGATCGAGGAGTTCTCCCGCCGCCAGGCGATCGAGACCCGGCAGGCCGAACTGGCTGCCGAGTACAAGGACGCTTACGGGAAGAACCCGCCGAAGAAGGTCCAGTACGCGCACGCTCAGCAGGCGACGCTCGACACCCGCAACCACAAGAACCCGCCGCGGTCGATGGCCGAGATGCGCCGCGAATGGTCCGATCGTGCAGCAGCTGTGCTCGCGACGGACGGCGTCAGCGAGTCGATCGAGACGCTGACCTCACTGGGCCGCGAAGGCGATTCACGGCCCCGCTACGAGTCGCAGATGTTCGAGGAAATCGCGGCACGCATCGAGGACGATCTGTCGCGCAAGGCCGGAACCTGGACCGGGTACACGATCCGCGCCGAGGTCCAGCGTGCGCTGCGCGAGTACCAGTTCGAGTCCTCCGAGCACCTCGACGCCGAGGCGGATCTGATCGCGAGCTCGGTGCGCGATCACCTGTGCCGCCCGGTGTTCGTCGAACTGCATTGCGCCCCGGAGCTGCTCGCCGAGCGCGAGTCCGCGATGCACATGCGGCTGCACACCAAGGACAAGTCGGCACTGAAGTACACCTCCGCAAAGGTGCTCGAGGCCGAAGTATTCATGCGCCGCATCGCGGACTTCGCGAGCACTCTCACAGTCGACGAGCAGACCATCGAGGCGAAGATCGTCGAGGCCGAAGAGAGCGCCGGGCATCGTCTCGGCGACGACCAGCGCGCCATGATTTCGCACTTCCTCACCGCGCAGAAGACCGTCGCCGTCGCAGTCGGTGCGGCCGGTGCCGGCAAGACCACGGCGGCCGCAGTGATCGCCCGATCCTGGGAAACCACGGGCGCTTCCGTCATCGCTCTCGGCCCGTCCGCGCGGGCGGCGGAGGTGCTCGGCGAGGAACTCGACGTCGAGGGCCGCACGATCGCGGACGTACTCACCCGCGCCCGCCACGGCGTCCCCACCGGCATCGCGGCCGGTGACCTTCTCCTCGTCGACGAGGCCGGAATGGCATCGGCCCGTGACCTCGCGGAGCTGACCCAGATCGCGCTCGATCACGGCGCCGTCGTCCGCCTTCTCGGTGACCACCAGCAGCTCGCGTCGGTCGAATCCGGCGGCGTGCTGCGCGATCTGGCCGAGCGCACCGACGCCCCGTTCCTGCGCGAGGTGCACCGCTTCAAGAACCCCGAGGAAGCCGAGATCACCCTGTCGCTGCGCGACGGCGACACCGATGTTCTGGCCTGGTACGAGGACAACAAGCGGATCAAGCAGGCGATGAAGCACGAGCTGGTTGACGAGGTGTTCGCCGACTACGTCGCCGACATCGCCGACGACAAGGTCGCGCTGATGGTCGCGCCGACGAACGAGCTGGTGCGCCAGCTCAACGAGAAGGCCGCGATGTTCTACCGCGACAACGGCACCGTGTCCGGCCGCGAAGTCGAGCTCGCCGACGGCCTGCGCGCCGCGGTCGGCGACGTCGTCGTCACCCGAAAGAACACCAGCAAGTTCGCCGTCACCGCGACCGGCAAGGGCAAGGCCGGCCGAATCAAGAACGGCGACCTGTGGACCGTCACCGCCGTCGACGACAGCGGATCGCTCATGCTCGAGAACCGCACCAGCGGCGGCACCGTGTGGCTCCCAGCCGACTACGTCCAGGCCAGCGTGCAGCTCGGCTACGCCTCGACCGTGCACCGCAGCCAGGGCATGACCGTCCAGCGTTGCCGCGTCCTGGCGGACACGTCGATGAACCGGCAGTCGCTCTACGTCGCGCTCACCCGAGGCAAGGAAGCCAACGTCGTCTACGCGGCCGCAGACGAGCTGCCGGACCGGGACTTCGAGCACCGGCCCACCGAGCACCCCGGCGCAATGGCCGTCCTCGCGTCGATCATCGAGCGCGACGGATCGCAGAAGACCGCGCTGGCGCAGATCGAGGAGGCAGCCGCCGAAGAGCGGTCGATGCCCGAGCAGATCGCCACCTACACGCATGCCGTCACACGCCTCTACGAGCAGAAGGCGCAGGCCATGCTCGCCGAGACGCTCACCGGGCAGCAGCTCGCGGCGGTCAGCGGAACCGACGGCTGGACCGGCTTCATCGAGGAGTTCGCGCGCTGCGAATCGCACCGCCTCGACACCCGTGCCCTGCTCGACGCCGCAGTCGGCGAGCTGCGAGCGGTGGGCCGCGCCAAGGGCTTCGACGACGAGGACAAGACGCCCGCGAAGGTCCTTACCGCAGGACTCGAGGCAGCGCGCAAGGCCGAGAAGCTGCCGCCCCGCACCGACGAGCTGCGCCTGCTCGGTGTGCCCGCCGTCCCGTCGAACGGCGACGGCATCGACGCCGATGCGTATGCGTTCGTCGCCCAGATTGCACAGCGGATGAGCGGCGAGGTCCACGCCGCCGCGGCCGCCGCCGAAGCCGAGCCCGCCACCTGGGTCGCCGCGATCGGTGACCCCGGCAAGGACCCGCGCCGCGCCGCGATGCGCCACCAGGTCATCACCCGGATCGTCGCGCACCGTCTCGCGAAGGGCATCGACCTGCAGGCCCCGGAACCGCTGCGCGGGCTCAAGAAGGACGGTGTCCTCGCCGGCCTGATCGAGTCCATCGGCTCCGGTGAGCAGTACCGGAAGGTCTACGCCCAGATGGACGCTCGCGACCTCGCAGCGGCGCGGACCGCAGCGCGGGCGCGGATCGCCGACACCCGGCACCTGCTCTCTCTCGCCGAGGAGGACGTCGCCCGCCTCACCGCGCGCCCGACCGCCACGGCGGCACAGGACCAGCGCACCGAGAACATGCGTCAGGCCCAGCAGATCGCCGACGTCCGGGCGGCCCGGGAGCGCCTGGACGCGCTGCGGGGCAATCCGCTCGCGGGCGCGGACCGTGTCGGGCGGGCCGCTGCCGAGGTCGACCGTCTCGCCGCGACCGCACCGCCGGAGTCGATGTGGAGGGCAATCGAGTTCGCTGCCCGCCACCAGCAGGAGTCGATCGAGCGCGTTGCCCGCGACAGCGCCACGGACGAGGCCGCCATCGCGACCGCGACCAGCACCGTGGAGCGACTCGGCCGCGTCCTGAGCCACGACGAGGAAACCCTCGCCGCGATCGACGCCGAACGCGCTCTGCGTAAGAGCGGCGTTGGCCCGCGCACCGGCAGCGCATCGACGGCAGACCGCAACGACCGCGTCCGCGGATCCGGACCCGAGCTGCCAGAGCCCGACACCCGCCGCGACGCCGGCCCCGAGAACGAGCTGTAGAGACCACACGAGACAAGGAGATCGCGATGACCTCACCCGCCGACCAGCGCAGTATCCGCCTGATGCGCAACCGCATCGACGACCTGCTGCGCAGGTTCGCGACGTTGCGCGCGCAGAACCAGAAGGTTCCGCGGCCGCGCCCCGTCGCCGAGGTTCTGTCCGGGCTTACCCCACGCGAACGCGGCCTCGTGCAGGCCGTCGCCGCGGCCGCGGCCTCGCAACAGCGCTACGGCGCCGACGCCCCGCAGACCCAACAACTGAACCGCGTCGTCGAACGCCACACCGAGCGATTCGAGACCACCTACCGCGACCGGGTCGAGCCCGCCCGCGACCAGCGACCCTCCGCCGTCGACGCGCTCACGAACGCGGCCGTCGCCGTCGCGATCGGCTACGCGATCCACGAAGCACTGCCCGAGGCCGCCGCGATCGACGCCGCCGTGGGGGAGCAGTACGGACTCGCCGCGCCTGCCGTTGAGATCGATTCGGCCGCAGCGGATGTGTTAGCGGCCGACGACGTCGTCGAGCCGTCCGTCACCGAGGCGACGCAGGAACCGGACGCTGCAACTGTGGAAGCGAGCCCATGGGTCGACGGGATCGAGGGCCTGACGCCCGAACTCCTCGACGCGCTCGCCGCCGCATACGAGAGCCACCCCCACGACCTCACCGACATGCTCAACGCGCAGGCCGGCACCGAAGTCGACGACAGCGCGCCCGGTGTCGGTGTGGAGGCCGGACTCGAGGCGGACGCCGGTCTCGCGGTCTGATTGGCCCGAGAACGATCTCGAACGAGCTCGGCCGTTGGCGGAGTTCTCCACCAGCGGCCGAGTCGCGCAGTCTTACTCGCCGAGCAGGGAACCACAGCAGGTCAGTTCGTGAAGGCGCAGGGCGGTTGCCGCTGGACCCTGGACAGCTAATTCAGCCTTGAGCGGTGCCGGTTGGGAGCCTTTTGCCCGTTTTCAGGCCACGATCGCGGTCACGAATGTACGGTTCGATCCGACTTATTCCACTCTTCATCGGAGGATTGAATGCCCCTCGGCTCCCTTTTCGCGTACGGCGGCTCACCTGTTGGCGGCTCGCTCGCACTCGGATTCTTGGCTCTGGTAGTCGGAGGCACTGGCCTTTGGATCAATGACGTGCTGAACAACCCGCACAACCCGTTCTACGGCATGTAGCCGATCGGGTAGATCGCCAAACAATCAGCCCAGGCACCCCGCCGAAGCATCCAACATAAGTGGTTGCTGCGGGGGAGCCTGGGCTGATTGTTGCCGCGGCGCTATTCCTACTCGCCGAGCAGGGCTGCCCGAATGGCGGCGGGGACGGCGGCGCTGCCCATCGACGGGTGCATGGTCGGCGCGTGGGACATCGGCCCGGTGTCGCCGTCGAGGATGACGCGCAGGTGCGGTTCGAGGTGGTGGATCCACCAGTTCGACATGGCTGCGGGGTCTTTGTCGGCGCGGGCCTTCTCCCACGCTTGGTGGAGGGCCTTGAGTCGGCCGACGACCTCGGGGTACATCCACCAGCGCTCGTCCCAGCTCAGTCCCTTGCCGGCGTCGGGATTGATCCGGCGGCGGATCACCTTGATGAAGAAGCCGTCGACCCACTCGAAGACGTTCGCGAACCGGGGCTCGACCGTCTCTTCCTCTTCCTCTTCACCGTCGGGCTCGTGCTCGTCGTACTGCGTGAACTCTGGCTCCGCCTCGCCGTCCTCGACGACGTCCTGCTCGTCCTCGGCCTCGTCCTGCTCGTCCTGGGGTTCGGCTTCCTCGGTGTCGCCGTCGGATTCGGCTTCCTCGGTCTCGGTCTCGGCCTCGTCCTCGGGTTCGGCTTCCTCGGTGTCGCCGTCGGATTCGGCTTCCGCGGCTTCGCTGGCCCACATCTCGTCGAGGGCGGCGTCGGTGTCGAAGTCGTCCTCGGCGCCGTCCTCGGTTTGGCCTTCGTCCCACGCGAGCTGGTTCGGGTTCGTGGCGATCATCGTCGGGTCTCCTCGTGTCCGGTGGAGGTGTCGAACAGGGTGTCGTCCTGCAGCAGCAGAGCGAGCTCGTCGACGACGGGCTCAGGCTCGGCGGCCGGTGCCGGTGCCGGTGCCGGTGGAACTATGGGAACTTCGGGCACTACCGGTGCGGTGTTCGTGCTGGTCACTGGCGCGGGTGCGGGGGTGTTCCCGCCCTCGTAGAGTTCCTTGGATCGTTCGATCTCGGCGGCGTAGGGGCCGTTGCCCCAGAACGCCTTCCGCAGCAGCAGCGGCTTGGACGCGGCGAGCTGGATGACGGCCCGGTCACCGGGGAGGGCGGCGAGGTCGTCCGGCTTGAGGATGCGTTCGGTCTGCCAGGACGTCGAGACGGATCCGCCGCCGCCGGACAGTCCGCCGCTGCGGCTGGAGGATTCGGTCTGGACGTGGTGCTCGCCGATCAGCTCGGAGAGCGAGCCCAGGTACTCCTTGTCGGTGACGTTGCCGCCGTACCAAACCATGTTGCAGGCGTCGAGCATCGCCTGGAACTTGCCTGGTCCCCACACGTTTCGGCCCTGCGAGGGCGACTGCAGGATGGTGATGGGGATGATGCCGCGAGAGCCGAAGTGGCTGTACTTGTTCGGCAGGTCCTGCAGGCGGCAGCAGTTCGCGGCCTCGTCGAGGACCGCGACGAGGGGGACCTCGAGTCGGCCGGTGCCGGTGCGCGAGCCTGCCTCTTCGGCGCAGTCGAGGACCTGGCCGATGATCGCGGTGGTCAGCGCGGCCGCGGAGTCCGGGCCTTCCTTCGACAGGGCGTAGAGCGAGTCGGTGCTGGTGACGAACTCTTCCGGCTTGAACTCGGGCAGGTCGTGGATGTGTTCGCCTGCGGTGACGACGACGCGGCCCTGGCCGTCGACGGTGATGTTCACGCGCTGGTTCGGCAGGATCGCCTGCGCGTAGCGCTGGGAGTCCAGCGATTCGAGGAACCGGCGTGCCATGTCGAAGAAGCCGTCGCGCTGGCGCTCGGTGACGTTCTGCTTCGACGAGAGCATTCGGGCGACGGCCTTCTCGCCGTTGGCCTCGAGGATCTTCGCCGGCACGGTCGACTGGTCGTTGGCCATCCACTCGACGGCGTGGATGAGGTCACCGCCCGCGAGCGCGGCCGCGAGCATGTAGGTGGCGAGCAGGTCCTGGGCGGATCCGTCGAAGTAGGCGTCGACACGGGCGCCGTCTTCCTTCGAGGCGCCGACGAAGTAGGAGGCGACCTTCTTCGCCGAGGGCAGGTCGTGGATCTGGCGCAGCGGGTTCCAGAAGAACTCGGCGCGGCCACGCGCTCCGGTCGTCACGCCCTGCAGGTCGAACAACCAGATGCCGCCGAGCTGCTCGCGGGTGTAGCGGGTGTGGGTGTAGATGTCGGGCTTGTTCGAGGTGGCCACGAGCGGCCCGGGCGCCGAGCAGGCTGCGGGCACCGCGATCGCGGCGGTCTTGCCCATGCGGGCGCCGGCGATGACGACCGCGACCCACTCCCACGGCATATGCACTGGCAGATTGCCTTTGACGGTGTGGCCCATGAGGATGCCGCGGTACGCGGGGTGGGCCGGTTCGAGTCCCGGCGCGAGGCGCTTGGACTGGCCGGTGGACCACTTCTCGTTGACCAGGTCGACCTTGCGGACCGGGGTCATGGTGTCGGCGGCCTTGTCGACGTCGCGGCGCGGGCCGTTGCGCACCGATCGCTTCGCGAAGTACAGCATCACCGCGACGAGCACTGCGGTCACCGCGATCACCAGGGCGATGAGGATCCACGTGGCGGCCGACGGCCACGACCTGCGGCCGAGCGCGAGTTCGAGCGCGAGAGCGGGTGCGTTCCATGTCGGTTCGGCTCCGCCGCCGAGCCGGTAGGCGAGCATGACCAGGCCGAGCGCGAACAGCACGACGGCCATCGCGCCGAGGAACAGGACGTCGCCGCGGGCGCTGGCGCCGGGGCGCTTCGATACTGCCTTCATCGTGCGCTCCTGATCTTGTAGGTCGAGGCCAGCCACGTTCCGTCGGATCCGCGTTCGAGGGTGACGTCGGCGATCTGGGTCTTGTACGGGGTGCTCTGTCCGCCGGGATGGAGCACGATCTGCTTGATCTGGATCGGCGCGATCGCGGTGTTGCCGCTGACCTTGGTGCCGTCGAGGATCGTGGCCGCGGCGGTGACGGTGTCGCCGCTGCGCGCCCAGGCGTCCCATTCCTTCGGCGGCTGCGGGGCCGGGGTCGGTGCGGTGGCTGCGGCCTGGGCGAGCTGGCCGGTGAGCAGGCCCGCGGTCTGGGCCCGGTTCATTGCGTCCCAGCTCGAGGAGTCCTGGGCGGGCTTCCAGGAGAACAGCATCGACATCGCGTTGCGCGCCACGTCCTGCGGCTCCGCGCCCTGCGGTGCGAGTGGGTCGATGTGCGCGTGGCTGTCTTCGCCCGAGCTGGTGCCGGCGACCGTATCGGTGGTCACCTGCCGGACCAGGACGACCCCGCCGATCAGTACCAGCGCGGCGACGACTACGCCGATCGCCATCCACAACGTCTTCGTCCTCATCGCTCTGCTGCCTTTCCTGCGAACTGTGCGTCGAACTGCGGCATCCGGCCGAGGATGTCGGGCACGTACGCCTGGGTTTCTGCGTAGGGGGGCATTCCGCCCCACTGCTCGACGGCGCCGGGTCCGGCGTTGTATCCGGCGAGCATCATCTCGATCGGGTCGCCCTTGACCTGCCCGGATGCGATCTTCGGGCGCAGGTAGTCAGCGACGTAGCAGTCGTAGGCGCCCTGGGCCATGACGGCATCGCCGATCGAGTTCGGGTCACCGGCACCGGCCGGGCCGATCTTGTTGCCCTGCTCGTCGACGGGATACCCGTAGGCCGCCCAGGTCGCGGGCATGAACTGCGTATATCCCGATGCGCCCTTGTTGCTGACCTGGCCGGGCTGGAATCCGGATTCCTGTTGGAGCTGCGAGGCGAGCAGCGCGGGGGTGACCTCGGTGCACTGCTTCGCGCTGATGACCAGCCACTTCTCGAACTCGGGCGGGACGCTGCCGGGGGCGAGCTCGCCGCCGGACTCGCCGAGCTTGCCGGTCACACAACCGGATGCGGACGGGGGAGCGCTCGATCCGTTGACCTCGGGGGCCGGCCCGTAGCTCTGGCCTGCGGTCGGGGTGCCGTGGCCGATGGTCGTGACGTGGACGTGGTCGTAGTGGTTCTGGGTCGGATCGCCCCGGTCTTCCATCGTGTTCGGGCTGCCCTGGGCGGGAATGTATTCCTGCCGCCAGATCATGTAGTCGATCTGGAAGTAGTCGCGGTGCGTCCACAGGTAGTCGCGGACGCCGTCGCCGAGCTTGCGGCCCTCGTCGGAGGAGTAGTCGGGGATCATGATGTCGACCGCGCGCCCGGACGGATGGTCCGGGTACGGATCGGACGGGCGCCAGCCGCCGATGGTCGTGAGCTGCGGGAACTTCGCGTGCACGGCGCGGGCGACGCGCACGGCATCGACCTGCCAATGCTCTTCGGAGCCAACCGAGGCGGGCAGTGCCGCCATCTCGGCGCCCGGTGCGGGGGCCGACGGCGCGGGGGTGGTCGTCGACGGCCCGGAGATCGAGCCGCTGCCCGGGTCGACGCCGCGGGTGTAGTACGGCAGCGGGTCGGAATCCTCGCCGCCCGTGTGGCGGCCGCCTTCCCACACCTCGAAGTGCAGGTGCGCGCCACCCGCGCCGGGTGGGCTGACCTCGCCGTTGTAGCCCTCGTTGGCGATGTGCTGGCCGGCCTTGACCTGGCCGCCGGTCTTGACCAGCACCCCGTCCTCGAACATGTGCCCGTAGACGGTCGAGACGAGCTGGCCGTTGATTTGGTGGTCGATCACGATCCACTGGCCGAATCCCGTGGCGGGTCCAGCTTCGTGCACGACTCCATCGGCCATCGCGAAGATCGGTGTCCCGGCCGGTCCGGCAATGTCGATGCCGCGGTGGCCGGGACGGTCAGGGCTGCGCCAGGCCGAGGTGATCGTGCCGTCGCCGCTCTTCATCGGCTTGGACAGCGATCCGGCCGGAACGCCCTGCGCGAGACCGCTGGACGGGCCATTAGGCACACACGGTGTGATCGCGCCGTCCTCGTCCGAGGTGCTGACGAAGATCGTCACCATCACCAGGAACGTCACGAGCGCGGCGACGAGCGCAGCCCCCTTCTTCATCTACACGGCCCCCCACGCGGGCGAGAGCTGCTCCGTCAATTCGAGATTGGCCTGCCGCAGCCGCCGGACCTCGTCCTCGAGGTCCCGCAGCCGCTGCGGCAGTTCTTCTTCGGTGACCACACGCGGCCGACCGAGTTCGGCATTGATCCAGCGCACGACCGTGTTCACGTGCGCGCCGAGCGCCTCAGCGATCGGCGTGCAGCATTCGAGCCGCGACCGGTACTGGTCGCGGGTGTCGTTGTAGGTCTTGATCGCCCACTTGCGGGTCGTCTCCGTGTACCCGCGACTCATGCCGACGCCCGGCGGTCGATCAGCTCCGCGAAACGCACGTTCGTGTCGTGCAGGCGCAGCTCGTCCTCGGTCGGGGTCAGGATGGTCTGGATCGGGATGCCCGGGGCACCGTCCTTCGAGATCTTGACCATGAACTTGCCCAGGCCCATCGGCTTGCGCCGCTGGCCGCGGCGCTGGCGGCGCAGCGGCGCACCCCGCGACCAGGAGGTGATCATGTCCCGCTCGGCCGGGGTGAACTGCAGGACGTCCGAGAGTCGTTCGAGCTCACCGGCCGGCAGGCCGCCGCAGATCACCATGCCCGCGCGCTCGATGAACCCCTTGGCGATCTTCACGTCCACCTCGTTGGGCAGCGATTCGAGGTCGCGGCCGGTGTGGGTGATCTGCAGCAGCCCGGTGCCGTCGGTGCGGTTGAGGCGCGTGAGCTCGTCGATCCGGTTGACCATGCCCGCGCCCGCGCCGAGGACCTGCCACAGCTCGTCGAGCACCGCGAGGAAGTACTTCTGCGGGGCGAGCCCGGCGTCGGCGAGCAGGTGCGCCGCCTCCATCGCGCCGTAGGCGTCGGACCAGCACGAGAGCATGACCGCGGCCTTGAGCTTCTTGTCGCCGCGGGTGAGCGCGGAGACGTCGATGCAGATCGCGGTCGCGGTCAGATCCAGTGGCGTGGTGGTGTGGTCGGCGAAAATCTCGCCGAGCGGGCCGTCGAGCAGCGCCTCCATCGACCGGCGCAGCGGCTTGACCGTCTCGGTGTACTCGTCGGCGGAGTCGGCGGCCGCGACGGCGCGAAGCCGCTCGGACCCGGCACCGATCTGCGTGGCCAGGTCGCGGACCAGCGGCGGGCGGTCGAACGAGAACCGGCCGTGCTCGCGCAGCTCCCGCAGCCCGGCCGAGATGAGCGAGTACTCGAAGTCCGCGACCGGGGCCTGGCGGATCAGCTCGATCAGCGCGGTGACCATCGTGACCTGGCGCGAGTGCACCAGCTCCTTGGTCTCCTCGATCAGACCGAGCTTCCCGGCGTCGGCGAGGGTGTCGGCGTTGGCTTCGAGGATCGGGATGGTGGAGCCGAGCGAGCCCGCAGCCAGCGGGTTCAGGTGGCCCTTGCCGTGGCCGAGGCTGATGACCTGCCCGCCCATCGCCTGCGTGATGCCCACGTACTCGGGCTTCATGTCGCCGGCGACGATCGGCACCTGGCCCTGAGCGCACGCGCCCAGGACCATCTTTCGCATGAACGTCGACTTCCCGAGGCCGGGAAGCGAGAGCACGAACGCGGACGGGTTCGAGATCAGCCCTTCGGCGAACCACGAGAGGACGTCGCAGCAGGCGGCCTCCCCGGTGTTGAGGTGCACGCCGACCGGGGTGCCGATCAGCGGCGCCGTCGCGCCGACCATCCACGGGTTGAGCCCGCACGCGTGCATCGTGGTGGCCTGGTACTCGAGCGGCGGCTGCACCGTCTCCATCGCCCCGGCCCCGGCGCCGGTGTACCCGCGCGGCGACAGGCTGTAGGCCCGCCGCCACTTCGGGTCCCCGGTGTCGGCGAGGCGCTTGGCCGTCCGCCGGTTCTCGCGCCGCCACTTGTTCAGGGCCCGACGCTTCTTCGAGAACATCGGCGGCTCGTCCGCGCCGCCTTCCTCGATCTCGGCCGTGAGCGCCGCCAACGCGGCGTCGTCGTACTCCGACACACCCTCGAGGACCGCGGCCGTGCCGCTTCCTGCTTCGTTGTTCCAGCTCATGGTGACTTCTTCCTCAGCCGTTCTGGGCGATCTTGGACATGGACGAGTGATCCGACAGCAGGACACCGGCACCGAGGCCGGCGGCGAACGCGGCGTCCTGCTCGCCGTAGGCGCGGCGCAGCCGCAGCCGCGCACGGGCAGCGAGGGATTCGGTGATCGCCGACGCGGTCGCGACGTCCTGGCCTGCGGTGCAGGTGACGGTCATCAGCGCCGAGTAGCGGACCAGACCGGCGCCGCGAACCTGTTCGTGGCGGGCCTGTTCGGTGGCCTGCAGGCGCAGCTCCGAGGCCGCGGACTTCACGGCCTTGCCCTGGTTGAGGGCAACGAGCGCGTCCTTGTACTCGCGGTCGACCTTCTTCGTGGCATCGCCTGCGGTGAAGGGTCGGTAGAACATGGTCAGCCGCTTGCGGGTCAGCTCGTCGTGCGGGTCGAGCAGCGGCTTGAGGACGCTGTCGGGGAACACCGAGTCCGGGGGAGACTGCATCTCCCACACCACCGACTCGACGCCGTCGTGCCGGTAGGCGTCCCACTTCGTCACCGCGGTCGCCGGGCCGGCGTCCTCCCAGTCCAGGCCGTGCGCCTCGCCGTGCACGTCGAGTTCCTCGAAATCGCCTTCTGCGCTGGGGTTGTAGCTGCGGTGCACGAACGCGACGATCTGCGCGGCCGACATCGGCGATGCCTCGACACCGGCACCGAGCAGGTCCTCGTACAGCGCCGGCAGGCGGCGGGCGAGTTCGGTGGCCATCTCCTCCGGATCGGTCCGGCGCTCCTTCGTGGTGGCCTCGAACGTGATCGCCAGACGTGCGAGCTGCTGGGACTTGCCCGACGGGAAGTGCAGCGCGGACTCGCGCATCACCTGCGTGGCGATGTCCGAGCGGGACTGGCCGATGTTCTGCTCGACCTCACGCGCCAGGCGCAGGCCCGTGGCCGGGATGTTCTCGATCACCACGGTCGCGGCCTTGATGTCGCCGGGCAGGCCGAGCCCGGCGAGGTAGGCGCCCCAGTCGGCGGTCATGAGGTCCTTCTCGTGCTGCGTGAGGGCCTCGTCACCGCCCGGGTAGCACTCGAACACCACGGTGTACTCGTCGCCGCGACGGCGGTGGATCATCCCGAACTCGTTGCCGAGCCGGTCCGTTCCCACGTGCAGGGTCGTTGCGGCGAAGATGCCGGGCAGCCGGTAGCGGCCGCCGGGCACCCGCGAGTTCGGGCCGGACCGGTAGACGGTCGATCCGCTGGCACGTCGCTTCCACCACTGGAGCTTCAACTGCATCACCTCGTAGAGAGATCGGCGCTCGAGACGGATCACCATCGGCGCAAGGAGTAGGGCGAAGAAGGTCGCCAGGACAAGGGCGCTGAGGATGCCGGCGAGCATCATCGTCAGGATCACGATGACCAGGCCGACACCACCGAACAGCGATGCACGCAGGGACAATCCGAAGAAGCCGGTCTTCTTCGGGTAGGTTCCCGGGGCGTAGAGCGGGCGCTCGACGGGGCGGGATTCGGTGATGGTCATCGCGGTACCTGCCCGTGGTAGTTGCCGATCGCGCCCTCAGCGAAGCTCGACGCTTGCTGCAGGCCGCGGCCTGCGGACTGCATTGCCTTCGCGGTACCTGCCACGACGGCGCCGACGCCGGTCGCGGCACCACCGGCCGCGGCTGCGGCCCTGCCCATGCCCGCGGACTTCGCGCCGCCGGCATTGCCGCCGCCGCTGTTGCCCCCGGAGTAGCGGCCGCCGTAGGCGGAGCCGTTCTTGGCGCCGGACGCGGGAGCGCCCTGCCCGCCGCCGCCACCGGCTCCACCGCCGCCACCGGCCCCGCTGCCGCCGGCCCCGGCGACACCACCGGATCCGCCGGCCTTGCTGAGCATCGCGGCGCCGCCGCCTGCAATGGCGCCAGTCGCGCCGGCCATTGCCGCGACCTGCCCGCCACCAGCGGAAATCGTCGACACCGCAGGAGAAATCACCCGCATCAGCGACGGCAACGCGAGCCCGGCGACCGCGAGGAGCACCGCACCGACCACCGCGTCAGCGGCGGTATCGCTCGACGCCGCCCAGAACGCGAACGCGTAGAGCAGCGACGCGACCGGCTTGAACAGCAGCGCGGCGATCGTGAACGCGATCATCGACGACCAGGTCTGTCGGCCCGTGCCCGTCGCGGAGGACGCCGCGGCGATCGGCGACAGCGCCACGACCAGCGCGAGAACGGCCTCTCGGATCAGGAGGGCGACGAGCTGAACGACCGAGCCCAACAGGCCGATTCCGGCGAGCACCAGCGAGACGACCGGGCCCAGGCCCGTCTTCTCGTCGATCCACGCGATGGCGTTGATCTTCCCGCCCAGGTCACCACCGGAGGCGGTATTGATCACCCACGTCGAGAACGAGTCCCCGAGTTGGTGGAGCGTGATGACCAGCACGGGTGCGGTCCAGATCGAGAAGATGGTGCGGGTGAGCATCTTCGCGGTCTCGTCCGCGCCTTCAGCGACCGCCTGCTTGCGGGCCACCGCCAGTTTGATTGCCGCGAAGGCGATGCCGATCGCGAGAGCGACCAGCTGAATCTCGAAGGTCATGTTGCGGATACCGGTGACGGCTGCGCCGCCGGTCAGCGACGGAATCGGGACCGACATCCAGAACGTCATCACCGTGGCGAAAGCCGACGTGTTGCCTTCGATCACGGCATTGGCGAACTTGCCGACCGGATCGCCCCAGAACGCCGATGCCGTATTGCCGAATGCGGTTCCGATCGCGTCCAGCGGATGCTCCCACAGTCCCTTGGCCGAGCAGCCGAGGTTGTCGCCGAGGAGGCTGACCCCAATGCCGTTCGGGCCGCCGAAGAGCTGCTCCATCCAGCCCTTGGGCTCCGGAGCGACCTTCTCCATCAGGCTCTTATCGCGGTTTTCGTCCTTGCACTCGGTGAAGTACTGCTGGAAGTCGTTCCCGTCCTCGCCGGTCTGCTCGAGGTTGAGGGAGGGAGACTGCGACGGCGGCGGAACATCCGGCCGGGTCTGCGCGGCAGCGACACTCGTGCCGAGGCCGGCGAGCGCCACAACGATCAACGCCAGAGTGACCAGTCTTCTCAGAAGGCCCATGTCGTCCACCCCGTCAGGTTGTCGACGACCGATGCCGAGGCAGCGCCCTTGAGGAACTGCATCTTCCAGTCCCCGTCCTGCCAGACCATGTTGAAGCGGAACGTCGCCCAGCGTTCGTTGGGGAACAGGCCGTTCTCGTCACCGAAGTAGCGGGTTGCGTACTCGGTGACCACGAAGTCGGGGTCGCAGCTCAGAACGCGGAACGCCGAGGGCGCCGGCGTGACCCTCCGGGTCTCGGCGCTGACGCTCGTCTCGGACATGCCCTGCTCGTCGAACTTCTTCATGACCTCGGGATCGGCCACCGCCTGGTTCTTGAGCACCGCGGTGCCGACGTCGCCGCCGAGCTGGAAGCGCTGCCAGATGTTGTAGGCCGCCAGCGACGCGCCTTGCGGGGAGTGGCTGTATCCGCGGGCGAGCAGGCCGTCGACCTTCGTCGGACCGTCGGAGGTCGAGAACAGGTTCGGGGTGTCGAACGTCGTCTGGATCATCACGCCGGTGGGCGAGGTGACCGGGGCGGCCGGGTCGCATTCGGTGCGAGGTCCCGGAGCGGTCTGCGGAAGGGCCTGACCTGCAGGGTTGTTCGGGTGCATGACCTTGCGGCCGAGCAGGTCGGCGGACGGATTGAAGAAGCCGTCCGCCCCGTTGTTCGCCATCGGCTGCGACGCGGTCGACGTCGGAGCGGCCGGGGAAGCCGTGGTGGTGTCGTCGTCCTTGCCGGTCACGATGACGAGTACCACGGCGATGACGATGACCAGGGCGAGCGCGGCCGCACCGATCGCGAGTTTGGTCTTGGTGGTCACTTGTCCTCCAGAAGGGTGAATCCGTCGAGGTTGTCGAGCAGGGTGGCGTCGATGTCCTCGGCGGCAGTGGGGAGCACGATTCGCCAGTCACCCTCGATCCACTGGAGGGCAACGGGATAGGCGAACAGCTCGGGCGGGTTGCCGATCTGCTGTGCGATCTGCACGCCCGCGGTGGTCGGGTCACCGGACTGGTAGTCGGTGACCTTGAACCCGACGAACGTCGGGGCCTGGCCTGTGGGAACCTCGCCCGCAGTCACGGAGACCACGGCCCGGTTGGCGACGAACTCGTCGCGCCCCGGGCCGGGGGCGGTGATGTAGGAAACCGCCTTCCCCCAGGAGTTGTCGGACGCCATCGCCAAGGTGACCTGGCCGCGGATCGCGGCCACGACGGCGCCCTGCGGGGTCTGGCTGTAGCCCATCTGGGTCTCGCCGGAGGTGGGCCCGGCCGTCTTCGAGGTGGGGACGCGGACGCCGTACAGGTTCTCCCACCGCAGATCGGCGGGAGCCGACGTGGTGTCGACAGCGGTTGCCGAGGCCGGGTCGTCGGTGCCGCCGCCGCAACCAGCGGTGAAACCGGCGACGGCGCAGGCGGCGAGGATGGTCGCTGCGGTCTGGCGGCGGGAAGAGAACATGAGCGAAAGCCCCCTAGAGAAGAATGGTGTTGGCGATGGTCGTGGCGGAGCCGATGACGGCCGCGCAGACGAGGATTCGGACCAAGGTCGCGTCCTCGACGACCTGCGTGCCAGTGGATTTGCGCTGGTTGACCAGGACAGCTCCACAGATCACGAGCGCGACGACGCAGAGCGCGGTGCCCGCCCACAGGACGTAGCTCAGGACCTGCATCAGCGGATCCCAGACCTGGTTCGGGACGAGCAGCCGCTCCTGCGGAATCCCCGGCGAGGGGGCCGGGGTGTCGTCTTGCGCGAGGATCGAGGTCAGCATCGCCACGTCACGGCATCACGAGTGTGTTGACGAGCGTGCCGGCCAAGCCGATGATGACCGCGCCGACCATCGCGCCGACGATCTTCATCTGAGCGTCGCCGCCACCGCCCTGCATCCGCTGGTAGGCGAGCATCGCGCCCGCGATGACCAGGCCGACGATGCAGAAGATCACCGCGCCCCAGATGACCCAGGACATGATCATCAGGAAGCGCTCGGAGCCGGGAGGAGCGGCGGGCTTGACGTCGCCGATCTGGGCGAGGACCTCGACGGTGCTGGCGTGGTAGGCGGTGCTCAGGGCCGCGAACATGGTGTTCCCTTTCGTTGTGCGGGCATAACTCGGTATCCGCCCGTCGCCGGGCGGAAGTTCTGTGTGGGGTAAGGGGTTAGCGGGCGACCGCAGCGCGGGCGGCCTCGAAGATCTGCCGACCGATCTCGGCGATCTCGGGATGGATGACTTCGGACGCGTCGGGCCGCGCGAAACGCTTCGCGGCTTCGGCGGGTGCATCGCGCGGTGACCACACCGGCATCTGCTCGTGGGTCAGGGTCCGGAACACCGGCACGAACGGCACCCGCCACACCTGCGGTGCGAGACCCTCGACGACCTCGACCTGACGGCGCAACGTGGCGGGCAGTTTGCCGTCCTGGTCAGGGACGATGACCAGTCCCAGCAGGGTGCAGCCGCCGGTCAGCCCGCCCGCAGCCTGCCGCAGAAGTGCGTGCGCGGCAGTCAGTCCGGTGCGGTGGGTGCGGGCAACGACGACGACGTTCGCGTAGCGGTCCTCGGCGGGCCAGCCGCGCTGCGCGTCGGCAGCCGGCGCCCAGGACTGCGCGAGCGTCGACACCCCGGCGCCGCCGTGGGCGCCGAGCAGCCAGAACGCCGGATGCGGCTGCTCCTGCGAGATCGCCACGTCCCACACCGGGGCCTGCTCCTCGATGGAGGGGAGCTTGAGCCCGGCCGGGCGGAACTCGCTCAGGGCCTGCTGCTCGTTGCTGTCGCGGGCGATCGGCACCGACATCTCGTCCATCCCTTCGTCGTTCATGTGGTGGTGTCACCACCACAAAGCGGGTCAGCGGTGGGGGCACACCCGAAGGTGTGCCCCCACCTGCTCAATTCAGGCCGGGCTGCACCGCGACCGTGGTCTCGGTGGTGCTCGGCGTCGTCGCAGTGGTCGCGGCCGTCGGCTCCGCCGTCGTCGTTGTCGTGCTGGTGGCGGTCGAGGTCGCGCCGGTCGAGTTCGAGGCGAGGATCGTCGACGCGGACAGCGGCTGCTGGCTGCGCGGGGCGTACACCGGCACCGACTTCGGGGCCGTCGTCGCAGCAGTCGTCGACGAGGAGGACTTCGAGCCTGCGATGTCCTGCGCGGCCGCGACGACCCAGTTCTTCGTCAGCTCGACCGCGCTCTCACCGGTCGTGCCCGTCGGCGCAGTCTCGTAGGAGCCGCCGTGCTTCTCGACGGTCTGCCAGTAGGAGGTGTCGACCGCCATCCGGAACAGGCCCTTGTTGTCGGTGACGTCGCGCTGAATCTCGTTGAACGCCAGCTTGACGGTGTTCTCGATGGTGACCGGGGGCACCAGCTTCACCGCGGCCTGCGCGAACCGAGCACCGAGCACCGCGAGCGCGGCCTGCGGTCCGGCGACACCGGCCGCGGCGATCTGCACGATCGACGCGGGGGAGAGCAGGTCCTTGGCGGTGGTCACGGCCGCGCCGATGCCCATGCCCGCGATCTTCGTCAGCGCCGTGATCGACTCGCCCACGCCTTCCTTCTGGTTCTTCGGATCGCTGTAGCGGACCATTCGGCCCAGAACGGTGGACTTCGACTGCTTGACCTGGAATGTGCCCGAGGCGGAGTTGAAGTCGATGTTGTCGTTGACGACCGAGGCGCCCGTGTAGAGGACGGACTGTCCCAGCGCTGTGCCGATGGTGGTCACGATGCCGACCGGGTCCTGCGGATCCAGGATCGACTGGCCGCCGATGTTGGCGACCATCCGCGCCAGCGGCGCATCGGCCGGGGTATCGCACGAGACGTCACCGGCAGCGCAGAACGACGCGGTGCGCGAGCGCAGCGACCCGAACGAGTCCGTCGACGCCGTATTCGGGGCGATGCCACCACCATCGGGGGCCTCGATCGCCGCGATCTGCACCTTGGCGACCTCGGTGCCCTTCGACCCGGGCACCGCTGCGGGCGAGGTCTGCGACGTCGAGCCGAAGATCGGCGAGCCCACCGTGCGAGTGGGATCGGAGAACAACGCGACGCCGGCCACCCGGTCAGCGGGGATCGGGCCACGGCCCGCACCGATCTCGCGGGCGAGGGCGCTCATCACCTGGCCGCCCTGAGAGTGACCGGTCAGGAACACCTTCTGGCTCGGGCACTCTTTCGCGATGCGCGCGAGCTCCGACTTCGTGTTGGTGATGCCCTGGGCGACCGACTTCTCGTAGGTGGCCTTCGACTGGTCACCCGGCTTGCCGCCGAAGCTCGCCGAGTACGAGATGTACGTGCGCTCGAGCAGCGGGTTCTTGCTGCCGGAGTTCGCGGCGAGCATCGCGGGAATCGCGATGCCCGAGCCGAATCCGCCGTCCTGGTCGGGGGCGGCGTGCTCGCTCGACTGGGTGGTGCCGTTCGCGATCACCAGGTGCAGAGGAGCGCAGTTGCTCGACTCGGCAGCGGCGGTGGTCGTCGACTGGGCGGCGGCGGCTGCCGCTCCGGTGCTGGTTGCGGCCAGCACCGCGACCGTGGTCACGGCCGCAATCGACGCCCCCCGGCGTAGTGGATTCATGCTCCCTGCCCCTCTCGTGAACTGATCGCGGTGATGACCGCGCCATGCGGAGCCGGCGCGGTGGTGATCGTCTGGCGGTAGTGCTCGGACGTCGTGTCGGGACGGCGCTCGAACAGATCGACGGCGTACACCCCGTTGCTGACCCGCGACGCCAGCACGCAGTGCTCGGTGCCGACCGGGATCTGCGCGATGCCCTGACCGATCCGCTCGGCGGAGCCGACCCGCGCGTTCTCGGCGACGAACCTGCGCGCCCGGAATCCGTCACGATCGACGTAGTAGGCGTTCTCGAACCCGGCGATGGCAGCCAGACCCGGATCCGCAGAGTCGAGCGCGACCGGATGACCACCGGTCCGGCCTGCGCACCAGGGGGTTTCGAGAGCGGCGGGTGCGGCCTCGGGCTGCGGTGCGGAGCTGGTTGATTCGGTGACCAGCGAGGAGATCGGAGTGACTTCGTCCGGCGACGCCGAACCGACGACCGCGATCACCGCCGACGGGCCACCAATAACCAGGACACCGGCAGAAACAGCGACGGCCACCGCACCGCGCCGCCGTCGCAGCCAGGGGAAGCGTGGCTGCGACGGCGGCGCCCCGAGAGGCGCACGCTCCTGACGGATCGGGACGGTCGGCGCGCTGGCCCCGGCCGCCCAATCCAGCTCGGGATCCTCGCCCGCAGCGGAGGGCGCGGGAGACTGCGCCTCCAGCTGACCCGAAACCCACTGCGCGAGGTCGTCGTCCGCGACGACGGCGTGATCGAAGAGGACCTCGGTCGCTCCGCTCCCATCGGCCGACGCCGGCTCGGCGAACCAATCGTCGACGCTGGTCGAATCGTCGGCACTGGACTGATCGGCGACCACCGACAACGGCGGTGTCGAGGTGTTGTCCTCGGCTTCGCCGCTAGTCAGCGGCTCGGAGAACCAGTCGTCGTTGCTACCCACTCTGGTGGCCTCCCTGTCGTGAACGATGTGAGCGGAGCGGCGGCTCAGGCCGTCAGGCCCGTGTTGATCGCGAGGCCGGTCTCACCGATGGCGTCACCGAGGATCGACGCGAACGGAGCGACGTCAGCGACGAACGAGTCGAACGCCGCGGCCGCCTCGTCGCCGCCGGGCTGCGCAGTGACGACGCCGCGAACGGCCTTGTCCGCCTGAGTTGCGAGCTTCGGGACCTCGACAGCGGCAGTGCGGACCGCATCGACCACGACGTCGCCGCCCAGCAGGGCCTCGACCTGCGAGACGACCTGACGGGTCTGCTCGGCGATCGCTTCCTGATCAGCGCGCGGCTTGCTCGGCAGCTCGACCACGTGCGGCTCGTCGAGCGGATCACCCGCACCGGTCGCGGCGCCGACGGCGACACCAGCTGCCGCGAACGGGACAGCCAGAACCGCCGCGCCCACCGCAGCACCGGCAGCTGCACCGACGGCAGTGCCGGCGACCGTGGTCGGCACGATCACAGTTGTCGGAAGCCCCGGAATCGGAATGGCATTGAGCGGAAGGGACACGAAACCGCCCATGCCCAGGCCCACGTTGCCGCCGATCGTGCCGCCGAGCAGCGCGCCAGGAATGGCACCGATCCCTGCACCGATCACAGCGCCAGCGGCGCCCGTGGCGACCGACGCGGCCGCGATGCGGTCAGCGCGCGCCGCGTCGACACCGGACGAGCGCCAGAACTGGCCGAAGCCTGCCTCGAGGTCCGCGGCGGTGTTATTGATCTGGTTCCACTGGTTCTCGGGCAGCAGGTCCGTCTGATCGGCGATGTAGTCGCCCAGACGCACCTTCTTCACCGGCGCCTCGACGACCGCGACCACGGCCGGATCCTCAACGGGCGCAGGCGCGCTGTAGACCGGCGCGCTGTATCCGGCGTAGTTGTTGCTGTAGCCCGAGTAGTAGCCCTGGCCGCCGCCCGAGTAGTTCGCATCGTTGCCGTAGTTGTAGTTGTAGACCGGCTTCGACGGCGCCTGCGCGTACTGCGGCGTATAGCCAGGCACGTACTCACGCTCGGGAGCCGGAGCTGGAGCCGGGGTGACGCCAGGCTGGTCGCCGCTGGGTGCGCTCACGCCGGGCTGACCCTCATCGACCGTCACACCGGGCTGAGACGGCGCGGCCTGCGCGACACCTGCACCAGCGCACGCGATCGATATCGCGAGCGGAACCGCGACAGCGACTGTGGCATGGTCCGGCCGACGACGATGACGACCGCCAGGGGCCTGCTGCTTCATGTGATTTCCCTTCACTGCTGATTACTGAACGAGACGAGAAGCCAAACGAATGTGGTGGTGCGACCACCAGACAGATGGGTGGGCCAGGGTCCAGAGCTGCCTGTCTGGTGGCCGCGAGGAACCGACCGCGCGCGCAATGTGGTTCGCGCGCTGGCTGTTCCAGCGCGAGGAGGTCTAAACCAAGGCCATCGAGGCACGAAGTAACCGACGGGTGGGCAGTCGCATGACACGACCGCAGCCTGAGTCGCCGAAAGTTCTAAGCTCGCGGAAAGATCGGCCGGCTGAGTCTCCGAATGTTTGAAGGACTAGTGCGTCCGCATAGGCTCAAAGCCCTACGTGAATCCGGGCTCGTGCAGTAGTGGGAGACCGGCCACATCGCATGTGGAACCCGCACGAACGTAACTGAGGCCCGGGGCGTCTCGATGAAAGACGTCGTTCTGATCAAACTGGATCGGCCTTACCTGGTCGCCCGTCGTGCGTTTGCCGGTATACCCCAGCCGTCACGAGTCGGGAAGACTTGCAATCTCGACCACAGAGCTCATCTCCGTCGAACTCGGTCCGGCTCGGCTGACGAATGAGGTTGCCGAACGCCCCTCTGCCGCGCTCGACAACCACGCGTGGGTAGGCGTCGGCGCCCCCGAAAGCATCAGGACACGTCTCCCGCGTGCGCCTCCGTGATGGCCGCCCCGCCACCAGGATCCCCCTACCTCCAGCGATAACGGGACGGTCCGATTCTTTTGCACAGGCGAATCCTAAGCGACTTCTAAGGTAGGCGCAAAGGGGCGTCGCATCATGCGACATCGCATGAACAGCGCCTTTTCTTTGGAATCTCCCAGAAGACTCCTCCCAGATTCGCCAAGATAGTAGACTGAACGGTATGGATAGGGCGAAGCTTGAGCGATTTGGCAGGATCGTGCGAAAGCGACGTCTCGGGCTCGGCATGACGCAGGACCAAGTGACTTTGGCCGGCGGGCCGTCCGATAAGCGCCAGACGAAGATCGAGCACGGGACCCCGCCCGCGGCAAGCCTCACGACGCTAGCCAAGCTCGACCAAGCCCTCCGGTGGGAGCCGGGCAGCGCAGCGGCAGCCCTCAACGGAGGAACACCGACGCCGATCGAAGGACAGACACTCACCGCGGACGACATAGACCGACGTGTCGCTCTCGCTCTCGCTCTCGAACGGGCAGGTGTCACGAAGACTGCGGCACGTGGCGCACCGCGCGGCGAGAACGGTGTCCTCACAGACGATGTGATCGACTCCCTGATCGACCTGCTGAACTCCCTGCCCCCCGCAAAACACGCGTAGTCAACTACGCCTGCAGGGCCGTCGGAGCCGCTGCCCCGAACAGATTCCGCGCCAGTCCCCAGACGCGTCAAGGCCCGGATATCGCGAGACTCTGCATCCAGCCTGACGAGTGGTGCGAGCCGCCTGGCGGAGTCGATATCACGAACGCCAGCGTCATGAACGGCAGGATCATGTCACCCCCTCCACCCGAACGACGAGCGGTTTTGAGCGAGGGGAGGTCCTGGGTACTTTGGGAGATCTGGCTATCGGCGTGTTCGCGGGTGGCTGTTTGGCTTCAGCTCCGAGCCTTTGGCTGGTGCCCTGCTCGTCACTACCTAAGGAGAATTCAGGTGGCGCAGAAGTTTGTAGTCGAGTTGATCGATGATCTCGATGGGGAGCCGATCGATGTTGGTGGCGAGACCATCAGCTTCGCGGTCAACGGTGTCGAGTACAGCATCGATCTCAACGACAAGAACGCTACCGAGTTCCACCGGAAGTTGGACTACTACATCAAGTACGCCACCCGTGTCCGCCGCCGGAAGACGGTTAAGTCGGCCAGGCCAACGTCCAACGGCGCCGAGGCCTCGCGGATCCGGGAGTGGGCCGTGGCGAACGGCTACTCCGTCTCTGCTCGTGGCCGTATCGCCGCGGACATCACGGAAGCGTACGCGGCGGCGAACTGACGTCCCGCCCGTTCTGATACATGCCCGGCCGATCGGAACGCTGCACCGTTGGACGGGTCGTCGGCCGAATCTTGTTGTTGTACAATCGCTACTGCGAAAGCGGTGGGGGTTTGGGTATTCGACTCCGCGTCGCTCGTGGCGTCGCACGACTTGGTAATTCTTCTGTCTTTAGGGTGTTGAAGTCTCGGTGTTCACTGGCTGGCTGTATTCCCGGTCGGATTCTCCGCAGGAAAGCTGCTGTGCGAACTAGTCATGACAGCGCACGGGGAGGTCGGAAGGAACGGACCTGATCGGATCGTGGCGACGCTTGATCGAACGCTGGCTCGGTGAGGGACGGTCTGCGGACGCCCCGACGCTCGCCTTCATGTCGACGCAAAGGCTGGCCGCAAAGTCCAGTCCAGCGGGATCAGCTGCCGAGGGATCCCGTCGAAATCCCAAGGCTGCCGAGGGATCCCGTGGAGCTCCCCAGGCTGGCGAGGGGGCCGGCAGGCTTGACGCTCACCTTAACCACACCCGTCGACACTGCAGCTTCCCCGAACGCGAAGCACTGCGACTCCACGTCATAGTCACCGGCCGGAACCTCGATATCGAAGTACTTCGTCTCACGGGGCTGCGGCCAAATTGAGGTCCGTCAGGTTCCGAGGGAAAACTTGCTTCCCCTCGGCATTATCGACGAAGACCATGAGATTGCACAGCCCGTACGAGTTAGGGTTCGTCAATTCGACATGGATTGCATCGGACGTCGCGGACACTGCCATGATGGCCGGCGCCAGTCCCGAAGCCGCCGACGCTGTCGACGGCAACGCCAGGGCTCCGACCGCAGCAATCGCGCCCCCAACGACCATCTTCTTGACTCCACACGACATACGCACTCGTTGCGCCCCCTTTTCATAGTCTGACATAACGGTCAAACCGTATACGGCGATAGGGTTCCAGCGGCGATAACCCGAATTCTGTGCGGCTCATCACATTTCAATTGCCTCTATACCCTTGCGGCGCCACACCCGCATCGGCCCCAAACACTGACGACCCAAGACTTTGTCAGAGGGTAGCGATGCCCCAGGGATGTTCGCTGTCGTGGCGTTTCCGCGTCGGATGCCTTCCTCGCAGCTGTCGCCCAGGCGGACGCGACCGCGATGGTGCAGTTCGAGGTCGGCACCACAAACGTCGGGGCACCGGTGGCGGTCGTCAACGGGATCGCAGCCCTCCCAGACGTTCACCGCCGCCGGAGCGTTCGGGGTAACAGCGGCCTTCACCGGCGTCGACGCTGATTCGAATTCGACTCCGGATCAGTGACGATCACCGAGTCAACCTCGAACGGCAGCGCAGGATCTCCTTTCGGATCCTGATAAGTCGATCA
The DNA here is from genome assembly GCF_050477185.1 of Rhodococcus sp. ACT016. Classification (NCBI taxonomy): domain Bacteria; kingdom Bacillati; phylum Actinomycetota; class Actinomycetes; order Mycobacteriales; family Nocardiaceae; genus Rhodococcus; species Rhodococcus sp. ACT016. Next base: position 421,349 of record NZ_JBEAET010000002.1, on the reverse strand, counting down.
CAACCTTGAGGACAGTGAATGGTCCAGGTACTTCGGCTCCTGTCGCCGAGACTGGCTCGTGTCTCGGGACCATCGTCATCTCGGCGACCGACACTAGCGCGATGAAGAGCCGCTCCGGTTCAGGGGTTGGAGTGAGCACGCCGGGGCCCGCGTGGTGGCTCCCACTCAAATCCGAGGTTGTCGAGTTGCGCGATCCGCTCGGGTGTCAGGGTCGGTGTGCCGGCGCGGCGCTCGTGTCGTCGTCGGCCCGCCCACGCCCCGAGTTTGAATCCGTCGGGCGAGACCCATTTCTGGGGGACGCGTGCGTGGCCGTGGTCGGCGACGAACTGTGTGAGGTGGTGGACGGCGTTGTCCCACTGCGTCGGCGGCCGGGAGACAACGGGGAAGGTCTTCGTCCCGGCTGTGCCCCAGTGAAATCCGAGGGTGTCGAGTGTGTCGATCCGGTCGCTGGTCAGCGATGGCCTGCCGTGGTGGAAGTCGGCGCGCTTGTTCGTCACCCACACGCCGAGGTGGAAGCCGTCGGTGCTGGTCCAGCCGTTGGGGACGCGTGCGTGGCCATGTTCGGCGATGAACTGTGCGAGGTGGTCGATGCCGGCGTCCCACTGGTCCGAGTGGCGCTTGGGGCGGGTATCGGCGGTGCCCCAGTCGAAGCCGAGATCGTCGAGTTGTGCGATCCGGTCCGAGGTCAGGGCGGGGGCGTTGTGGCGGCGCTCGCTGCGCCGGCCGCTCGCCCATCGGCCGAGCCGGAATCCGTCTTCGCACACCCACGCGGACGGGACCCGGGCGTGTCCCTGCTCGGTCACGTACTGCTCGATGTGCTCGATCCCGGCTACCCACTGCTCGGCGAACTCGTCGATGGTGCGTCCTCGCGGCGGGTCCCACACGAATCCGAGGTTGTCGAGTTGGGCGATTCGCTCGTCGGTGAGTGTGGGGGTGCCGCGGCGGCGTTCGGCGCGGCGGCTGTTGACCCAGGCGCCGAGCCGCATGCCATCGCTACACACGTACCCGGCGGCAATACGTAGGTGGCCGCGCTCGGCGGCGAACTGTTCGAGGTGCTCGATCGCGTTCGCCCATACCGCCGCTCGTGATCTGGCATCTCGCTCGTCGTTCATCTCCCCACCCTGTATCCGTCAATGCTGTCGTCCCACGACGCTGCGAATCCTGCTACACCCCTGGACCACACGATCACAGGTGCACGAGAACGCTGTCGTGCACATGGTCTCCACGTGCCGCGAGGTGCGGGCCGAGATCGGGATGTCCTTGCTGCGCCGCTGACCGCGGCTTTGCCGACGCTCGTACCACTACGGTCCGTAGGTCCATTGCCCGTTCACGCACATGATCGCCTTACCGGCGGGGGTCTGGGATGCGGTCGCCGACGAGTCGCAGGGATCACCGACGTTGTTGACACCGACGATGGGGATGCTGTTGACCCAGACGTTTCCGCCGCCACCGGTGTAGACGCAGACGATGTCCTTGCCGGTGTTGACGTCGGTGCCGACGGCGCTGGGGGAGGAGCAGGGTTGACCGACCGTCACAGCAGAAACGGAAGGGGGCTCGTAGGTCTCTTCGGTTGTCTGCTCGGTGGTGTGCGCGGGTGGTGGCGTTGTGGTTTCGATGACGGGCTCGGGCTCGGGCTCAGGTGCAGCCGGCGACGGAGTGGCGGGCGTCGTGGTCGTGGTCGCGGCCGTTGTGGTCGCGGGGTCGATACCGATGGCGTGTCCGTCGATGGCGTTGCTGCAGCCGGCGGTGAGCAGTAGGGCTGCCACGGTCAGTGGTACTCGGAGTCTCATCGAACCCATCTCGGATCACTCGCGCGGAAAGGGACATCGCATCGTTGCACAGCACGAGCCGCACCTCGAGTAGGTGGCGGGTTCACTGTCCAGCAGGTGCTGCCGCTCGAGGGATGGTTGAGGGAAGGCGCCGCGACCGAACCTGGGCGGGGAGCCTTTTCTCGTCGCCGGATACACTGCCGGGCGGCTGATTCGAGCCGATCGAAAAGATCCTGGGGGGATCCAGACGTGACTGATGGGGAATTGCTGGCGTTGAGCCAGCTGGGGGACGGAACCGCGTTCGCGGAACTGGTCGGCCGCTACCGTCGCCGCCTGTGGTCAATCTGTCTCCGTATCAGCGGAAACCATGAAGACGCGGAACAAGCCGTGCAAGTCACCCTGACCTCTGCGTGGCAGAACCCGCACAAGTTCCGCGGCGACGCGAAGGTCTCGGCGTGGCTGTGCCGGATCGCTGCGAACGCGTCCCTGGCAGTGATCCGTAGGCGCGAGTCCGCCGTCGTCGACGATTTCGACGTCATCGGACTCGAATACCCCGCCGCGCTGACCGGGGACCGGGTCGCCGATGTGGACGCCGAGTGCCGCGTCCTGGGCACGCTGCCCGCGGACTTCCGGGTCGCGATCGTGCTGCGGGAGTTCGCCGAGTTTCCCGACGCCGACATCGCCGCTCACGAAGGCGTTCCCGTCGCGACGGTCGCGACCCGTATCAACCGGGCCCGCACGCAGATGATCACGTTGCTCACCCCCATGCAGGGGATAGGGGCGACACGGTGACCTCAGACCTGCCCGACGAGGAGCAGCTGCGGCGCGAGCTCGAGATGCTCGCCGATGTCCGCCGTCGCATACGAGAGTCCGTCGGCCCCGACGTGCGGATCCCGACTAGAGCCGTCGACTACGTGCTCGACGATTACAACGCCGTCCGCGCTCGCGACGCCGAGAGCGGGCAGGACCGGGACCAGGCATGACCGCTCACGAAGATTGGGAGGATGCCTGCGATCTTCCGGTCGACGAGTGGCCAACCCAGATGGGCCGCTGGTCCGTCGGCCCCCCGATCGGCGTCTTTTTCTCCGAGGATGCGAACCGCGCGCTGATCGCGATCGCCGAGCCTTTCGGGACACGCCACCGCAGCGGGGTGATCCGGGTGGCGATTCGTCGTCTCCTCACCGACCAGGCCGGGTTGCCTTCCCTCGTCGAGGAACGCGCACGCAACAGTGTCACCCGGCCGCGATTCCCGGTGCAGATGAACATGCACCTCGACGAGGAAACCGCCCACCATCTGGCGGACCTCGCGCGGAGACTCGGCGCCAACCGGGGCGAGCTGATCCGGATCGCCGTCGACCTATTCCTCGTCGACCTCGCCCAACTCCGGCTCGCCGGAACCCCGTTCGACATCGAAGCAGCCCTCACCGACGAGCTCTTCCAGGGAGAAGCCAGCCGAGACAGGCTGATCAGACGCGGCCGCCGGCGACAGGCCGAACGACTGCGATCGGGGGAGAAGCCTGGATCTGGGCGTTGGTCATGACGACCGGTGCCACGACGGGGCTCCTGCCGCTGCTGTCGGTGCCGCCTGGTAGACAGGCTGTTCGCGTCGATGCCGGGGTAGGCGCCATCCATCCGCTTGGGGGGGCTGGCTCGGTGTGCCTTCCTGCTGCTTCGAGAAGGAACGCTGATGTCCGCCCTGCCCACCCTCCGGCACCGTTGTGCCCGGACCTGGCTGATCGCCGCGGCCGCCACCACCACCGTTCTCGCTGTAACCGGCTGCGAGGACAGCAAAACTCTGTCCGTGCTGACCACCAGCGTGACCTCGTCCGCCCCGGCCACGACCACTCTTGCGACGACAGCGGTCGTGGTGAACGAACTGTCCGCGCACGACAGCACCGCGGCGCTCGCCGCACTCGAAACGCTCCCGGTGAAGGGCCGCGCCCCGAAGACCGGCTACGACCGCACGCTGTTCGGTCAGGCCTGGACTGATGACGTGACCGTCGAGGGCGGTCACAACGGTTGCGACACCCGCAACGACATTCTGAAGCGGGACCTGACGGACATCACCATCAAGCCGGGATCGAACAACTGCACCGTGCTCACCGGCACCCTCGCCGACGCCTACACCGGTCGGATGATCGCGTTCACCCGCGGTGAAGGCACCTCGAACGCCGTGCAGATCGACCACGTTGTTGCCCTGTCGGATGCGTGGCAGAAGGGTGCCCAGCAGCTCGACGAGGCCACACGCCGCAACCTCGCGAACGATCCCCGCAACCTGCAGGCAGTCGATGGGCCGACGAACGGTCAGAAGTCCGATGGTGACGCCGCGACGTGGTTGCCGCCGAACAAGGCCTACCGGTGCACGTATGTGTCCCGCCAGGTCGAGGTGAAGGCTGCCTACCAGTTGTGGGTGACCGAGGCCGAGAAGGACGCGATCGCACGAGTGTTGGCTGATTGCGGCGGCACCGCGCCGTCGCCGGCACCTGCTCCGGTGGCGCAGTCGACGACGCTCGCTCCGCCGCCGATCGTGCGCACCCCGGCTCCGTCCCCCGCTCCCGCGCCCGTCGTCGCTCCGGCACCGGCACCGAGTGGAGGCAGTGCCTACTACGCGAACTGCGCAGCAGCGCGGGCGGCCGGCGCCGCACCCATCTACCGCGGTCAGCCGGGATACAGCAGCAAGCTCGACCGTGACGGCGACGGCGTCGCCTGCGAATAGGTTCACGAGCCTGGGCGCTGGGAGCATCGGAAGCCGTGGGATGAGAGGTAGTGGTGAAGAGCAACAGTAAGGCTGGCGGGATCGCGATCCTGATCGTGCTCGGCCTGGTTTTCGCCTACTGGAAGTGGATCCTTGGGTTCGCTGCTGTGTGCGTGGTGCTGTGGGGTGCGTACGTGGGCATCACGACTGCGCTAACCCGGCACCAAGAGCGCTCGACCAAGGAGCGTGCCGACAACGCGGCCCTCGCCGCCCGCGCCGATGAACAACACCAGCAGTACCTCGCCGGCGAAGACCACGGCCTATACGGCGACTACCAGCCAGCGCCACTCGACTAGCCGAGTCTTCGCTGTGTGGGACTGCCGAGTGGGTGAAGTGTCTTGTCGCCCAACAGCGAAATCTGCCTACGGAGGTCGGTGACGCTGTCAGTCGGGGAGTGGTTTTCGCCAGACGACGTCGGTGACGCAGATGCGGTGGCTGGTGTCGCCGTTCCAGTCCACGGTCAGGCCCCGCGACCGGAGTGCGTCGACGACGGTGCGACCGACGACGCCGTCTGTGTAGGCGACCATCTCCTGTTCGGCTACCCGGTCGCCGGAGCAGGCGGCCGCGATGAGAGCCGGGTCGGTGTCCGGGGCCGGTCGGAAAGAGCTGTAGGACAGCAGCAGGTCGGCGGGCTCGTCGCCGAGGCGTTCGGCGTCCTGCATGTGGAAGAACGTGTACGCCCACTGCTTCCACGGGCACCAGCCGTCCATCGGCGGGTCGGCCGGGGTGCGTTCCTCGTCGATCTCGACGGTGCCGCACTTGACGCAGCAGGTGAAGTTCATCCGCGCGAGGATCCCGCGCTGCTCGAGGTCCGCGAACGCCGCGGCCACCCGCATGTAGTCGCCCGGTGTCGTCCACTGCTTCTGTTCGTCCCGGCGCTCGTTCCACACCTGACGCACGAGCGCGTCGACCTTCCTCCCCAGGGCCGTGTTCTCGTGGGCGCCGTCGACGCAGCCGCGCGCTGTCTCGCACACCTCGTCGAAGGTCGCGAAGCCGGGAACGACGAGAACGCGCGCCTCCTCACGGATCTCAGCGACGTCTGCTGGGGTGAGTGACGGCTCAGGTATGCGCCGCCAGGGGAGCCTCACTGGCTGGAGGACGTGACTGTGCCGTCGCCCTCGACGAACAGCCGGTATCCGAAGCCCTTGAGCGAGTTCGGGTCGCTGGTTGTCATGTACGACTCCTTCGCCATCACCGCGCTGCACGGTTGCTCACCAAGTTTGAGCGCGTAGAAGGTGTTCAGGTCGGGATCTACCCACCTGCCGCGACCGGCGTGAATCGGCTTTGGATCCGGCATCTCGAAGCGGGTGTAGGAGAACGGCTGGCCGTTGAGTGAGCTTGTCTCGTCCGCTGCGTCGTCCTTGCCCTGGAAATCGTCGAACGTCGTGCAGTCGATCGGCCACAGTTCCAGGCGAACCGATTCGGTGAAGTACGCCAGGTCCCCGATCGAGGACTGGAAAGGAATGCCGGTGAACGATGACACGGAGGACAGGTCATGTCTGGGCCACGACACGATGACGGCTGAGCCATCAGGGCGGCCGAGCGAGCGGGCCTCGTCTCCATCGAGCTGAAAGACCCGGGCGCCTTCGGGCAGGCGGGCGGCCAATGTCGCCGAGCCGACCGTGAACTGGTCGGTGTAGGCCGGGCGCTCCTCGGTGCCGAACGTCACCTTGTCGTCCGAGGAGGCCGACGAGCATCCGACGAGCACGGTGGCCGCAGCCGTTGCTGCGACAGCGGTTCCGATACGGCCGCGAGCGACGTGTCCGAGCACGGGCATGCAATGAACTCCCGATTCGACGAGGTGTGGTTACAGCAGTCAGGCGCGTTGAAAGTAGGTCTGGCTGCGGCGGTGGTGGCGGTGAGGAGTGGAACAGGTCTAAGGCTGTGGGACGTGGACTGGTGCGAGGATGTCTGCCAATTGTCGTCGCGCGCGGTGGATGCGGGTTTTCACGGTGGCGACGGAGACCTGTTGGTGTTCTGCGATGTCGGCGTACGGGAGGTCGGCGAACTCGGCGAGGACGATGGCGACGCGGAAGTCCTCGGGGAGTTGTCCCAGGGCGTGCTGGACTGCGTCGGCGGTCGTGATCCGGTCGTCGAACGTGCGTGCACGTCCAGTCCTACGCTCGTACGCTCGGTAAACACCGGGGCCTCCCACCACTGTCGGAAAGACCGGGCAGGGCGCTTCCTGCTCGGTAACCCACGAACATGGGTGAGTGAGGTCCCGGCCCGCAACCCCCAGCTCAACGCCGGCGGTCACCCATACCGTCTAGGCCGTGTTGCTAAAGGTGCGACCAGGAGCGCTCCCTCAGCCCATCTGTATAGGTCAGATAGCTTGGCCGTGTGCAATTCAGTGCGTTTGAGACTTATGCGGCCGAGCTGGGGATGGCTGTTGCGGTGACTCCGGAGATGCAGAACAGCGACTACGAGTCGGGCGTTGCCCAGATCGGCGACGAGATGTGGCATATCCGGACTGCGCGAATCACCCCGACCAAGCCGGGTGCTTTTGTCGCCTTCTGGCAGCGGGACTCGGGCGGAACGACGATGCCCTTCAGCGATGACGATCTCGCCGCGGGCCTGTGCGTCTTCGTAGAACAACAGGGCCGACGGGGCGTGTTTCGGTTCACCGGCGCGCATCTCGCCGAGCTCGGCATCACCTCAGGGAGCCGTCCGGGGAAGCGCGGGTTTCGGGTGTATCCGAGCTGGTGCACGGGGTTGAACACTCAGGCCACGGCCACGCAACGTGCTCAGGCGTCCGCGTTCCAGGAGTACTGAGATCACGCCGTGCTGGTGAGCCAGTGGAGGGTTGCGGCGAGGCAGAGGCCGGCGTGGTAGTTGCGGGCTGTCTTGTCTGAGCGCATCGCGATGCCTCGCCATTGCTTGAGCTTGTTGAAGCAACGTTCCACGACGCTACGGCCGCGGTAGCGGCCGCGCTGTGTGTCGCCGAAGTCGATGGGGCGACCCGGCTTCTTACGGCGGTGCGTGATCTGGTCGTCTCTTTCGGGGATCGTCGCGGCGATCCCACGCTCGCGCAGCCATGCTCGGTTCGCTTCTGACGGGTACCCTTTGTCAGCCATCGCCCGATCTGGTCTGGTCCGGGGGCGGCCCTGTCCGGCGGACACCTGGATCTGCTCGAGCGTGGTCGCCATCATTCTGGTGTCGGCGGCCTGCCCGGGGGTGAGGACGAAAGCGAGGGCGCGACCTTTCCCGTCGCAGACCAGGTGGTTCTTCGTCGTCAGGCCGCCCCGGGAGCGTCCGATCGCGTGATCGGATGGCTCGTCACCAAACTTCTTGTAGTTCGACAGAGCCCCCTGTGCTGCGCGGCAGGGTCGCGCCGTGCTGGTGTACACGGACAATCGTGGAGTCGATCGAAGCGATCCAGTTCAGGTCGCCGGACCGTTGCGCGAGGGACTGCACCCGCTCCAAAACCCGAGCCCACACGCCCTGCTCGGACCAGCGGTTGAAGTTCCTGTAGATCGTATTCCAGTTCCCGAACCTCTCCGGCACGTCCCGCCAGGGCGCACCGGTCCGGAACCGCCATACCGTCGCCTCAACTACCGTGCGCCGATCCACCAGCGGTCGACCCGTCGACTTCACCGTCGGGAACAACGGCCCGATCACAGCCCACACTTCATCCGAGATCACATCACGCGACACGACATCCAGAATCTCCCGCGCGGCACTCAAACAGGTTTAGAAACACGCCCTAGTCGCGGAGTTCGCAGTCGTTGGCACTGGCTCCGAATCCTTGCAGGGCACATCATGAAAGTGGTGCCCCTTGAGTGACTACAGCCTCCTTATGCTTGCTGAGAAGCCGTGATTCGAGTGCTCAGGTCGGGACTTTGGCGCGGTACCTGAGTTCGCAGCAAGGCGATCGTGGCACAGGCGATCGACGCGATGCCCATGAACGCCCATGCGAGGCCGTAGCCGATGTTCGGCGCGATAAGGCCGAACGCCCACGGCATCACGAATCCGCCGATCGCCGAAACGGTCAGCATGAGACCGATTGCTGTGCCGATCTGCTCCGGCGCGATCGACGGGGTGTCGCCGGGAATCGTCTGCCACACGGCGAAGGTGAAGTTGAACATGAAGCCGATCCCGAACGCGGGCACCCAGAACGTGGCCGGGCCGCCGAGTGGTACGACGATCAGGAAGACGCCGAGTAGGACAGCGCCCACGACGAACAGCTTGCGGGCCGCGAAGTAGTGGTCGGCAAGCCAGCCTCCGATGAGACTGCCAGGTACGCCGGCGATGCCGATCACGAACGCGGCCAGGGCGATCTGATATCCCGGAATTCCTCGATCCTCGCCGTAGACCGAAATCAGTTGACTTCCACCGACATAGGCGCCATACCCGCCCAGGAACGAGATGCCGAACCGCCACACGTCCCGGTTGCCGAGCGCTTGCTTGAGTCCTTCTCGGGTGATGTCGACGCCGTCGAGTGTGCCGATGCCGCTCGGGACGCGGAACCAGATCGCGCTGACGAGGGCGACGCCGAGGCACGCGGCCGCGCCGATCACCAGTGAAGTTCGCCAGGAGGTCGCTTGCGTGATCTCGCCCCACGCGTACAGGCCCAGGGCGGTGCCGACGCTGAACCCGGCGGACGAGATGCCCAGTGCGAGAGCATGGTGCTTGTGTCGAAACCATATGCTCACCGCGCCGATGCCGACGGCCGCGAAAATCGAGGCACCGACACCGCAGACGACTCGCGTCACCATGAGCTGCACGTAGTTCTGGGCGCCGGCCGACAGCAGGGCCCCGACACCTTCGATCGCCAGACCTAATGCGATCGTGCGGCGCAGACCCCATCGAGTGGCGAGGAATCCGCCGGGGACGTGCATCAATCCGTAGGCCGCCACGAACACCGAGATGAGCAGCGCGACCGACGCGATCGACAGGTCGAACTCATCGCTGATAGGCCCGAACCCGGTTGCGATGTTGAACCAGTTGATCGTCATGACGATGAGTCCGGCGGTGACGATCGCGAGCATGAACCACTTCGTCGACGGAGAGTCCGTCGATTCCGGGCGTACAGACGCTTCGAGGGGCATGTGACGTCCTAAGGGGAGATGTGAGACGGAGGGTGGCTACGCTCCTCCGATGCTGTGAACGAGACGTACTAGAGCTGAGGTCAGCGACGACTTCGGATCCGACAGGTCGAGGAAGACGTCGTAATGGTTTCGGTCAGGAACTATGAGAAGTTCACTCGGCGAGTGCTTTTCCCATATCGAGTGGAATTCACGGCTCTGATCGAGGAATCCAGTGCCGTCGTGTTCGGCTACTGCGATGACGGCCCGAGGGCCTGAGTCCCCTGCTCGGAGCAGGGGACTCAGGTGAGCGGCAGTGGATGGATCGAGAGAGAGCCACTCGTTGGCGAACGAATCGACCAATGGACGGACATCGAAGAGCCCGCTGACCGGCAGGGCGGCCTTGACAACATCGAGTGGCAGCCCGAGCTCGGGCTGCCAATCCGACATCATCGTCGATGCAGTGAGATGTCCTCCGGCCGAACTACCCCCGACGACGATTCGGTTGCTGTCCAATCCGTAGTCGGGGCCGTGACGATGGACCCAGGCGACCGCTGTGCGTACCTGGCGGACGATCTCCTCCAGTCGAGTTGTCGGTGCCAGACCGTAATCGACTGTGACGGTGGCGATTCCTTTGCCTTCGAGTGTTCGGGCCATGAAGGCGGTGTCGTGCCGCGACAGGGCGCGCCAGTATCCGCCGTGGATCACGACGAACACTGGGCGCGGCTCTGCGCTTACGCCCCACACGTCCAGTCGCTGTCCGCTCGGGGGTCGTACTCGATGTCGCGGAACCCGTCGAGACCGGCGATGGCCCCATCGGACCGCGAACGGTATTCGGCCATAATCGAATCGAACTGTTCGACGCTGACTGTGTTTCGGACGTTGTATGCGCGGTCGATATCAGGATCGGACATCGGGAACTCGGCTAGACGGAACGGATCATCGAGCGAATCTCGTCGGCAACGTGCATGGGGGAGTCGAGTGTGGGGAAGTGCGTCTCGCCGCCCATCAGCTTGTACGAGAACCACGGGTGGGTTCGGTGGAAGTCCTCCTGGGCTCCGATGTACTCCGCCGCGGTCGGCTGCGAGAACAGGTGCCGGATCTTTCGCTCGCCGGGGATCTTCTCCATGCGCTGTAGTGGTGAACCCCACTTGCCGTAGGCCTCGGCGATGACATCGCAAGAACGAGCCCACATCTCGTGGTCGAAGGCGGCCATCTCGTTGTCGAGGTGGTTCCGGACCAGCTCGTTGTCGCTGCCGTCGAGCCAGATGTCGAAGAGCTCGCGCTGCGCCTGGACCCAGTCGGACCCACGGCTGGCCGCGAGGTTCTGGAGGAACTCCGGCGTCGCAGATGTCATCAGCCAGTCGATGACGATGGACGCGGGAACCCTTGCCGTGCCGACTCTTTCCGTCAGCTCCAAGTTCGCCCATCCGCCGTGGGAAGTCGACACCGGCAAGAATCGGTCGATTCCCAGTGAGTCGATGACGGCGAGAGCGTCGGATGCCTGCTCGACGGGCCCAAAGTCGGCTACCGGTGTGCGGTCGTCGCCGTGGCCGCGCCAGTCGATCCGAACGACGTAGTAGTCGTCTGCGAGCAACGGAACCAACGGGTCGAAGAGGCGGTGATCCTGGCACCAACCGGTGAGCAGGACGACCGCAGGTCGCGCGGCATCTCCGTGCTGGTCATAGGAAATGCTGTTTCCTGCGACGACGAGAGACTCCATTTTGGTGGGCATCATGCTTCCTTCCGGTGCTGGCTGATGTCGGCGAACCGGTCGTAGCCGGTCGGTGTGGTCATGGCCGCGCGGAGTCGCGAACGTCCGAGTCGGTGGATCCGGCCGCCGGCGGACAAGAGGGGTGATCGCGCAGCATCGGGAATGTTGTTGAGGAGTCGAAGCCCATACGACCAGCGCTGGGTGTGCTCGATGGTGGGTCGTTCGCGGGACTCCCACGTGCGCAAGGCATCCGCCACGGAGCCGGGATTCAAGGTGACGGTGTCGGCGAGGCCGAGTGCATTCATCATGGCGCAGCCGCCTCCTTGCCCGAGGTACGGCGGCTGGGCGTGTGCCGCGTCGCCGAGAATCGCGACATTGCCCACCGACCACGACTTCAACTTGATGAACTCGAAGGTGTCCCAGCGCGCCGGGATGTCGGCGAGACTGTGCACGAGCGTTTCCAACTGTGGAAAGCTGCGCGCCCAGGTCTCGATGTCGACCGGAACCTGCGTCGCCGGGCGGTCGTCCGTGTCCGCGACCAATGCGACGTACAGCGTTGTGGCACTGCTGGGTGTGTAGAGGATCCGGCGCCGTCCGGAGAAGAACTCGAGGTAGCGACCGGCGTCCTCCGGGGCGACGAAGGCTTCAGAACGTGGAACGGTCAAGCGTATTGCGCCCTGGCGCATCCGGACGCGCTCTTCGACAAGATCGAACGCATCGCGGATCTTCGAGTTGACGCCGTCAGCGGCGACAACGAGATCGGCGTGGACGGTCGAGCCAGCGGAGTCGACCACCGAACCCGAAGGGTCGACCGACGTGATCTCCGAACCCGTGACGATGTCGACCCCGGCACGGACTGCTCCGTCGACCAGCGCGCCGATGAGTCGGTCACGCATGATCGTCTTCACTCGCGGCTGGCCCGGCCCGTTGATGTCGATGCGTTCGACGGTCCGGCCGTGATGGTCGCGACTCTCGAGCGAAGGGCCAATGTGGGCGCCGACCACGGCGTCGTCGTAGAGACCGAGCGCCTCGAGGGACGCGAGCCCGTTCCCCCACACGTAGATGCCGGCTCCGATCGCGCGGATCTCCTCGTTGCGCTCGTGCAGGCGCACCTTCCACCCGCGCTGGGCGAGGGCCGTCGCAGCGGTCAATCCGCCGATGCCGGCTCCCACCACCTCTGCAGTTCTCGTTCTTGCCACGGTCAGAGACCTCCCGGTGTTTCAGACGCCACGTCCCGGCGCCCGTACGACACTCATATCCTGTGGTCCGCACCACATGCCTGTCGAATGCGATTCCTGCATGCCGATATAGCCGTTTCGAGATGACGGACGAATTCGTCTGTCCCGTCGAAGGTGTGAGACTGGGAGTGTCGACGAGCCGGTATGCAGATATCGCTATCAGCGACACCCATTTTGGTATTTGTTCGGTATGGATCGGGGCTCGACCATTGATCCATGACTTCATCCCTCGACGGCTGGATCCGTAACTTCGTCGACGGCGAATTCGTCGATCCCGATCCCCAGCGCGGCTTCGACCGGATCGATCCGGCGACCGGTCGCGTGCTCGCGCAGGTGCACGAGGCCGACCAGGCTCTGGTCGACCGCGCAGTGACCTCGGCGCGTCGTGCGCTCGACGGCGGCTGGGCCGACACCCCGGTCCGGGACCGTGCCGCGCTCCTGCGCCGCGCCGCGGACCGGATCGAGGAACGCTTCGAGGAGTTCGTCGCGGCCGAGATGGCGGACACCGGCAAACCGATCACCCAGGCGCGCGAGCTCGACGTCGCCCGCGCGCTCACGAACTTCCGGACCTTCGCCGACATCGTGTCCGCGGCCGGTCAGGAATCGTTCATGACCGACCTGCCCGGCGGCCGGCAGGCGCTGAACTACGCGGTGCGCAAACCGCTCGGCGTGGTCGCGGTCATCGTGCCGTGGAACCTGCCGCTGCTGCTGCTCACGTGGAAGGTCGCACCCGCGCTGGCGTGCGGCAATGCAGTGGTCGTCAAGCCCAGCGAGGAGACCCCTGCGACGGCGACCCTGCTCGCGGAGGTGCTCGCGGAGGTCGGTCTGCCGGCGGGTGTCTACAACGTCGTGCACGGCTTCGGCGGCAATTCCGCCGGCGAGTACCTGACCACCCACCCGGGCATCGACGGCGTCACCTTCACGGGCTCGTCCGCGACCGGATCGCACGTGATGAAAACCGTTGCGCCCCGGGTGCGTCCGGTGTCCTTCGAGCTGGGCGGCAAGAACGCGGCGATCGTGTTCGACGACGTCGACCTCGACGAGGCGCTCACCGGACTCACCAAGTCGGTGTTCACCAACACCGGGCAGGTGTGCCTGTGCACCGAGCGGGTGTACGTGCACCGCTCGATCTTCGACGACGTCGCGACCGGTCTGGCCGAGCGTGCCGAGCAGTTGCGTCTGGGTGACCCCACCGACGGTTCGACCACCACCGGTCCGCTGATCTCGCAGGCGCACCGCGAGAAGGTGCTCAGCTTCTTCCGGATGGCGGAGCAGTCCGGCGCGAAGGTCCTCACCGGCGGCGGAATCCCCGATCTCGGTGAGAAGTTCGCGTACGGGTCCTGGATCCAGCCGACGCTGTGGACGGGGCTGACCAACGAGGACCCGGTACTCCGGGAGGAGATCTTCGGCCCGGTCGCCGCGCTGGTGCCGTTCGACACCGAGGAGGAGGCCATCGCGCTGGCGAACGACACCAAGTATGGTCTCGCCGCGGCGGTGTGGACCAACGACCTCCGTCGCGGCCATCGCGTGGCGCAGAAAATGAACGTCGGAATCTCTTGGGTCAACACGTGGTTCACGCGTGAGCTGCGATCGCCGTTCGGCGGGGTCGGGCTCTCCGGAATCGGACGCGAGGGCGGCGAGTCGTCGCTGCACTTCTACACCGAGCCCACGAACGTGTGCGTGGCGCTGTGATCGACAAGAACATGATCGTGGGAAGCGGGTACTGATGTCACTGAGCAGCAAGGAAATCGCGGCGCTGGCCGAACGCCTGGACGAGGCGCAGACCGGGATCCACGACACGACGAGCCTCGCGGACGACACCGACGTCGACATCGACGACGCGTACCGCATCCAGGAGGCCGTCGTCGCGCAGCGCCTCGGTCGCGGCGAGCAGCTCGTCGGTGTGAAACTCGGATTCACCAGCAAGGCCAAGATGGCGCAGATGGGGGTCTCCGACGTGATCGTCGGACGCCTCACCGACGCGATGCGCGTCGCGGACGCCGGGGAAGTGGCACTGCGCCGCTTCATCCACCCGAAGATCGAACCCGAGGTTGCCTACCGGCTCTGCCGCGATGTCGACCTCGACGACCCGACGGTGGACATCGTCTCCTGCGTCGACGCCGTCGCACCGGCCATGGAGATCATCGACTCCCGCTACCGCGACTTCCGTTTCACGTACACCGATGTCGTCGCGGACAACACGTCGGCGGCAGCGTACGTGATCGGGGCGTGGTCCGACGTGCAGGACGTCGCCGACCGCGCGGTACGGATGACGGTCGGCGACGACACGGTCACCGGATCGACCGCGGCGATCCTCGACGACCCGGTCAACGCGCTGCACGCGCTGCTCGACATGTGCCGGCGCCGCCGGATTCCGCTGCGCGCCGGGGACGTCGTGCTCGCGGGCGCGGCGACCGCCGCAGCGCCGTTGACCGAGGCCGTCGCCCGCTGCGAGATCGCCGGATTGGGCATCGTGACAGTGAAGGGAATCGCATGAGCGACAACGCCGCCAAGGTCATCGAGCGTCTGGCCACGCCGCGCGGACGCTTCCCGCACGTGAAGGTGGCGGGCGACTTCGTGTACGTCTCCGGTACCAGCTCCCGTCGCCCGGACAACACGTTCGTCGGCGTCGAGGTCGACGAGATGGGGACCTCGAACCTCGACATCCGCGCCCAGACCCGCGCGGTGATCGAGAACATCCGATCGATCCTCGCGGAGGTCGGCGCCGGCCTCGACGACCTCGTGCAGGTGACGTCGTACCTGGTGTCGATGAACGACTTCGGTGGATACAACGAGGTGTACGCCGAGATGTTCGACGAATCCGGACCTACCCGTACCACCGTTGCGGTGCACCAGCTTCCGCATCCGCACCTGCTCATCGAGATCCAGGGCGTCGCCTACCTGCCCGCTCATCGCCGCATCAACGCCCCCGACACGGAGGACCGCTCATGACCGTCATCCCGCCCGTCATCGACTTCCAGAAGTGGATCGCCGAGAACAGGCACCTGCTCGCGCCGCCGGTCAACAACCAGACCATGGCGCTCGGCGACGACTTCATCGTGCAGGTCGTCGGCGGCCCCAACGAGCGCACCGACTACCACCTCGACCCGTACGAGGAGTGGTTCTATCAGATCGAGGGCGACATCCACGTCGATGTCATGACCGAGGACGGACCGCAGCGGGTTCACATCCGCGAGGGCGAGACCTGGCTGCTCCCCGGCAATCTCCCGCACTCGCCGCAACGCCCGACCGCCGGTTCCATCGGTCTGGTCATCGAGCGTGTGCGCCGGGAGGGCACCCTCGAGACGTTCCAGTGGTACTGCCTCGAGTGCAACCACCTGATCCACGAGATCGAACTCCAGGTGCGCGACATCGTCGCCGATCTGCCGCCGGTGTTCGTGCAGTTCTACGAGGACGAGCAGGCGCGCACGTGCAGCAACTGCGGCGCCCTGCACCCCGGAAAGGGCTGACGTGAGCGGCATCATCGACGTCCACACCCACTACGTCCCCAAGGGGTGGCCGGACCTGACCGGCGACGCGGGCCCGAACGCCCCGTGGCTGCGGGTCGAGAGCGAGTCCGAGGCCGTCATCATGATGGGCTCCAAGGAGTTCCGTCGGATCCAGTCCGACGCCTGGGATGCGGAGACGCGGCTGCGGGACATGGACGCAGACGGCGTCCGCACCCAGGTGGTCTCGCCCACACCGGCGTTCTTCAACTACGGGCGGTCCGGCGAGCAGGCCGAACGGATCTCGCGCATCTTCAACGATCTCGCGCTCGAGATCGTCGCGCCGGCACCCGACCGACTGATCCCGTTCTGCCAGGTCCCGTTGCAGGACGCCGACGCGGCCTGCCGCGAGGTGGAGCGCTGTGTCGCCAACGGACACCGCGGCGTCGAGATCGGCAACCACGTCGGCGACCGCGACCTCGACAGCGAGGGCGTGGTGACGTTCCTGCAGCACTGCGCATCGCTCGACGTCCCGGTGTTCGTGCATCCGTGGGACATGGATTCGTCGCCGCGACTGGACCGGTGGATGGCGCAGTGGCTCACCGCGATGCCCGCCGAGACGCACCTGTCGATCCTCGCGCTGATCCTCGGCGGCGTCTTCGACCGCATCGACGAGCGCCTGAAGATCGGATTCGCCCACGGCGGTGGATCGTTCGCGTTCTGGCTCGGCCGGATGGAGAACGCGTGGCACCGCCGCAACGACATCATCGGCACGTCCGAGATGCCGCCGTCGCACTACCTCGGCCGGTTCTACGTGGACTCCGTCGTGTTCGACGATCGGGCGCTTCGCCTGCTGGTCGACACCGTCGGTGTCGAGCGCGTGATGGTGGGCAGCGACTACCCGTACCCGCTCGGGGAGCGCCCGGTGGGTGAGGTGGTGCGCAAGAGCGAGTTCCTCGACGAGGCCACGCGAGATCTGATCCAGCGTGGCAACGCGGAACAATTCCTGGGACTGACAACGACCATGTGAAGGAGGGCCCATGCCTGAGAACGAATCCCGCAGTCTTTCAAGACGATCCCTGCTCGGGGCCCTGACCGCGGGAGCCGGCGCGGCGTTCGTCGCCACCAGTTGTGCGGCACTTCCCAGCGCTCCCGCGTCGGCCTCGCCGGCCGACATACCGCCGGACCCGGTTGCCCTGTCGGGCGACGTCGAGGGGTATCGGACCCGGCTTCTGCTGCTCGGTACCGCAGCAGGTCCGCGCCATGTCGCCGGCCGTAGTGGAATCTGCAGTGTGGTGTCCGTCGACGGTCACAACTATCTTGTCGATGCCGGCACCGGCGCAGTCAAGCGCGTCGCACAGGCCGAGATCTCGGTCGACAAGCTGTCGGGGATCTTCATCACCCACAATCATTCCGATCATCTCGCTGATCTGTTCAATCTGTTCCTCCTCAACAATCCGGGGAGTGCGCTCGGCCAGTATGTCGGTCCGGTTCCCATCTTCGGTCCGGGACCGGCTGGTGGTCTTCCAGCCCCGTTCGCGAATCGGCAGATCCCGATCCTCGACCAGGCGGATCCGGCGCCGGGCCTGAAGACGCTGCTCGAGGAGCAGATGCGCGCATACCGGTACGACATCAACATCCGCAACGTCGAGGAATCCCCATCGGCCATCGACTACACGACGTTGTTCGACGTCAGGGAAGTTGTGATCCCGGCTGACTCGGGGGCGTCGTTCATCGATACCGCGCCACGAATGGCGCCGTTCCCGGTGTTCGAGGACGAACGTGTCCGGGTGACGGCGACACTCGTTCCGCACTTCCCCGTCTTCCCCAGCTTCGGATTCCGATTCGACACCGCTGACGGCTCGGTCACGTTCTCGGGAGACACGGGAATGAGCGACAACCTGATCGAATTGGCCACAGGAACTGACATTCTCGTGCACGAGGTCATCGACGTCGACTACTACGCGACGACCGTGAAGAGCCCGTCGCTCGATGCGTTCATGCGGGCGTCGCACACGACGGGCGAGGACGTCGGGCGGGTGGCCACGGCGGCCGGCGCGAAGAAGGTCGTGTTGTCCCACATCGGCCCCGGCGACCCGCGAACGATCAGTGACGATCAGTGGGCGCAGCGTGTTGCGACGACCTACTCGGGTCCGATCGTGGTCGGGAACGATCTGACACAGATGGGTGTGGGCTCTCGGGTGTGACGCGACATCGGTCGCGAGACGGAACCATGGCTGTTGTCGACGCTCGGAAGTGTTTCGTCAGCAGCCGTGGTCCGTTCATCTCCGATCACCCATACACCGCAACCGGCGGAGCCCCGTCGCGGTGTATGGTCCCCGTTCGGCGGGCTGTTGTCCGCTTCAACCCGCAGAGCGGGTTGCGTGGCGTCGGATCTGGTATATGCCGTGGGTGGTGGCCACCACCGTGCCGGCGGTATCGGTGAGCGTGGCGTCGAGTTCGAACTCCGCTTTGCCCGACCGCTCCAAGTCGAGCTGAAGGCGGCTGAGCGTCGCGCTGTCCAATGTGGCTTCGGCGCGGACGTCGGTTGTCGCTGGTCGCCGGAAGGCGATCTGCACTTCCTTGACCGTCGGGTAGTACCGGGTCATGTCGAACGACGCGATAACCAATGCGCCACCGAGTACTTCGGCAACGCCGAACAGTGTGCCCGCATACATCGTTCCCATATGGTTGCCGTTGCCCTCCAGGGGCACAACTCCGACTGCGTGTCCGGTATCGAGTTCGACGATGCGAATCCCCAGTCCATGCATCGGTGGAATGGAATGCTCGATGAAACTATTGATGTACTGGACCGGATCTGATTGCGCCACTGTGGATCCCGAACGCTTTATCGTACTCATTGTCAACCTTCTGAATCTTCTTCTTGCTTGTAATTAACTTTCACACAAGCTCTTGCGTGCGAGTGGTCCTCGGAGTCAGGCCAGGTGGCTAGACGATGCTCTCGCGCAAGTTGCGTTTGAGGATCTTGCCCGAGGGATTGCGGGGGATCGAGTCGAGCACGACGAGTTCGTGCGGCAGCTTGTACCGCGCGATCTTTTCCGCGGCGAACTCGCGCAGTTCGTCGAGCGTGATCGTGGTTCCTTCGTCGAGTGTGACGACAGCGACGATGCTCTCGCCGTATTCGTCGTGGGGTCGGCCGATCACGGCCACGTCGAGCACTCTCGGATGGGCGGCGATGGCGCCCTCCACCTCGATGGAGTACACGTTCCGGCCGCCGGTGATGATCATGTCCTTGAGGCGATCGATGATCGTCATGAATCCGTCTGCGTCGAGTCGGCAGATGTCGCCGGTGTGCAGCCAACCGTCGATGATCGTGTCCGCGGTGGCCACGGGGTTGTTCCAGTAGCCCTTCATCATGGTTTCACCGCGCAGGATCAGCTCTCCGGCTTCGCCCGCCGCGACGTCGTTGCCGTCGGTGTCGATGACCCGACATTCCGCGGTCACCAGAGCCTGCCGGCCGCTGGAGTCGGGTCGCGCACGGACTTGGTCGCGGTCAGAGAAGATGCCGCTCGGTCCGGCTTCGGTCTGCCCGCACAGCTGGATGATGTTGACGTTCGGCAGCGTGACGACGAGCTGTTCGACTGCCGTCGGCGGCATCGGAGCTGCACCGAAAATGGCGGTGCGCCACGCGGTGAGGTCCCGCTCGGCGAGGTCTGGCTGGCGCAGCAGGAACTGGTACATGGTGGGCACGCCGAAGAACATGGTAATCCGCTCGCGCTCGAGGGTATCGAGCGTCTTGACTGGATCGAAACCGGCGTGCACGACGTGCGTGGCGCCGACGAGTGTCCCTGGGATGAGCATGAGGCACAGTTCGGCCGCGTGGTACAGCGGAGCGACGTGCAGCATGCGGTCGGCGTCCTTGATTCCGCACGCGGAGATCACCGACACCGCGGTCCACAGGACGCGATGATGGTCGAACAGTGCGCCCTTGGGCTTGCCTGTGGTACCGGAGGTGTACAGGATCTGGGCGTCGTCGGACTCGAGGACGGTGTCGTCGATCGGCGTCGCCGGCCGATCGACGGCGAGCGCCATCAGGTCCTGGTAGCCCTCCGCAGCACCCAGTGCGAGCACCCGCAGCCCCTCGGGGAACCCGTTCGTGCTCGCTGCGGCAACGGTTTTCGTCAGTGTGGGATCGAAGGCGAGGAACGTGGCACCGCTGTCACGCAGGATGTAGTCGAGTTCGGGCGCGGACGATGCGGGGTTGATCGGCACGAAGATCGCGCCGATCCGATGGGCGGCATAGAACGCGACGACGAACCGGTCGGAGCTGGTCGCCAGCAGTGCGAATCGATCGCCCTTGCGAAGACCGCGCTCGACCAGCAACCCGGCCACCTGATCGACGGCGCGGTTGAGCTCCCGATAGGTGTGTCGGGTATCGCCGAAGACCAGCGCGGTGCGCTCGGGAACGCGGGCGGCAGTCGATCGCAACGTGGAACCGATGGTTGGCATGTGGTCCTCCGAGGGGTGAGACGGATCTAGGTGCATGTGTTGGGGGCTTGGACGCCGACGAATCGCTCCTGAAGCCATTCGAACCCGCCGCCGAACGCGCCGATCGCAGCGTCGAGGACGTGGCCGACGGCGTAGCCAGGCAGGATCTTCGGCAGGGGAATGTCGACGAGCTTCACAGTGGCTCCGCTGGCGCACCAGTCGCGAGCCAGTCGACGAATGCCGTCCGGCACGACTTCGTCGGCGTCGCCGGTGACCAGGTAGACGGGGGCGGAGGGCGTTGTGCTGCCGAGGCGTTGCGCTGCGACCGCCCCAGCGGTCGCCGGGTGCGCGGCGAGCGTATCGGGAATGGAGCGCCCGTCAGTGGTCCATTCGGCGGACTTGTGGAATCCGTAGTCGAGCGCGGTCTCGAGGATGCAACGGTTGGACGTTTCCTGCATCATTCGTTGCCCGGCGGCGTTGAGGGCGCTGTCGACGACCGAGCGGGTGTCAGGGAAGGTCGCTCGGAGAGACGTGAGGAAGTAGCCAATCGCGCCGGTCAACAAGGATCCATCGGCGTAGTCGAACGTTTCGATGATGTCCACCGGGGCCGAGCCGGCATAGGTGCCTCGCACGTCGAGTTCGGGGGCGTAGCTCCCGACCTGCTCTGCCACCGCGCCCGCGGCGTGCCCACCCTGGGAGTAACCCCAGAACCCGACGGGGCCTCGGTCTGGAATACCCGCGGCGCCGAGACGTTGGGCCGCACGGGCGGCATCGATCACCGCATGCGCCTCGGCCGGGGCAATCAGATAGCTGTCGGGCAGGTAGTCGCTGACGACGACCGCGATGCCCTGGGCAAGCAGCGCGCTGATGGCCGCGACCTCGTACTCGGTGAAGACTCCGCGCGGCGGGCGGAAGTCAACCACTTTGTCGAGCAGGCGCGACGGCTGACACTGGGGTGCGAGCCCGTGCGTACCCACGGCGACGCTGACGAGAGGACGCGCACCTGGGCCCCGCCAGGGCGCCGCGGGATCGAGGACGACCCCGGTCGCAGCGGCGGCGGCGCCTGCGGCTTCGGTGGTCCGATACATGATGCGGGTCGCGGAGGCCGGAAAGGTGTCGGGACCGATCGACGCAGACAATGCGAGTTGCATCGGCTGCTGGCGGAGGATGTCGCCGGGCCTCCCGGTCGCGGTGAGCGCCGGCGCGGAGTAGAAGTCCTCCGGCGGGACCGCGGCAGCCGCCGCCCCGGCGATGCCCGGCGTCGATATCAGGGCGACAGCCGCCGCGAGCAGCACCGCGAAGAGTGTTCGTGTCGACATGTGGACCTCCTGCTGAACTTTCTGTGCTTCCCGATCGAACGATGCAGGGCTACGCAGCTAGGAGACTTGCGTGCCACGATTGGACCAATGCTGCTGCCGTAGTTCGCGTTTGAGAATCTTTCCCGCGCCCGACATGGGCAACGCCTCGACAAACTCTACTGTCCTTGGAGTCTTGTAGCCGGCGATCAGAGACTTGACGTGTTCACGGAGATCGGATTCCGTTGCAACGGAACCCGGTTGGAGAACGACGGCGGCGTGGACCCGCTCACCCCACTGGTCGTCGGGGACGCCGATGACCGCGCATGCGGCCACCGCGGGATGCTTGGCGAGCGCGTTCTCCACCTCGGCCGAGTACACGTTCTCGCCGCCGGAGATGATCATGTCCTTTATCCGATCGACGACGAACACGTAGCCGTTCTCATTTATGTATCCGCCGTCACCGGTGTGCATCCAGCCGTCGCGAAGGGCGTCTGCGGTGTCCTGGGGCCGGTTCCAGTAGCCGAGCATCACATGATCGCCGCGCACCACGACCTCGCCGACGGTGCCACGCGGCAGCTCCTGGTCGTCGGAGTCGACGATCGTGACTTCGGCGTGCGGTGCGGCGCGTCCCGCCGAGCGCCGGAGCGTCGGATCGGCGTGCTCGTCGGGGAGCAGCAGCGTCGCGACGGGCGAGAGTTCGGTCATCCCGTATGCCTGGGTGAATCCGGTGTCGGAAAACACCCGGCGCGCTCGGTCTAGGAGACCCTCGGACATCGGCGATGCACCGTAGACGAGATGACGCAGGGTACTCAGGTCGGTGGCGGGGGTGCGCGGGTCGTCGACGAGCATCTGGATCATGGTGGGCACCAGAAGCGCATCGGTGACATCATGTCGTTCGATCGCAGCCAGCACCGCTTCGGGGCTGAAGAGGGGCACGATGACGTGTGTCGACCCGACTAGGCAACCAGCGGTCCATGACATCAGGTCGGCGAGATGGAACATCGGGGCGGCGTGGAGGAGTCGACCCCGGTGGGTCAGGAACTCGCCGGTCGCGAGGCAGCCGAGCGAGGACGTGAGCAGGTTGTCGTGAGTGAGCATCACACCCTTCGGGTGACCGGTTGTTCCGCCGGTGTAGAAGATCCCCAACATGGCGTCACCGCCGGTACGGGTGTCGTCGACCGCGGCTGAATCCGAGATCAACGTTTCGTAGTCGATCGCGCCGTCCGGGCATTTGCCCTCGCCGCAGTGGATGACCGCCCGTATGTCGGGCGCCTTCTCGAGCAGCACCGGGATGTTCTGGGCGAACGCGTCGTCGACCAGCAGCACGCGGGTGTCCGAGTCCCGCAGCGAGAATGCAACCTCATCCGGACTCCACCGGATGTTGACGGGATTGAGGACTGCGCCGAGCCACGGCACCGCCAACAGGTACTCGTGGTATCGGTCCGAGTTGAACGAGTAGATGCCCACTCGGTCGCCCGGCTGCACCCCGAGCGCACGCAGACCTCCCGCCAGGCGCGTGACGCGGTCGTGCACCTCACGGAAGGAACGCATCCGGTCGCCGAAGACGGTCATCGGCCGGTCGGGATCCTGCTGAACGGATCGGTGGAGAGCCTGGGTCAGGTACATGGTGCATCTCCTGTTCGTGCGGTGGACGTGGTGCCCGGGCCGGTGAAGAACGCGCGTCCGCGCACGGCACCGTGTGGCTCGGCGAGGAAAGATCTCATGACGGCGTTCAGCTTCGCGGGACGGTTCGGGGTGACGACGCCCACGCCGTCTTCACGCAGGTCGCCGAGCACCCGGCCTGCCACCGCGTGCTCGGCGGAGACACCTCCGACGCCTGGGGCAGGGCCCATGTTTGCTTCCTTCCGTGCAGGGTGATTCAGAGCGAACGCGCTATCAGTTCCTTCATCACTTCGTTCGCTCCCGCGTAGATCTTCTGAGCGCGCGAGTCTGCATACATGCGCGCGATCGGGTACTCGAGCATGTAGCCGTAGCCGCCGAAGAGCTGCACACAGCGGTCGACGACCTCGCACTGCACGTCGGTCGAATTGGCCTTCGCCATCGACGCGGTGGCGGCGTCGAGCTCACCGCGCATGTGCAGTTCGACGCAGTGGTCGACGAACACGCGCGCCGTCCGCACCAGGATCGCGCACTGCGCGAGTTCGAAACGGGTGTTCTGCATCTCGAACAGCGGTGCCCCGAACGCCGTGCGTTCCTTGGTGTATCCGACGGTCGCCTCGAGCGCGGCCTCGGCGACTGCGACGGCACCGTCGGAGATGACCAGCCGCTCGTGTGCGAGCTGTGTCATCGCGTAGTAGAACCCCTGGCCTTCCTCGCCCAGCAGGTTCCTGGCCGGCACGCGGACGTCGTCGAAGAAGATCTCGGCGGTGTCCTGCGAACGCAGACCGACCTTGTCCAGTAGTCGGCCGACCCGGTAGCCGTCCGCCTCCGCGGTCTCGACGACGACGAGGGAGATGCCCCTGGTACCGGCCGTCGGGTCGGTCCTGCAGACCACGATGACGAGGTCCGCATGGCCGCCGTTGGTGATGAAGGTCTTGGCTCCGTTGAGCATGAAGTGATCGCCGTCGCGAAGTGCGCTGGTGCGCAACTGCTTCAGGTCCGATCCGCCCGCCGGTTCGGTCATCGCGATGGCGCCGATCATCTCGCCGCTGGCCATCTTCGGCAGCCAGCGGCGCTTCTGCTCGTCGGTGCCGTAGGCGAGGATATAGTTCGCGACGATCCCGCTGTGCACGGCGTTGCCGAGCCCGAAGCCCATTTCGGTGAGGGCGAGCGGCACCTGCAGGATGGCGAGCTCGTGGGCGAGAGTGCCGCCCCCGCCGCCGTACTCCTCGGGGATGGAGGCGCACAGCAGGCCCTGTGCGCCGGCCTTGAGCCAGAAGTCCCGATCGACGTACTTCTGGTCGATCCACCTTTCCCGGTGGGGCAGAGCCTCGGTCTCGATGAACTTGGTGACCATGTCCCTGAGGGCGAGAACCTCGTCGTCGACCCAGGGGGAGCGGTATGTGGTGCTGCTCATTTTCGGTCCCACTCCCCTCACATGAGGAATCCGCCACCGCAGACCACGGTCTGGGCGCTGACGTAGTTCGATTCGGGGGTGCACAGCAGGTACACGGCGCCGGCCGCTTCCTCCGGCGCGCCGGCCCGGCCCAGCGGGATCATCTGTTCCATCGCGGTCAGCAGATCCGGGTTGACGCCGACCTTGATCTCGCGGCCCGCGACGTCGATGGTGCTGCCGCCGTCGGCCGGCGCCTGCGTCAGTCGAGTCTTGATCAGGCCGAAGGCGACCGTGTTGACGGTGACGTTGTAGCGACCCCATTCCTTGGCCAGCGACTTGGTCAGGCCGGTGATCCCGGCCTTCGCGGCCGAGTAGTTCGCCTGGCCTGCATTGCCGCCCAGGCCGGCGATCGAGGAGATGTTGACGACCTTGCGGCACGGCACGGGCTCGCCGGCGTCCTTCGCGGCCTTGACCGCGGCGCTGATCACCGGCTGCGCGGCGCGCAGGATCCGGAACGGCGCCTTGAGATGCACGTCCAGGATCGCGTCCCACTGCTCGTCGGTCATCTTCTGCACGACCGAGTCCCACGTGTATCCGGCGTTGTTGACGATGATGTCGAGGCCACCGAACGAGTCGACCGCGGTGTCGACGAAGCGCTGCGCGAAGTCCTCGTCAGTGACCGATCCGACGCAGGCGACGGCGCTGCCGCCGGCCGCCTCGATTGCCGTGACGACCTCCTTCGCGGGCTCGGCATCGAGATCGTTGACGACCACCTTCGCGCCTTCGCGGGCGAGCTTGAGAGCGATTTCACGGCCGATGCCGCGCCCGGAGCCCGAGACGATCGCAACCTTGTTGTCGAGTGTTCCCATGGTGTCTGTCCTTCGTGAAGTTCTGGTGGAGGGGGGTAGGTCAGCTCAGCACGATGACTGCATCGCCGAGCAGGGTGACGGTGCCGTCGGCGAGCGCGACCTTCAATTCGAGGTTCGCGAGGCGTTCGTCGCCGTTCTGCTCGATCGAGACGACGGTGCCGGTGGAGACGGGCTGTCCGTGCACGGGGGTGACCGCGGCGAATCGGACGCGGTAGGACCGGATCCGCTGCTGCGGTACCCAATTGGTCAGCAGCCGGCCCAGGTAGGCCATCGACAGCATGCCCTGCGCGAACACGTCGTCGAGGCCGGCGCTCTTCGCGACGTCGATGTCGATGTGCATCGGGTTGTGGTCGCCCGACGCGCCCGCGAACAGCGCGAGGGTTGTGCGCGAGATCGGATCAATGTGCAGCGCCGGCAGTTCGGTACCCACGGCGACGTCGGCGGCGGCGAAGTCTGCGGCTTCGGTTGCGCTGGTGTTCATTTCGCTCCCGTGTTTCGGACGACGATCACCGTCTGCATGGTTGCCAGTCGGGTGCCGTCGTGGCGGTGGATGTCGACCTCTTTGACGATGAACTCGAGGGCGCCGCCCTTCTTCGTGTACACGTCGGTGATCCGGGGCACCGCGGTGACCGTGTCGCCCGCGTAGGCCTGCTGGTGGTACGTGTAGGACTGTTCGCCGTGCAGGATGGACCGGAGGTCCACGCCGAGTGAACCGAGCCAGCCGAACGGGTCGGGCTGCTCCAACTCCACGCCGAACAGGAAGGTCGGGGGAACCGGAAGGCCGCGGTGGCCGGCGTCCCGCGCGGCATCGAGGTCGCTGTAGACCGGATCGGTCTCACCGATCGCCTTGGCGAAGAACTGAAGTCGGCCGGCGTCGATGGTCATCGTGGTCGGCGGGAACTCGGTGCCCACCACCTGGGGGTCGATCGCCATGATTCAGCCCACCTTCTCGTAGAGGGTCACGACGGCGGCGCCGCCGAGCCCGATGTTGTGCTGCAAGCCGATTCGTACGCCGTCGACCTGCCGCGCCTCGGCCTGCCCACGCAGCTGCCACACCAGTTCGGCGCACTGGGCGAGTCCGGTGGCGCCGAGGGGGTGCCCCTTCGACAGCAGGCCACCGGACGGGTTGGTGACCACGCGTCCGCCGTAGGTGTTGTCGCCGTCGCGGATGAACTTCTCCGCGGTGCCCTCCGGGGTGAGTCCGAGGCCCTCGTAGGTGATCAGTTCGTTGGTGGTGAAGCAGTCGTGCAACTCGACCACCCGGATGTCCTCGGGGCCGACGCCGGCAGCCTCGTAGACCTGCTTCGCGGCGGCCTTGGCCATGTCGTAGCCGACCACCTTCATCATGTCCGCCTCGTCGAACGTCGACGGCAGATCGGTTGCCATCGCCTGCGCGCGAATGATCACCGACGCGTCGATCCCGTGGGCCTTGGCGAACTCCTCGCTACACAGCACTGCGGCCGCCGCGCCGCAGGTGGGCGGGCAGCACTGCAGCCGGGTCAGCGGCCCGAAGATCCTCGGGGAGGCGAGCACCTCCTCGACGGTGACCGGGTCGCGGAAGACCGCGTAGGGGTTGTTGGCGGCGTGCCTGCGGGCCTTGACCGCAATCTGGGCGAACACGTCGGGCGACATGCCGTACTTGTCCGCGTAGGCAGCGCCGGCGCCGCCGAAGTACTGCGCCGCCATGGGCGCGGATTCGTCCCAGCCCTGGACTTCCCGGGTCACCTCGTCGAACTTCGCGAACGGGCTCGGGCGATCGTCCCACTTGTCGGTCAGTGCGCCGCGCTGCATCTGCTCGAAACCCAGGGCGATCACGCACTCTGCCGCGCCCGACTCGATCGCCTGACGGGCCAGCCACAGCGCGGTCGAACCGGTCGAGCAGTTGTTGTTGACGTTGACGACCGGAATGCCGCTGTGCCCCAACCCGTACACCGCCGCCTGGCCCGATGTCGAGTCGCCGTAGACGTATCCCACGTACGCCTGCTGCACATCCGCGTACTCGACGCCGGCGTCGGCGAGCGCCTTGCGCGCGGCCTCCTGCCCCATCTCGGTGTAGGGGGCCGTTCGACTGGGGGTGACGAACGGGATCATCCCGACACCTGCAACGACAGTTCTTCGACTCATCTGAACTCCTCAAAATCGTGCTGAATGACTCGGAGGGGGCTATGCGCGGTTCACTTCACGGCGACATCAGCGCCCGGCCCGAGCATGGACGCCCTCGCGGGGTATCGACTACGTCGAATCGGGGACGTCGCCGACTGTGCGACTCTGCCCCCACGATCCCCGACCTGCTCCCGATGGGGTTGTCATGTTCGGCACACTATCGATGGTTCACATAATTCACAAGAGTCGGGGCGAAATCGGTTGAAGTCCGCGGTGGGAGGTACTGAGTGTTCCCGCTGAGCGCGAAGAACCGAGTTGCTGGACACGGCGCGGCTCGACCAGCAGGGCCTGACGCCTCAGGTGCGTGCCCTGGGCCCGTTGTCGGGGTGATCGCGGTCTGCAGGGAGGTGTCGTGCGAGCGGCTGTATTGATGGGATTGTTGGTAAACTTATGTCTATTCACATGTGGGTGTGTCCGGATCTGTGGTCGGCCCTGGCGGCATGCCTTGTGGAATAGTCGGCGGGCGGGATCCGGGTCCGTATGCAGGAGGACGACATGGTGGTCTCGACGGGGCGGGCATCCGCGATACGTACACAGCGACCGCGGAACCGCAAGGAGTTGATCCTGGCGGCCGCTGTCGAGCAGTTCTGGCTGCGTGGATATCACAGTGTCGGTATGGCGGACATCGCGGCGGCGGTCGATATCGGGCCCAGCGCGCTGTACCGACACTTCCGGAACAAGCAGGCTCTGCTGGTGACGGCGATGAACGAGTTCCTCGATCGGGCGGGGCAGATGCTTGCTGCGCCTGCGGATCGGGACGCGTTCGTCGAGAGTATGGCTTCGACGAGTCTGGACTGCCGAGCCTTCGGGTTGCTGTGGGAACGGGAGTCTGGCCATCTTCCCGAAGAAGCGAGGCTGGCTACCCGACGCCGGTTGCGGGAGTTGGCCTCTGGGCTTGCCGAGGCGGTCGATGCGGGGAGTGGCGAGTCGGCCTCGGATGCGAATCTGCGTGCGTGGGCCATGATGTCGGTGGTCGCGAGTCCGTCGCATCACCAAGTGGATGTCGACCGCGCTCGGTTCGAGGAGTTGATGCGGAGATCGGTGCGCGCGGTTCTCACCGCTCCGCTTCCGGATCCGGCCGTCGACGCCATGGCGGTGTCAGGGCCGCCGGCAGGACTGACCCCGATCTCGCGACGCGAAACATTGCTTGCGGCCGCAATCCGCCTGTTCTCCGAAAGAGGCTACCCTGCAGTGGCACTCACCGACATCGGTGATGCCGTCGGTATTGCGGGACCGAGCGTCTACAACCATTTCGACAGCAAGATCGACCTCCTGGCCACGGCGCTGGACCGAGGTACGGGAGCGCTGTGGCTGGGGCTCCAGCCGGCACTGGCCGCTGCCACCGGTCCAGAGGATGCGGTGCGCCGACTCGTCAAGAACTACACGGCGTTCGCGATGGGAAACCCCGACCTGGTCGGGATCCTCATCTCCGAGGTGATCAACCTGCCAGAGGATCGCCGCCACAGCTACCGGCGCACACAGGTCGAGTACATAACCGAGTGGACCGCGTTGCTGCGCCGCGAGCGTCACGACCTCGGCGAACCCGAGACGCGGATTCTCGTGCACGCAGCACTCGCAGTGATCAACAGTCTCTCGCGAATCCCACATCTACGGTCTCGCCCGTTTCTGGCGGACGAAGTCAGTGCCATGGCACTTGCTGTGCTGGATCTACCTGTCGAGGCGTGTTGAACGAGGTGAATCGGAAGCGCCCACGCAAACTGCCCCGCCTCCGTCGCCTGCCGTCAAGTCACCGTTCCCCGGGGCCGGTGCAATCGAGACAGAGCGACGGGGCGTTCCATGCATGTGGTGGCGTTTCCAGCCGTTTGCGTGACGGAGGTCTGGATCCCCTCGTGCGACGGTCGTCCTAATCGACGTAGGCCTGAGCGAAGTTGACCGAGGCGGTCCGCTCGGCCTGGGTGAACCACCCGAAGATCTCCGGGTCGGTGTACTTGGTGAGGGTCGCTGCCGCCTTCTCGATTCGGTCCAGAGCGACGTTGGCGCGCGTCCGCACCGCGTCCAGATCCTGGCCGACGAGCCGCCCGTCGCGCTTGCGGATCTTGCCGTCGACCATGACAGTCTCCACATCGGCGGCGGTCGACTGGAGCACCACCGAACCCGCCGGGTAGCTCGATCGGACCAGGTCCATGCGCGGCTTGACGACGATGAGGTCGGCCTGTTTGCCGACAGTGATCGAGCCGATCCGGTCCTCGAGTCCCAGTGCCGCGGCGCTGTTGCGGGTTGCCCACGTGAGGGCGTCGTGCACGCCGAGTCCCACCGTGGTCGGCATGGTTCCGGTCGCGTGGACGCGAGTGTGGTCGAGCGCTCGTTGGAACTGCAATCCAAGTCGCATCTGCGAGAAAAGGTCTCCGGATCCGACACACACGATGTCCGTGCTGATGCCGGGAGCCAATCCGTGATCGAGTGCCGCGCGGAACGGCGGATGCCCCATGCCCATCTGCATCTCCGTCTCGGGCGCGATGGTCACCTTGGCGCCGGTGTCGGCGAGGAGCTGCCACTCGCGATCGTCGAGCGCGGGGCAATGGATGTGGAGGTGGCCGGGGAGGAGGAGTCCGCGGTGGTGGAGTTCGTGTAGTCCGCGGAGCAGAATCGAGCTCGTCGCGGCGCCTGTGTGGGAGGCCCCGAGGATTCCGAGCTCGCCGACCTTCTCGATCTCCGCGGCCGTCTCTGCAAACGTGACCGTGCCGAAATCGCTGTACAGCATACCCATTCGTGAAAGGTCGCCATCCGAGGAGAAGTACTCCGAGCGGATCGTCGCGGCGGCATCCAAGCGCTGGTTGTGCGACAGGAACGCCGGAGGCCGGTAGTCGTACTGCTGCATACCGTAGGCGTAGACCGACCGAATGCCGGTCGCGCGCAGCGCTTCGATGTCTGCACGTGCATGGTCGATGCTGTTGACGCAGTCGTGGCAGTCAAGGATCGTCGTGACGCCGGCATCGAGCGCCTCGAGTGCACCCACCGTCGATGCGGCCGATGCGTCCTCCGGTTCGATGATCGATCCGATGCCGTAGAAGGTGGAGGCGAGGAACTGCATCAGCGACTGGTCGGCGGAGATGCCGCGCAACAACGCCATCCAGGTGTGGCGATGGCTGTCGATCATGCCGGGTAGGACGACTCCGCCAGTGGCGTCGATGCGCTCGGCGTCCACCGCCGCGAACTCCTCCGCGGACCGTGCTACCGCGACGATCCGGTCGTCCTCGACGAGGACGGCTCCGTTCGGCAACTCGCCGTGATCGGCGTCCATGGTGATCACATGGCCGCCCTCGAGAATGTACCTGCTTGTGCTCATCGGTGCTCTCCAACTCTATTCGACGGGTTACTGGTGCCCCGATACTGCGGAGTGAGGCCGGCCACATCAAATACCTATTCAGGGTACCGGTATGCCTGGCTGGGCATGGAGGGGTCCTCGATCAGTATGTGTAGCTAGATATTGCTCGGACACAACCCCTTTCCGGGAAAGGGTGCTCAGGGAGTCGATAGGCTGCCGCCATGGACATCCCGCACCTGCTCGACGGTCGATTGAAGCTCAAGCACCTGCTCCTGGTGGACGCGCTCACTCGACAAAGAAGTGTCGTCGGGGCCGCGGCCGCAATGCACGTGACCCAGCCGGTGGCGACTCGGAGCCTTCATGAACTCGAGGCGATCCTTGGGGTCGTGCTGTACGAGCGGGGGCCTCGCGGTATCACGCCGACGATCTTCGGTGAGGCGTTCACGACTCATGCGCGGTCGGTGATCGCCCAGCTCACTCAGGCCGGTCGCCACGTCGTGGAACTCGCCGATGCCGATCGGGGGACGGTCGTCGTCGGTACGCATCTCGCGGGGTCGAATGTTCTGCTGCCCCGGGCGATTGCCGCGTTGAAGACCGACAAGCCGATGCTGACCGTGATCGTTCGGGAAGGCACCCCCGAGGTTCTGCTGGTCGAGCTCGAGGCGGGTCGGGTCGACATGGTGGTGGGCCGGTTGACGGCCCCCACCGACGAGCATGCGATCCGCAGAAGCCTGTACCAAGAATCCGTTGAACTCGTGACGCGTGTCGACCATCCACTCGCATCGCAGTCGGAGGTGACCCTCGCCGACCTCGCGGCGTACCCGTGGATCCTGCCTGGGGTCGAGACGACCTTGCGGCGCGAGCTGGAGGAGTTCTTCGCGCGCAATGGGATGCGTCTGCCCGAGAGTCGTGTCGAGGCGACGTCGTATCTGACTGTTCGCCAGCTTCTCGTGGAGACCGACATGATCGCGGTTCTGCCCGGTCTCATTGCTCGCGGCGATCGGCGCCTGAGCCCGTTGCCGATGTCGCTCGACCCCATCGGTCACAGTGTCGGGGTGACGCTCTCGGCCGGACGCAGGCTGAGTCCGTCGGCCGAGGCGCTCGTCGACAACCTGCAGCGAATCGCGGCAGAGATGGTTCCGAGCGGGTCCTGACAGCGAGCCCCCCGATGTCGATCCATGACGAGATCGGCATAGCGGAGGCGGATATCCGCATTGGACTGTGATGGCAGTCACGATAGAGGATGGTTCTCGTTCAGATCAGCGCCCGTCGTACCGACGGGTTTGCGATAGGAAGGGAGCGGCATCATCGCTACCATCGCGCCCGTCGGGGCTCCGACATACTCCGTCGACCTCTACTCCGAGGAGGCGATCCTCGATCCGTACCCGCACTACCGCGCGTTACGTGATCTCGGCCCGGTCGTGTGGCTGGAGAGCCAGGGCGTCTACGCGCTGCCTCGATACGACGAGGTGAAATCGACCCTGGCCGACGACGGGACATTCCGCACTGGTGGAGGCGTCTCGCTCAACGACCACTACAACGGTCTGATCGGTGGGTCGACCTTCGCCAGCGACGGAGAGCGGCACGCCTTCCTGAGGGGGCTGGTCGGACACAAGCTCACTCCCAAGGCGCTGCGGCCGATGCGCGGCCAGATCGAGGAGACCGTCGAGTCGGTGATCGACGAGGTGCTCACCAGGGACTCGTTCGACTCCGTCAACGAACTCGCACGCAACCTCGTCATGGCGATCGTGCCCGACTTCATCGGGATCCCGTCCGACGGCCGTGACCATCTGATCGGCTGGGCGGCAGCGAACTTCAACTGCCACGGGCCCCTGAATGACCGTGCGCAGAAGTCGATGGAGGTCGCCGGTCACATGGCGGCGTACGCAACCAAGCTCGTCGACGATCGCTCGGCACAGCCCGGCGGACTGGCGCACTGTGTTCTCGACGCGATGGACGAGGGGCAGGTGGACCGCGAGCAGGCGATCTCGCTGATGATCGACTATCTGGTGCCGTCGCTCGACACCACGGTCACCGGAGTTAGCACGGCGATCTGGCTGTTCTCGCAGTTCCCCGAGCAGTGGGATCTGGTCCGGGAGGATCCCGCCCTGATCGGTCAGGCGTTCAATGAAGTCGTCCGCTTCGAGACGCCCGTCCGTCAGTTCGGCCGCCGCGTCGCTCGCGACACCGAGATCGCCGGCGTTCCGATCCCCGAGGGCTGCCAGGTGCTCGTGATGTTCGCGTCCGCGAACCGTGACGAGCGCAAGTGGGACCGCCCGGATGTCTTCGACGTCACCCGCAATCCGGCCGACCACGTCGGCTTCGGCTACGGCTCGCACGGGTGTGCTGGTCAGGGTTTGGCTCGGCTGGAGGTGCAGGCGGCACTGAAGGTATTGGCGGAGAGGGTAACTCGATTCGAGGTGAGCGGCGAGGTTCGCACGGTCAACAACCTCATGCGCGCGTTCGATTCGATTCCGACGCGTATCCGTACGAACTGATTCTGAAACGCGCACCGGCAAGCACCGACATATTTCTTTTCGAGGAGACGATCATGCAGGTATCCGTGGACTGGGGCCGTTGTGAGGGCCACGGCATGTGCGAGGAACGAGCTGGCAGCCTGTTCTCGCTCGACGACGAGGGCAACCTGGCGTACACCTACGACGGGAGGGATGTGCCTGTCGAGCACGAGGCCGAAGCCGCCGCCGCGGTAGGGGTGTGTCCGGTCGCAGCGCTGAAGCTCCTGCCGTGAACGGTCTGGGGAGCGTAGCCATCGTTGGCGGCTCCCTCGCTGCAGTCGCCGCTGCCAATGCTCTGCGGTCCAAAGGCTTCGAAGGACGAGTGACCATCTATACTGAGGAGGGGCGGGCTCCCTACACGAGGCCGCCGCTGTCGAAGGACATCCTCGAGGGTCGGAACATTCCCGAATCGGCGGACCTCCACATCGGGAACGATATCGACGTCCGCGTCGGCCTCCGTGCGACAGCACTCGATCTGGGTGCGCGCAAGCTCCACATCTCCACGGGCGAGACCGTCGACTTCGACGGTCTGATCATCGCGACCGGATCTCGCGCACGCTCGCTCGCCGGGTCACCGGATGTGCGGGAGTTCCTGCTGCGATCGATGGACGACGCGCTCTCGCTTCAGGAAGCGCTGACGGGTGCGTCCACCGTCGCGGTGGTCGGCGCGGGACCGTTGGGTATGGAGGTGGCGTCCGTCTGTGCCGGGCTCGGCCGCGCGGTGACGGTCGTCGACCCTCTGCCCCCAATGGAGCGCCAGGTCGGCAGCTATCTTGCGGATCTGATCCAGGAGTGCGCGGCTCAGTCGGGCGTGCGTATGGAACGCTCGTCCGGGTTCGCCGAGGTTGTCGATGCCGGCAACGGCAGATCGGCCATCGTTGCGGGTGAACTCCGAGTCGAGGCCGACATCGTGATCACCGCAGCCGGCGAGTGCCCCAACGTCGAGTGGCTCGAGGGGTCGGGCCTGGAGATCGATGGCGGACTGGTCGTCGACGAACGTATGCTCGCGGCCCCGGGCGTGGTGGCGGCCGGTGACGTCGTTGTGCGCCGGGTCGGCGGTCGCACGATTCGAAC
This sequence comes from Rhodococcus sp. ACT016, assembly GCF_050477185.1. NCBI lineage: Bacteria > Bacillati > Actinomycetota > Actinomycetes > Mycobacteriales > Nocardiaceae > Rhodococcus > Rhodococcus sp. ACT016. Next base: position 386,732 of record NZ_JBEAET010000002.1, on the reverse strand, counting down.
ACCCCTGTGGACCAATGCGCTGGAGCAGGCAACCGCTGCTGCGGCCACCCTGCTCGATCCGCACAATGCGCAGCCGTACTGCGAGCGGCCGTACTTCTGGACCGAGCTGTTCGGGCTGTCGATCAAGGTCTGCGGCCACATTCCACTGGACCGCGATCCCGTTGTGGTCGAAGGCGACCGATCCGAACGTGATCTTGTTCTCCAGTGGTGGGACGGTGACACATCGGTGGCGGCAGCCACCGTCAACCATCGGATGCCGATCGCGAAACTGCGCAGATTGGTCGGCATCTCGAACAACGCTGAACAGCCCACTCCGAGTCGAATCGAGGCAATGTCATGAGTGCTCACCGAACCGTCATATCCGGCGGAACGATCATCACGATGGACCCCAGCCTGGGCGATATCCAGGACGGCGCGGTCCTGATCGAGGACGACAAGATCGTGCGGGTGGCCCCTTCGGCCGATGCGTTCGACGGTGTCGACGCGAAGCGGATCGACGCGACCGACGCGATCGTCCTGCCCGGCATGATTGACAGCCACCGGCACACCTGGCTGGCGTTGCTGCGGGGGATCTCGGGTGACCAGGCTCTGCTCGAGTTCATCGCGAACACCTTCTACGGCGTCGGTTCGATCATGCAGGCCGAGGACATGGGTGTCGCAACCCTCGTCGGTGCGCTCGAAGCGCTCGATGCCGGCGTGACGTCCATCTTCGACTGTTCCGACTGTGTCAACAGCCCGGATCACGCCAACGCCAACGTCGAGGGTCTGCGAGCCGCCGGCCTACGTTCGGTCTACGCATACGGCATGCAGCGCTACGACTTCGAGCCGCCGGCCTTCACCTCGCACGATGAGCGCCTGCGCGACGCCGCCCGACTGCGCTCGGAGTACTTCTCGTCAGACGACGACATGTACCAGATGGGAATGCTGTACAGCGACTTCGGCACCATCCCGTTCGACGACACCGCGGCTGAGGTGCGCCAGTCGCGCGAACTCGGCATCCATGGTGCGTCGCACACCGGTGCTGCCGCCGGATCCAGCCTGCTGCGAGGGCTGCGCGAGCTCGACGATCACGGTCTGCTGCTACCCGGTCACCTGCATGTTCACTGCAACGGTCTCGACGAGAACGAGTGGAAACTATTGGGCGACAGTGGTGCTCACGTCGTAACCTCGCCCGAGACCGAGCTGCAGATGGGTATGGGCCTGCTCCCGATCCGACCCGCGATGAGACACGGTATCGCCCCGGGCGTCGGCACCGACAGCATCATCTGTGGTTCGGGTGATCTGTTCGGTCAGATGCGCCTGGCGTTGCAGCACCAGCGAGCCCTGGACTGCTTGCCGATCCACGCCGAGGGCCGCCCGCCGTTGCAGATCGACCTGACGGTACGGGACGCGCTGACCTGGGCCACCACCAACGGTGCCAAGATCATGGGACTCGAGTCGAAGATCGGTTCGCTGACGCCTGGGAAGAAGGCCGACGTCATCGTCGTCAAGCCACGATGGAACGTGGTCCGCTCGAGCTTCCCGGCGGCCACCGTCGTGCTGCAATCCGCTGCCGCGGACGTCGACACGGTCATGGTGAACGGTGAGATCCGAAAGGAGAACGGTCAGCTCGTCGGACACGACCTCGTCGCGCTCCGTGCGAAGGCGAACGCCGCACTCGACAATATCGAGAAGGCCGCCGCGGAGTTGCACGTGTTCACCCCGGCCGAGCTGGCCGAGTTCGTCGGGCAGGCCGAGCGCGGCGCCAGCGTGAACTACGCCCAGGCATACAAGGACTTGGCGCGCCAATCCTGATCGAGAGCTCGACACCGGCCCGTTCGACATCGCAGTAGGTGTCGGGCGGGCCGGGTCCGTCAGCGGGGTGGTAGAACGTGGGGCGGGGGATGAATCTGGTTCGCAATCAGCTTATGGAGTCGACGATCTATCGGATGGGGTAGGGCCCCACGGCGCCGCTCAATGCGAGCGCGATCGTTGTAGTAGCGCTGATTCTGAGCTTTCCTGCTTCGACTGTTCGTGGGTCTGGTTCACCCAATTCGGACTCGTATGTCAGCGCGGCGTCGATTCTTCGCAACCGGTGGACGCGACGCATGTATAGGTTCAGCGCGCCGCCGCCTTGTCCTGGTTGGATTCCGCCGCGGTGTCGGGCGCAGCCTGCCTATCCGCGGTGGGCGTGGCGATGTCAACCGAGGTCTGACGTTCGACGCATGCGCGGCGAGGGTCGTGACGCCTCCTGGTAGTAAGCACTCATGATCAGATCTTGCATGATCTGCCCGGTAGCCGCCGACGCCCACCAGCGACGAATACTCATACCAATGCGCTGATACGGGACTGCACACTGAGGTGGTGCTAACAGGCGAGGGTCGCGGATCCGGTCACCGTCGACGTCGCTCCACGACGGCATTCGCCCGGAGGGTTCACTCGATGAGCAGATCTACTGGGACTTGAACGTGTTTGGCTCGCAAGTACTCACCGATTGCTTTGCCGATGTGGTCGACGCGTAGATTGCTCGATCCGCCCTTACCGAGGAGTCCGCGTAGGACGAAATGCACCGCATGTAGATTCGGGAACTCGTGCCGCACCACATCGAGTTCCTTCAGCTCGGGTGCCATGCGCATCAGTTCTTGTGTCGACATCGCCTGCCGTAGCCACGGCCATGATCTTGCGTTGATCGCCCAGAGTCCGACGTTGCAGTTGCCGCCTTTGTCGCCGCTACGGGCGTATGCGACTGTGCCGAGTTCAACGGTGCGTGTGCCGCCAGAGATTGAACCTAGCGGTTCCGGTTCAGGGTGCCACGGTTGGTCCTCGGCGTCCACGACCGAGGGAGGTGCAATGTCCAGCGTGCGACCGTCGTGGAGGCCGACGCGATGATTCAAAACGTCCGCGGCCAGGACCGCTGGCCAATACTCGACCCGTGGCACCGCGACGGTGGGCGACAACGCGAACACGTCCCGGTAGTAGCCCGGGATACTACTGAGGAAGAGGCTGTTCAGTACGCCAGCAAGATCCGCCTCGAGGATCGTGTTCGCGTCACGCGCGGTCACCATGATGCGCACCGGGACGGTCGCCTCCCACTGTGATGCGGGATCGGGGGAAACGGCGCCGAGCGGGGTGACTTCGAGCTGGTCGATGTCGTCCGGGAGGGTCGCTGCCACCTGATCACGCAGGAGCGCCACCTTCGCCTCGACGTCTGGGGCTGTCACGAAGGCCGTCTGTACATCTTGATAGCCGATTGGGGCGAAGAGGGCAACTTTGGTGGTCGGAGGAGGGGGTGTGCCCCGTACCCCGGTCAGGCGCACGCGATCCGTCCCGATCAATTCGAGTCGTACCGTATCGATGGGAACGGCGACGTCTGGATTCAGATAGCGGGCCCCTGAATCTCGTACAGCATCTGCGCCGTCACCGTGTCCACGGTGACGGCGCCGTCGTCACCGAAATGCTTTGTGATGAGCGAGGTCCCGTCTGCTTGATTTCGGCGATAGGGAACCCCGGCTTGGTCATGTTCTGGACAGTGGCGAAGCCGGAGAAGTTTCCTCCGGTGGCCTGGGGCCCGCACTCGATGACGTGCCCGGCCGCCGCAGCGCCGGCGAGGGCACACCAATCCGTCTTAGTCCATCCGTGCCACCAGGCCGCTGGGCCTACTGTGAGCGACGCGTCTGTGACTCGGCCGCACACGACGATGTCGGCGCCTTCGGTGAGCGCCAAAGCGATACCCCATCCACCCAGATACGCATTCGCGCTGACCGGCTCGTGCCCCCAGGTCGACAACGGTCGGCCAGTGTCGAGATGGGGGAGGGGATGTTGGTCCACCTGCAGCTCGTCGAGCCGGGACAGCACATCGTCGCCTTCGACGTAGGCGACGTTCAGGCCCACGCCGGCCCCGGCTGCCGCGTCGCGAATGGCGGTCGCGAGTGCCTTCGGGCGCAGTCCCCCGGCGTTGGTCACGACCTTTACACCGCGTTCTGAGACGGTCCGCAGCTGCGGGATCAGCGCTGCGAGGAACGTATGTGCATACCCGGACGACGGGTCGCGTTGCGCGGCGGCTGCCATCGTCGCCATCGTCGCTTCCGCGAGGTAGTCGCCGATGACGACGTCAACCGGGTCGCCGGCGAGCACTTCCGCCAGCGCCGATGGACGATCATGGATGTACCCAGAGAAGTTTGCGATGCGAACCGGCCGCTTCATGCGCTCGGTGCTCCTTTCTGCACTCCGTGCACCGGACCGGGTGCGCAGTAGTCCTCAGGATGAGATGGGTGTCACAACTAAGGCTCGATTCAATGCTTACCGAACCGGTAAGTCAAGGTATGCCCGCAGATTCGATCGTGGCTCTGTGCCTGACGCGGGGCATCGGTCCGGCTGCTGGCGCACTGGAGGTTCGAGCGCATGGGTTTGCTTCTTGACTGGTTGGTAAAGAAGTATGATCGCTGATGGGAGCTTCGAACCAGCTAAGGGTTGGGGCGGCGAAGGAGGGAAGATGGCGCAGGCTCGCGCGACGACGACTGAACGTGTCATCGCGGCGGCTGCACGGGTGTTCCTCGACAAGGGCTACCAGGGCAGTACGATCGCGGATATCGCGGAATCCGCGGGCATCTCGAAGCCAACCGTCTATCAGTACGCCAAGAACAAGCAGTGGCTCCTGGAGCAGATCGTGGCACTGGTGTCGACTGAGATGGAGAAGTGTGAACTTGTGCTTCATGAGGCCGCCGCGCCCGCGAACGTGCGCCTGTACTGGCTGATTCAACTCCACGTCGATTTCGCGGTCCGATACCGCAACTCCTACCGGGTGACGCTGAGCGAGCAGGCCGATCTGGCGCCGGAGGCCCGCGATGAATTCAGGCTGTGGGCACGCAGGACGACGAGCAGATTCGCTGACCTGCTCGCGGTGGCCCGACGTGAGGAGACGTTCGACTGGCCGGGCGACATTTCCATCGCTGCGCAGTTGTTGCTCTCGACGCTGACCTCGGTCCATCGATGGTTCCATCCCGATGGTGGGGTGAGCTCGGCAAAGCTGGTCGACGACATCGTGTACATGATCTCGGGCGTATACACCGCGCCCGAGATGGGCAATTGGCCTATGCCGCCGTTGCCGATGCCAGCTGCCGAGGTGGAGCGCCCCGAATCTTTGCTGCTCGGTTAGGTTCACCCATGGCTTGAGGGATGGGTAGTCCTCCGGGAGTTGCCAGTCCGTGTCCTGAAGGCGGCGCGCAACGAGATATCCCTTGAGTTCCGCGGCCGGGTGCCGATTCGGGTTGTCGGTCAGGAAGCCGCCGCAGCCAGAACAGATGGGGCCTGTCCGTGTGACATGGCGGCACCCAGCCCTCGTGTGGGCCTAATCGGTGCGGACAGTATCGCTCTATCGACCCCGACGGGGCGCGGCTTCAGCGGTTCCCCGGCGAACTCGCGGCCGCTCGAACGGTTCCCCGGTCACCATTCGGGCATTCATCTCATACCGGCCCGGAATTCGGGAGGTACTCACCGAGCGTGGGTGTTGGCGCCTGAGCTGCCGGCGAGAAGGCGCTGTAGCGGGCGGGGGTTCGGATAGTGGTTTCGACGCGTTTCCCATCGGTAACGGTGACGGTGAGCTCGTTCTCGGCGAAGAGATCAGAGTTCGTGGCCTGTTCCCGCGACTTGACTTCCCCTGCCATCAGGCCCGCGGCCCGAAGCAACTCGACGAGTTCCGACGCGGAGTGGGCCGCGAAGACGGCCTCGAGCTCACGGCGCAGGTGAGCGTCATTGACACCACGGCTGACCTGATCGGCGAACCTGGGGTCGGCGGCGAGATGCTCGATTCCCAACGTACGGACAAACTGCTGCCAGTGCTTAGGGATGTAGGCAGCAAAGACGATGAAGCCGTCGGATGCCGGATAGATGCCGCCCGGGGACTTCGCGACAGTCATCTCGGCTCCGCCGGACGCAGTCTTCGAGGAGGCCGGCGGCGCATTCACGATCGAGGTGAGCTCATTTGCCTGCATGCTGGCGGCGACGTCATACATCGCGACACGAACGTCGGTCACCTCGTCGTGCCGCGCTCGATGCAATAGCGCGGCCAGGATTGCCTGGGCGAGGACATGTCCAGTGGCGCTATCGATGAATGTGAACGGAATTCGAAGAGGGACACCGGCATCGGTGCGGAGCCCAGTGAGTACACCGGACTCGGCCTGGACGAGGAGATCGACTCCGGGTCGCTGCCCATTGTCTCCGTTGCCGCCGTACGCGCTGAGGGACGCGTAGACGCACTTAGGGTTAATCGCTCGGATCGCTTCTCGTCCCAGGCCCCACTTCTCCATGGTGCCGGGGCGGAATCCGTCGAGGAAGACGTCGGTCGTCTGGACGAGCGAGAGGATCTGTTCGACACCCTCGGGTGTGTGGAGATCGGCAACCAGCGAGCGCTTGCCGCGGTTGTAGGGAAGGAAGTAGGGAGCCAGGCCCTCGGAACTGGTGGTGTCGACGATGTGACGGGCCGCCTCGCCTCGAGGTGGTTCGACTTTGATGACCTCGGCCCCCAGATCGGCAAGGATCTGGCCAGCGAGAGGTCCAGCGACATTCCGGGAGAAGTCGAGGACACGGTAGCCGTCCAGCGGACGGCGAGCGCGTCCTCCGCGTGGATTCTCGGACATTATGGCTGTCCTTTCGCTTGCGCCCGATACGGTTCGGGCTTGCTTGATCACGTCAGAGGTACGAAGACCGGTATCGACTCGCCGTCGTCGGCGGCGTCGAACTGGGTGCGCACCTTCATGCCGGTGTGTATGGACGCGAGGTCCTCGATGCGAAGTTGCCCCCGCAGCCAGGGGCCTTCGGAGAGTTCGACGATGCACACCGGAAGCGGCGTGCCGGTTCCGGGCTTCGGTCGGATAACCGCCCAGGAGGCGACAACACCCACACCCTCCGACTCCCGCCATTGCAAGGAGGCTGACCCGCATTGAGGGCAGTTGACAACCTCTGGGGCGCTCCAACGTCTACAGTCGGAGCACCTCTTGAGGAGGAGGACTTCTCTCGCCGTGGCGTCGAAGAACTGGGCCGACGCGTGGTCACGCTCGAGCCGAAGAACTGACGTCTGTGTGATTTGCATGGACCGGCCTCCTCAGTTGCGGGCATGGGGGCTGAGAATCAGTGTGGAGTGGTGGTCGAGTATGCCGCCGTTGCCGCTCACCAGGACGAGATCGTGCTTGCTGACTTGACGGTCACCGCCTGCTCCGCGCGCCTGAATGACCGCCTCGGACAGCGGCGTCATGCCCCACATGTAGTAACTCGACAACTGGCCACCCCCGGTATTGGTGGGTAGGTTGCCGTTCGGGCCCAAGGCGCCGGACTCGGCTAGCGCGCCGCCCTCGCCCTTGTCGCAGAATCCGTAGTCCTCCAGCGTCACCAGGGTGGTGTAGGTGTAGCAGTCGTACAGCTCACGGATGTCGATCTGGTCGATGGTCACGCCTGCCATCCTCATGGCTTGGCGGCCGGACTGTTTCGCACCGGTGACGAGTCCGAAGTCGCTGTCTGCTGCAGAGACGTAGCCGGGATGCCCTTGGCCCCATCCATGGACGTAGACGGGTGTGCAGTCCAGGGTCGCGGCCCGCTCGGCGCTGGTGACGATGACTGCGATGGAACCATTCGAAACTAGGCAGCAGTCGAGCAGCCGTAACGGTTCGACCACCCACCGGGAGTTTTGATGATCGGACAGGGTCATCGGTTGACGCATCTGTGCCAGCGGGTTGAGCACGGCCCACTCGCGGGTGCTCGTCGCGACCGCCCCGAACTGTTCGCTGGTGGTGCCGAAGCGATCCATGTGGCGTCGGGCAGCCAGGGCGTAGCCGACATTCGGTCCGATCAGGCCACCCGCGACCGGCATTCCCGCGAAACCCGGGCGCATTCGTCGCGTGGGATCGGCATAGGCGGCACCTGTGCTCGCTCCGAGTTGGAGTGGGGTATCTGCGAACACACAGGCGACGGTGGTGGCGGTGCCGCTGGCGATGGCCATCGCGGCCTGTGCAACCATCACCCCGGCGGAGGAGCCGAACGACTGAATCTCCGCGAGCAGGCGTAGGTCTCGGAGACCGAGGTCGCGCTGTAGCCCGAGTCCGATGCCGGCTGATACGCCGTGATTGGTCAGTAGCCCGTCGATCTGGTCGAGCCGTAGTCCGGCATCCTGCGCGGCGCCGCGAACGGCGGCGACAGCGAGTTCGGAGGCAGTCTGGTCGAATACCTTGCCCATCGCGGTCATTCCCAGGCCGACGATGGCTGCGCCGGGACGGTTCATCGTGCACCGCCTCGCAGTGGCAAGGTGACCTCGAGTTCCCCGGGGCCGACGGAGACACCGCGCCCGTTCTCGGACCACATCCGGATCAGGGCTACCCCGGCATCGGTGTCATGCCACTTGTCGAGCACTTCTCCACGGACGGTGACCACGTCGTCGACGGTGTTGAAAGAGCGCATTGTGAACTTTCGGAGGGCGCGGATGGTGCCCGCTGGTCCGATGAAACTGCGTGCGGTCTTCTCCCACATTCCCTGGAGGAAGGTGTTGTTCGCGTAGGCCGTTGGGGCGCCGGCGGCACGTGCGAAGTCCGGGTTGTGGTGGATCGAGTTGAAGTCTCGGGTCGCGCTCGCCGCCATGCACAAGCGGTAGAGGGACAGTGGGAATTCTTCTGCCGCAATATGTTCGCCGATGGCTAGGTCATCCCAGTGGCGCTGCGCGGGTTCATAGTGCGCTGGCATCGGTCTTCTCCTCGGTTGGGCCTGATTCGGCGTTCGGGTGGTGATAGAAGAGGGTCACGCGAGTGATGGCCACGGTCGTGTCGTTCTGGTCGACAATCTCTGTTTCGAGGGTCACGAATGCGCCGCGTCCGACCCGGGTGTGCTTGGGTACGCAGGAAATCAGACGCATCCCGGATCGTTTTACCTGGTCCCCGACCACCAGGGGCCGTAGGTACGTGCTCTCGACCTCGGTGGCAAAGAACCCAGTCGTTGCGGGTGCTCCGGGAAGCGGCAGCGCCGCGACAGGGCTTCGCGTCGGCTGTGCATCGCGCCCCGCTGTCGTGAACACCGGATCGATACCCGGGGACCAGGTTGGCGGCAGGGAGAAGGACGTGATGGCGGTGTAGGGGGCGGTGACGTCGGCGTACCCGTGGGCCGAGGCCACGGAGGGGTCGTAGTGAAGAGCGCACGAGAACTCCAGCGGTTCGCACCAGCGGCGGATACCCGTCGCCTCGACCTTCTCGGCGCCCCATTCGCCGGGGAGGGTCGATATCTGACTGCCCACCGCTCGGATGACCGGGTCCCATTGCTTCTCCCAGGACTCGGTCGATGCCAGCGCAAGATCGGTCAGTGGTGTGGCGTTCGGTTCGGGTTGTGGTGTCACCGGACTCCTCGTCGCTCAGTGACTGTGCGTCTGGTTGGTTGTGGTTAGCGGGGAGCCATGCGGATGGCGCCGTCGAGGCGGATGACCTCGCCGTTGAGCATCGGGTTGGAGACGATGTGCGCGGCGAGCGCGCCATACTCGGCGGGGTCGCCGAGACGCGACGGGTGGGGGACCTGCTGACCGAGGGAGGCCTGGGCGGCCTCGGGCAGCCCGGCCAGCAGGGGGGTCTTGAACAGGCCCGGCGCGATCGTGACGACGCGAATCAGCAGTGACGCGAGGTCGCGGGCGATCGGGAGGGTCATGCCGACGACGCCGCCCTTGGACGCGGAGTAGGCGGCCTGGCCGATCTGGCCGTCGAACGCGGCGACGGAGGCGGTGTTGATGATGACGCCACGCTCACCCTCGATCGGCTCGGTCTTCGACATGCGCTCGGCCGCAAGACGAATGACGTTGAACGTGCCGACGAGGTTGATGTTGACGACACGGCTGAACTCGGCGAGTGGGAACGCGCCCTGCTTGCCGACGGTCTTGATCCCGTTGGCAATGCCGGCGCAGTTGACGGTGACGCGCAGCGGGCCGAGGGACTCGGCCAGGTCGAGGGCTGCGGTGACCGAGGCCTCGTCGGTGACGTCGCCGGCGGCGAAGCGGACGCGGTCGCCGAGTTCCTTAGCGACGGCCTCACCGTTCGAGGAGGGCAGGTCGAGGATGACGACGCTGGCACCCTGCTCGTGGAGAGCCTTGACGGTGGCGAGGCCGAGACCGGACGCGCCGCCGGTGACGAGTGCGACGCTATCGTTGACGTTCATGTGGTGTTCCTTTGGATGTGCTTGTGTTTCAAAGCCGTTCGATGATGGTCGCATTCGCCATGCCGGCACCTTCGCACATGGTCTGCAGACCGTAGCGTCCGCCGGTGGCTTCGAGGTGGTTGACGAGCGTGGTGAGCAGTCGGGTGCCGGACGAGCCGAGGGCGTGGCCGAGGGCGATCGCGCCGCCGCGGGGGTTGAGCTTGGCGGGGTCGGCGGCGAATTCGTGTGCCCACATCAGTGGGATGGGGGCGAAGGCCTCGTTGACCTCGTAGGCGTCGATGTCGTCGATGGACAGGCCGGCTCTGGCAAGTACCTTGTGGGTGGCGGGGATCGGAGCGGTGAGCATGAACATCGGATCGTCGCCGGCCACCGCGAATGACTGGAACCGGGCACGCGGGGTCAGCTCCAGCTTGGCGGCCATCGCCTCGCTCATGATGAGCACCGCGGAGGCGCCGTCGGTGAACGGGGAGGAGTTGCCGGGGGTGATGTGCCACTGGGCTTCGGGGAAACGCTCGGCAAGCGCGTCGCTGCGAAATGAGGGATCCAGACCGGACAAACCATCGGGAGTTGTTGCGGCACGTATCGTCTCATCCAGGTCATGCGGATGAACGATCCCATCGAGACTTCTCACGGCGATGGGGACAATCTCGGCGTCGAAGAATCCCGAGTCTGCCGCGGCGGCCGCCCGTTGGTGCGACTGCGACGCATATGCGTCGAGGGCGGCGCGATCAACTTTCCACTTCGCGGCGATCAGCTCGGCGGAGACCCCCTGGTGGACGAGGCCGTCGGGGTAGCGGGTTGCGATGTGAGGGCCGGCGGTGTCCTGGCCTATGGGGGAGGTGCCCATGGGAATTCGGCTCATGGACTCGACACCGCAGGCGATGACGATGTCGTAGGCGCCGGCGATAACGCCTTGCGCTGCGAAGTGCGCGGCCTGCTGACTCGATCCGCACTGCCGGTCGATTGTGGTCGCCGGCACGGACTCGGGGAATCCGGCGGACAGGAGCGCGGTGCGGGAGATGTTGAGCGCCTGTTCGCCGACCTGCTGGACGCAGCCGCCGATGACGTCGTCGATCATCGCGGGATCGATGTCGTTGCGTTCGACGAGCGCGCGGAGAACCGCCGCGAGCATCTCGACCGGATGTGTGCCAGCAAGGGCGCCGCCCTGCTTGCCCTTACCGGATGCGAGGCGGACCGCGTCAACGATCACAGCTTGAGTCATGATGGTCTTTCTGATTGGAATGCGACGGCTTACGGGCGCTCACGGTTCGAGCTTCGTCACTTACGTGGCCGAAAATCGGTGCAGCCGGTGAAAGTCGCTGATGTGCGGTTGATCTGAGTGCATGCCTACTACATGCCCTGCCAATGTGCAGCCCGCTTCTCGACGAAGGCCCGCACTCCCTCATGTGCATCAGAACTTGCCCGGATGGCCTGCATCTGCTCGGCCGTGCGAAGCCAATCGTCCTCCTCCGCGGGGATCCGGCCATCCGCGATTCCGTGTGCGATAAGTTTGGAACTCTGCACCGCGAGAGGCGCGTTCGCCGCGACCAACTCTGCGAGCGCGAACGCCTCGTCGAGCACCTGGTCCGCCTCGACCACACGATTGACGAGGCCGAGCTGTAGAGCCCGCTCGGCGGAAATCGGCAGCCCTGTCAGCATCGTCTCGAGGGCGATCTTCGATGGAATCTGGCGGCTGAGCCGGAATGCGCCACCGGCCGCGGCAATGATTCCGCGCTTGACCTCCGGCAGCCCGAGAGTGGCGGTGTCTGCCGCCACCGCCAGATCGCTTGCCAGGACGATTTCGGTCCCACCACCGAGAGCAGAACCGTTGACGGCGGCGATGATCGGCTTCGAGATCGCATGTTTGACGAACCCCGCGAAACCCCAGCGGTCCGCACGCGGGTCCGTCAGGCGAACCCCGCGAGCAGCCTCCTTGAGGTCCTGTCCGGCACAGAACGCCTGGTCACCGGCGCCAGTGACGATCACGGCCCGGATGTCGCGAGTGGCGTCGGCGTATTCAAGCGACTCCCCGATGCCGAGGGCAACCTGCGCGCTGATCGCGTTGCGGGCCTCTGGGCGATTGATGGTCACCAGCAGCACGTGGCCGTGGCGATCCGCGACGACCTCCCCGCGGCCGCCGATCGGGACACTGGTGGGTGCTGACATTCTCACTGTTCCTCCTGAAGTTGTGGGCTTCCACGCCCCGATGAGTGCGGTGTTCGATCAGCGATCCAGGACGGCGGCGATATCGTCGCCAGCGGCGATGTAGTCCTCGGCGAAGCTCGAGACTACGGCGCGGGCCGGCCGGATCTTGTCGATCAGTCCCACTCCCTGTCCGACCCAGTATGTGGCCAAGGTTTGCGCCCCTGGGTGTCCAGAGTCGGCGAGGGCGTCGACGCGGGCCAGTGTCTTGCGTGCGATGCCGGACTGCAGCGGCATCGGGAGTGCGCCGGGGCTGTCGCTATCGGCCCAGGCCTCGGTCCATGCCGAGCGCAACTGCCGTGAGGGTTTGCCGGTTCGTCCGGGGGATCGCACAGTATCGCGCGATGTCGCGGCAATCAGCTTCTGCTTGATGTGCATCGCGGTCTCGGATTCCTCGGTGGCGAGCCAGATGGAGCCGGTCCAGGCGCCGGCTGCCCCCAACGCGATGGACGCCGCCATCTGCCTGCCGTTCATGATGCCGCCCGCGGCCAGAACGGGTACGTCCCGGATGGGCTTGATCGCCTCGACGACCTCCGGCACCAGTACCATCGTGGTTACCTCCCCGCAGTGACCGCCGGCCTCCGTGCCTTGCGCGACCAGGAGGTCCACTCCAGCCTTGACCTGCTTGACCGCGTGCTCTCGGCTACCAACTAGCGCTGCTACCGGTACACCCTCAGCCCGCGCTCGATCGATCATGAACTGCGGCGGCACACCGAGTGCGTTGGCGATGAGTTTGATCGGATGCCGGAATGACACGTCGAGTAGCCGACGGCCGGTCTCTTCGTCGGCGACCCGATCGATGCCGAACAGTTCCGCGCGCGGCGCATCGATGTCGTGCCGGCGCAGTAGATTCTCAACAAAGTTCTTGTGTTTCTCAGGGATTCGAGCATTGAGCTCGTCAAGCGTGGCGCCCTTGCCTTCGTACTTGGCGGGGCAGAGAATGTCAACGCCGTACGACCTCCCCTTGACCTGCTGGTCAATCCAGGCCAGTTCGTGCTCGAGCTCCCCAGGGGTGTGGGACGAGGCGCCCAGGACTCCGAAACCTCCAGCGTTGGTCACTGCTGCCACGACGTCGCGGCAGTGACTGAATGCGAACAGGGGGATTTCGATATCGAACATCGAGCAGATGTCAGTTGCCATGCCTTCTCCTCCAACGAGTTACGCGTTGCGGCGGGGCCGTGATGACGGCAAGGCGCCACGCGCGCGAAGTGCAATGATCTCGGCCGCATGCGCGTTACGCGCCACCTCAAGACTACTTCAATCTAACCAACCAGTAAAGCTTTGTGTCTCGATAGCTCCGTCGTCGAGCGCTGCAGTGCAGTAATAGAGCCCCCTCGGGGCGGATTTCACAATCTTATTGACCAGTCGGTAAACCATATGGCATGGTGTGGATCACATCCCGGTGCCCCGGCGGTCCGGCTCTGCGGGACGGCCGGACAGACCAGGCACAGGGTCGGTGGCGCAAATTGCGCGTCCGCAGGCTGCTCTCCTGCCGTCGACCGCCCGAAAGGTGGTTCAACCATGACGACATGCGACTCGCACGTCGCGGAACTCCGTGCCGCCGTTCGCGATCTCCTCCGCAAGGAATGCACCGAACAGCACGTCCGCTCAGCCGCAAGCACCGAAGGAGGCTTCGATCAGAGCCTGTGGTGCCAGATGGCCGAACTTGGGATCACAGGGATGATCATCGACCCCGAGTTCGGTGGCGTGGGATTGGGACCGATTGCGCTCGAGGCGGTCGCCGAAGAGCTTGGCGCCGCCTTGACCCCTTCCCCATTTCTGTCCAGCGCGGTACTTGCAGCGTCCTTGCTCCAAGAGTCCGGTGAAGTGGTTGATCTGATGCGACTACTGCCGGGTATCGCAGACGGCACCTCCATCGCGGCCGTGGCGATTACCGGGAATCGAGGAACATGGACCTCGGACGGGGTCGATGTCACAGCTGAAGCCGACGGCACACTGTCCGGCCGAGCCTGCCATGTTCTGTTCGGTCAGGCGGCAGACGTCATCGTCGTGGTGGCGCGGACGCCGAATGGTTTCGGGATTTTCGAAGTCGATAGGGACAGTGCGGGATTCGGTCGATCAGCCGAGTCAGTGTTCGACGCGACGGTCCGACTCTCTACCTTCACCTTCGACAGGGTTCCAGCACGTCGGCTTGGCGCCGCGGGTTGGGACGCGGTCCAGCGTGCCCTGGACCTGACCGTGATCGCATTGGCGGGTGAACAGGCTGGAGGATCGCGGCGTGTTCTCGAGCAAACTATCCAGCATCTCAAGACCCGGATTCAGTTCGGGCGGGCCATCGGCAGCTTCCAGTCCGTCAAGCACCTCGCGGCAGACAGCCTTCTCGAGGTGGAGTCCGCCACCTCGGCCGCCCGGCACGCCGCCGCTCTATCGGAGAGCGGAAATAGTGACGTCGCCGGCGCCGTCGCGCTGGCCGGCTTCGTGTGCGCGGAGGCGTACGAGACCACCGCGATGAATGCCGTACAGATGCACGGGGGCATCGGATTCACCTGGGAGTGCCCAGTGCATCTGTATCTGCGTCGCGCTCGATCGGGTGCCCACCTGTTCGGGGCGTCGCGCACCCACCGCGAACGCTACCTCGAAGCGAAAGGCGCCTGAGCGTGAAGCAACCAGCATCGGACCAGGCACAGCCTGACCGACAGCTGCGGGGCGAGGTTCAGGCCTGGCTCGCGCGGCATTGGAGGCGCCTGCCCGAACCCGAGAGTCGCTGGGCGGCAAACAGCCCGGAACGGATCGACTGGTTCGACAAGGTTCTCGAGGCGGGCTATGCGGTGCCGACGTGGCCCGCCGAACTGTTCGGGCTGAGCCGACCCGCCGAGTCCTCGGCGGTGATCGCGCAGGAGTTCGCGGCAGTCGGGGCGCCCGGCGCCGCCCTTGATCGCTACGACATACCCGCGAACACGATCGTGCAGCACGGCACCGACCGACTGAAGGCGGACCTGCTACGCGATGCCCTCACCGGCCGAGTTCGCTTCTGCCTGCTCTACAGCGAACCGGGAGCCGGTTCCGATCTCGCCGCGGTGAGAACCACAGCGGTCCTGGACAGCGACCGCTGGAAGGTCAATGGACAGAAGGTATGGACCTCGGGTGCGCACACCGCCGACTACGGTCTGCTACTTGCCCGCACCGACTGGGGCGCGACGAAACACCGCGGCCTGAGCTACTTCGTGGTTCCGATGAACCAGCCTGGTGTCGAGGTGCGACCTTTGGTCCAGATCACCGGTGAGTCGCATTTCAACGAGGTCTTCCTCACTGACGTGCAGGTGCCCGCCGAGTACCTGCTGGGCGCGGAGGGTGGCGGCTGGGGCGTCCTTCAAACTGCTCTGGCGTTCGAGCGTGCGGGCATGGGCAACAACGCCCGCACCTCCCGGCACAACAGCCTCGCCGACAACCTCATCGAACTTGCCCGAGGCCACGGCCGTCTCGAGGACCCCGTGATCCGGGACTCCCTCGCGAAGGTTGTCGCTCTCCGAGAGTTGCACTTGCTCAACAACACCCGGGCGAAGTTAGAAGCCGAGCGCGGTGGCTCCTCATCCGTCATGTCCCTCGGGAAGCTCGCGGTTGCCAACCTGCTCCACGCGGAGGCAAGCGTCCGCTCGCAAATTGTCGGCGCCCGCGCCTTGCTCGCCGGGGACGAAAACCCGGAATCCGACGACATCAACTTCCTCGCGCTGAACGCGTTCTACTACTCGATCGGGGGTGGCACCGATCAGATCCAGCGCAACATCATCGGCGAGCGGATTCTCGGCCTGCCCAAGGAGCCAGAGGTCGACCGCGACGTGCCGTTCCGTGAGGTCAGGCATGGCTGAAACACGACGTACAACACGAACGACAGGTGGTGCACTGTGACCGTTGGTCCCTCCAATCACAATCCCGAATACGATCCGCCTCTGTCCGGCGTCAGGGTGCTCGATCTGTCGAGCGGTCCGATGCTGTCCGTGGCCCGGCTCCTCGCCGACCTCGGCGCGGTGTGCACCCAGGCGCGGGTCCGCGGGATCAGCGCCGATCGCGACGACAGTGCGAGCGGCCCGCTCGAGCGGATCACGGAGTCGATCCGCCGACACGGAATCTCTCAGGTCGAGATTGATCCCGCCGGCGATACGGGTCGGCGCGACTGGGCGCAAATACTCTCCGACACAGACATTCTCATTGAATCCACCCGGCCCGGTTCGGCGGAAGCCGAGAGGCTTGACGTTGCCTCCCTCCGGGCCCACTATCCACGGTTGGTGGTCCTGTCGATCAGCGACTTCGGAGCCGTAACCAGCTACCGCGGATGGCGGGTGAGTAGTCCCGTCTTGCACGCGTTGACCAGCGAGCTGTCGCGTTCGGGCATTCCTGGGCGGGATCCGCTAGTTCCGCCGGGGGAGTTGTCCTACGACGTGGCAGCCACCCAGGCTGCGATGTCGGTCGTCGCCGTGTACCTTCACAGCTTGCGCACCGGCGTTGGCGACCACATCGACTTCTCGATCCTCGTCGGTGCGATGCAGTCCCTGGATCCGCCGTTCGGTGTCGCCAGCAGTGCCTCGGCAGGTGTCCCATTGACGGAACTGCCCCGAGATCGGCCGGAAGAGCGACATCGGTATCCGATCATCGCCTGTGCGGATGGGTACGTCCGAATCTGTGTGCTCGCGAAACGGCAGTGGCGCGGACTGTGGAAGTGGATGGGGTCACCGGCTGAGTATGCCGATCCCAAGTACGACACCACCCTAGAGCGGCGCGCGGACGCCACGCTCATTCCCGCGATCGCTCGCTTCATGGCGGACAAAACGCGCGCTGAGCTGGAGCGAGAGGGCCAGGAACACGGGGTGCCCACCGCTGCCGTGCTGACTCTCGACGAAGTCCTCGACTCGAATCATCTAGCGGCCAGGGGATTTCTCCGCGAGGTGGAACTGGCACCCGGTGTGGTGGCCCCGATTCCCAACGGACTCTTCGAGATAGACGGTCACCGAGCCAGGGCCGCCGAGGCGCCTGTAGTCCCGGATCTGGCGCCTCGGACGGCCCCGGTTCTCGGTGCCAGGGACCGGCCGCGCGGAGATCTGCCGCTGGAGGGCATCAAGGTCCTCGACCTCGGGGTGATCGTGGTCGGCGGTGACAGTGCCCGCCTGTTCGGCGATCTGGGGGCGGACGTCGTCAAGATCGAGAACTCCGCCTTCCCTGACGGGCTCAGGGTCGCCTTCACCGGGCCGATGGTGCAAGGCTTCGCCGCTGGGCACCGAAACAAGCGATCCTTCGGAGTGGACCTGCGACAGCCGGAGGGAGTGCAGCTGGTCAAGCAGTTGGCTGCGGAGGCGGATGTCGTTCTCGCCAACTTCAAGCCGGGCGTGCTCGATTCACTCGGGCTGGGCGAGGCCACCCTGCGGGAACTCAACCCAGGGATTGTGATCGTGGAGAGTTCGGCCTTCGGTCCCACCGGACCCTGGGCGAGGCAACTCGGCTACGGGCCACTCGTTCGGGCTGCCGCGGGCCTGTCCAACCAATGGATCTACCCGGGCGAGCCAGGGACCTTCAGTGATGCGATCACAGCCTATCCGGATCACGTATGCGCCAGGATCGGCGTACTTGGGGCGCTGGCCCTGCTGATCCGTCGCGAACGCACCGGAACCGGCGGCTCGGCCAACGTCGCACAGTTCGAGGTGATGCTGAGCCACATGGCCGCGAAGATCACCGCCACTGCTCTGGAAAGGCGGGGACAGTCGTTCGGTGACGGCCCCGAACATGACGCACCGTGGGGCCTGTTCGAGACCGACGGTGAGGACGACTGGGTCGCCGTCACCGTCCGAGACGAGGCCGAGTGGCGCGCGTTGTGCCGGGCAATCGACCGTGAAGATCTCGCGGCGCTGCCGGAGTTGGCGACCAAGGCGCACCGTGACCAACATCGCGCCCTCATCGACAGTGCAGTCCGCGAGTGGACGTCGCTGCGCCCGGCGGTCGAAGCCATGACGATCCTGCAGGAGTCCGGGGTGCCCGCGGGAATGATGCTGCGCGCAGCGGATGTTCCCGACTGGGGCTACTACATCGAGCGCGGCGTCTTCCGGCGGGAGCGGTACCCCTTCGGACAGGAGCCGTACCTGATGGAAAACACCCAGATCTCCGGAACCGCGGTGGCCGATCCTCCGTTCACCCGTGCACCGCTGTTGGGTGAGCACACCCGCGAAATCGCGGTCGGGGAGCTGGGACTGAAACCCGCACAGGTGGACGATCTCATTGATCGGCGCGTGCTGGAGTCGGCGCCCGACCCGTGGCTGGCACTCGTACAGGAAGACCACACCCGTCCCGAAGACGACCTGCTACCACCCCACGCGGGTGGCGACACGATGGAGAACACACTGTGAGCATCGAACAGCACGACACCGTCTACGTCGACGGGACCTTCATGCCTGCGTTGACCGAAATACGGATGCCTGTCGTCGATCCCGCAACGGGAAACGTCATCGCGCAGGTCCCTGCTTGCGGTGTCGAGGACGTCGATCGAGCCGTCGCCGCCGCGCGGAGCGCATTCGACCGTGGCCCGTGGCCAACGATGTCGCCCGCGGCGCGCGCCGACACCTTGACCCGGCTAGCGGATGCGTTGGGCGCCCGCACCACGGCCATCGCCGAGACGGTGATCCGCGAGGCCGGATTCGCCTCCAGATTCGCCGAACCGGTGCACGTCACCCGGGCAATCGACTTCGTCCGGTACTACGCAGATCTCGCCCGCAAGGAACCGTTCGAAGAGGTCCGGCCCAGTGCCCTCGCCCAGGCCGATGTGGTCGTCCGGCGCTGTCCGGTCGGGGTCGTCTCGGTCCTGGTGCCGTGGAACATTCCACTTCTGGGCGCTCTGTCGAAGATCGCGCCCGCCCTGGCCGCGGGTTGTACCGTGATCTACAAGCCCTCGCCGGAAACCCCACAAATCGCCTACCGACTCGCCGAGGCGGTACACGAGGCGGGCTTCCCGCCCGGCGTCGTGAACATCCTGCCCGCTGACCTCGAAGGTAGCCAACGGATGTCGACCCACCCCGACGTCGACATGGTCGCGTTCACAGGAAGCACAGACGTCGGACGGAAGATCGCGCTAGCCTGCGCCACAGACTTCCGGAGGTACTCGCTCGAACTCGGCGGCAATGCCGCAGCCATCATCCTCGAAGATGCGCCCGTAGAGTCCGTCGCGGCCGGTCTCACGATGACCGGCCTCGCACTGAACAATGGTGAGGCGTGCATCGCGCAGCGCCGCATCCTCGCACCACGATCCCGATACGACGAGATCGTCTCTGTGCTTGCCGCCGCGGCGAACTCGCTGCAGGTCGGCGACCCCACCCACCCGGACACCGTCATCGGCCCCATGATCACCGAGGCACACCGCGACCGAGTGCTCGACTACATCCACGGCGCGATCGACGAGGGAGCAGTCATAGCCGCCGGCGGCGGGATTCCGGACGATTGCCACGACGGCTACTACCTGCAACCGACCGTCCTGGCCCAGATGACCAACGACATGCGGGCAGTCCGCGAGGAGATTTTCGGCCCGGTCGTTTGCGTCATCCCATATGACACAGTCGAGGAAGCGATCTCCATCGCCCGCGACACCGAATACGGGTTGTCCAGTTCGGTGTGGACCAACGATCTCAACCGTGCTGAGGAGATCGCCCGGCAACTCCGAGTGGGATCGGTCTACGTCAACGGCAAGCAGACGCTCGACCCCTCGATTCCGTTCGGGGGCTTCGGCCATTCCGGCGTCGGCCGCGAACTCGGCCCGGAGGGCCTGGCGGAGTACTCCGAAACCCAGGCGGTATTCATGCCTTCCCCATACCGAAATATCTGACAAGGCAGCAGAGTTCGCGCGATCGAAGGAGAGAACATGAAGATCAGTGCCGCGGTGACCCGGGGGAAGGGCGCACCCTTTGTCATCGAAGAACTGGAACTCGAGGAACCGAGAATGGGCGAGATCATCGTCCGCATGGCGGCAGTGGGCATCTGCCATTCCGACCTCAGCGCCCGTGACCAGTACCTGCCGCTGCCGCTGCCGATGGTGCTCGGTCACGAGGGTGCCGGCGTAGTCGAGGCGGTCGGCCCTGGTGTTTCGTCCCTCGAGGTTGGTGACCACGTGGTACTCAGCCGACTGACGTGCGGTGTGTGTGCGGCTTGCAAGAGCGGCGCAGCGGCACCCTGCAGCAAGCAGGCCATGCTCAACTTCGGCGGCGGGCGTCCCGACGGCTCCACCGGCCTGAGTCGCAAAGGCGAGACCATCCACGGGCAGTTCTTCGGCCAGTCGAGCTTTGCCACCCATGCCTTGGCCCACGAACGCAACGCGACGCGGATCGATCCCGATCTGGACCTCACACTGGCTCCGGCCTTCTCCTGTGGCGTGCTCACCGGCGCCGGCACGGTGATCAACGGACTACGCCCCGCCATCGGCTCGTCCATCGTAGTCTTCGGATCGGGAACCGTCGGGTTGGCTGCCGTACTCGCGGCCCGGGCCGGAGGCTGCACCACGATTATCGCGGTCGACCGGTTCCAGTCTCGGCTGGACTTGGCTGCAGAACTGGGCGCGACACACACGATCCTTGCAGGGGACGAGCCGCTGCCCGCAGCCGTTCGCGCCATCGTGCCCGACGGCGTCCAGTTCAGCGTCGAGGCGACCGGTGTTCCCGCCGTAGTCCGTGCAGCGGTCGAAAGCCTCGCCCCGGGTGGAGAATGTGCGATTCTCGGCGTCGGCCCGGCAGACCAGGACATCAGCCTCAACCACATGCAGCTCGCCTTCTCCGGGATCGCCGTTCGCGGATATCCGACGGGTCTGAGTGAACCGGACATCGTCATCCCGCACCTGGTGGAGCTCTATCTGCAAGGACGGTTCCCCGTCGACCGGTTGATCAGCAGGTTCCCGTTCGGGGATATAGAGAAAGCGGTACGGGCCACGGAGGAGGGATCCGCGATCAAACCGATCCTGGTATTCCCCGAACCCTGATGCCGTAGCTCAACCCGCGGGGGGGGGCAGCAGTGGGATGCGGATCGCCCTTCTCGGGAGTAGATCAACAATCCCGCACTCGGTGTGGTGCACCGAGTGCGGCTGGGACTGGCGGCGCAGGCCTGGACCGTTCTCAATCCCGCGTGCCTTGGCGAGCGGCGTCGTCTGCCAGGACGCCACTATCGTGCTGCAGTTACTGTGCGGCGCAGCGCAATTCGGCAGAGGATTTCCTACCCCTTTCGCAATCGAGGCTAGCTAGCGTTCATTGATCAATTCGAGACGTGGAGGACACAATGGTGAAAGAGTTTGTCGAATACAAGGAGTTGTTCATCGGAGGCCGATGGGAGATTCCAACCGGCCAAGCCTCAATCGAAGTCGTGAGCCCTGCGACGGGCGAGGCAATCGGGCGGGTGCCGCACGCGACACGCGATGACGTGGACAAGGCGGTCGCTATGGCACGTGAGGCGTTCGACGTGGGGCCGTGGCCGAGGCTTCCGTTGGAGGAGCGCCTCGCAGTGATCGAGCGATTCGCATCGGCGCTCCAGCAGAGGATCCAGCAGTTGGCCTCGGTGATCTCACGAGAGAACGGGTCGCCAATCACGTGGAGCCTTGCATCTCAGGCGGGTGCGCCGGCCTTGGTCTGTGGGCTCGCGGTGGAGACCGCGCGCGCTTATCCATTCGAGCATCGACGCCCGGGGCTGCGCAGCGACGTGATTGTGCGCTACGAGCCGGTCGGCGTCGTCGCTGCTGTGGTGCCGTGGAACGTCCCCGCTTTCGTCTCGATCAACAAGCTGGCGTTCGCACTTGCGGCGGGGTGCACCGTGGTGCTCAAGCCGTCGCCCGAAACGCCCCTGGACGCATATATTCTCGCGGAGATCGCAGACGAGGTCGGGCTGCCCGAGGGGGTTCTGAGCGTACTCCCCGCTGACCGCGAGGTCAGTGAGTATCTGGTCGCGCACAAGGGCATCGACAAGGTGTCGTTCACGGGGTCTGTCGGAGCTGGTAAGCGGATCATGGAGGTCGCCGCGGCGAACCTGACCCGCGTCACCCTGGAGCTCGGCGGCAAGTCCGCGGCGATCATCCTCGAGGACGCTGATCTCGACCACGCGGTGTCCACCATCGGTCGCGCATCCTGGGCGCTCAACAACGGTCAGGCATGCGTCGCGCTCACCCGGGTCCTCGCGCCTCGGTCACTCTACGACGAGATCGCCCGGCGCCTGACCGATGCCGCCAACGCCCTGGTGGTCGGCGACCCGGCAGACCCGGCGACCCAGGTCGGTCCACTGGTGTCCGCCCGGCAGCAGCAGCGCGTGCTCGACTACATCCGCATCGGGTGCGAGGAAGGTGCCACCCTACTCGCGGGTGGCGGCATCCCGGAAGACCTGGAACGAGGCTGCTATGTGAGTCCGACACTGTTCGGCGACGTCGACAACTCGATGCGGATAGCGCAGGAGGAGATCTTCGGTCCTGTGGTGTGCCTGATTCCGTATGAGGACGATGCGGACGCGCTGAGAATCGCCAACGAGTCCGAATACGGCCTGTCCGGCGCGGTCTTCACGGCAGACACCGAACGCGGCATCGAGGTTGCACGCCACGTTCGTACCGGCACCATCACGGTCAACGGGTTCTCCACCGAGCCGACTGCTCCGTTCGGCGGCTACAAGAACTCCGGAATCGGGCGCGAACTGGGTGACGAGGGCCTGCGTTCGTACTTGGAAGCCAAGACCATCGCGATCGCCGGCTAGCCGGTTTCTTCTCACAACGCGGAGATTGCTGGCACTCGACTCCAATCCGGCGGTGTGGGCACCGGAAGCCGAACAACGTATTTCGCCACAGAGAGGGAGCAGATCAAGTCATGAAGACCAAGGGTGCAATCCTGCACGGTGTCGGTCAGGAGTGGAAGGTCGAGGAGTTCGAACTCGGCGATCCGGTTTCCGGAGAGGTGCAAGTCCGGCTGGCTGCCAGTGGGTTATGCCATTCGGATTACCACTTCCGAACCGGAGACCTGGTCCCGGCATTCTTCCCCTTGCTCGCCGGGCATGAGGGCGCTGGGGTGGTGACCAAGCTCGGTCGCGGCGTCGAAGGCCTCGAGGAGGGCGACCACGTGGTTCTGGCGTTCGTGCCGTCCTGCGGCATTTGCCGTATGTGCTCTCGCGGCAGACAGAATCTGTGCGATCGCGGCGCGGACAACAGCACCGGCCTGTCCGTTGACGGGACCTACCGTGCGAGCTGCCAGGGAAGTCCGCTCAACCGGGTGAGCGGACTGGGAACATTTGCGCCTTATGTCACCGCGCACCAGTCAAGCATCGTAAAGATCGAGAAGGACATTCCCCTCAACCGCGCCGTACTCCTCGGATGTGGTGTGCCCACAGGTTGGGGCTCGGCAGTATCCGCCGGAGGCGTGCAGGCCGGTGACACTGTCGTCGTGGTCGGTATCGGTGGAATCGGGATCAATGCCGTGCAAGGCGCCGCGAATGCAGGAGCGAGGTTCGTCATCGCCGTCGACCCCGTCGAGAAGAAGCGAACCGAGGCACTCAAACTCGGTGCTACCCATGCATTCACGTCGATTCAGGATGTCGCAGAGCAACTACCGGAACTCACGTGGGGGACCCTGTCGGATGTCACAATCCTGACCCCCGGTCTGGTTGAGCCGGAGATGATCCAGGAAGCGCTCGACATCACCGGCAAGGGGGGCACTGTAGTGCTCACCGGACTCGCGAACATGATGACCCAGGGTGTCCCGCTCAACACAACAATGTTTGCCATGTACGAAAAGCGTTTGCAAGGGACCGTTTTCGGTGGCGCGAGTCCGCGCACGCAGATTCCGAAACTGCTCAACCTCTACCGGAGCGGGATCCTCCACCTCGACGAGTTGGTCACGCGAACCTATGCCCACGACCAGATCAACGAGGGTTACGCGGACATGCTCGACGGCCACAATCTGCGCGGCATCATCGAGTACACCGACGCCGATTACTGACCCCGCTCAGGTTCGAGCGCCGCAGCTATCTGTCATCCCGCACCTCGTAGAGCTGGAGCGGGTGGGCCACTACCCGATCGACCGACTCGTACTCGAACAGCCATCCGACGACATCGAAGATGTGGTTCAGACCGCGGACCTGACATCTCGATAGAGACATGGTCGACCTTCGGTTGACGGTGGCTCGGACGTCCAAAAGGCCCGACGCGCAGCGTATGCCGCGCGTCGGGCCTTCGGTCGCGGTGGACAGGGCCGATGCGAAGGACGACGGAATGTGAAGCGACCTCACAGGCCCGCGAGGAAGTCCAACAGACTCGCTCCGAAGATCGAGTTGTCGTCACCGGCGATCATGTGGCCGGCGCCAGGCACCACGATTTCGCGGGCGTGAGGGATGGCCTCGAGGAGTTCCGCGACGCCTTCCGGGGTGACGACGTCCGACTGTGCGCCTCGGATGATCAGCGTGGGCACCTCGATGCGTCGGGAAGCAGCGAGGAGTCGCTCTGCCAGGTGTGTCCGTGCCGGTTCGCCCCCGTGGCGAAGAAAGGACGGATCCCAGTGCCAGCGCCACCGGCCGTCATCGCCGATCCGGAGGTTCTTGCGTAGCCCGTCCAGTCGACGGGGGCGCGTCCGATGTGGGTTGTACGCAGCCACCGCGTCGGCAACCGCCTCGAGCGACTCGAAGCCATCCGGACACGCAGTCATGAAGTTCCTGACCCGTGAGACGCCGGCCTGCTCGACCCGAGGAACCACGTCGACGAGCACGAGCCCTTTCGCCCGCACCCGTGACTCGCCGACGGCCAAAAGAGCGGTTGCCCCGCCCATGGACGCGCCGACGAGGACGGGGGAGCTGTTGAGATCGTCGACCACGGCCGCCAGGTCGTACACGAGGGCGTCGATGGCGTAGTCCCCGTCCGGCGCCCAATCCGATTCCCCATGGCCGCGGGCATCCAGCGCAACCGTGGTCCACCCCTGATCGCCTAGCCAGGGTGCCGTACGCGACCACGAATGCCGGGTTTGGCCGGCACCGTGGAGCATCACCGCGACACCCGCCTCGCCGGCTGCGGTTACCACGTCGCCGACAACCTGGAGGCCGTGGGCGGCGAACGTCCTGCGGGTGTCTGTGATTGTCACTATCAAGGTCTCCGTTCGGAAAGGGCCCTCGCCGCGGCCCGCACGGCGAGGGCACGTTTTACGAGTCCGCCGCAATATCGCGACCGATGATTTCCTTCATGATCTCGTTGGTGCCTCCGTAGATGGGCAGCACGCGGGCATCGGCGTAGTCCCGTGCGATCTGGTACTCCCGCATGTAGCCGTATCCGCCGTGCAACTGCAGGCATCGGTCCACAATGCGGCTATTGAGTTCCGACAGCCAGTACTTCGCCTTTGCGGCGTCGACCGCCGAGAGTTCGCCGGCGTTGAGTAGCAAGGCGGTTCGGTCAAGGAACGACACGGCGACGTCGACATCTGTGGCGATCTCCGCAAGTGTGAAGCGGGTCGCCTGGAAGTCCCCGATGGCTTGCCCAAACGCCTTGCGTACGAAGCAATGTTCCCGGGTCCGGTCGTAGGCGGCCTGGGCCGCCGCGGTCGCGGTGGCCGCAATCGACATCCGTTCTCTCGGTAAGCGTTCCATCACGTGGACGAATCCGCGTCCGACGGTACCGAGGAGACTGTCGGCGGGGAGCGTCAGGTCGTCGAAGAAAAGTTCGGCGGTATCACTGCCGCGCAGACCCAGCTTGTCAAGCTTGCTTCCGCGCCGGAATCCGGGCGTGTCGGTGGGTACGAGGAACAGGCTCATGGCGTCCGTGGTCTTCGCAAGCACGATCACCAGGTCCGCGCCGAATCCGTTGGTGATGAAGATTTTCGAGCCGTTGAGGACCCACTCCTCGCCGCGTCGTGTCGCGATGGTCCGGATACCACGTAGATCGCTGCCAGCGCTCGGCTCGGTGAGTCCAAGGGCGCCCACCGCGGTGCCGTCGCACAGAGAAGGCAGCCAGCGGGACTTCTGCTCGTCGCTGCCCAGATCGACCAGGTAGGGAATGACGAGGTCGTCCTGCACGCTGGTTGCCGCATTGAAGGAGTTCGCGCCGACTCGCGTGAACTCCTCCATGAGGATCATGCGATAGCGGAAGTCCGGGTTGCCTCCGCCCCCGTATTCGGTCGGTACACCGATTCCGAGAAGTCCGGTCGCGCCCGCTGAGGTCCACGTGATCCTGTCGATGAGACCGTCGTCGTCCCAGCGTTCGACGTGAGGAGCGATGTGTTTGGCGGTGAAGCTGCGGACCATTGAGCGGAAGTCGTGGTGGTCCTGTTGGTAGATGTCGCGTTTCATCCTTGGTCCTCGATTTCGTGTCGTGGCGCGGGTATCGACGGTGCGCGAGGGTGGTGCCGTCAGGACGACGGCAGACCCATCCAGCGAGCGATGTTCCAACGCAACACCTCGCTGGTGCCCTCGTAGATCCGCATGGCCCGGGCATCGCGGTAGAAGCGTTCGATGCCGGTGGCGTTAGTGACCCCGTTCCCGCCGAACACCTGAATCGCACGGTCGGCGACGCGGGAGAGCGCCTCGGTCGCGTAGACCTTGGTGGCCGCACTCAGGCGACGGGCACGTTCGTCGTCCTGGTCAGCAACCTCACAGGCGGACCGAAGCAGTCCACGTGCGGCCTCGATCTCGATCCCCGAGTCCACGATGTGGCCCTGGACGAATTGGTGACCACCGATCGCCCGCCCGAACGCCGTCCGTTGCGACGCGTAGTCGATCATCCGCTCCAGCAGGTATTCGCACTTGCCGATGGCCAGGGCCCCGATGTTGATGCGGGCACGACCGATTCCTGCGAGCGCGTAGCGCAGGGCGTGTCCGCGTTCGCCGACGATTGCGCTCTCCGGCACGCGGACACCGTCGAAGTACAGGTCGACGGGCCGGTCCTCGCCGAGCGTGTGGTGGGTTGCGCCCACGGAGACCCCGGGTGTGTCCATGTCGACGAGGAACGCCGTAAGGCGCCGTGACGCGGATGCCTCCGGGTCGGTCACTGCAACGACCTGGACAAAGTCGGCGTAGGCCCCGTGCGTGATGAACTGCTTGATTCCATTGATGACCCACTGGTCGCCGTCCTGCTTGGCGGTGGTCTGGACGTTGGCGGCGTCCGAACCGGCGCCAGGTTCGGTGATCGCGAAGCAGCCTTCGAGCTCGGCGCGCATGAGCGGTGACAGATACCGATCGCGCTGTTCGGGCGACATTGCCACCATCGGTGCCTGCGGCCCTTCCACGTTGGGGAGCACGCCGCCACGATCGGCCAGGAGCAATCCGCTGGCTCCGATCAGACGGTATGAGTGTGCGATGGTGCCGGCGTTCAGTCCCTCGCCGCCGACCTCTTCCGGCATGGCGGCCCCGTATAGACCCGCCTCTGCGCTACGTCGGCGCAGCGCCCGTCGCTCGTCCAGTTGCGATGCGGGGTCGATGGTTCCGAACTCGGCGAGTTCGCCGGCGTACCGGTCCTCCACCGGGCGTACGACGCGATCGATGAAGGCTTGGATCGCGTCGAGGAAGTCGATCTCGATGTCTGGGCCGAGGTTTTCGTTTGTCATCCCTGCTTGGTCTCTTTCGTCGAAAGGTGCCTCGCACCAAAGGTGAACTTAACTATCAAGTTAAGCATGAATCTCGCGGACGGATGTGGCGGCCGGCCCCGGTCCGCGCTTCTGGATGGCGTCCGACTGGAGCTGGCGGACTCCGCATCAGGGCCTTCTTCGATGGTGCGTCCGATATCCGCGGCGTCTCGCCGCTTCGGGTGGTCAGGCAACTCGGGGCATTGTCGCAAGGTTGGGATCCCATCCATCATGAGAAGGCTTGACCGTGCGGTTAAGCAAGGTTACGGTATGGGCCGATTGAGTGAAACGCATCACATGCGTGATGCGTGAGGGACTCGATTCACACGGAACTACGCCAGCGGCCGTTCTGCCGGCACCCGACGATCCGGGCGCGCGCTGTCCAGCCTTCACCGCCAGTGCAGTGGCGGAACCTAACCTCGAGCCTCGAAAAGGAACCAGTGGTGAACAATTCGAAAACCCCGGAAGTAGCAGCACCTCCACCGGTGGACCCCGCCGCCCGCGTGGCCGCCGCCCCCTCGGTGGTGAGTGGCAAACGAGCCTGGGGAATGACCGGCCTGATCGTGTTCCTCTACCTCGTCAACTACGCCGACAAGGCGGTCTTGGGCATCATTGCGCAACCGCTCGCACGCGAACTGGGGCTGACCGCCTCGCAGATCGGCCTCGTCGGCTCGCTGTTCTTCCTCACCTTCACGATCGGCGGGTTCCTGGCCGGGCCGCTGAACAAACTCCTCACACTCCGCTGGGCACTACTCGCGCTCGGTATCGCATGGTCGGTAGTGATGCTCCCGCTGGTGGTCTCCGCGAGTCTGGTGATGCTGGTGGTCACCCGCATGGCGCTCGGCCTGGCGGAGGGCCCAGGCTCGGCACTGATGCATACAGGAATCTACTCATGGCATCCACCCGCCAAGCGTGGCCTGCCCAGCGCGATCCTGATCAGCTCTGCGTCGGTCGCGAAGATCGCTCTCGCCCCCGCTCTCGCGTTTGTGACCGTGACCTGGGGCTGGCGGGCCGCGATCGTGACGCTCTCGCTGCTCGGTGCCATCTGGACCATGTCGTGGCTCGCCGGCTGGAAGGAAGGGCCCTTCATTGGGCCCGGCGCCGGCAAGGTAGTCGAAGGGGAAGCATCCGAGCCATCTGTGCCGTGGCGAAGGATCTTCCTCAACCGCACCTTCGTCTCGTGTTCGTTCCTCGTGATGGCGCTGTACGCGCTGTCCACGGTGGTACTCACCTGGCTTCCGTCCTATTTCGAGGTCGGACTCGGTTTCAGTGCTCTGCAGGCCGGTTCGTTGTTCGGTCTGCCGTCGATCGTGGGTCTGGTCGTTGGGCTCGGCGCGGCCGTAGTCACCGACCGGCTCGTCTCACGTGGCGTCCGATCGCGGGCTGCTCGAATCGTCACGCCCGCAATCGGAGTCGTGATCGCAGGGGTCACCCTGCTGTTCCTGCCGTCGATCTCCGCGCCGGCACTCGCCGTCGCGGCAGTGTCGATCGGATACGGCTTCGGTGCAGCAGCATTCCCGCTGGTCACCGCTGCGATCTCCGAGCTGTGCCCGCCACAACAGACCGCCGGGACGATGGGCGTCTTCCTGGCAATCCAGGCGATCGGTGGACTGTTGGCGCCCTATGGCACCGGCTTGATCGTGGATCACGCGTCGTCCGCCGCCACTGGCTACGCCACTGCGTTTCAGCTTATCGGAGCCATCGCACTGGTCGCTTCGCTTGCAATGTTGGCATTAGCGAACCCGGACCGTGACAGCGCTCTCGTGCGGGGGCATGTACGAGTGCTAGAATCTTAACTAACCAGGCAAGCATGATCTGTTGGATTGATTCCCGCGGTATACAGCGCAAGTTCAGGCGGCAGGTCTCCGCCGCAGCGAAAGGTGGTGATCCAAGGTGAATAACAAGAATCCCGGGGAGCGAGAGGTCCCCGAGTCGACGTTCGTCGAGTATTGCCTCTCGGCTCTGGCGCGGCGTGGACGTGAGGTCGCGTTCACACACGGCGATCGAGACATGACCGGCGACGCCGCGGTCGAGCTCGCCCAGGCGATGTCTCGGGTGCTCGCCGACGGTGGACTCTCCCGCGGCGCGGGCATCGCCGTCTTGTCGGGCAACCTGCCCGAGGCATTCCTGGTAATGGTCGGTGCCCAGATGTTGGGGGCACGTCACACGGGACTGCCTCCACTGGGATCGGAATCCGATCACCGCTTCATCCTCGAGGACAGTGAAGCGCACACCTTCGTCTACGACCCCCGCACGTTTGGGGACCGCGCACGCGAACTCGCGACGACACCGGGCCTGCGGAAGGTGTACTCCCTTGGGCCTGGACCCGTAGGCGAGGACCTGATCGCGTTGGCCTCGGAAGTGGAAAGAGACACCGCCGGAACGGCTTCGGTCACCACTGTCGCCACTGCCGACGACTACTCGTCGATCTTCTACACGGGCGGAACGACCGGGCGCCCGAAGGGCGTCATCCACACACACCGTGCGGCCCTATGCCAGGCGCTGCTGGTGCAGGCGAACTGGCAGTGGCCCAACGACATCGTCCTGATGATCGCAGCGCCGATCACCCATGCCGCCGGTCAGTTGCTTGCGCCGACACTGGCGTTGGGCGGCCGGGTGGTCCTGGTGGACAAGTTTGACGCGGCCGAAGCTCTTCGCATCATCGAGAGTGAGAAGGTCTCGGTGACGTTCCTCGTTCCGACGATGATCTACGCACTCCTCGACCACCCGGATATCGACCGCCGGAACCTTTCCAGCCTGGCCACATTGGTCTACGGCGCTGCCCCCATGTCCATTCCGCGCCTCGTCCAGACCCACAAGCGGTTCGGCGACGTGCTGTTGCAAGGATACGGACAGACGGAGATCGGTGTCGGGGCGACACTGCTGCTCAAACAGGACCACCGCGAGGATCGGCCGGATCTCCTCACGTCCGCCGGCCGTCCACCGGCCGGCATCACCGCCAGGATCCTCGACGACAATGGCCGCGACGTCCCGATCGGCACCGCTGGTGAACTGTGCCTGCGCGGCACCTCCGTCATGAGCGGGTACTGGAAGCAACCGGACGTAACCGCCGCGACCCTCAAGGACGGTTGGCTGCATACCGGTGACATCGCCGTGCAGGACGCGGACGGCTACTTCTTCATCGTCGACCGCAAGAAGGACATGATCGTTTCCGGCGGATTCAACGTGTACCCCAAGGAAATCGAGGACGTACTCCACACTCATCCAGCGGTGGAATATGCAGCCGTCGTCGGTATCCCGGACGACAAGTGGGGAGAGGCGGTACACGCACTGGTCAAGCTCAAGGCTGGTACCGATGTGGACGTCACCGAACTGAAGGCCCTGGTCCGAGAGCAGAAGGGTGCCATCCACACCCCGAAGGGGATCCATTTCACCGACGACTTCCCCTTGACCGCGATCGGAAAGATCGACAAGAAGATGATCAAGCTCCGTCTGTCGAACGCCTCGGCCTGAGCCGCGACTTCCGGACGGGCAGTCACAACCCCGGCCGCCACCGTCGTTGAGCAGTGCGGCGGCCGACCCAAGCAGAAGGTTGAAAACATGCGCGATGTGTACGTGATCGGCGTCGGTATGACGCCCTTCGGTAAACACTGGGACAGAACTGTCCGATCGCTGGCCACGGCCGCGGCCGAGGACGCGATGCACGATGCCGGGCTGACCCCAGATGCGATCCCATACGTGTACTTCTCGAACGCGGTAGGCGGCCTCGTATCGGGCCAGGAGACCATCCGCGGTCAGGTGGCGCTGCGTCACACCGGGCTACTCGGCTCGACCATCATCAACGTCGAGAATGCGTGCGCGTCAGGCTCCTCCGCCGCCCACCTCGCGTGGATGACCGTCGCCTCCGGGCAGGCGGAGACAACGATGGTCGTCGGTGCCGAGAAGCTGACGCATTCCGACAAACAGGTCAGCTTCCGCGCCTACGCATCGGGTGTGGACCTCGACGAGGTTGGCGGTGACGACCACACCGTCGACCGCCTCGCGGTAGCCGTCGGAAGCGGCAGTCGTTCACGGTTCATGGACATCTACGCGGAGAACGCCCGCGCGTACATGGACAAGACCGGTGCAACACAGGCCGACCTGGCCGCCGTCGTAGCCAAGTCCCGGCAGTTCGCCGCACGCAACCCGCGGGCCCAGCTGCAGGAAGAACTGACTGTCGAACAGGTGCTCGGCGCGCGGGAGATCGTCTGGCCGCTCACCCTGCCGATGTGCTCGCCCATCGGAGACGGTGCGGCGTCGGTGATCCTCGGCAGCAAAGCGGCGGCGTTGGCTGCCGGCGGGCCACTGGTGCGGATCCGAGCGTCAGTGCTGACCTCCGGTACCGACAACGCGCCCCTGTCGGTCGAGCGCGCGGTGGAGCGAGTGTACGGGGAGGCGGGGATCGATCCCGCCGATCTCGACGTGGTCGAGTTGCACGACGCCGCCGCGCCGGCCGAACTCGAGCACTGTGAGTCCCTGCAGCTCGCGCCGGTGGGGGAGGGTGCGGCGCTGATCCGTTCGGGACGGACCGCACTGGGTGGAACCACCTACGTCAACCCCAGCGGTGGACTGCTCGCGAAGGGGCACCCAGTGGGGGCTTCCGGCTGTGCGCAGCTGGTCGAGCTCACCGAGCAGCTCAAAGGTCGGTCCGGCGACCGCCAGCGCTCAGGAGCGCGACTTGCGCTGGCGCACAACGCAGGCGGATCCATAGGCGACGACACCGCGGCTCTGTCTCTCACAGTCCTGGAAAGGATCTAACCCATGGCATCGACAGCAACATCCACTCGGGTGGCCCTCGTGACGGGCGCCGGTCAGGGAGTCGGTCGTCAAACCGCGATCGACTTGGTGCGGCGCGGGATCGCTGGCCGGGTCGTGGTCAACGACTACGTGGCCGAGCGGGCCGAGGCGGTGGCCAACGAGCTCCGCGGACTAGGCGCCGAGGCAATCGCCGCCCCGTTCGACGTGACCGACGGCCCCGCGGTGCGCGAGGCGGTCGCGAAGGCGACGGCGGAGTTCGGCGGTATCGACATTCTCGTCAATAACGCCGGCAACTCTGGCACCGCCGGACACGCACAGGACCAGTCGCTGTTCTGGGAGAGCGATCCCGCGGAGTGGACGCCGTGGATCGGCGTGAACTTCACGGGCGTCCTCAACTGCACGCACGCTGTCGTTGGCGGCATGGTTGAACGTGGATACGGCCGCATTGTCACCGTGATCTCCGAGGCCGCCCGAGTGGGCGAGCCGAACTACGTGGTCTATTCGGGTGCCAAGGCCGGTGCGGCCGGCTTCACCCGCGCGATCGGCAGCGCCACCGGCCGGCACGGGGTGACAGCTAACTGTGTCGCACTGGGGGCAACGCGCACGCCGGCTACCGCGCAGATCGACGAGATGGACGACAAGACGGCCCGCCGGATCCTCAGCGGCTACGCCGTCAAGCGTTTCGGCGAAGCCACCGACGCCGCCGCCGCGATCTGCTTCTTCGCCGGTGAGGACGCGGGCTGGATCACCAAGCAGACCCTGCCTGTCAACGGCGGATACTCGAATGCCCTTTGACCGCTCGCCCTTCGGGACGCCGCTGGCCGGGGTGCGGGTGCTCTCGCTGGCGCAGCAGCTTCCGGGTCCGTATGCGGCGATGCTGCTGCGGGAGATGGGTGCCGAGGTCGTGATGGTCGAGCATCCGTGCGAGGGTGATCCCGCGCGGCAGAGTCCCGCGCTGTTCGAGCTACTCAACCGCGGCAAGTTCAGCGTCACGCTCGACCTGAAGGACAGCCAGGACCGTCGGCAGTTGACGGAACTCGCCAGGTCCTGCCGAATCGTGCTGGAAGGGTTCCGCCCCGGGGTCGCGCGACGGCTGGGCGTCGACTACGAGACGCTGCGTGCGGTTCGCGAGGACATCGTCTACTGCGCCATCTCAGGATACGGACAGTCCGGGCCGCAGGCCCAACTTCCCGCCCACGACCTGTCGATCCAGGGTCGCGCTGGCGTGGCGATGCCCCAGGCATTCGATCCGCACGACACAGGCCTGCCCTTGGCCGACCTAACGGCGGGGCTGTACGCGGCGATGATGACAGCGGTGAGCGCCCTAGCCGGCGACGAGAGCAGATACCTCGACCTGTCGATGGCCGACGCATTGGCCGGCTGGTCTTCGGTACTGAACGTGGGTGACTGGTCCATCGGTTGGAATCCATTCCGCGGCAATGCCAATCCCGGATATGGGTTCTATCAGACCACGGACGGCTGGCTGTCGGTTTCCATCGCATTCGAGGATCACTTCTGGCAACTCCTGTGCGAGCGGCTGAACCTGCCTGAAATCGCCGGCCTGGACCGGTCCGCACGACACGTCCGATTCGAGGAGCTGCGCGCCGCCGTCGCCGAGCGTATCGCGGAACGGAGCACCGACTACTGGCTCGACGAGCTCGGCAGGGCCGGCGTCCCGGTGGATCGCGTGAACGACACAGGCAGCGTGCTCTCCGACGAACTGTTCCTCGGCCGGGGCGTGATCAGACTCCGTGAGGACACGCTGCCGGACGTTCGTACGCCACTGACTCAGTTCGATCCCCGGCCCGCCGACATGCGTGCCCCGCAACTGGGGGCCGACAACGAGAAGTTTCTGTCGTGCGCGGGCCACCACCCGCGCAACGGATGAGAGGAGCGGGACACCATGACGAACCTGCCGAAACTGGACAACCTGGACCTGGATTGGGCGGCGCCAGGCGTACTGCTTGCCACCATCGACCGCGCCCGATCGGCAAACACCATCAGCGCACCACTGAGCAGGGATCTGCTAACACTCGCCGATCTCTGCGCGACGGACACTGAGGTGCGCGTGGTAGTCATCACCGGAAGCGGCGACCGATTCTTCTGCGCCGGAGCGGATTTGCGGGACCCCGAGTTCGGCCCCGGATGGATTCAGCTGGCGCGCCGGGCCTACGATGCCTTCGCCAATCTCGCCGTGCCGACCGTCGCTGCGATCAACGGACTCGCGCTGGGCGGCGGCACGGAATTGACACTGGCCTGCGATATCAGGTTTGCGGATCCCGCCGCGCAGTTCGGTCTGCCGGAGATCAAGATCGGCTCGCTTCCAGGCGCGGGCGGGATGACCAGGCTGCAGAGCCTGATCGGCCCCGCAGCTGCCCGCGACCTTGTATTCTCCGGACGCCAGATCTCGGCGGACAAGGCTCTCGAACTGGGCCTAGTCGACCGGCTAAGTGCCCCCCGCAACGCGGTGACCGAGGCCGTCGACTACGCCCGCGAGATAGCCCAATACGCCGGGTACGCACTCAAGGCCGCGAAGGTCTCCTTCACCAACGCCCTTGGCACGCCGACCGCGGCCGCGTTGGCCACCGAGTACCAGCTGTTCGACACCATGGCCACGCCCGATCAGATGGCGGCCGAACAGCAGCGCGCGGCCGACCGGGACCCGGTTTACGCGCGTATCTTCCGCGGCGGAACAGCCACCGCGTCGGCGAACTCGGCAGGGATGTGACAGCGTCGTGGAAGAAGACTCTGCCAAGGCAACCACGCCCGGGCTCGACGTCGATTCGGCGGACAGATCCGTGTTCGTGAAGATCGGCGTCGACGACGGCATCGGATGGTTGACCCTCGACGAACCTGCGCGGCTGAACCCCGTCTCGGGCGAGCGAATTCAGGAGATTAACCGAGCCTGCTCCGTGCTGGCAGCCGATCCCGATGTCAAAGTTGTGGTGGTCACGGGTGCCGGGCGCGGGTTCTGTTCCGGCGCCGACCTCGCGAACATCGACCCCAGTGCGCCGCTCCCGCCGGCCAGCGGTTCGACCATCGGCCCAGACGGACGGTGGACGCTGGTGCATCTACCGCAGCCCGTGATCGCGATGGTCAACGGCCCGGCCATCGGATATGGGTGTGAACTCGCACTGCAGGCCGACATCCGGATAGCCTCGACCGCAGCCGTGTTCGCCTTGCCGTTCGCGAAACTCGGCACGGTTTCGGACACCGGCACCGGAACGTGGTTGCTGCCACGGCTGATCGGTGTGGACCACGCGGCCGAACTGCTCTACACAGGGCGGATGGTCGCCGCGGATGAAGCTCGCCGGTTGGGTCTGGTCACCCGGGTGGTGGATGCTGATCAGTTGGAGAAGGAGACGCGACGGCTTGCAGTTGCCATCGCAGAGAACTCGAGCTGGTCACTCAGAGCAATGAAGCGGATGTTGTGGGACGGACTTGAGCACCGGGCCCGGGAACATCTGACAATGCAGCACGCATACCAGGAGTCAGGTGACCCGGACTTTGACCGGACGGCGTATATGGCGCGGTTTCGCGCGTAACGACGATCGGCAGCGACACAGAAGTGTGCGCAGGCGTCGACCAAACCGCAGGGTGATCCACTCGACCAACGCGATCCCGCCGGTTGATACTCGTTGCAGGCGGGTAGTTTGGGCTCTCGGCCACCGCCGGCCGAGTATGCCGGGTGGATCGTTCTCCCGGCCGGTGCAATACTGGCGGATTCTGTTGTGATTCAGGGAAGAGTAGGTCCTAACACTCCGTAAATGGTCCCGGGAACTGGTCCGCTTCAGATAGCTGCGGCGTCCCCGAGAACACCGCGTCGACGACAGTAGCCTCGTCGACTGCGTTGATGAAAGCGTGTGCTGCCAAGACTACTTCAGGATCACGAGCGATGATCACGGCCGCATCGGCGTGGTTGTGCGATTTGCTCGCCGATCCGACTGCCGCCCGCTCGCCGTGGTGATGACGTTGGCGTGCAGGTTCGGCGATGACGGCACGCGCACACCATTCTTGACGAAGTACGACAGGGTAGTGGAGGTGGGCACATGCGCACCCACTGCGGCACAGCGCGGTTGACTATCAGAATGTCGCCGGCGCGTAGTGGGAGCAGATCGGGGGGCGCCACTACCGACTCTGCTTACAGCACAGTCGAATACACGCCATCGTCCCGACATGTCGGTCGCGCGGCCACGAGCTTCAATGCTGCACATGTCTCATCCTCATTGCCGCCGCAGAATCTCAATCCGTTTCGAGCAGTCAACCGAAGGCAGAAGATAGGGGAGATCCGCGGCGCCGAAGCCTCCGCTGGCACGGGGTGTCGGATATGTCGGTGGCGAAGCGGAAGCAGCAGTTCCGCACCGCCGACCGGGCGCTTCTCGAGGCCGCCGGTGCGGGCGAAACCTGCCCGCACCGTCCCGGGCTTCACAGCCGGCCACGTACTTGACGGCAGACACTCTCGTGTATCAGGGGAGCAGTGCCGCACGGCATCTGTAGCGTGCCGACACTCATGCCTGCGACCCGTGGAGAGATCATGATCGAGTCACGGGCATTCGTCATATGACTAAATGACACCGCGCGGGGACCAAGGCGGAAGGGGCTGCCGGGCGAGTGCCACTCGATGCGAGTAGGTGCGAGAGTCGGCATCAGTCGATGCGGCAGCGCGCGAAGGGGCAGGTGCGACAGCAACGGCGACGGTCGGACGATCCATATTCCATGAAAACCCGGAGGTGCCAGTAGATCTGATCATTTGCCAGCAGCGGTGACGAAGATGCCAACGAGGCGCTCGTTGGCGGCTCTGGCCGATGTGCGCTGGCTGATCAGCGGCATGCCGCTCGTCACGTCCAACCGGACTAGCGGCGGAACTGCAGAATATGCCAACTATCTGACCAAGTTGCCAACTTCGATGACGAAGATGCCAACTATCTGACGAATTGCCAACCTCGATGACGATTCACAGCTGCTGTGGGGAGCGCGGAAAGGCGGCTACCTGTTTTGCTAGATAATATGGGTTATCTAGCAAAGAGGACCGTGAGAGAGCCTGTAGATCGCACACTCATTGTGAATCGCCAGGCTAGTTGGCAAATGGACAACATAGTTGGCACAGTTGCCACCGTAGTTGGCAAATGGACAGCGTAGTTGGCACAACTAGGGCCGCGAGATCGGTTAGGCACCTGACGAGCTGCTGGTCGCAGCTTCCTTCTTCCTCCTTGCCTGGCGCGCTGCGACTGTGGATCCGAGTTCGGTGACGATCTCGCACAGATGGGTGTTGATGATGCTGACCTCCATAGTTCCCCCACCTGGACTTCTGCTACCGCATTTAGTCACCGTGACGTAATGATCGGACGTGGTCAGTTCCCGATTGTGCAAACTCCAAACCAGGGCTTTGTCCGTTGCTCCTGCGTTGATCAGGAGCAACG
The DNA here is from genome assembly GCF_050477185.1 of Rhodococcus sp. ACT016. NCBI lineage: Bacteria > Bacillati > Actinomycetota > Actinomycetes > Mycobacteriales > Nocardiaceae > Rhodococcus > Rhodococcus sp. ACT016. The sequence goes on along the minus strand of NZ_JBEAET010000002.1, from coordinate 348,661 downwards.
GTGAGTGAGGGTCTACGGATCTCGACGGAGCGGCCGAGATTCGTAGACTGCGACTGAAACAACCGCCGGCAGCCCCTCGGCGATGCGCCCAGGCCGGCGAAGTCAACGAGATCGCGATCGACTGCTCTCCCCGACGCCACGCGCAGGAGCATGAACGCCCACATGGGAACGAAACTGGCCATCATTCGTTTGACGGCTAGCTGGTGATCTCGTGTGGGTGCTGGTCACCGCGCGCAAGTCATCTCCGTGGGGCGCGCCGATCCGGATACTCTCGAACGCTCTTCACTGCCGACATGCCGGGTGGTAGACCGGAGATAGCTCCACCGTCGACGTACTCACATCTGTTGTCGTCCAGGTGATTCAAAACGAGGGAGGTGTTGTGAAAGTTGTTGACCGTAGCCGCTCGTCGCGTAGCTGAGTTATCAGGACTTCGCGTTCGGTGGCTGCGGGTACACCGCTCCCCTGTTGGATGAGCGGATTTCCTGAATCAAACATCGAGTTTCAGGGCTGGCACCCCCGAAGCGCACCGAGTTGGTAACTTCCAAGGCTACCAGCGCGGCTTTGTCCGTGTCGAGGTTCGCGGTTCACCCTGCTTGCCGGCTCGTCATGGATGGTGAAATCGCTTGCCTGCGTCGACTTCTGAGTCGAATGGCTGTCCCGGTCGCATCGTTACGCGTTGTGGCCACGTCATGCTCAACTGGACCGATAGGTCCGGGTGCACATGGCACATGCGTGCTGATTCGGCGGCGTTGCGTGTGCCGCTCGAGTCCGCGCGTGCGCAACGCTGGGGCCATCAGCGGGTGTCGGCGCCGAACGAGCAGGGGCAGTACTACTGCGCGACGGCCGACACCTTGTTGCGGCACGAGTCGAAGCTGGAACGCTCCGCGATGATGCTTGCAGATCGAGACCCTGCTGTCATTGGATTGTCCTGTCAGCCTGTCGAGTTCGTGTGGCCCAAGTCTGCGGCGGTTGTCACGCACGTTCCTGATCTGTTTGTCCGCCGACGTCGGGGTGTGAGCGGCCTGGTGGACGTGCACGCGCCAGTGAGGACGTCCGGTGGCGAGTTCGCTTTGCAGCGTGCGCTTACGAACGCCGCTTGTGGGGACATCGGTTGGTCGTACGACGTGTTTACCGGCATAGGTCCGGTGTTCGAGGCGAACTTGTATTGGCTGGGTGCGTATCGGCACAAACGCTTCGCACCCAGCGATGCGGTGCTGGACGATGTGCGCGATGCGTACCGTGGGGGTGCTCCGCTGTCGGAGGGTATCTCGGGCCTACAGGGCGGACCTGAGTCTGTTCTTCCATGGGTCTATCACCTGATGTGGAGCGGGGTTCTGAGGTTCGATTGGGAAGCGCCGCTCCGAATGTGGACCGCTGTCTACACCAGCGATTTCGGAGGCGATGGGGCCGATGAGAAGTGCTCTGCGAGTGGGTGACTTGTTCTGCTTCCTCGGTACGCAGTACGAGGTGATCGGTCTCGGTGTCGAGATGGTTTGTGTTGTCGACGTGGTTTCGAGGTCGACTGTGTGGCTGTCCCGGGTCCAGCTTCTCAACGATCCTTCCTTCCGGGTCGAAGGCAATGGTGCGGTTGACAGCGCGGGCCTGTTGGGTCGGGCGTTGGCGGCGATGTCGTCCGACAATGCGGCCATCGTCTCGTTTTGGGCGGGGCACTTGGCGGAGATCGAATCCGGGATCCATCCCGGTCATCCGACGACGATCAACAGGGATTACTCGGCGGGTGTGTCGATGCGGTATCGGATCCGCGCCAAGTGTCGGGAGTTGGCGACGTTGACGCTGCCGGGTGGTGGTGGCGCGCAGGTTTCCGAACGAACGTTAGCGCGCAGGCTTCGCGCGTTTCGTGCGGCTGATTTCGGTGGCCTGATCGATCGTCGGCACGTGAGGATCTCGGACCCTTCCGGTGTGCAGGACGAAGAGTTGTGTGCGGTCGTCGATGAGTTGATGGACCGGTACCGGGCGGAGTCGAGCGTGACCCAACGGGTGTTCATCGAAAGGGTGAAGGCGCGGTTCCGGGAGTCGCATCCCGAGTACGACTTCGATGACGAGGCAAGTCCAGCGTTCTATCGGTTTCCGTCCGAGCGCACCTTCCGCCGGCTGTTTCGACGGTTGGACTGTGGCCGGCACTTCCTCGACACCGCGAAGAACCGTCAGTCGCAGGCGAATACGCCGAGGAGCGAACATAGGCCGCGGTTTGCCGGACGGCCGGGCGGCGAGGTCATGGTCAACTGGACCCGGCTGGACGTCCTGTGTTCCGATCGGAACGGCGATCAGATCCGGCCATTTCTCACGATCCTGATGGACAAGCACACTCGAACGATCATGGGATCGCTGATAACCCCGCAACGCATCAACGGTTTCGACGCCACCATCATGCTCGCGGACAGCCTTGTGCCGTATCACCTGGTCGATGGCCGAATCGAGCGTTTTGTCACGGTCAACAGCATGCTCCCTCGGCGTGGGATGCGCAGCATGTCTGACCGCGTCGCCGCAGCGCAGACGCGCCCGTACATCGTTCCCGACACGATCACCATCGACAACGGTCTCGAATTCAGGTCGAGCAACTTTGCGGAGGCGTGCCGTGCGTTCGGCATCTCGGTGAACTGGTGCTCACCGCGAACGGCGTGGGAGAAGGGCGTGGTCGAGCGCCAGTTCCGCACGATCAACGATCAGTTCGCTGCGTTGTTCGCCAACTACCTGGGACCGAACGTGACCCAGCGAGGAACGCCGGCGGCCATCGCTCCACGTGTCACCCTCGATACTGTCCGTGAACTGTTCGACGAATGGGTCCTGCACTATTGGCAGAACCGTCCCCATGACGCGTTGCATGATCCCGCGTCGCCGCGTCGGAAGCTGACACCGAACCAGATGTACGAGGCGTCGCTGGTCTACTCCCCCGTGTTCGCGTTGCCGATCACCACCGAGATGCTTTACCGGCTGTACTACGTCCGGTGGCAGAAGGTCGAGCACTATGGGGTGCAGGTGAACTCGATTCGGTATGACTGCGCCGAGCTCAATCCGCTGCGGTATCAGGCCTCCGGCGTGGCTGCCCACAACGACCGATGGGAGATCCGCTACAATCCGCACTTCCCGATCTGTGCGTGGGTGCACGATCCACACACAGACACGTGGATCACCGCGTTCGCGAAGCGGAATCGAGAATACGACGTCCCGTTCGCTGATGCGATGTGGTCGCCACCCGAAGGTGCGGAATTGGACGAGCAGATCGTGCGAACACGGGAGGTCGTATTCGACGACATTCGTCGGCGCGCCGGCCGGTTCGCAAGCTAGATATGAACGCGAGGTGGCTGCGCTGGACGATCACGGGCGGCGGATCGCCTCGAGCGATCTGCCGCGACCCGAACGTCTCATCGGAGTCTCGAGCATTGAGGAGGACGACGAACCATGCGACGGTGAGGGAGATTCCCATACGGAAGGGCACAGTCCACCGCCCGCAGTGGAGGGGTTCTCACCATGGAAGTCGTAGAACCGGACGGCGCACTCGAGACATATGAGGTGCACGGGTTCCGCGTCCTCGTCGATGACGACTACGCGCCACCACCGGAACTCACGCTCGCACGGTTCCGAAGGATGGCGGCCGCCAAGCAACGGCAATGGCTCGATGCTCGGCTGGACCATATGGGCCATATGGGCCACCCTGTCCTGGTTCAGACCGACGACATGACGCGCATCTTCAACCACATGTGGTCCCTCCTGGTGATGAACCGGCATGCCATCGACCGACGGGTGTGCATCGTCTCGGGCCAATCAGGGGTCGGCAAGACCACAATCGTGCGGTCCGCGGGCGTACTCCACGAACGGGCGATCAAACGTAAGCAACCGAACTACCGGGAGTGCGGCCGGATTCCCGTCGTGATGATCGACGTGCCGGCGAAGTGCACATGCCGAGCCATCGACAAATCCCTTCTGGACTTCCTGCATGTCCCGTATCGCGAACGGGCCGGGCATGACGAACTCAAACGACAGGTCGTTCACGCCCTCATCGAACGTAGAACCGAATTGATCATCATCGACGACGCATCGTCTCGACACCCGACGAGCCGACGGCATCGACGCCTCGGATTTACTCAAGGAGTTTCACGACCTGGTTCCCGCGACATTCGTCTTCACCGGCATGAACCTCGATTCGGCCGGATTCTTCAGAAGCGACGCTGGGACACAGATCCTCAACCGAGGTGCCCTCACTGAGGTACTCCCCTACTCCGACGGTACCGACGAGCAGCGGGCGCGATGGGCGAACCTCGTCGCCGCCCTCGAGACAGACCTGAGGTTGCTCAGCCACCCACCTGGAACCCTGGCGCGGCCAGGAATGGCGCAGTACCTGTTCGAACGAACGGGTGGGTCCATCGCAGCCCTGACGTCACTGATTCAGCTCGCAGCCGTTCACGCCGCATACGAAGGGAGATCAGGTACGGGTACCGGTGACATGGCACCGCCGGAGCGAATTACGAAGAGTCTGCTCAAGACGGTTCCCTCAACCGCTGCAGCCGAGATGCGAGCACAAGCGGTCAATCCGTCGAAGCGGGCGAAAGTCAGGAAAGCGCGTCACCGATGAGCACCGGTACGCTCCCGAACACCCTGCGCCCCTACCGCTTTGAGACCCTCGAAAGCTTCGCCACGCGTCTTTGCTATGTGAACTACCTCGATAGACAAGAGACAGTTCGCATCTGGCGGCAACACCCAAGTGGTCCAACCGCTGATCATGACGTGGGCTCGACACTCGCGCGGAAGCTCGAGATCGCGGCCGGACTGCCTGCCGGCAGCTTCGACACCGAGCCATACCGGCAGGACAGCCCCTGTACATGTGGCCGCGCGTGCAGACACTGCGCACGCTTCCTTCCCGCGCGGTACATGTGCCTCAAATGCGCAAAAGGACAGACCGTAACTCTGGTGAACAACAACAGGAGCGACTTGTGCCTGTTGCACCGGCGATGGTGCGGACCGAACACGCCGCCGCAGGGTCAGCTCGACGTAGGCGCCGTCAGGGAACTGATCGATGCAGAACGGCGCTGGAGACAACTCGCCGAACGACGGTACCTGCGCGCCGAAGCGGCCGATAGGGCATGGCTGGCCGCGAATGAGGCCTGCCAACCTGAACTCCCGGGGCCCGTCCGTGATCGGTGGAACCGCCTGACACCGGGGAATCTGCCATTCGCACGGGCATGGCAGGCAATCGTCTACCCCGAGGTCGTCACTATCACCGAACTGCTCTGCGATGGCGCGTTTCTCGGATCCGCACTTCACCCGAAGCACAACATCTACAACGTCTACAACCTCGTGCTCGACCGACTCCGATCAGACGTCCACTCGACATACCGCCTGGGGACCGCCGCGAGGAGCATCATCCAGTACCTCAGACCGGCTTGCGAACTGATCGACAACCTCCTCAACCGACGCGACTTCCACCCCAAAGCAGCACCGACATATCCGCTCTCCACTCACTCCTCCATCTGCCATTTCTGCTGGATCTGGATTACGACACGTGGCCCGATCCACCCACCACGCCCGCAAAAGTCGTCCACTACAGTAGGAACCGGCTATACCTCGACCGCGCCGACCAATTCAGAGAAGACCCCTCGTGACCTGCGTCCCCTCGCCGCGCCGCCACCAGCCCGGGACGCGAGCCTGAGCTGGTGGGCGATTTCGAGTACCGTGAGTACACCGGCGGGAGCCTGCGACACCCCTCCTGGAAGGCCTGCGCGACGACAAGTCGCCGCGGCCGGTTGCTATTGCGTGAAGAATCCCGGTCACATCATCACCCGGTCACAGTCGGTCTCTCGACTCACTCCTCACGAATGGATGCCCATCTCGTAGAGCTGTACCGAGAGCGACCACAGCCCTTCCCGCATGGGTGCGGGAAGGGGGGTCCAGTTGAGAATCCAGTTGTCTCCTGCTGGGCGTATTCGCCTACGACGCCGCAGCGGGCAACGCCGTGCGCGCCGAACTCCACACCGATACCGGCGAAGTGTTTCGCACCATACTGGTGGAAGGTCGCTTCTTCGGTTGGTTCCCGCTGCCGGACGGAGCACCGATCGCGACCCTCCGTCACCCGCCGACGAGGGCCGGCGGCAGCAGCCAGCAGCTGTACTGCACCACCATGCCACACGCGAACGTTGATCGCTGCGTGACACTACCTTCGCTGAGGCGTGCTCCTGATACGGATGCTGGCGTTCGTGGGGCTCGCTGTTGACCAAGGTCAACGGCGCCTCGGTAGGAGCAGTCCGGGTGAATCCGTGTCACGAGATCGAAGTTTCACGGTAGCCGTTGTCGGGTATTCGCGGATGGACAGGCATCCGTAGCCCGAGAGGAGCTTTCGCAATGGCGAAGGTGCTTTTCATCGTTAGCGGTGCTAGCTACTGGGTCGTCAAAGACGGGTCACGATACGCGACCGGCTACTGGGCCGAAGAGTTCGCCAACCCCTACCGCGTCCTCACCGACGCGAGGCATCAAGTGGTCGTCGCAACCCCGAACGGCGTAATTCCCACGGTCGACCTGATGAGTCTGCGCCCGCAGATGGCGGGCGGCATCGACGGTGCGCTGCGGCTCGAGTCGATCATCCGCGAAGCTGAGGCTCTGCGGCGGCCGCTGCAGCTGTCCGATGTGCGCCTCGCGGACTTCGATGCGGTCTACATGCCGGGCGGACACGGCCCTATGGCAGACCTGGCGTTCGACGCTGACGGTGGGCGCCTGCTGACGCAACAGTTGGCCTCGGGAAACCCGCTCTTCATCGTCTGTCACGCTCCAGCGTCGATCCTGTCCACGAGGATCCACGGCAACTCTCCATTCACAGGCTATCGCCTCACCTGCTTCACCGACGAAGAGGAGGAAGCCGTAGGCGTCGCCGCGATCGCACCGTGGCTGCTTGAAACTGACATCAAGGAGAAGATCGGCGTCGACTTCAGCCGTGGGCCGATATGGGAGCCATACATGGTCGAGGACCGCAACCTGACGACCGGCCAGAACCCGGCCTCGGCCGCGATCCTCGGCGACCGAATGGTCGAGATTCTGAAAGGCGCCTAAGAGACAGATCGTTGGAGTGAACGAGCATGCTCCACGCGTGATATCGGAAGGGTGCCTTTGGCAGGGAGACAATGGTCGGACGAGAACCGCAACGCTTGCTGCGGTTCGGCACAATGTGGCCGTATTGTGCGCTCTTCTACTCCCTCTCTCGGATAGGGCATGCCGTTTCGGCATCGTCGACACCGACGAGGACGCGGATGACCGCTTCCTCATCGGAGCCGGCGACGAGGCCCCGGCCGCTTCCTGTTTCGATGAAGCCCAAGGATCTGATGCCAGAGAAGTAGTCACTCCCAGCCAGGGCGCGTGAAGCGTCGACGCGTCTACCACGCGAGCGATCATGACCACGGACACACGCCTGGCGGAAACAGTGGCCTTCCTGTGCGGACGTCATGGTCCTCGCTGTCGGTGCGGTGTCCTTCACATTGCAGCCTTCTCGGCGGCGGTTGCTGGCTACTTCGGCAGCTGCGCGCCGTTGACCAACAGTGGCAGCATTAGAGCCAGTAGGACTGAAACTGGGCCGCACTGATTCGAATTTTGGCCGTCGGAGGCGAGCCCGTCGCTACGCACACGGAACCGTGTGAGATCTGGCCCCGAAGGAAGGAGCGCCAGGGAGATGACAACTATGAGGTCTCTCGTCGCCGACCAGTTGGGCGAACCGTCCGAGGTTCTGCACCTGCAGACCCGCCCGATTCCGGAGGTTGGTCCCGGCAAGGTCCGGATCCGGGTGGCAGCTGCACCGGTCCATGCCAGTGATCTGCACACCGTCCGCGGCAGATACGGATTCACACCCGAGTTCCCAACCGTGCCCGGAATCGAATCCGTCGGTGTGATCGACGAACTCGGTAGCGGTGCAGACGGACTGACCGTTGGGCAACGCGTCGTCACGATCGGAGTCAAGGGCACATGGCAGGAGTATGTCGTTGCTGATGCCGAGAGGGTCGTGCCTGTCCCCGTCGGCATGAGCGATTCCACGGCCGCCCAGATTCTCACGAATCCGCTCACCGCTGTGATATTGACCGGTGATGAAATCGATGTTCGTCCTGGTGAATGGCTTCTGCAGACGGCGGCCGGTTCAACGGTGGGGCAGTTGGTCATACAACTCGGATTGCACTTCGGCTTCAAGACCCTCAATGTGGTCCGTCGCCGATCTACTGTCGAGGACATACTCGCGCTGGGCGGCACCGCGGTGATCTGCACGGAGGATGAAGACGTGCGCGAACGGACTTCCGAGATCGTAGGGCATGAGGGTGTGTCCAAGGCCATCGACTGTGTCAGCGGTCAGATAGGTGCGGACGTGTCTCGTGCGCTGGCACCGCACGGTGATCTGGTCGTCTACGGTGCGCTGTCCACGCATCGTCAAACCGATCCCGACAAACTCACTATCCCCATCTTCGCGCGCTCACTGATCTACGAAACCAAGACCGTTCGAGGGTTCTGGCTGTTCCGCTGGCTCATCGAGGCCCCGAAGGATCGAATGGCCGCAGCGATCGACCGGACGCTCCAGCTCGCCGACAGTGGCGCGTTGCGGGTTCCCGAGGGAAGACCGATCCCCATCGAAAAGTTCAGCGAAGCCGTCTATTTGGCCGAAGCTCCCGCGCACGGAGGCAAACCGCTACTGGTATTCGAACAGTAGAATGCAGATGGTCCGTTGTCTCCCTTCCCGTGTCTCCCTTCCCGCGGGCAATCCTGTTCGCGCTTCTCGTCAGTGGTCCGATACCTACGGTGTGCCTTCCCAATGCTTGGCGAGGGGCGTGCCAGCGAACCTCTCGAGCATGACACGTGACAGAATCAGCACAGAGCTGCGCGGCCGGTGGTTCACCACGACACGCTGGGTCTGCCCGGCTGCGGTGAACGTGACGAGGACGACGACCTTAAGAGGCGCACCGCGAACCGCCGAGGTGTAGTGCTCGAGGAAGGTCTTCTCGCCGCATGGGCCGGCGTAGTGAAAGTCTTGGAACTCATACATCTCGCGGGCGGCGACCACCACTTCGTGTACGGCCTCTGCCCCCTGTATGGCGCCGTCCCAAGCAGCGCCCTCCCCCGTGACGTCGTCTGCTAGGTTGTCCAGCCATGCCGGGTAATACGGCTTCCCCATGTACGTCATGTCGTGCCTCCCCTCAAAACTAACAGCGAGTCCCGCCCCAAAGGCTGATGTGCATAACTGCCCCTCAGCTGCATCTGTTGATTGGCCCCGTCGACCCCACGCCATCAGATGTCCTGCGACACCGCCTGTCCGGAACTAGTTGGTGTTATCGCCTGGCGCCATGCTGGGCCCGGGCGTCGCGCCGCTTACGGTGTGCCTTCCCAGAATCGGGCGTACGGGGTACCGGCGAACTTCTCGAGCATCAAGCGGGAAAACTGCAGCATCGCGCTGCGCGGCCGGTGGTTCACCACGACACGCTGGGTCTGCCCGGCTGCGTCGAAGGTGACTAGAACGACCACATGAGTGGCCATGCCACCGACTGAACTGGTGTAGTCCTCGAGGAAGCTGCTTTCCCCGCAGGGACCGGCGTAGTTGAACTCCTGGTGCTCATAGAGTTCGCGAGCAGCGCTCAAAATGGAACGGACATCTTCGGCACCTTTCGCGGTGCCGTCCATGGCCGCGGCCTCCAAAGTGACATCGTCGGCCAGACTGTCGAGCCACTCCGGGTAATAGGGCTTGTCCATGTACGTCATACGGCGCCTCCGTGAAATCCGGCAGCGAGGAAGCCCGGAAGCGAGTCGGCTCGCCAGCGCCTGCCCACGAATTGTGATCTCGCACTGTGCAGGTAAGCCTACCCGGCGCTTCGGATGGCGGGCCATCTACGAAATCGGTCTGAGACCCTTCGGGACTACGCTCGAGAACGTACTGCGGATGTCGATGGTCCACCGGCGGTGGCGATCGGCGCGGCCCAGCCGGCGCGCGGATTTCGTTGTGATCTCCGAATTGACCGACGTGGGTGGAAGCAAAGAGCACAAGCCGGTCTTTATCGCATGACTTACGACGAGGGGATGGGCGCCCGTGACCACTATCCGGGCTGCGGCAGTTCAACTGAGTCCCGTGCTTTACAGCCGTGAAGGTACCGTCGAGCGGGTTGTCGCCAAGATCGACGAACTCGCCGCTCTGGGAGTGCAATTCGCGACATTTCCGGAAACCGTTGTTCCGTACTACCCGTACTTTTCGTTTGTGCAACGCCCCTACGCGATGAGCTCCGAGCAAATGCGGTTGCTGGGGCAGGCGGTCACCGTGCCATCACCGACGACGCAGGCGATCGGCGATGCCGCGCGACGCGCTGGAATGGTGGTCTCCATCGGCGTGAACGAACGTGACCGTGGCTCGCTGTTCAACAGCCAACTACTTTTCGATGCGGACGGGGCGTTGATCCAGCGTCGACGCAAGATCACACCCACCTATCACGAACGCATGGTTTGGGGCCAAGGCGACGGAAGTGGACTGCGAGCGGTGGAGAGCGCGGTGGGTCGCGTCGGCCAGTTGGCCTGTTGGGAGCACTACAACCCGCTCGCCCGATACGCGCTGATCGCCGATGGCGAGCAGATCCATTCGGCGATGTTCCCGGGATCTATCTTCGGCGACTCGTTCTCTCGACAAACCGAGATCCAGATGCGCAATCACGCGCTCGAGTCAGGGGCCTTCGTGGTTGCTGCGACCGCCTGGCTGGATCCCGATCAGCAGCGGCAGATCATGGCCGACACAGGCTCCCCGGTGGAACCGATCTCGGGCGGCTGCTTTACCGCTATCGTCACGCCGCAAGGCGAGGTACTCGGTGAGCCACTGCGCTCGGGTGAAGGTGAGGTGATCGCGGATCTGGACTTCGCGCTCATCGACAGGCGCAAGTCGTTCATGGACTCCAGCGGACACTACAGTCGACCCGAATTACTCAGCCTGCTCATCGATCACACGCCCAGTGCCCCCGTCCACGAGCGGCACTCTCCTGATTCGCCGGTGATCGCCGACGGCGCGGAGAGCGGCCTACCGTCGAGTGATTCCCGGGAAATCCGGTTCGAGGGGGTCCGGTTACGGTTCGACAGCGATAGCACCTACGAAGAGCTGGTCGCCGCGTTGCTCGCCAATGTCGGCGAAAAGCCGGTACCGATAGGGGATCTCCCATCATCGACCTTCAAGGACTGGGAATCATTCGCCGCGGAGGTCGCACGGCATCTCGGTCCGAGCGAATTCATGCTGATGGACCTGATCGACCACGGCGGATGGATCAGGACCGCCGGGATTGACCGCCAAGCGGTCCGTGTCATCATCGGCAATCCGCTTATCGCGATCACGATGCTTCGGCACGACCTGACGGCGGGACTGTTCGCACCTGTCGAGCTTCTGCTCTTGGAAGAGGACGGCGGCCGCAGCAGCCTAACCTACGTCAAGCCGTCCTCACTCATGGTCGTCGACGAGAACCCGCCACTGCGTGCGGCCGCGCGGGCGCTCGACGCAAAACTCGCCGCGTTGGCCGCGACAGTGACTGCGCGCCAGGCTCGCAGCAGTTGACCGCCTCGGACGGTTTAGTACGACGCTGAGGCGACTGTCACTGTGCCCCAGTACGTCCCATGTCGACCCATGGTTGCTGCCGACGTTCGCCGCTGCCCGCTGCTACTGCCCCATGCTGCCGAAAGAGAAAGAACCGCGACCCACTTCCTGGCCCCTCCCTCCCCCACCCGAGACTTCGCACCCCTGCTAGTCGAGCGCTACGCGGAGGCCCAGTTGAGCCGTACGATCCGGGCGAACTAGCACCGCCGGCGCTGAGAGGCGCAATTCAATGACCCGACGCCCAGCATAGAAGCGACCGGATTGAGAGTGTTCGCCTCGATCAGCCCTCTTCCGCGACGCTTGCGTGCGTGGTGTTCTGGATAGGTCACCACCCCGGCCTCCGGGACCGGAGGGATCATCCAAGTGTCAAGGAAGGCGCCATGTCCACGATCCATCTCCATCAGACGACCACCGTGACACCCGAGCAGTTCCTTGCCGGTCTTACCGACTTCGGGCCAGGTCGCGAGGAACTTTTCGGCAACAGCGCGGACAACTACCTTCAGGTGCACCATGCGGGCCCCCCATGATGCCGATGTCACGGAGGGCTCGAGCGGTATCTGGGAACGCCTGCACTACGACTGGGCCGACCCGCATCGCGTGGTGATGACGACCACGGATTCCAACTTGTGGGGTGGCAACTCGGGCCACACCTACACCCTCACACAGCAGCCCACCGGCAAGACCGACGTGGACGTCGTCGTTGTCCGCGACGGCAAGAACCTCAAGGGACGGCTTCTCGCGTCTGTGCTCGGAGTCTTCGGCACCCTCGTCTTGGGACGGCAGCTCAAGAAGTCCGTCGAGGCCATCGAAGCCCGCAACCACGGTACAAGTGGGAAGAACACGCAGACGTCGGAAGAGTGAGCCGGAGGCACCATCGCCACCCAACCCTCATCATCCGAATCAGTCTCAACGCCAAGGTGAAAACATTGATGCGTGACGAAACCTCTAGCGGATCTACTCGGCGGCGCCCGAAGTGTTCGACGAGCACGGCCTGGACGCGCGGCTAGAGGAGATTGCGCGCCGCGCCGACGTCAGCGTCGGCACAATCTACAACCGGTTCGGCAGTAGTCGTGAAGGGCTAATCGACGCCGTCGTCGCCGACATCGCGGCGCAGAAGCTCGACGTTGTCACCGTGGCCATCGCCGGCGCGACACCCTGGGAGCGGTTCACCAGCTACGTCGTCGCCCTCGGCGAGTCCCAAGTCGCCGACCCCGCCTTCAACGAGATGTTCGCGCGACGCTCTCCCGAGGCAACCGCACTGCAGGACGTCAACAACCGCACCATCGCACACGGCGAGGCACTGATCATCGCAGCGCAGCGCGACGGCTCCCTGCGCAGCGACGTCACCGCAACCGACATCGACCGGTTGATCTGGCTCAACGCCCAAGCCGAACGACTCGGCGTCGGCTGGTGGCGGCGCGGGCTCGAGTTCTTCCTCGACGGGATCGGAAGTAGCTGAACGCCGTTGGACGGGGACGCACCCTTCCCTGATGTGACGCGAGTGATCTGCGATCCCCTGGCCGCGATGATGATGGTCTCCGGGTACCCGGAACACGGCCATGGACGGCGACGATGTTTCACAAGGTGCCGACGACGTGATCGTCGGCCGTCGATCCGCCCGGAAACACTCTCCCGGTGCATACGTCCGAATTGTCGATTGCGTGTTCGGAGATCGGGATGGCGTCGACCTCCGATCGACTGCCTCAGAGTATGGCCTGTCGTTCGACCAGGTTCCGCCCGCGGTAGTCGACCGTCGCACGTCAGTGGCTGGCTGGCCACCGCGTGAGCCGCGGGGCATCGATACCGGGCCTGTCGGACGCTCGACCATCACCGCACCGATCCCGCGCATACCAGACAACTCCCGGTTGGCCCGCGAAGAGTTCGCCTGGTCGCATGACCCTGTGCGGCGTGTGACGTTCCTAGCGTGGTGGTGGGCGCGAGCAATCGTCGAGTCCACCGACACCGCCCAGGCGGATGTCGTGGTGACACCGGACCGAAGACGCGCAGGCCGCGCCTGTCCGGCGTCGAGAACCTGACGGTTGTTCCTCGACCCGTTGTCGGCCGGCACCGAGGAACTGCTGCTTCCACTTCGACACCGACATGTCCGAGACTCTGTGCCGACGGGCGGCCTCGGCGCCGGACATCTCCCGAACAACACCGCCAATACCACCCCCATCTGCACATGGACCGAGATCTTCGTCCGCCGTGACCTCGCCACACGCCCACCCCTTCTGACCTCGCCCAGACCGTAAACGCTGGGACCCTGCCAGAAAGTTCGACGCAAGAGAAACCCGCCAGTTCGAACATGAAGCCGCCCCGACATATAAGTCGGAAGCCGTCAGCAGCTTGCGACGAAAGCCCCGGCTGCCGCAGGGACGTTCGCCATTTCGATACGCAGGCGCGCACGCAGATAGATTGAGCGTGCAGCTTTGCCCAGCGCATCGAAGACACCACCCTGCCCCCGTGCGGGGTTTTCGAGCTTCCGGGTCCGCGCGCATCCGAGTAGCGTCGACCCTGCGGCCCGGCCACACAATGCACGCGATTCTCCGCGGTGCAGCGCTCTTCGAATCGGGCCGTAGCTAGCGGGAGGTATCTTGCGGTAGGGATGCTCGACCACTGGCGATCGGGCGGCACCGTGTTTATCCGTGTCCCCCAGCGAACTGCACGGTGCCGTTCCGTTGATATCGGATCTTCATGTCCTTCGCGGCGTTGACCGCGCGGACGATCAGTATCATCGACGGTGCGGCCTAGGCAACATCGCCGGGCCGCCGCCCATTGCAACGCCGACGGCATCGCGGCGGAGGGGTGGGCATCGGACGGCACCGCGCACTGACCCTGCCGCGGTGCCGTTCCCGTGTGTCTGGTTCACGAGCGTTGACGCAGCCCAGGTTCCGAGTAGCGTCGAAAGTTGTTGCCCCGCTGTCCGATACCTCCCCGACGGGGTGGCAGCCCGCAGCAGCGCCAACCGCAGCGTGCGCGGCGAGGTTGTGGGTGTCGGGCGGCGTCGCGTGACGGGCGATCCGCGGCGCCGCCCGCTCGCGACCAGACAACGTCAAATGGATTGACTGTTGAGGTGAAACCCTCGGCGCGACACAGAATCCGGACTCAACCCGCCGGAGGCCTTACGCTAGCGTCGGACCTGCCGCCTGGTGGCAATGTCAGGGGATGCGGCACCGGTGGGGCGGGATCGGTCCACGATGCGACGAGTACGACTCCCGCCCCTCCAGTTGGGCGCCCCACCAGTTTGTCTACCGATAAGGTCGTGGCGTTCGACCCGACCCCGCAATCGGTTCGACGTGGCACGGTGGAATGGGGCGGACCGGGTGGCTGATCCCCAAGCCCCACCTCACCATGAAATACCAGCTCGATCCGAGGTCTTTTCGTGGGCCTGATCAGCCGGTAGTGTCTGTCCGGCACCACCCAGACGGTGCACACGCGGCCCCGTTCGGCAGTCACTGCCCGGCGGGGCCGTCCAATGCTCTGACACCCCCATGCCTCATCCGCGGTACCGGCTACTTCTGGATGGCGCGCAGGTGCGGCACTCGTAGGTACGGTTCCCGCCGGTAGCGTTGCCCTGTTGTTATTGAATCCTGATGGAGGGCAACAGTCCCAACGGCGCTACATATAATCGGGCGCGGTGTGGTTGCGGGTGGATCGGGCGGCTTGCGGTGCGCGGTTCCCAGCCTGGTGGCCCGATCGCATGTCGCATTCCTACGCCATTGCATGAGATTCCATCCCCACACGGATTCGAGGGCACGGTGCGCGAAGGAAAATAGGGCCGCTGGACCCTTCCGCTTCGACTCACGCGGCGTAGTGTCCAGCATGATCGCCCTGCCGATATTCGGAGTCCTCAGTTGGGCGAGGGGCCTGTAGCAACACCTTCGGCTGCATATGCAATGGGGGTTGCCATAGCGGTGATGCTAATCATCCTGTTCGACAACAGATTCCACGTGGGAAGTCTGTTCGCATAGCGGCCGCACGACGACAGGACGGCTCGCCCGGTGAAAGGACCAATCGATCATGGCGATAGCGACTACCAATCCTGTGACCGGAGAGGTGCTCCAGACGTTCGATGAGCTCAGCGCTGAGCAACTGGAGGACAAGCTCGGCCGGGCGGCCGCTGCCGCCGCGTCGTACCGACTGACGAGCATTGAACAACGTTCCGCGTGGCTCCGCCAGGCCGCCGACAACCTGGAGAAAGAGGCAGATTCGGTCAGCAGGTTGATCACGACCGAGATGGGCAAGACCTATCGCTCAGCGCAGGAAGAAGTCGCAAAATCCGTGCGTGGACTGCGCTTCTATGCCGCCGAGGGCCCGGCATTCCTGAAGAGTTCGCAGTCCGACGCATCGCGAGTCGACGCCAAAGAGACCTTCGTGACGTATCAGCCGATCGGCCCGGTGCTGGCAGTCATGCCGTGGAATCTGCCTCTGTGGCAGGCCATGCGGTTCGCTGCGCCCGCGCTGACCGCGGGCAACGTTGGGCTCCTCAAACATGCGTCCAACGTGCCGCAGACCGCGCTGTACATAGAGCAGCTGTTTCGGGACGCCGGCTTCCCCGACGCGGTCTTTCAGACCCTGTTGATTTCCGCAGGAAGGGTGGAGCAGGTTCTGCGCGACGATCGGGTGAAGGCCGCCACGCTGACGGGCAGTGAGCCCGCGGGTAAGTCGGTAGCCACTATTGCCGGATCCGAGATCAAGAAGGTAGTCCTCGAACTCGGCGGATCGGACCCATTCATCGTCATGCCCTCGACGAACCTCGAAAGGGCTACCGACGTCGCCGTCAAGGCCCGCACCCTCAACAATGGTCAGTCGTGCATCAACGGCAAGCGGTTCTTCATCCACACCGACATCTACGACGCGTTCCTCGAACGGTTCGCGGCCAAGATGAAGGCGCTCGTCGTGGGCGACCCGATGGACGACACAACGGATGTGGGCCCATTAGCCACCGAGTCGGGTCGTGACGACGTGGCCGCCTACGTGAATGACGCTCTCGGCAAGGGGGCCAAGGCGCTGGTCGGCGGCGAGCGCCCGGGTGGGCCGGGCTGGTTCTACCCTCCGACTGTCCTGGTCGCGGTGACCCCGGAGATGAAGATGTACCACGAGGAGGTCTTCGGCCCCGTTGCCCAGGTGTTCCGGGTGTCCTCCCTGGAGGAGGCGTTGCTGATGGCCAACGATCATCCCTACGGTCTCGGCTCGAACCTGTGGAGTGAGGACGACGACGAGCGGGAGCTGTTCGTGCGGGACGTCCAGTCCGGCATGGCCTTCATCAACGGGAATACCACCAGCTACCCGGAAATCCCGTTCGGCGGTGTGAAACGCAGTGGCTACGGGCGTGAACTGTCCGACCTGGGCATGCGCGAGTTCATGAACGCCAAGACCGTGTGGATCGGTGATGACGCCGGGGCCTGACCGTCGTCGACGGTGGCGGTGCTCGGCCGACATTGCCGCGGCTGGGATGGCGCTGCGTGTCTCGTTTTCAGACCCTCACGGTGGTATGTGCCACGGATTCGTGCGCCGAAAGGTGGCGCCAAGTCGCTATCTGCCAGGCTTGGCCACTGGGGTCTCGACGCGCCGCGGAGGTGGACGGTACCGGGGCCGGCGCTCCGGCTCCGGCTGACCGAGAACACTGCCCCAGGCATCGAGGCTCTCACGCCCGGAGAACCAGTCGTTCAGGATCAACAGGTTGAACGCGGCGAGAGTGAATCCGACGAGCAAGTGTGTAGCGGCGGATCCCGAACCCGCGAAAGAACTTACGGTGCATCGTCATCCGGTTCGCTTCAGGTCCTTAGCAGCAGAAGTGCATGGTTTGCTCGAACTCCACACTGCGCCCGTCCATTCGCGTCCTGACATCGACCGCGTCAACAGAGGGGGTGTTCGCCCCTGTGGGCGTGTCGGGAAGGGTGTAACACTACGACCATGCGGGAGCCCTCTTCGTTGGGGCGGCCGTCGCGCCTGCGGCGGTGCTGATCGGGTACCGGGCCGGGTCGACCTGGTTGGGCCGGCCGCCGGCCCGTGATCGCGAACCAGTCCTGCAGCACCGTCACCGTAGCGATAATTGAGTTCCTGCCGAGACAGTCGCGAACTGCTTTCATCAAGGAGCTGTCATGAGCGATACCCCGCATCCTGTGTCAGATCTGATACACCGCGTCTGGATATCGGCGGTCCTGTTCGGCGTTTTGGCCGTGATCCTCGGCGTGGTGATCCTGGTGTGGCCGGAACCTTCGATCGTGGTGGCCGCCGTGCTGTTCGGTGTGTACCTCGTAGTGTCCGGCGTCGCGCTGGTGGTCCTCGCGTTCGCCCTGCCTGCCTCCGCCGGCAGCAGATTTTTGAACTTGATCGCCGGCATGGCATCGATCATTCTTGGGATCTTGGCGTTTCGGCACTTCGGCGAGGGGTACGCCCTCCTGCTGCTCGCCATCTGGATCGGGATCGGATTCATCTTCCGCGGTGTGGCCGCTGTGACATCGGCGATCAGCCATGCGGAGTTTCCCGGTCGAGGGTGGACAGTCCTTTTCGGGGTTGTCAGCCTCATCGCCGGTGTCGTGGTGTTGGCCTACCCATTCGAATCGATCGCTACGTTGGCTCTGGTGGTCGGTATCTGGCTGATCGTTCTCGGGGTGATGGAGGTTATCTCCGGGTTCGTCATGCGCAGCGATGTGAAGAAGGTTCAGAAGCTCACCGGCACCGCCGCGAGGTGACCACGAGGTGGCCTCGGTCGGACACCCCAACGCGAACCGTCTCATTCGTCGGCGCGTAGCAGGGGTCGTAACCGTTCAGTCTGCTCCGGCGTCCACCCGGGTGGCTGGAGGATGGCGGCCCAGGCGTTGGCAACGTCCTTGACGTAGCGGTGGCCGTGCCCGTCGGGGACGTCGATCGCCACCGCCATGTCGGCCGAGACCTGCAGGAATGTGACGACGGGAATCCACTCCATGTCGTCGGGGACGTAATGGCCGCGGGCTTCGCGTAGCCAATCCGGCTTGATGAACAGCAGATCGGGGTTCCACCAGGCGATCGGGTCGGAGCCGTGCTGCAGGTACACCACGCGCGGAATCGCCCACGGGCCGGCCGACCGTCCCAGGTCGTCCGGACGGGCGACAAACCGGATGGTGTGGCCCTGCCGATAGACAGGCAGCCGTTGACATTGGCCACCGGCAGTCCGCGGGCCAGCGGTACCAACACGCGGATCGCCACGCCTACACGACGGCGTCCGCTGGAAACACCGCGGCTAGGGACCTCATCATGTGTGATTACCCACCGGTCAATATAGCCGAAACGCATAGTCGCCCAGTCCAGACCGCTATAGGTGAACACCCCATCATGGGTTGACAATATGAAAAATTGCCAGCCATCTTAAGAGACAGGGCCTTTGGGCGATCTGCTCGACCACCAACCGGCTGACCTGGCCGACCCGGAGAAGCGTCGCCATGTCCGTGAGAACGCGGAAGGACTATCGGATGAATGAGATCAAGCCCCGATTTCGGACAATCGACGGGCTGTCGATTCGATTTGCCCAGAGCGACGAGCCGCACGAGAGCGAAGCGTTGTTGCTGAGTCCGTGGCCGGAAAGCCTGTATTCCTATGACGCGACGTGGTCGAAGCTGGCCCGGCACGCGCGCCTGACGGTGGTGGACCTGCCAGGGTTCGGGCACTCCGAACTTCGCCCGGACCTGCTGTCGCCCACGGCGATGGGCGAGTTCGTCGTGCAGATCGCTGACGTGTTCGGGTTGGCGAACCCCCACGTCGTGGGTCCCGACATCGGAACGGCCGCGACCCTGTTCGCTGCCGCGCGGCACCCCGGCAGGTTCCGGACCCTGGTGGTGGGCACCGGCGGTACGGCCGTCCCCCTGCAGCTTGGCAGCCCACTGAAGGACTGGGTACTCGCCGAAAGTCTCGACCCGTACCGGACCATGGATCCCAAAGCGGCCATCACCACCGCGATCGGCACCATCCACGGCTACGAGTTGCCAGATGTCGTGCGAGAGGACTACCTCGCCGCCTACACCGGTCAGCGGTTCGTCGACCAATTGCCCTACGTGCGCGCCTATCCCACCGAGCTGCCCGTCCTGAGCGGGCTGCTTCCTACCATCGAGACGCCAGTGCAGATCCTCGCCGGGCGCGACGATGCGGTCGTGCCCCCGGGCAACGCGGAGTACCTCCATGCGCGTCTGCCGAACAGCAAACTCGACTTCATCGACGCCGGCCACTTCGCCTGGGAAGAGAACGCCGACGAGTACGCCGACGTCATCACCGGGTGGTGGCGGGCCAACTGAAGCGGTCGCGCAGCCAGACCCTCCCTCTCCACCGATGATGAAGGGAAGTGCGAATCATGGGTAGGGCTGAGATCGCGGTTGGATGCCGATGAGAACGTCCGAGTGGTGCAGGTGACACCGCGAGGCTCACCTCGTCGATCATATTCACTACCTCGGCGACTTCGCAGACGCCGAACACTGCCCGGGGCTGGACGTGGTGGTCGCGGACATCGACGGCGAGCTTGTGTTTCGCGCGACGCTCGAGCTCTCATTGTGACATGGGGATCTTCCTCTCAATCGGAAGTCCCAACTGTCAACAACCTCCATCAGTCTTAGACCTAGATCGGCCAGTCGACCCCCCGCAATCTGCTGCGCGTTGCGGAGGTCGCCGCTAACGCTGCCAAGGTCGAGGGCGTCGGCGCGCACACGCTGCGGCACTCCGCGGCGGTGGCTTGGCTTGAGGCCGGTGTGCACATCAAGGCGGTGGCGGATCTGCTTGAGTACTCGCCGATCGCGGTCACCGGCGACATTTACGGGCATACCAGTGACGACACGGCGCGCGTGCTGCGTTCGATGCGTTGAGCGCGGCGCTTGGGCTTCAATAGCCGATCGGAGTCCACCGTTACGCATGAAGTCGGCGTCACACGGAGGCCTAGTGGATGTTGTAGAAGGATTCGACGTGCTCGTGCAGTTTCTTGTACATCGGTGGGGCCTCGTCGGGGTCGGTGATCACTTCGATGTAGGCGGCGCCATCGGCCTGCTCGGCCGTCTTCAGCGCGTCGTCGAGCACGCCGCAGCTGCTGACTCGCGCGGTGAACCACCCCTGGCAGCCCAGGGCATGGGGCAGCTCGACATAGTTCCAGGCTGCGATGTCGTTGTAGCCCAGGGCCATGTCCTTGCACAGCATGCGCTCGCTGAGATAGCCGGAGTTGTTGAGCACGAAGATAATCGGGCGCAGCCCATGGCGGCCGAGCTGGCTGATCTCCTGAGCGGTCATCTGGTGCGAGCCCTCCCCAGTGATGAGGATCAGCCGACGATCCGGGGCCCCCTTCGCGGCGCCGAAAGCCGCCGGAGTCGCCCATCCGATCGACGCCCACAGGGTTTGGTTGTGGAACTCCGCTCCGTGAGGGAGTTGCGCCAACCCCAAACCCAGCGAGGACGTCCCGGTGTCGGTGATGATCACGTCATCGGGACGGAAGAAGTTCGCCCAGCGAGGGTAGAGGGCATCAGCAGTGATCGGGTCTTCGCCACAGCCCACGATCGGCCCCAGCGTCTCGGGCGCGATCGCCGGGCGCTGAGCACGTTTGGTGATTCGGCCCGACAGTTTCGCGAGGATACCGGCGATCTCTACGTTGCGGTACACCCTGGACCCGACGGTGGTGCGGTGATGGTCGATGGTGATGACCGTGGCCGGGTCCAGTCGGACGGTGCCACCGGCAACGTTGCCGTCGCTCAACATGGCGCCGATCATCACCACCACGTCAGACGACTCGACGAAGGCGCGGACCGGCTCACCCGCCAGCCGCCCGACGTACATGCCGATGTAGTTCGGGTGGTCTTCGCCCAGCACAGACTTGTCGGCAAACATCGTCGCAAACGGCAAGCCCGCGTCGTCAACGAACGCCTCCGAGGCGCCCTGCAGCCCGAGCCGTCGCAGCAGCACTCCTGGCAGCACACATGCCTGCCCGGCGTCGTTCAGTGCCGCGGCCACCGCGTCGGTCGCTGCAGCCAGCGACGCGGGATCACTGGCCGGCGGGCTCACCGAGGGTGCGCCTGCCAGCACGGGGGTATCCGCGACGTCGCTGGGAATCGCCAGGTAGACCGGCCGGCGGTTGTAGAACGCCGCCGCGATCAGTCGCTCGGTCTCCGCCGCTGCGTTCTGCGGCGTCAAGGCCGCGCTTGCACACACAATCGGCTCGGCCATCCGGTGGAACAGGTCGAATTCGCCGGTGCCCAGCGTGTGGTGCACCAGCGCCCGGCCCTCCTGCGTCGCCAAATTGGGCGTACCGACCAAATGAAACACTGGGAGATGCTCGGCGTAGGCACCCGCGATACCGCTCATCGCGGCCAGCTCGCCCACCCCGTAGGTGGTGCACACCGCGCCGACGCCGCGCATCCGGGCATACCCATCCGCGGCGTAGGCGGCGTTGAGCTCGTTGCAGCACGTAATCCAATTCAGTGCCGGGTCCTCGACGATCGCGTCGTTGACCGGAAACGCGTAATCCCCGGCGACTCCGAAGACGTCATCGACGCCAATCTCCTTGAGCCGCCGCAAAACATATTGAATGACGGTTTCGGTCACAATGTCACTTCCATTCGGGGTTGCTACCGGGCAGCCGTGAGCGCGGGTTCGACCCCAGCGGCCTTGAGAGCGGCGAGGTCCTTGAAACCGCAGATCGACAGGGTCAGATCGAACTGGGCCAAGAACGACTTTAGGTAGTGGGTCAGGCTCTCCGTGCCGCCGTAGGACAGCGCGTAGGCATACGGCCGGCCGATCCCGACCGCGGTTGCCCCCAGCGCCAGCGCGATGACCGCGTCGGTAGCATCGCGCACCCCGGAGTCGAATATCACCGGGGTGGACCCGGCGGCCTTGACCACTTCCGGGAGCAACTGCAGGGTGGAGATGCCCGAGTTAGCCTGTCGCCCACCGTGGTTAGTGCAGTAGACGACGTCGGCGCCGTTGTCGATAGCCAAGCGGGAGTCATCGGCGTGCTGAATGCCTTTGACCGCGATCGGGAGTGTGGTCTGGGACCGGATCCAGCGCAGATCCTCCCAGGTCAGCGGCTGGACACAGACCTTGGCGTAATGCGCCAGCGCGGCGGCCTGATCCTCGTGAGGCGGCTTCGCCAGATGCTTGGTGAAGTTCTCGTCAGAGTAGTAGTTCTGCATGCAGAACCCGCGAAACTGGGGGACGTTTCCGCGCTCTAAATCAGCGGGGCTGAAGCCCAGCTCCCAAGTGTCCACCGTGACCACCAAGGCCGAATAGCCCGCGGCCTGAGCACGATTGATGAAGCTGGCCGCCAGTTCCCGGTCGTTGGGCAGATGCAGCTGGAAGAAGCTTGGAGTGTTGCCGACCTCCTCGATTACCTCCTCCATCGGGTTCTGGGAGAACGTCGACAGTGTGAATGGCACACCGGTCGCCGCCGAAGCCCGAGCCGCAGCAATGTCGCCGTGAAAATCTGGCGCGCACAGGCCCACCATGCCGATCGGGCACATGAAGATCGGCGAGATCAAGCGCTTGCCGAACAACTCAATTGAGAGGTCCCGCTGCGGTGGGCTGACCATCATCCGCGGAACGACTCCGTAATGCGAAAACGCGTCAATTTTGGCCTGCTGAGTCCGCCCGTCCCCCGCTGCCGCAGACACATACCGATACACCCAGTCCGGAAGGGTCTCGGCAGCCTTGTGCTCGATGGACCGAAAGTCGAAAGGATACCGCGAGTTAACTCCCTTGACTGCGTCGGCGTACACCCTCATCTGAAAGTCGCCGAAGTTGCTGGACATTGCTTGGTCCTCTCCCGCGCGGAGATGATCAGATATGGTGTAGTGCTTTGCTTTCCAAGACAGTCGCCAACTCCAGAAGATCGCCGACCATAAGATCGAATTCTCCTTCGGTCGGTGTCCGCTCCACCACGACATCGGCGCCGTATTCCAGGGGTCGCGAGACATAGCAGGTGTGCAGTCCGCATCCCGCAGCCGCCTCGAGGTCTGAGGGGTGCGACGCTACAAACAGCACCTCGCCCGGTTCGAATCCGAGCAGCCCGACCGCACCCAGGTAAGTTTTCGGGTCAGGTTTGTATTGCTGGAAAACATCAGAGCCGAACAAAGCGTCGAACGTGATGCCTGTGGCTCGGACCATGTGTACCAACAGAGCAATATGCCCGTTGGACAGAGGTGCGACAACGTATTTCGTGCGCAAGCGCGCTATGCCTTCGACCGTGTCAGGCCAGGCAGGTAACTCGTGCCACATTCTGGCCAGGTCGAGCAGGGTGTCGTCACCGAGCGCGGGCAGCCCGTGTTGAGGAGCTAACTCGCTCATGGTTTCGGCTTGCAACTGATCGAGGTTGGCCCAGTCACGTTGGCCGGTGCGTACTTTGGCTAACGCTGGGGCGTGGGCGAGCCGCCAGGCCACCGCTAGCGCGGGCCAATCAGCGTCGATATTGCGCGCCCTACCCCACTGCTCGAGTTGGTTCATCACGCCGGTGCGCCAGTCCACCAGTGTTCCGAAGGTATCGAACAACAATGCCCGGATCTCGCTCATTGGCGGAGCTCCTCTGCGGTGTGCCGCGAGTCCAAAGACTGCTGCTGCCAGTCATAATCGACCAGGAAGTCCAGGTCGCAACCCTGGTCGGCTTGTAACACATGCTGGAAGTGCAGGCGCTCATAGCCACGAGCTGGTGCCGAATCACGAGGTGGGGCTTCGGCGGCCCGACGCGCCAGTTCTTCTTCGTCGACCCGCAGATCGATTTTGCCGGTGATGGCGTCGAGCACAATTTCATCGCCGTCGCGGACAAGTCCGATAGGACCACCGACGGCCGCTTCCGGGGTGACATGTAACGCCGTGGGCCCTCCTTCGGTTCCGCTCATGCGTCCGTCAGTCACGCACACCAGCTCGGTGATGCCCGCGTTGAGAAGGACCGCCGGTATTGGGACGAAGTCGATTTCGGGCATGCCGGGGGCACCCACTATTCCCGCATTGCGTAGCACGATGACGCTGTCCGGCGAGGCCTTCAAGTTCGGATCCTTGGCCCGTTCATGAGCGTTGTGATAGTCGAACACGACGGCGGGGCCACGGTGGGTCCAGAACTTGCGCGGTGCCGCCGATCGCTTGAAGATCGCGCCCCGCGGAGCAAGCGAGCCGCGCAACACGACCAAGCCACTCTTGTCCAGGAACGGATCGTCAAGCGAGCGCAGACAGGGATTGGGCTTTGGCTTCGCGTTGCGAACAGCGGCGGCCACGTCGGCTACCGTCCGCCCGTCAGCCAGGACGACGTCGCGGTTCAACAGCGGCTCCAGGACCGCCAACAGAGCGGGGACGCCGCCAGCATGGTCGAAGTCCTCGAGCGCGAAGTCACCGGAGGGGCGCACACCGAGTACCTGCGGCGTCTGTTTGCCGATATCCTCAAATCGGTCCAACCCCAACGAGATCCCCAGCCGCCCGGCGATCGCCGTGAGATGGATGAACTCGTTGGTCGAGCCACCGGTAGCGGACAGCACGCGAATCGCGTTGTCGAAAGCGGCCGGAGTCATCACGTCGTCGGGGCGAATGCCTTCGCGGGCCAGCTCCACTGCACGCGCGCCGGTGCGCTCGCCTAGGTCGCGCCGGCGCGAGTCGACCGCCGGCACTGCCGCTGAGCCCGGCAGCGCCATGCCGACGACCTCCGCGGCGATGGACATCGTGGTGGCGGTACCCATCACGTTGCAGGTGCCGACGGTGGGCGCGAAGGTGCCTTCGAGCTCGTCCCACTCCTGGTCATCAATGCGGCCCGCGAACCGGTCCGGCGCCAGAGTCCAGATGTCGGTAGTGACGATCGAGCGTCCCTGGAAATAGCCGCAGCTGCGCGGGCCAGCGGTCAGCATGATGGCCGGTTTGCCGGCGCTGGCCGCACCCATCAATTGCGCCGGTACGGTTTTGTCGCAGCCGGCTAGCAGGACCACCCCGTCGATCGGGCTGCATCGGATCATCTCCTCGACGTCCATGGACATCAGGTTGCGCAGCAGCATCGAGGTCGGCTTGAGCATGTTCTCGTTCAGCGAGATCGTCGGGAACACGACGGCGGTGCCGCCGGCCGCGGTGACTCCTCGTTTCACTGCGTCGGCCACATCCCGCAATCCCATGTTGCAGGGATTGAGCTCACTGAAGCTTGAACAGATCCCGATGATCGGGCGCCGCCGCACCTCTTCCTTGCTCAGACCACCCGCCCGCAGAAAGGCCCGCATGATCGTTCCTTCCGCGTCACCGGCGAAGTGATCGCCATTGATCGGGGGACCACCTCCGGCGGTGACATCGCGGCGGGTGCGCGCCTTTGAGTGACCGATACCCGATGCGTCAGGTCCTGTTGTCATGTCCACCTCCCTTTTGATTTCCCGCGTTGACAGTGATCTTGAAGATGGCGGTGGTGATAGCGCCGAAGGCACCGCGGCCTCCGATGAACAGCCGTTTGGTGTCATAGCCGGCAACGTCTTTCACAGTTTCGCCGCCGAAGCGGGCCGGGGCGTCGCCGTCAGGTAGGACGATCTCGAGGCCAAGCAACGCATGGCGAACGTCCCGTCGTTCAGCGGCGTTGGGGTTCGCGATGAGTTCGCCGACGGTGCGCTCTGTCGCCTCGGCGGGGATGGCTGCACAGCGCACTCCGTGTTCGCTGAGGTGCCGGGAGAGGTCGTCGAGCCTGACCGCGGCCCTGACGACCAGGCTCAAATTCGCAGTGTTGACTGCTATCTCGATGCCGCGCGTGATCGCGGCGGTCGCTGTCGGGTGTCCTTGGAGTGCGGTACGCACAGCGGCCTCAAATGAACTCATGTCGGGTTCATCCGGTGATTCATCGGGCAACATGATGCCGGGGTTAAGCAGGCCGGTGGGGTCGAAGACCCGCTTGATTGCACGTTGCGCGGCGATCTCGACGGGCGTGAAAAGCTTAGTCATGAATTGGCGCTTTTCAGTGCCAACGCCATGCTCGCCGGTGATGGTCCCACCCAATTCCAATGCTGCTTCGATTATTTCGCTATTGGCGGCTTCTAGCGCGGCTGGTGCGTTTGGGTTGTCGCGGTCGTAGAAGGTGGTGGGATGCAGGTCACCGTCGCCGGCGTGACCAGTCACCGCGATGAACAGCAGCGCGTCGGAGTGGCGGGCAGCGGCAGCCTGGATAGCGTCCTGCATGTCGGGTATGTGTTGACGAGGCACGGTGACGTCCCCGATGAAGAAGCCCTTCCCGCTGCCCACCACGGCGTCGAAGAGATGCAGGCGGCCGTACCACAGCTTCGCACGGGCGTCCTCGTCGTCGGCGCGGCGCACCTCTACCGCGGTGCGTCGCAGCACCTGTTCCACGATTTCGGTGTCGCGGTCGACCTGTTCAGGGGTGCCGTCAATGTCGATGAGCGCAATCGCGTCGACATCGGTGGGGTAGCCGCTGTCGGCGAACTGTTCCAGGCCGGCGATACCGGCGCGGTCGAGCCATTCCACCGCGGCGGGTACCGTCCCGGTCCGGATGATGGCGGAGATGGTCTCAGCGGCATCATGTGCGGTGGCGAAGCTGCCCATGAGGCTTCGCGTCACCGACGCGATCGGGCGCAGCGCCACGGTGGCCTCGGTCAGAATTCCCAGTGTGCCCTCCGAACCGATGAGCACACCCAGCAAATCGGGTCCGTCGTCCTCAGCGTTGAGGTGGATGACGGTGCCATCGGCCAGCACTAACTCCACGCCCAGGACGTGGTTGTAGGTGACGCCGTATTTCAAAGCGTGTGGACCACCCGCGTTTTCGATAATGTTGCCTCCGACCGTGGCCAGGTGGGCCGACACGGGGTCCGGTGAGAAGCACAGTCCGTGCGGGTCCAGGTGTTGTTGCAGGTCGGCGTTGATCACGCCGGGCTGGATTCGGGCGGTGCGGGCGGCGGGGTCGATGTCGAGAACCCGGTCCATGGTGGACAAGTCGATCATCACCCGGTCCGGGGCGGGCATCATCGCACCGGCACAGTTGGATCCGCCGCCGCGGGTGACCATGTGAATGCCATGGTCGGCGGCGATGCGTAGGACCGCGATGACCTCCTCGCGGGTGTTGGGACGCACTAGCAGTCCGGGTGTACCGCCGAAGCCCCAGTAGTCGTGACCCTTTGCGGTCAGCGTGTCGGCATCGGTAACCACTGCACCTGGCCGAGCCAGCACGGCGGAAAACGCCTTGACAGCAACGTCATCCATGCCATCTCCTCACACGTTGCGCTCTGCTGCGGCCCAGGCGGCCTCATCGCCCGGCTCGGGCAGTACACGGCCGAATTCCACGGCGAAGCGCGCCGGGCCGGGTTGAATGACGACAGTCACCTGCTCGGCGGGCGCGCTTGTAATCCGGGTCACCGCGGCAGCGATCTCAGTGGCCAGGCGGGAGGTTTCGTCGGCGGGGTGGCCTTCGCGCACCCAGGAACTCACCAGCACCGGACTGGCCGGCACACCGCCGCTGTAGATGCTGTCCTGGGGCAGCTCGTGAAACACCACGGTGACATAGGCGCTGGGGACGTGGTTGATCGCCGAATGGATATTCCCGATCTCAGCCGCCAAAGCGGCCTTGGTGTCAGACGTCAGCTTCGATGCGGTTGTGGTGCAGGTATAGATAGGCATATTCGTCCCTTGTCAGCGCGGTGGGCGGTCAGCCCAGATTCGCGGGCTTGGGTTTGGTCGGCACCACGATGACCGTGGGGCCGTCGGCGCCGAGCGCAGCGTTGAATTCCTTGGCCAACTGGTCTATATCGCCCACGGTGACCGCGTGGCAACCGAAGCCGATCGCCAGCGACTCGATATCCAGCCCGGGCAACTCCAGGCCGGGCACCCCGGGTGTCTTTTCCAGCAGGGCAAACGATTTCAGCACCGAGTATTCGCCGTTACGCATCACCACAAACACGACCGGTAGCTTGTGTTGAGCTGCGGTGTAGATCGCCTGAATGGAGTACTGGAACGACCCGTCACCGATGGTGGCCACGACCGTACGGTTGACTCCACGGGCGCGATCACCCAGCGCGACGCCCACCGCGCCGGGCACCCCCCAGCCGATACCGCCGCTGGCGGTGGCAAAGAACGACGCCGGGCGGGTGGTGAGCAGCCAGCGCAGCTCGGCCAGCGTCGAGGTGGACTCCATCACCAGCGCCGTATCGGCGGGCCTGACGTCGGCCAGCGTCGACCACACGGCGTCGGTGCTCAGTGGCGCCGACTCGGTACGGTCCACTTCCACCGCCGGAACCTGAGCGGCGGGCAGCTGGCGGTCGCTGTGATCGCTGATCAGGTCGATGAGCTGCTCCAACACGAGCAGCGGATCGCCTAGCAGGCTGTCGCCGACTGGCGCCGCGCCCGAGATCTCGGGATCGGCAGTCATCTGCAGTAGGTCGCTGCCGTCGGGCAGGTACTCCCCGGCTACGTAGGGGTAGTAGCGGAAAACTTGAGCCCCAATAACAATCACCAGATCATGTCCGCGCATAAGCTCGGTGGCACCGGAGATGGTCATCGGCACCGTTCCCCGGTAGAGGCGGTGATTTTCCGGGAAGGACACCCGATCGGCCAGCGGGCAGTTGTACACCGGTGCACCGAACTTCTCCGCGAACGCCACCCCGGCGTCCCACGCACCGGCCCGATCGACCTCGGGGCCGAGCACCACCATCGGGTTCTGCGCGGCGTCGATGCGCGCGGCGAACTCGCGCAACCGCGCCGCATCCGGGCCTACCCGATAGCTGACCGTGCGCACCACCGCCGGCCCCAGCGCGGGCTTGTCCCAATCGTCAAGTGGGATCGACAAATACACCGGGCCAGCCGGCGGCTGCAGCGCCACCGCATAAGCCCGCATGAACGCCGCGGGTACGTCCTCGGCGCGGGCCGGCTCATAAGCCCACTTCACCCACGGCAGCGGCATCAGCGTCGCGTCCTTGTTGGTCAGATACGGGTCCACACCGACCATTTCCCGGGTCTGCTGACCGGCGGTCACAATCAACGGGGTGTTGCCCTGGTAAGCCGCGATCAGGTTGCCCATCGCGTTGCCGGTTCCCGCGCCGGTGTGCACGTTGACCAACGCCGGTTTGCCGGTGGACTGCGCGAACCCGTCGGCCATCGCCAGCACCGACGCCTCCTGCAAGCCGAGGACATAGGTGAAGTCGTCGGGGAAGTTTTTGAGGAAGGTCTCCTCGGTGGAGCCAGGGTTGCCGAAGATCGTCGTCAACTCCAATGTGCGAAGCAGGTCGTAGGTCACGTCTTGGACGGTTGGTTGGTTGCGCTGGTTCGTCATAGTCGTGAATCCCTTCGAGATGCTCTTGAAGGCCGTGCACACGGTTCGCTGTAGGGATAATCATCAGCGCCGAGACGGTGCAGTGGCATCAGAGAGTCCACAGTGCAACTCCACAGTCAGCGGGCTGAGCGAGTTGCGGCGTTTGCTGGGTGGCCGATGGTGCCGCGCGGCCGGACAAGGCCCAAAGGGTCGCGTCAGTCAGGCAGGACGCGGTCGAGCTGCCTGCGGGACTGGACGTTGAGCTTGGTGAAGACCTTCTGCAAGTGGTACTCCACGGTGCGGGTGCTGATGAACAGTCGCGCGCCGATTTCCGGGTTGGAATGCCCGTCGCGGGCCATCCGCGCGATTTGGCCTTCCTGCGCCGTCAGCAGCTGCGGCTCGGCGACAACGGTGCGCTTGCGCGCCGTCCCACCGGTGGCGTCGAGCTCGCGGTGGGCCCGCTGGGCGAACCCCTCCATCCCCATCTCCTCAAACATGTCGTAGGCACAGCGAAGCTCGGCGCGCGCCTGGGTGCGTCGGCGTTCCCGGCGCAGCCATTCGCCGTAGAGCAGGTGAGCACGAGCCAGATCCGGGCGCAGGCGGGTGGGGCCCAGCCGCTCGATCGACTCGCGGAACAGATCCTCGAC
Organism: Rhodococcus sp. ACT016; assembly: GCF_050477185.1. Taxonomy (NCBI): domain Bacteria; kingdom Bacillati; phylum Actinomycetota; class Actinomycetes; order Mycobacteriales; family Nocardiaceae; genus Rhodococcus; species Rhodococcus sp. ACT016. The sequence continues at coordinate 318,222 of NZ_JBEAET010000002.1, read as the reverse complement.
GACTCGGCCCTCGTTGACCAGCGCCCGGCACCGCGCCTCCACACCGCATGCCCAATCGGTGCCGCTAGCACTGGTCACCTCGGCGAGCTCGGCCACGGCGTCGGTGGCGAGGTCGGTGTGCCCGCAGCGCGCGGCAGCCTCGATGAACTCGACAGCCCGAAAGGCACCTACTGAGAGCCGGGCGAGCAGCGATGATGACTGAGCACCACCGCTGGGCGAATCCGCCGAAGACGAGTTCGGGGTCAGCATGCTGAACTGTGCCGAATTAGTCGCGGAGTGCAGAGCTGCTTGGCAGTCGCCAACGCCGTTGTTCGCCATTGCGCTCGTCCAGGTAGCCACCGTCATCCCGAACCCTTCGCCCCGTTGGCTCAGATCACTGCGTGCGGCGTCGATCAGGTCGCCCACTTCGCCGGGTCGGCCCCGCATTCCCGCCACAACGAGGGCCGCATACGGCGGAAGACCGCTGCCGGTCGCTTTGACCACCGCCTGCAACTCCTGGCTTACCGCGGCGGCGTCGCGCAGGTCGCCGGCATACGCGAGGCAGAGCACCTTGAAAGACAGGGCCATCGGAAGCTCGCTGAGCGCACCGAGGCTTCGGGCAAGCTCGACGTGGCGATCCGAAAGCAGCTGCCAGCGGTGGTAGTCCCACAGGTGCTGGGCGGCCAGCATGCTTGCGAGCACGTGCCCGCGCAGCTCTATCTCGGGTGACATGCCGTCGCTGAACTGATCCAGCGCCGCGCGCAGGATCGGCGCCCCCGCCGCGTATCCCTGGGCGTAGTGGGCCGCGATGCCATCCAGCAGCAGGTCGGCTGCGGTGGGAATGCCCGCGGGCGGTGGCGCCTCCGCGGCGGCCCGGGCGAGTTGTCCCACGTCACCGCGTGTCACCCTGTCGCTGAAAATCCCGGCGGTCACTGCCTGTAGGTAGGTCGAGCGAGCAAGACCCGCGTCGATGGATTGCAGCCGCTGGGCGGCCTTCAACAGCAGACGCGGCGCGTCACCGCCCCGGGTGGTCGCAAACGCCAGCTGTGCCTGGATCAGCTCGATCCGCGCCTGCTGAAAATCACTGGGCGCCTGCGCCTTCGCGATCGACAGCAGGTCGCGCGCCGCCTCAAACCCACCAGCCTGAACCTGAGCCGACGCGGCGCCCAGCGCCCGCTCGGCCCGCTTCTCGGGATCCAGCGTCAACATGGTGGCCCGCTCCATAAACGCCGCCGCCGCGGCCAGCCCACCCCGGGCTTGCGCGCGGCCTGCCGAACCTTGCAGCTCGGCGGCCACCGCTTCATCGGGTCCCGCGGCGGCATGCGCGCCGTGCCAGGCATGACGATCGGGGTCCAGCCGCGCATCGGTGACCTGCGCCAAGGCGCCATGCACCTGCTGTCTCTCCCGCACCGAGGCCGTGGTGTAGACCACCGAACGCACCATTGGATGCCGAAACAACACCCGGGTACCAAATTCCACTAGACCGTCCTCGACCGCAGGTCCCGCCGCGTCGGCGTCAATTCCCAAGCGCGCTCCAGCCCGCCACACCAGCCCCGCATCGCCGAGCGGATCAGCCGCCGCGATAAGTAACAACTGGCGAGTCTTCTCGGGCAGCACGTCCAACCGCCGCCGAAAGCCTTCCTCTACACCGCCCGGCAACCGGACCGCACCGGGCAGTCCGAAACCGCCCGACCACTGCTGAGTCGTCAGCGCCCGCGGCCACTCCAGCAACGCCAGTGGATTACCGCCGGTCTCCAACACCAGCTGATCGCGCACCCAGCCATCGAGCGGGACGGTCACTTCAGCATCCAGCAGCGCCCGCGCATCCGCAGCACCCAACCCCGCCACGGGAAGCTGTGACAGTCCCGCCAAATCCGAAGTGGGCACCCGCGCGGCGAACACCAGGCCCACCGACTCAGCCGCCAACCGGCGCGCCACAAATCCCAGCACCTGCGCCGAGGCGTGATCAAGCCACTGCTCATCGTCGACCACACACACCAACGGCTTCTGTTCGGCGGCGTGAGCCAACAGGCCCAGTGTGGCCAGCCCGACCAAAAACCGGTCCGGCGCTGGCCCCAAACTCATCCCCAACGCGATCCGCAGCGCATCGCCCTGGCGCTTCGGCAGATCGTCCAGGCCAGCGAGCAGGGGTGCGCACAGCTGATGTAGGCCGGCAAAGGCCAGCTCCATCTCAGACTCGACGCCCGAGGTCTGCACCAACAGGCACTCCGCCGTGCGCCCAATTAGGTGCTGCAGCAATGCCGTCTTACCCACGCCAGGCTCGCCGCAGAGCACCAGCGCCCGGCTCTGCCCGGCGCACACGGCGTCAACCAGCCGGTCCAACATGCTGCACTCGGCTCGACGGTCAACCAGCTTCATCGCACCCGAACCGCCGCTCCACGTCTAAAACGCACGGTACGTCCAAGCCTACCTGCGAGACCCCCAAACAGCCCCGGCCATCGCGCCTTTACTGATCCGAGGTGGGAAGCGATGTCGGTCCGACAGTGCGAGACCTCGGTCCACGAGAGCTCCACCGTCTCCCACCCCGCGTTCGTCGACAAAGCCGCGGACGGACAAACAACCTCAGATTGATGGCGATCGCCCACAAGCTAGTTCCGCGACAACGGGACAGGTGTCACAACGTCGCCGGATCCCACGGCAGGCGATACATGTTGCTGCACGGCAAATAGGCCCGAAGTTCCTGGCCAGGTCCTGATGAGCGCTCGCCACGGGCGCCAGAAATCACACGGGTGGGACCGGCCCGGCATCTACGGGCCCGTCCCACCCGGATCAGACCGGAACGAACCCCGGGGCCGCCGTGCTCGACGACCCGAACCGCGATCGCCTCACGCTCAAGATCAAACCCCCGGAGGCATGTTCAGCAAGGATCGTGCACGACCGGCCTGATCCCGTCCAGCAGCAGGCCGATCACTCGATCAGCGACATCGGGGGTGTGGGTGCCCACGGCTTGGCAGGCGACGATGACCGCTTTTGCTTCGCGCACAGTGAGTTCCGGCTGCACGGTGCCAGCCTGCTTCGCGGCCGCCAGCAGCTCGCCGAGCAGGTCCATGAAATGGGACTCGGCGACGGCGACGTGGTCGACGTCGACTTCGTCTCCCGCCAGCACTTGCGTCAGGCCCCGATCAGCTGCACCCCACTCCGTAGCCATGGCACGCACGAACCCGAACAGCGCCTGGCCCGGGTCTTCGCTGTCGAGCAAGGCCCTGCCAGCGGTCACAAGCTGTCTCAGTCGGTGTTCGACAGCAGCCGCGAACAAGGCGTTCTTCGTCGGAAAGTGCCGGTAGACGGTCCCGATCCCCACCCCCGCGCGATTGGCGATCTCGTCGACGGCCGCCGACAGGCCCTCGGTAGCAAAGCTCCGATAGGCGGTTTCCAGGACCAGTGCCCGGTTGCGGGCCGCGTCGGCGCGTAGTGGCCTGACCTTGTCACTCACCGCGATCGTCTCCTGTGCTGCGCCCTTACAAGCGGAGCGCAGATTCCGTACAGTCGGGATAGAAGCGGAGGAATCACTCCGATTAGTCCGATTGTAGTGAGGATCTCTCATGACGAAGTGGACAACCGCCGATATCCCGGATCAGACCGGCCGCACCGTGATCGTGACCGGAGCCAACTCGGGGCTCGGCTTCGAAACCGCTACCGCCCTTGCCGCCAAGGGTGCACGCGTCGTCATGGCCGTGCGCAACCTCGACAAGGGTGAGACCGCCGTCGCCCGGATCACGGCGGCCAAACCGGCAGCCACGGTCGAACTGCAGCAGCTCGACCTGGGATCGCTGGCCTCTGTCCGAACCGCAGCCGCGGAACTGAAAGCCGCCTATCCGCGCATCGACCTGCTGATCAACAACGCCGGGGTGATGTACCCACCCAAGCAGAGCACCGCCGACGGCTTCGAGCTGCAGTTCGGCACCAACCACCTCGGCCACTTCGCACTCACCGGACTGCTACTGGACAACCTTCTTCCCATGCAGGGCTCCCGCGTGGTAACGGTCAGCAGCATCGGGCACCGCATCCGTGCGGCCATCCATTTCGACGACCTGAACTTCGACAACAGGTACAACCGCGTGGCCGCCTACGGCCAATCCAAGCTGGCCAACCTGCTGTTCACCTACGAACTGCAGCGCCGCCTGGCCACCGCCGCCGAACCCACGATCGCCCTTGCCGCCCACCCCGGAGGCTCGAACACCGAACTCGGCCGACATCTGCCCGCCGTCATACGGGTGCCGACGATGAAGATGGTGGCCCAGCCTGCCGCCATGGGCGCGCTGCCCACCCTGCGTGCGGCCACCGACCCCGCCGCGGCAGGCGGGCAGTACTACGGCCCCGACGGATTCGCCGGCACCCGCGGCTACCCCGAACCGGTGTCGTCGAGCAAGCAGTCTCACGACACCGACCTGGCTCGACGGCTGTGGCAGGTCTCCGAGGAACTGACCGGGGTCACCTACCCGATCGACTGACCCCACCGCGACCACACCGGCCGTGCTTCGGATACATCCGGTACGCAGCTTCCGCGGCGAAGCCGCCAGCATCATCCCGTTCGACATCTCCACCCCTCAGACCTGTCGAAATACGAGGAAGACTACGTGCCGTACCCAAGACCATCCGAGACATCCACCGGTATGTATAACGAGTAGCCGCGCGACGCCGAGCGGTATACCGATGGTGAAGGTTCGCCGCTCTGGGCTCTACGCCGCCGAGTTCTTCCACCGCGCCGTCAACGGACCCTCGCACTCACTTCGAAGCTTCTAGTGGTGGTGGTGTTGGCGCACCGTCCCAAGCGCTTCTCTATGCTCGTACAACTACCCGCCGTGTTGCGACGACTCCTGGAATCCGCCATGTCAGGTGTGGGGCCGAGCCGAATGCGATGCCTCTGCAGTCAGTAGAAGACGCATAGGCTCCAAGGAATCGGTCCCCCGTTTGCGAGGGACATCTACTGACGGGCTTCTGCTGGAGACAGCATGAGTCGCAAGCCCAGTTCGAAGCGGTCGTCGCCGGGCGTGGTCAGAATCGCCGGTAATGCCTGTGCGGTGAGCGGAAAGCGCGCGGAATCGACCGATTCGCGCAGCGCGTCGATCCGGTCGCGGTCGGATCCCCCGTACAGCGCGGCCAGTGCTTGCTCCTCGATGCAGAAGCCGACGATGAAGTGGCGCAGCAGGAAGGTGCGCTGGGCAGCCTCGGCTTGCGGGACGCCGGCTTCCCTCCAGGCGTCCAAGACCGATTCGATCACGTCGAAGCCGGCCGGTTCGGCGGCCAGGGTTCCGGCGAAGACCCGCGCGGCGTCACGGTGAGTGAGCAGAGTGCATCGCAGCGCATGCGCCCAGCGTGCGATGCACTCCCGCCACGGCGCGCGCCGATCTGCTGCGGTCAACAGTGCTGCAGCGTCCCTGCTCAGGGCGACGGCCATCGCCCGGAAGATGTCGTCCTTGGACTTGACGTGCCAGTACAGCGTGGACGCATGCACCCCGAGTTCGGCGGCGAGCGCGCGCATGGTGACGCCCTCGATGCCCGTCTCGTCCAGAAGGCGCAGCCCGGCGCGTGCGATCACATCTCGGTGGAGCTTCTCTGCCACCTCGAAAGTCTAACAATGTTCGAGTAATCTCAAACGTTGTTGGAGAGGACATGGCCGAATCCGTAGGAGGATGGAGATGTCACTCGAGAACCAGGGCGTAGCGCCCGTGATCATCGCGGGGGCCGGTCCCACCGGATTGACGCTCGCAACCGAGTTGCGGCGCGGCGGTGCGGACGTGCTGCTGCTGGACCGCCGGGCCGATCGCGGCGTGGACGGATCGCGCGCCGCGGGGATGCAGCCGCGCACAGTTGAGATGCTCGACCAGCGCGGCATCGTCGATCGCTTCCTGGCCCTCGGTCCACCGCTCAACCTCGGCAATTTCGCGGGCATCATTCTCGACTACTCGCAGCTCGAGAGCCGGTTCCCGCACACGTACAACATCATGCAGGCCGACACCGAGCAGGTCCTCGAGAGCGTTGCCGCAGATCTCGGCGCATCGGTGCGGTGGTCCACCGAGGTAACCGGCCTGCGTCAAGATGCCGGCGGCGTCGAGGTCACCGTGCACGGTCCGGACGGCGTGGAAACCGTGCGCGGTAGCCACCTGGTCGGGTGCGACGGCGGTCGCAGCATCGTCCGCAAACTGACGGGCGTGGGATTCCCGGGCACCGATGCGACGATGGTGTGTCTCATCGGCGACGTCGAGCTCGACGAGCCGCCGCAGCACCAGATGTTCCTCGACCGACGCGAGGCCGGTCTGATCACGGTCGTCCAGTTCCGACCGGGCTGGTACCGCGTCGTCACCAGTGAACGCGAGCGGTCGGCCGCTGCGGGGGATCCGGTGACGCTCGCGGAGCTGCAGGCCTCCACTCGCAGGATCGCCGGCACGGATTTCGGAATGCACAGCGCCAGTTGGCTCTCGCACTTCAACGACGCCATTCGCCAGGTCGATCGCTACCGGTCGGGCCGGGTGTTCCTCGCCGGCGATGCAGCGCACATCCACGTGCCGGCGGGCGGGCAGGGGATGAACATGGGAATGCAGGACGCGTTCAATCTCGGATGGAAGCTGGCGGCGGTGCTCCGCGGTAACGCCCCCGACTCGCTGCTGGACACGTACCACGACGAGCGGCACGCCGCCGATGCCGAAACACTGAAACTGATTCGGGCGCAATCAATTCTGTGCGAACCCGAACCGAAACTGGCCGACCTCCTCGAGCTGATGGCACGGCTGGTCAGCTTCGACGACGTCAACCGCTACCTGACCGCCGCGCTGTCCGGGTTGGACCTGCAGTATCCGACGGCCGGAGGGCACGCCCTGCTGGGACGCCGAGTTCCCGATGCCGACATCATTTCCGGCAGCGGGGCCACACGCATCTTCGACTTACTGAGGGACGCACGGCCGGTGCTGCTGGACTTGTCGCACACGCCCGGGCTGACGGAGGCTGCAGCTGCCTGGGCCGGGCGGGTCGACGTCGTCACGGCCAACTGCGCAGCAGACTCCTGGGCGGTACCCGGCGCCGGAACCATTGCGACGCCGTCAGCGCTGCTGATTCGACCCGACGGGTACGTCGCGTGGGTGGCCGGCGACAACCTGGATCTCGATGCGCTGCGCGGCACCCTCGGCACCTGGTACGGGCCGGAGGCACTGGGCTCCCCCCGGCATCCCACCGCAGTTCAGCGGCCTGCCCTGGACCCCGGAGCGGTCCGCTGACGCGTTTCCGCCAGAAGCGGTCGCGGGACGCTTCACCTCGCTCACGAGAAATATGTCGGACGCCAACCCCTGATCCGTGCGGCACAATCGGCACACAAACCTGGATACAATACCCACGTAGTATCTCCGCGCTGACAAGCTGCGGCCGGAACACATCCGAGGCGCCGATCTGGGGCATCATGACCCCCTCTGAAGGCGTATCGTTCCGATCGCCCGGCACCGAGACGTCGGCACGATCGTTCTCGCCCGCGGCGATCTCAGTTGCTGTGTTCCCACAGCCACCCGCCTGATGCCGAAGGCCTTCACCGACGCCCGCGTAAACTGCCTCGGCTACCCAGATAACAGCGGGGTGGACGCCACCGCCGCCGAGCGATTCACGTTCATTCCGGGGCCTGACGGCACCGCTATGAGCGTTCTCGTCGCCCACGGCAACGGCGGCACGAGATGTGTTGCTCCGTATTTGAATCGCCGGCAAACACAGAGAGCTGGGCCACGAAGTTCGGGGAACACCTGATCACCAAGAGCAATCCCCCGCAACTACGCGCCCGCCATCGTCAGCATCACCGCAGCCCTCGGCACCGAATCCGACCTCACACCGACATCTCCCCAGCACGACTAGCCCGGGACCTGCCATCTGCGCAACTCAGAACTGCCAGCGACGACTTCAGGGCCGTCCTGGTGTCCGGACGGCTCGAGCGGGTCGGGAGCTTCTGCTTCCACTTCGACGGCGAGCGGTGGGAATGGTCGGACGCGGTCGCCCGCATGCACGGCTACGAGCCCGGTGAGGTCGTCCCCACCACCGCGCTGCTACTCGAACACAAGCACCCCGACGACCGGGACAGTGTGGCGGATCTGCTGCGGCGGGTATTGCAGGACGGGGAGCCGTTCAGCAGCAAGCATCGAATCATCGACACCGCTGGCAAGGTCCATCACGTCGTGGTCGTCGGTCAGCGCGTCATGACCGACGGGCAGGCCACCGGGACGTCAGGCTTCTACATCGATGTCACCGACTCTGTCCGCCGCGACATCGACCGCACGATCACCGAGAACCTCTCTGCATTCATCGAGTCCCGCGCTGTCATCGAAACAGGCGAAGGGCGCGCTGATGGTGGTCTACGGCATCTCCGCCGAACGCGCATTCGATGTCTCCTGGCCCATTTCGTCATGCTTCTTCGGAGATGGGTCGAGGTGACGGTGGTGCCTGGTTCACCGCCCCATCCGTGGGAGGAACCAGCGGAACCGGTCGAGGCGCCCGTCGACCCGTGCCGCCGTCGCCACACCAACAGCATGGCGGAAGTGGTGCGGCTGCCACCGCCGATGATCGGACGCACGACGACTCTCTCACCCTAGGAACCCGTTCCCATTCGGCATGCCGTTTTCGGGGTGAGAGCGACGCAGGTCTTGTGGACCGTGTCGCTTCAGCGTCCGCCGACGGGTGCATACCGCCCCTGCCGTGAAGAGACGGCACCGGTCGGGTGTTCCCCTCACCGCGGCCAGTGCCGCCCTGATCGCTCACGACCCCACCGCGCCATAGCGTGTGGCGTTGCCCCGAACTTGCCACCCGGACTTGCCACCCGACCTTCACGGCCGATCTGAACCGGCGACCACAGCCGACGCTACGCGAAAACACCGATCACGCAACGGGACGAACAGCGCGCTGACGTGCAGATACGACGTATCAGGACGAGAAAGTCAGGACCCCACGCCAGGACCCTGTGGATCAGCGGATGCCTGTGATCTCCTGCGCGATTGCGGCCTGGCGCACCTGGGTGGCCGAAACGACACCGCGCCGGTTCTTGTTCGCCTCCTGTGTACGCCACGATCGCCCGGTACGGGCAGTATCGGTCACCGAACTGACCTGTCGGTCCTCACGCGTAGGTTGCGCCTCGTGGCGCGCTTGTCCTTCGAGCCACCCGAGCGCCCCGAGTGATCCTCGGGGCGCTCGTGGCTTAGGAAAGGTAACGGTTACCTGAGTCTCAACCGCGCCGACGCCGTCCGCCATACGCTTCGAGATGCGGCCCGGCCACATCGCCGCTGCGATTCGCATACGGCCGCAGTTCGCGGCACCAGTATTGGCCTGCCTGGTGGCAGTTTGCGGACGTGGGCGGCGCTGCGCCCGAGACCCTGCGCGCGGCGCCGTCTCCGCATGTCGAGACATTCATCGCTCTATGTTGATCCATTCCGACCGATACATGCTGTTCACGCACGGCACTCACGCGAGTAGCGTCGACGCTGCGGCCCGGCCACACAGCGCACGCGGCACAGCACTCTTCGAAGCGGGCCGCAGCCTGCGGGCACGCATCTTGCGGCAGGGATCGTGCGACTGCAGGCGACCGGGGCCGGCACCGTGTCCATCCGTGTCTCAAGCGAACTGCACGGTGCCGTTCCTCCACACCCCGTAAGCACCGTTCGCGAGCGTTGACGCGGCCGATGATGCGAGTAGCGTCGGCATTGCCGCCCGCCGATATCGCATCCTCCTTCTGGGCGACGGCCCGCAGCAACGCCAAACGCATCGTGCGCGGTGGGGTTGTGGGTGACGAGCGGCACCACGACGAGTGGACCGCGGTGCCGCTCCCGAAGCTCTTCCCATTCGATCACCTGTCCGATAAGTTCGCTTTGCCGCGATGTCGTAAGCCAACGATGCGGCAGGTGGGGCGGCAGGGTAGCCACCTATAGGTCCGCCCCACCCCAGAAACGACGAAAGGGCCCCGACCCGGACAGAGACTGAACTGCTCCCCGGAAGTTGGACTGGCCAAGTGAGATCGTAACGGGGCTATGCAGCAAGGGCCTGAGTCCGGTATTCAACCGGGCTCAGGCCCTTCAGCGTTGAGTGGCTTCGTTCGGTGTTGAACCATGCGATGTAGTCATCGATCGCGATGGTGAGAGTGTCGACAGTGAGGAACGTGGTGTTGCAGTAGAGCTCGTCCTTCAGATGCCCGAAGAAGCTCTCCATGACCGCGTTGTCGAGGCAGTTGCCCTTGCGTGACATCGACTGGATCGCGCGCCCCTCCAGCAGTCGCCGCCAGGAAACATGCTGATACTGGAATCCTTGATCGGAGTGGACGATCGGCTTCTGCCCTCGGTGCCTGGTCTTCAACGCCCGGCGCAGCGACGTGTTCGTCAACGCGAGATTCGGGGAAGTTCCGTGTGCGTGACCGATGATCTGCCGATCGAACAGGTCCATCACCGTCGAGAGGTAGACCTTCTGCTCGCCGACACGAAACTCTGTCACGTCGGTGACCCATTTCTGGTTCGTCCCCGTGGTCGTGAAGTCGCGCCTCAACAAGTTCGGGGCGATCTTGCCGGCCTCGCCCTTGAACGAGACATAGCGTTTGCGACGGATCGCGCAACGCAGCCCGAGCGTATTCATCAGCTTCAGGACGGTCTTCTTCGATACAACCCGGCCTTCGCGGCGCAGCCGCTGGTGGATGCGGCGACGCCCGTGCCGGTCGAAGATCCGCCGGATCGTGGTCTTGAGCTCCGCGTGCTTGTCCGGCTCGGACAGCCTGGCTTGGTGGTAGAAGAACGTCGACCGCGCGAGACCGGCGATCTTCAGCAACGTGGTGAGGGGATGGACGGCCTTGAGGGCAATGACGGCGTTCACCTTGTCCGTCGTTTCTCCTCCATCAAGGCCCGCAATTTTCCCAGGTACGCGTTCTCTGCCCGGAGATACTCGACCTCACGGCGAAGACGGTCCAGCTCCGGCTCCTCGCCCGTGACTGTGTTCTTGGCTGGTCGCCCCTTCGGCTTCGGACGCAACGCATCTTCGCCGTGAGCGCGATACTCCCGAACCCACCTACGCAGCAGGACAGGCGAAGACAACCCGCCTTCCTCCGCCAGCTCCGCGAGTGTCTCGCCCGCGAGGAACCGCTGTACAAGGTCCAGTTTCAGTTCGAACGGATACACAGCAGGCGTTGCCTTCTTCGACACCAGCACTCCTCTGCCTCGGACCCGCCACCGCTGGTGCAACCTACGAATCGGATCGCGGGACACCTCCAACGACGTCGCTACGGCCCTCGAAGCCGCACCTTTCTCGAACAACGCTACTGCTGCGATGCGCTGCTCTTGCGTCAACGAACTTCGTCTGTCCAAAAGACTGACCCCCGGGAGTCGGAACCGATTTCTCAGTCCAACTCCCCGGGGTCAGTTCAGATCCGGGTCGGGGCCTTTCGTCTATTGCCGGGGCTTCTCAGGGGTCTGATCGGCCGGTAGTGTCTGGCCGGCACCACCCAGACGGTGCACACACGGCCCCGCCAGGCAGTCACTTGACCAGGCGGGGCCGTCCAATACACCCGAGCTCCCCTGCCTCTCCGCGTTACCCGCTGTTTCTGCAACCACCGATCCCCGAAATTGACTGGTCCAGCAGGTGCGCTGGCCGGTACACGATTCCACTGCAAGTACTGCACTTGTAGGTGCGATGCCCGCCGTAGTCGGTGCACCCGCAGGCCATCCAGCCGATCACGTCGCGATCAGCCCGAGCTGATGCCTGCGCGGGCAGAGCTGCGTTACCGTTCTCCACTCGGCGCGCCACCATTTTCACACATACCCTAAAGGGCAAAATCACCGGAAAGAGGAACCACCGCAAAGCGTTTCGTCGACTACATCGAGGACGTGAGCCTCAATATCTTGCGTCAAAAGGTGGCAGGTGCTGAGACTTGATTCGGACTTGCCGATAACGCCGCCGTGCGCCGGTGGGCAGTCATCCTACGGATCCGGGGTGAGCAGGTCGACGAAGCAGTGCCGTACGCCGGCGAGATGCAAGGGCGCCGACGCTTCGATTGCGGCCATGCCCTCGTCGGTGAGCAGGATGTCGAATCCGGGGGCGTCGGTATCGCACGGGGCGCGGCGAACGCTTCCGCGGGCTTCCATCCGGGCGATCTGAAGGTCACCCTGTCGCTGGCGACCGATTTCGAGAACTACTCGGTCTTCACCCCCCAACGCCCACCAATCAAGGCCGTGAACGCAATGATCGATCAGGTCATCACCTGGAGCAATGCGCTCGCCCCGGTTCGCGACGCGGTAGCAGCAGCGTGAAGTACGGACACACGACATCAATCAAGATCGGGCTAACGTCGCTTCATCGACCACGCGTGAGCCACTGCCGACACCGGCCCTTCACTAGAGCACCCCGGTCGCTACCTTCGGCCAGGGCATATGACGATACGTCCCGGAAAGTGTTCGGCCACAGCGCTGTAGGCGTCGGGGCCGTGGTCGAGGTCGTAGACGTGCCCGACGGGCACAGGCCGGAACTGGCTGCGCTCGAAGTACGGTGCGAGCGCGGAAAGCCTCCGCGCGGACGCGGTGAGATCGAGTTTGAGGCTGTTCACCCCGAGAAGCCGAAGTTCACGACGATAGAAGTCGATCAGATCTAGCTCCACGGTGCGCCGACCGACGGCGCTGATGACGACGAGGCATCCGCCGGGGGCCAAGGAGGCGAGGGCGGCCGGGGTGGTGACACCGCCGACGGCGTCGTAGACGACGTCGACGCCCCGTCCGCCGGTCAGTCGCCGTAGTTCGTCGGAGACCTCCGCCGGGTCCTCGGTGAGAGGGACGAATGCCTCGATGGCCTGTGCTGCGGGAGAGCCTTCGCCGGGGGCCGTCCGGGCGACGCCGAACACACGTGCTCCGCGAGCTCGGGCGATCTGTGCCACCGCGCTGCCGACCCCGCCGCGGACGCCGAACACTGCGATGGATTCTCCGCTCGACAGGTTCGCGGTTTCCACGACTCCGAGCCATCCGACGATGAAGTTGACGCCGACCACGGATGCCTCTTCGAAACTGAGGTTCTCCGGTTTTCGTGAGAGCGACGCGACCGGCACCTGGATGCGTTCCGCGTGCGAGCCGTCGATACTGAACCCGACATCGCCACCGGTCCCCCACACGTCGACTCCGCGCCAGTCCTCGGGCCCGTCGACGACCCTGCCCGCGAAGTCGCGTCCCGGGACTCGGGGTAGCGTTGTGCCTTCCATCGCGCCGGCGACATTCTTGACGTCGGAGGGGTTGATCGAGGCGGCTTCGACCTCGACCACGGCACGGTCCGGGGTGGCTTCTGGATCGGCGATCTCGACGACCGAGAGCACCTCTGGTCCTCCGAACCTCTCGAATCGCAATGCGCGCATGATCAATTCCTTCCTGGCGCTTTCGGGTTCATCAGCCTGATCGCTTCGAGCCGTCCCGGCTCGGGGGAGTGAAGCGGGCATCGGTGTCGATGTCGACGTCGAGGGCGTTGAGCATCAGAGCCAGACCACTCCACCGGGCGATCACTATCAGCACCTCGATCAGTGCTTCGTCGCCGAGGGACTCGTGGAGCGTGTGAATGCTCGCGGCCGCAGCGGTTTTGGTGGTGATCAGGTCCGTGACGAGCTCGAGCACCCTCAACTCCGTCTCGTCGAACCCGCCGGAGGAGAGCTCGGCGTGCGGTTCGAGTGCGGCGCGCTGGCCGGGGCTCACTCCGGCGCGTTCAGCGATCTCGGTGTGCTGCGCAATCTCGTACGGTGAGGCCATCAGGTGCGCGGTACGCAAGATGATCAGTTCTCGCAGCTTGATAGGAACGACCGGGCTCGCCAGGGTCGCGCGCCCGGCGACCATCCAGCCCGTGAACACCTCCCCCGCGTGAGCGAGAGCGTGGTAGACGTTGAGATCGCCGCGCTCGTCGGTGAGATGTCGAGCTTCGTCCGACATCGTCTCGCAGTATGGGACTCTGGTCATCGTCGGACCTCCAACCTGTCGGTGCGGTCGATCTCTACATCGGATGCATTGAGGACCAGCGCGAGCCCGTAGTAGAGGCTGACGAGCATCAGAAGCTCGGTCACTGCCGCCGTACCGAGTTGGGCGTCGGCGGCCGCGAAGGACTCGGCACTGACCGTTCTGGTGGTGACCAGTTCGGTGACGAAGGACAGCACGGTGGCCTCGGCGGGGGCGAATCCTGTCACCGGGCCGTCCGATGTGACCGCGGCGATCTCGGATTCGCTGATGCCGCCCTGACGGGCCACGTCGGCATGCTGAGCGAGTTCGTAGCGGCTGCGCTGCAGATGGGCCACCCGCAGGATCACCAGCTCAGAAAGCCGGCCTGAGATTGTGGTGCTGTTCAGCTGCGCGTCGACCATCCGAATCCAACCGTCGAATACCTCTGGCGCGCCTGCCAGTAGTCGGAAGACATTCAATTGTCCCCGGCGCGTGACGAATTCACTCGCGGTCGGGCTCAGGTCGTCAAGTTTGCTCAGCGCGATCCGTGACATCGCCCTGGTCCTTCCTCTCCAATGTGAATGTCCACTCGACGGTCTGGAACGGTTCTGTCATCGTCGTACCGTCCGGGGCTGTCTCACCGGCCTGGTGGTCGACGAACTCGACGACCAACGAGCGCTTGGCTCCGAACACCGCGTCGGTCTCCAGGTAGGGGTCACCGTAGCGGAACAGCATGGTGATCAGGGGCTCGTAACCTTCTGCCTGGAACCAGAAATGGATGTGTTCGGGACGCATCGCCGAGCGGTCGGCGGCGCGCAGGATCTCACCACACGGCCCATCGGTGGGCACCGGGTAGTAGCGCGGAGCGATCGAGCGGTACCAGAAGCGACCCCGTTCATCAGTGGTCAACAAGGCACGCATCGCCAACTTGTCGTGCAACTTCTGCGCCTGCTGCACGTCGTAGAAGCCGTCGCCGTCGCTGTGCCACGTGTCCACGTGGGCGCCCGCCACAGGGTTACCGGCCGAGTCGACGACACTGCCGTGGCAGAACAGCGGCGTCCCGTCGACGCCACCCGAAATGTCGGAACCGTTCTCGGCTTTCGGTCTCCCCTCGACGAAGAAGGGGCCGAGGAGCGTGGAATCGGTGGTCGACGTGCTGCCGTCCTGGTGGGCAATCTGGTCGACCAGGACACTCAGGCCCAGGATGTCCGACAGCAGCACGAACTCCTGTCTGGTCGGTGTGCTCATCTGCCCTACTCGTTCCAAAAAGTCGACGGCGGTGAACCATTCGTCGCCGGTCAACTGCACCTCGCGGGTGAAGTCGTGCAGATGCTGAACCAGGCTGCAGAAGACCTCGCGCATTCGATCGTCGTGTGCCGCGGTGAACGTCTTCTGCACGGCCTCGGTGATGGTGGTCTCGGTCAGGTCGAGGGACATCAGATACTCCTCTGCGTCCGGATTTCCTTGCTGGAGAACACATTGAACTATTCCAGCCGAACCTGATCGGGTCCAACGAAGACTTGCGATACAGGTGATCGCGGAATGCGATAATGGATCCGTGGAGCTTCGGCAACTCGAGTACTTTGTCGCCGTCGCCGAGGAAATGAACTTCTCCCGCGGTGCCCGACGCGCTCATGTAGTCCAGTCGGCGGTCTCCGCCGCGGTGGCCAAGCTCGAGCACGAACTCGACGTTTCACTGTTCGAACGAAACAGGCACCACATCGCCCTGACCCCGGCGGGCGAGGCGCTCCTGATCGAGGCACGCCGCACACTGGATGCAGCGCACCGCGCCCGCGTCGCAGCCATCGCTCGTCGGAGCCAGCTCAGCGGAACCGTGGACCTCGGGATGCTGATGAACTCCGGATCGCTCGACTTGCCCGCAATCCTGGGGCGCTTCCACACCCAGCATCCATTGGTTACCGTGCGATTGCGGCAGAACGTCGAGGGCACGTCCGGCCACCTCAAAGCAGTGTCCGACGGCACGCTCGACCTCGCCTTGGTCGCGACCGAGATCAGTCCCCGACCGAACGTCGGCCTCAGATTGGTCGCAAGCGAACCCCTGGTGATGCTCTGTCGGCCGGACCACGTGCTCGCGCGCCGCCGACAGGTCCACATCGGAGAACTGCGTACGGAGACAATTGTGCAGTTCGCCGTGGGCTGGGGAATCCGCCGTCTCACCGACCACGCGTTCACCGACGCAAGAATCGAACCGGATGCACCCTTCGAGGTTGCCGACTACACCACCGCTGCAGGACTGGTACGCCACGGACTCGGAATCACCCTGATGCCGGCCACCCCGGCGAGAAGCTACCGCGACCTCGTACAGATTCCGGTGCGGCCCTCACTCGTGTGGACCCTCAGCCTGGCCACGCCCACCGACCGACAGCTCACCGCCGCCGCCGCGGCCCTGGGCGAATCACTCATTGTTGGGTGACCCTCTGCAACGCGGTCGCGGTTCACTACCCGGATGCGTGTAGCGGGCTGAACTCATAGTTCAGGGTAGGCGTATTGCGGACGTGCGCGGTACGTCGCCGGCTCATGTCCAGTTTTTGAGGAAGCCGGTTGCCCGCAGGCCCACGCTGATCCGCGTCTCAGAGCCCTCGGCCTCGCGAGGACGGCCTCATCCTCCGGCACCTCCATCATCGTCCCCTTTTGAAACGGGCTACCCCGATCAGACAGGTCCATTAGCTGCTTCGGCGGAGGAGTCCGTACCCCCGCGATGAGGTGGCCGACGATTGCTGGTACCCACGACCCGCAAGCAGATAGGTGCACCAGAAGACCCCCCCGCAAGCAGATAGGTGCACCAGAAGAAGGCTCCCTCCCGTTGCGGGAGGACCGGACTCGGCCTGCCGCTGATCGGCCCGAGCCACCTGCACTGGCGGTGCATGACAGCACCGGTCGGGGTCCGCTGTTCTTCCATGCTCCTTCCCCAGACCCACCGCCCGGCGCACGATCGCTCGGACTACATGACACCTACCGTCCCGGGGCCGGTAGAGGACACAGAGCGCACGATGGGTGCTATCGCCAGTTCAATCGGTTCGTTCGGCTCAGATTCGTTCGGGGCGCTCGTCAAGCTCAGAGGAGCCGGTCAGACCGCGGACCGGGTCCCGGCTGGCCCTCTGTCACAGTTCGTTCAGTCAACGAACAGCCGCGAACAAATGCCAACCCGATGACGACGATTGGACCCTGTCGTCACGCTAGTTGTCACACCGCAGGTCAGAGCGCCGGGAAATGACAACTACGATGACGATTCACACCGCTGCGGTCGTGGTCTTCTCTTCCGCCTCTATCAGTCCCCGTTGTGGCTGTGACTCGTCATCGACGTTGGTATTTCGTCGGATAGTTGGCATCTTCGTCATCGAAGTTGGCCATTTGGTCAAATGGTTGGCATCTCCCGCACTCTCGCTAGCCCGGTTGGACGTGATGGGCGGCATGCCTCAGATCGGCCAGACCCGCCCACGAGCGCCTAGTCCGCATTCGCGTCACCGTTGCTGACGAACGGTCAAATCAGTTGGCACTTCTAGACTTTCATGGACCATGGGTCGTCCGACCGGCGCCGCTGCTACTGCGGCCCCGTAGGGTGTTATTTAGTCACGTAACGAAGACGTAGTGGAGTCCGTGGGGCCGATCATGATCTCTCCACGACTGCAGGCATGGCCGGGCCCCGGCGCTCGCGGTTTGCCAGCGTGCTGGCCCCACCGCGCGGCCGCCGACAGCCCGAAAGGGTGTGGACGATAGGTCAGGTTCTCTGTCCATCGTCGAGTAGTTCGAGCCACAACGTCAGCGCGTGATCCTGAAACTCTTTCATCTGTTCGATCAGTTCGACGAGCGGCGTCACGGGCGCGAGTTCCTCTGGTAGCAGCGGATCGTGCACGATGGTGCTGATCACTGCACTGCCGAGCAGTAGCGACGACCGGGCGTTTTCTGCGGCTGCCCGATCATCGCTGACTCGGACTGCGTCCGCGAGTGCCCGAGATGCTTCCTGCAGGTGTCGTGTCCGCGATGCGGTGTCCCACAAGCGATGAAGGGCATCAACGTCTTCGGTGCTCAGCTCGTCGATTCGGTACACGTGGCATTCGGGTGCGGCGCCGAGTCTGGACAAGGTGGCACGAAGCCCGTCGGTGCCGTGATCGAGGTTATTCGGTCGTAGTGCTACCGCCGGAGTCCATTCGGCCATCCCGGCCAGCGACAGCGCGTTGTTGTGTGCGCGTAATACCGCTCGGTCGCTTCGTTTGACTCGGGAGTGTTCGACCGCGGTCCACGTGCCGTCCCATTGAACCATGCGCTCGATGCGGCTTCGCCAGCTACTGACCTCGGTGTAGGCAGGCAGCGCTTCGACTTGAAGCGTGTATGAGCCGCGCGTGGTGCGGGTGATCCTTCCCTCGGCGCACATCCGGGCTGCAGACACTCTCATGTTCGCCGCCGTCAGTCCCATGATCTCGCCGGCGAGGGTGAGCATGTCCAGTCCGAACTCGACCTCTGGACTTGCGGTCAGGAGGTCGAGGATGACCCGGGCGGCAGTGGGTCGACCATCAACTTGAAACACAATTTGATCCTACTCTGTTCAACCTTGTTACAAACGGCTACGCTCGGCGCAACCGCCAACCGACCGTAAGGAGGCCGGCCGTGTCATCCAACTCTTCCCCCCTTGCCCTGAACAGCCTGCGACGGATGTCCTCGTCGAGCGTGACGGTGGAGTCACCACTATCGTGCTCAATCGCCCCGATCGGCGTAACGCCGTCGACGGGCCGATGGCGGCGCAGCTACGCGAGGCGTTTGAGCAGTTCGAAGCCGACGACACCCAGCGCGTGGCCATCCTGTGGGGCGCCGGCGGAACATTTTGCGCCGGCGCAGACCTCACAGCAGTAGGAGACCCCGCGCGCCGCCACGAACTCGATCCCCACGGCGGCGGCACCGGACCGATGGGGCCCAGTCGGATGGCGCTCAGCAAGCCTCTGATCGCCGCGGTGAGCGGGTACGCCGTGGCAGGCGGACTCGAACTGGCTCTGCTCGCCGACCTGCGAGTCTGCGAGCAGGACTCAACGTTCGGGGTCTTCTGCCGTCGATGGGGGGTGCCCCTCATCGACGGCGGGACCGTCCGACTTCCACGCATCATCGGCCAGGGCCGCGCGCTCGACATGATCCTCACCGGCCGCCCCGTCGGGGCCGACGAAGCGCTGTCCTTCGGGCTCGTCAATCGAGTGGTCGAGACGGGCACCTCACTGGAAGCGGCACGAGAGATCGCGAACCAGTTGCTGCAGTTCCCGCAGGAGTGCATGTTGGTCGACCGGACCTCCATGTACCGGTCCTTCGATCTGACGCTCGATACCGCACTCAGGGCCGAAGGAACCGACGGCGCGCCGATCGTCGACCGCGAGGGCGTCGCTGGTGCTGCACGATTCGCATCCGGGGCAGGGCGTCACGGCAGCTTCACACACATTCGAACAAACTGAGACACAAGAGATTCCGAGACACACAGAAGGATCTTTCACCATGAGCCCATTGACAAGAGACCTGATCGTTCGCGGCGCCCTCCAGCACAGCGAGCGGACAGCAGTGATCTGCGGAGACCGACGGATGACGTTCCGTGAGGTCGACGATCTGAGCAGTCAGCTGGCACATGCCATGCTTCAGCAAGGATGCGAACACCGTTCGCGTGTCGCACTGCTGGTCAACAACAGCATCTACACCGTCCCGACCGACTTCGCATGCGTCAAGGCCGGCATCAACCGCGTCCCGCTCAATTCCAGGCTCTCCGTCGAAGAACACAGCCGGATGATCGCCGAGACCGGCTGCACAGCCCTGTTCTACGGCCCGGACCTGGCCGAGCGCGCGCAGGAGCTGGCTGAGCGGTTCCCCGAGCTGCGCTGCGTGGGCCTCGAGTCGTCGTTCGACAACACCCGCACTCTCTTCGATGTCGCGGCCACCATGCCGGGCACGCTCCCCGACGTCGCCGTCGAGCCGGACGACGTGATCTTGACCCTCTTCACCTCCGGTACCACGGGAGTCCTCAAAGCAGCGCAGCACACCCAGCGCACGTACGCGGGTATCGCACGCAACGTGCTCCTGAACCTCCTTCCGGTTGCACCCGACGACGTGATGGCGCATTCGGCATCGCTGATCCACGCCAGCGGCGTGTTCGTCCTCCCGTTCTGGCTGCGCGGTGCCACCACCTTGGTTCTCCCCGGATTCGATCCCGACACCTTCGTAGAGCAGATCGCCACCCACCGGGTCACCTCGACCATCCTGGTACCGACGATGGTCCAGATGCTGTTGCAGCGGACCAGTTTCGACCCCGATCTCGTCTCGTCACTGCGGTACCTGATCTACGGTGCGTCGCCCATGCCGCTCGTCACGATCAAGGAAGCGATGGCGGCTCTGCCCCACGTGCAGTTCCTGCAGTACTACGGGCAGACCGAGGCTCCGCTATGCCTGACGGTCCTGCGTCACGAGGATCACCAGGGCGAGCGCCTGCACTCGTGCGGGCAGCCCGCTCTCGATGTCGAGATCAGGCTTCTCGACGAACAGGGAAACGACGTCGAGCAAGGAACACCCGGCGAGATCGTGGTGCGCTCACCGTCCGCCGTTGCTGGCTACTTCAACGCGCCCGAACTCAACGCAGCCACCTTCACCCACGACGGTTGGGTACACACCCGCGACGTCGGCGTCTTCGACGAGCACGGCTTCCTCTACCTCAAGGACCGGCTCTCCGACATGATCGTCTCCGGTGGGTACAACGTCTATCCCCGTGAGGTCGAGGAGCGACTGCTCGCGCACCCGGCTGTCGCCGAAACGATCGTCGTCGGAGCACCCGACCCGGTCTGGGTCGAGGCCGTGACCGCCGTTGTCGTCGTCGCGCCCGGCTACGACGAATCCGAACAGCTCCGCAGCGAACTGGTCGCATTCGTCGCCGAAGGCCTTGCCTCCTACAAGAAGCCCCGCAACCTCGTGTTCCGCTCATCGGTTCCCAAGACGGCGGTCGGCAAGCTCGACAGGAAGTCCCTCCGCCAGGAACTGCGCGACCAGAGCGAAACGACCGCCTGACCGAACCAAATTAGGTGCGCAACACCTCGGGCCGCCGCCAAGAAGTGACGGCGTCGCCCGGGCGCGTGCGCGCAGATGCAGTCCCCGTCGACTAGACACCCCGCACGCGGTTCCCGGACTGATGCCACGCGGTCTCGGGGTGTTCGTATGACCGCCCCGAGACCGTACCAAGTACGCGGCGCGAGCAGCCGACACGAGCACCCACTCCCCCGGGTGCCGCCGCCCGCACGAATGGATATTTCGACATGAGCACCAACACAACCGATCCCGCACACGCCCCAGCTCCCCCCGGCCTCGACCTCGACAAACTTCGGACGTGGCTGTCCGCGGTAACGCCAGTCGACGGACCACTCAGCGCCCACATGATCGCCGGTGGCCGCTCGAACCTGACCTACCGGGTCTGCGACTCGAATTCGACGTGGATCGTCAGGCGGCCCCCACTGGGACACGTGCTGTCCACCGCGCACGACATGGGTCGCGAGGTCACCGTCATGCGGGCTCTCGCAAACACCGATGTGCCGGTGCCGGCAATCGTCGCCGACTGCCGCGACGATGCCGTGCTCGGTGCACCGTTCTACGTCATGAGTGACGTCTCCGGTACTCCCTACCGGACGACCGGGGAACTCGCCGTTTTAGGCCCCGACCGCACCACCGCAATCAGCACCAAGATGGTCCAGACCCTGGCAGCACTGCATCAGGTGGACTACACGGCGGTGGGACTCGAGGACTTCGGCCGACCCGAGGGTTTCCTCGTCCGCCAGGTACACCGGTGGACCCAGCAGCTCGAGGCGTCCCGCTCACGCGAACTCGACGGCGTCGACGAACTGATTCGGATGCTGACCGGAACCGAACCCCCTGAGTCGGTTTCGGGGATCGTGCACGGCGACTACCGTCTCGACAACCTGCTCGTGGATGATGACGACGAGATCCGCGCGGTAATCGACTGGGAGATGTCCACTCTCGGCGACCCCGTCACCGACGTGGCGTTGCTGCTGGTCTACAACAGACTCGCCGAGATCACCGACTCCGAAGTCGTCGCCGACGCCTCCAACGCGGCAGGATTCCTCGACCGCCACGACACCCTCGAGGTGTACATCGGCTCCGGTGGGCACGAACCGCCGAACGGATTCGGATTCCACCTCGGCCTCGCCTACTTCAAACTCGCGGTCATCCTCGAAGGCATCCACTACCGGTTCGTCAACGGGCACACCGTCGGAGACGGCTACGCAGCAATCGGCGAAGTGGTCGAACCCCTCATCCGCGCAGGCATCGACGAGATGACCGACTACCTCCAGTCCCGATAACGACCGACAGCGGGTGGCGTGCCCGGCGATCGACCAACGCGCATCCGCATGCAACAGTTCAGGCTCGCGTACACACCGGCATACCTCCTGCGCGGTGCCCCTGGGAACGAGCGGTCTATCAATCACGTATCGCCGCGATCCGGGTGCGCCGCCCACGTCCTCGGTGACCTTCCTCGAGTCCTCGAACCGCATCTCGCGCAGACGCAATGGCAAGTCCCATCACCTGCCACCTACTCGCTAGGAGCTCCACATGTCTTTGTTCGCCCTGTCCGACCACGCCCTGCAGCTGCAAAAGAAGCTGCTGGACTTCATGGACTCACACGTCTACCCGGCCGAAGGCGTGTACGACGAGCAGATGCGGAAAGCCGGCGACCCGCACTTCCACCCGCCGATCGTCGACGACCTGAAGGCCGAGGCGAAGCAACGCGGCCTGTGGAACCTGTTCCATCCACATCCCGGTACGGGCGCCGGACTGACTAACCTCGAATACGCCCCGCTCGCCGAGATCATGGGCCGCAGCCACCTCGCGCCGGAAGCCTGCAACTGCAGCGCCCCCGACACCGGCAACATGGAGGTACTCGAGCTCTTCGGCACCGACGAGCACCGAGTGAAATACCTCGAACCGCTCCTCGACGGCACCATACGGTCGGCGTTCGCGATGACCGAACCCGCGGTCGCCAGCTCCGACGCCACCAACGTCGAGCTGTCCATGGTCAAGGACGGTGACGACTACGTACTCAACGGCCGGAAGTGGTTTGCATCCAACGCCCTTCACCGAAATTGCAAGGTACTGATCGTGATGGGTAAGACCGATCCGAGCGCGCCGACACATCGACAGCAATCGATGATGGTGGTGCCGATCGACGCGCCCGGCGTCACGGTCCTGCGCAACCTGCCGGTATTCGGATACCACGACCGCGAGGGTCACGGCGAGATCGAGTTCAAGAACGTGCGGGTTCCGGCCACCGACGTGCTCAAGGGCGAGGGAGAGGGTTTCGCGATCAGTCAGGCCCGCCTCGGCCCCGGCCGCATCCACCACTGCATGCGCGCGATCGGCATGGCCGAGCGTGCCCTGGAACTGATGTGCCGGCGTGCACAGTCGCGGGTCACGTTCGGCAAGCCGATCGCCGACAACGCCAACATCCAGGACTGGATTGCGGAGGCGCGCGTCGACATCGAGATGATCCGCCTGCTCACCCTCAAGGCCGCGTACCTGATGGACACCGTCGGCAACAAGGAAGCACAGACGGAGATCGCCGCGATCAAGGTCGCAGCCCCCACCATTGCGCTGAAGATCGTCGATCGCGCCATCCAGGTGCACGGCGGCGCCGGCGTCACCGACGACTTCCCGCTCGCACTGGCGTACGCGCACCTGCGCTCTATGCGTCTGGCCGACGGGCCCGACGAGGTCCACAAGCGTGCCATCGCCCGACGCGAACTGCGTCGTTACCGCGATCTTCGGCCGGAAGGACTCTGACCTACCGCCCCGGCTCACGCTCAGCCGCCGGCAGTCGCGCAAGCGTTCCGATTTTGTCGGGCGCTTGCGCGCGTCAGGGAAGTGGCGAAAGGGATGCTCCAGCAACTCGCGGACACGGTGTTGTTCGGGGATATCGCGACACAAAACTCAGAATGCTGCTGCGGCACCGACACGAATTCTGGACACCTCCACGACGAGGCCAAATCTCAATCTGCTGATCGGGCCATACCCGCTGTATGGAGCTCTTGTACCTTCAGGACCGGAGGTACCAGCTTCTGTGACCATCTCCGGCATACCCGGGAGGTCAACGTGGCGCGGGATGTCTTGCGGGTCCGCGCTGCATCTCTGCATTTGACTCGCCTGCTGCCTGGAGTTGGTGCAGCCCGCTGAGCATCAGCGGGCCGACCACGTTGAGGATCATTGGCCCGGGCCCTCGCAAACAGTCACGGACCGAGGATCTTGTCCCCACTCGGCTCGCGGTCGATCTGTGCCAGGCGATTCCCCGCAGCACCCCTCACCATCGAGACGACACGCCCTCGCGACGGCAACCAGATCTAGGTTGCCGGCGCCTCCGTTCGCCACGACGGTGAGGTCCGCTGCACCCCAAACAATTGCCAAGTATCTTGACCACGTTCACGACCACGTGTCGTCACGGTAGTTGTCACATCGCAGGTCAAGGCGCCGGGATATGACAACTACGATCGCGATTCACATCTTCCTCCTCCCTCGCCGCCCAGCGGTGTCGCCACACCGATGCAGCCTCCCGTCAGGGCTGTTTCGGCGACCGCTGGAATCCGCCGCCCCTTACGCGGCCAATCAGTGCGGCCTGGGTGATACAGCCTCTGCACTCGACCGTGAACGCATTCCAGCTGTGCTGTTCCGTCACTACCGCAGAGCAACCTGTGGCGCCCACTTCGGACACCGGTCAGGGCGCAACCGGGTAGTGGCTGATGATCGCGACTCTGTTCCAGGAGTTCATCACGAGCGCGAGCCAGCTGACCGCCGACGCCTGCTCGTCGGTCAACGATCCGTCGTCCCACGTTCGGGATTGGTAGTCGAGTGACCTCTTCCGCCAAAGCGAGAGCGGCGTGCTCCTGTGCGGTGAAGTGCTGCGACTCCCACCAGGCAGCGAGAACCGCCAGTCGATCGCTCGTCTCCCCCTTCGCGATGGCCTCGCGGGTATGCAGGCGAATGCAGAAGGCACATCCGTTGATCTGGGAGACGCGGATCTTGACCAGCTCTCCCAGACGTGGATGCAGGCCTGCCGCTTCGATGGCCTCCTCGGCTCTGTCGTTGAGCCGCATCAGCTGCTTAACATAGTTGGCAGAGCGGTCACTGTAGTTGGCAAATGGACAGGATAGTTGGCACAGCGCCGGCGCGACGCGCGTCTCGCGCGCTCGGCATGACGTGGCCTGGCCGCCGTCTGGCCGACCAGGGTGCGTAACGCTCGAAGGTGCCGTGTCCACCGTCGGCAAATCAGAAGGGTCGGTACTCACACCAGACTCGCCCTCAAGCGTTCGACTACCTCGTATCGGTCGAGCCCAAGATCGTTTCTGTGGCAGGCGATGCTTTCCCCCCCAGTCCGTCGATGACCCCGCCTAACGCGGCAGCCCCGCCGCCAAACGGCCACCGAACTGGCGGGAACCGTGATCATTTCAAGAGGCGCTTCAAGAGCCCGCCTCACGGTCAGATGGCCAGGTAGACCATGCCAACCGCTTCTGAGACGATGAGCCACGCCCGACGGTGCTTGCGGTGAGTGTCCCCGAATGGCAACTCCGTTGGCGAATTACGCCATCTTCTGCAGTTCCGCCCGCCCGGTTGGCCGTGACGGCATGCCCGTGCGGCGGCATCCCGTGGAACAGCCGGGCCCATCGTCGAGCGCCAGGCGAGACGTTGACTTCCGAGGCGGCGAAAGAGCGCGATGATGAGTTGCATGCAACATGCAACACTGCCATAGTGTTGTGACGCAGGTCTCGCGCGTGGGCCGCGAGTGAGCTTCATCCAGTTCGACACAAAGGAAACTCTTATGAGCAAGATTCGAGCCGCGGTCGTCGGTGGCGGCATTGTTGGACTCGCGGTGGCCCGCGAGCTGCTCTCCGAGCTTCCGGGAGCTGACGTCATCGTTTACGAGAAGGAATCGGCCGTCGGCCCCCATCAGACCGGCCACAACAGCGGTGTCGTGCATGCCGGGCTGTATTACGAGCCGGGAAGCCTCAAAGCCAGGCTCTGCCGGCGGGGCGTGGGGCTGCTCGAGAAGTTCGCCGCCGACAAGGGCGTCACCTACGAGGAGTGCGGCAAGATCGTCGTCGCGCAGAACGCCGGCGAACTCGACCGGCTGCGGGCAATTCATGAACGCGCGCAGGCCAACGGCGTCCCCGATGTCCGCTTGATCGGCGCCGACGAGATCTCCGACATCGAGCCGCATGCTCGCGGCGTCGCGGCGCTGCATTCGCCGCACACCGCCATCGTCGATTACGTCGGCATCAGCGAGGCCATTGCAGAAGACATCGCAACTGCCGGCGGCACCGTGCTCCTGGGCCGCGAGGTCACCGCCATCGCACCTCGCGGAGCTACGTCGGCGAACGCCGGGAACCGACAAGTGTCCGTCACGACCGCCGACGGCGTGGACACCTTCGATCTCGTCATCACCTGCGCCGGACTGCAATCCGACCGGGTAGCGCACGGCGCCGGAGATTCCGCGTTCCCGAAGATCGTTCCATTCTTCGGCGACTACTTCCTGCTCTCGCCCGAGAAATCGTCACTGGTCAAGGGCTTGATCTACCCCGTGCCCGACCCGAAGTACCCCTTCCTCGGAGTGCACCTCACCAAACGCTTCGACGGAGCGATCATGCTTGGGCCCAACGCATTCCTGTCGCTCGGTAGGGAGGCGTACCGCCGCCGTGACTACTCCCTGCGCGACATCGCGGACGCGATCGGATTCGGTGGGTTCTGGCGCTTCGCGTCCCAGAATCTGCCAGCTGCGGCTCGAGAATCGCGCACGGTCCTCAGCACCCGGTCGTTCGTGACGGAGGCGCGCAAGTACGTCCCCGCCATCTCGATGTCCGATGTCCATCGCGGGCCTCGGGGTATCCGCGCGCAAGCCATGAACAGTGACGGCAGCCTGGAAGACGATTTCGTCATCTCGGGCAAGGATCGGTTGATTCACGTGCGCAACGCCCCATCGCCGGGAGCGACGTCCTCGCTGGCCATCGCCGAGTACGTCGTCCGCGAATCGCTCAGTCGGGCGGGCCTTCTGCCATGAGGGCGGCCCGGCAACTGCACGGCTCCGACGGCCTACTTCGGAGACCGACCGGAGCCTGTGCCACCGGAGTCATCCACTGGCACCTGCCTGTGGATAATTCCAGTATGGAGCCGGTGGAACTCGCGCAGACGCTGACCGACCAGATCTTGTCACGCCTGCGTGCAGCCATCCTGTCCGGCGAACTCGCCCCGGGGAAGCAGTACAGTGCCAGCGGCCTCGCCGCGCAATTCGGGGTGTCCCGCACTCCGGTCCGAGAGGCACTGCTCGAGCTCGAGCGAGCCGGGATGGTCCGGATCGACAAGAACCGCGGTGTGCGCATCATCCCGACCGCCCTGGACGAGGTGGTCGACTGTTTCCAGGTCCGCTTGATGCTCGAATCGCCCGCCGCAGCTCGTGCCGCCGAGATGGTCGACGACCTCACGTTCGAGTCGGTGCAGGCGCGCTTCGATGCCATGCAACGAGCCGCTGACCTGGACGACGCGGAGGCAACCCTCCGAGCTGACCGCGACTTCCACCTGGAGCTTCTCGCTCTGGCCGGTAACCGCAAACTCGTCACCGTGCTCGAGGACCTGCGCAATCTCGTCCTGACCCGGGGCATCGCAACGGCACCCAACGCGAGAAGCTGCCAGGAAGTCGTCGACGATCATCGCGACATCCTCGAGGCGATGCGCGCAAAGAACCCGGCGGCAGCCGCCGACGCGATGCGCCGCCACATCCTCAACACCGCCACCCTGCTGATCCGGCGCGAAGCACAAGATCATCCGGAGATCGATCCGAACGACCTCGAAGCCAAACTCGCGTCGTTCGGCACCACCACTCCGTAGCCACACGCCAACCTGCCGAGGGCCGGGCGAAGCACATCACGTCCGAGTGCTTCACCGGCCGGCCGGTCGCGTAGCCAGAAGAAGACACTTCGAAGAAGCCTCCCTGTCGAGGCACCGCCCCTCCATCGATTGCGCCATTGCGTTGCATGCAACGTGCAACGCGGAAGGATTGACGCCACATGTCACAGACCCAATTGAAAGCCGCCGAGGGGACTCCGTTGTCCGCCGACGCCATTCGGCGCCGCGTCGGCGCGGCGACCATCGTCGGATCCGCACTCGAGTGGTACGACTTTTACCTCTACGCCTCGATGGCGGCCCTCGTCTTCGGTGACATCTTCTTCGCGCAGTCGGCATCGGCATCCGGAACGCTCGCGGCATTCGCCACCTTCGCGGTCGGGTTCATTGCTCGTCCCTTCGGTGGCGTGCTCTTCGGTCACCTCGGTGACCGGATCGGCCGCAAGAAGGTCATGGCGTTGACCTTCGCCTTGATGGGCACATCGACCGGATTGATCGGTCTACTCCCCGACTACTCGCAGATCGGACTCGTCGCCCCAATCATGCTCGTCGTCCTTCGCGTGCTACAGGGCCTCGGCTCCGGCGCGGAGTACAGCAGCGCCGCCGTCGTCGCCTACGAGCACGCCAGCGCCGACCGCCGAGGCCGGCAGGGGGCATGGCCGGCCCTGGGACTCAATCTTGGACTACTCGCCTCGTCCTTGACCGTGGCCCTTCTGACGGCGCTACCCGAAGATGTGCTGCTCGGATGGGCATGGCGAATCCCGTTCATCGCCAGCTTCGCTCTGGTCGCTGTCGGAATGTGGGTACGTGGGCGCGTTCCCGAAACTGAAGAATTCGAGGAGATCGCCGAAAAGCGGGCCAAGGACGCCGCTGGGAAGAAATCACAGATCCCGTTCATCCAGCTCCTTCGGACTGACTGGCGCGGGCTGCTCGTGGTGATAAGCCTCGCGCTGGGGTACAACGCGCTGAGCTACATCTTCAAGACGTTCTCTCTCGCTTACCTGACCAAGTTCCGCGACGTGACCGCCACCGTCGGCGCCATCGGAATCACGATCGCGAGTGCGGTCGCCATCATCGCGGTCCCCATCTTCGGCCGAGCCACGGACAGGTACGGCAGTCGCAGGGTCATCCTCGTCGGATCGGTCGCGTGCGCACTCTTCGCCTTCCCGTTCTTCACCCTTCTGCACGCAGGGACTGTCGGCATCATCCTCGGCCTGGTGATCGCCACCGGCATCCTCGCCCCATCGTTGTTCGCCCCGCAGGGAGCGTTTCTCAGCAAGCAATTCGCCACAAATGTTCGGGTGAGCGGTGTCGGCACCGGCCGCGAGTTCGGCGGAGCAATCTCCGGCGGGTTGGCCCCACTCGCCGCGCTGGCAATCGTTGGCGCCAGCCCCACCCATGCCACCTGGGGCGTATCGATCATCCTCCTGGCAGGAGCCCTGCTCGTAGGCCTGTCCGGGATCCTCGATCAAGGAAAACGACACAGCCTCGAACGAAACTGACCGACAATCGATCGTGAAAGTTGTTGTGCTGCAATGTCCATAGGGGATCGCGATGACCCGAGCGCCGGTGCCAGCGGGGCACCTGACGGCTACGGGATTTCCAACCCAGCCGAGTTCCGACTACGAGCTGGATTGCGAAATGTGCAGTCAAAGTTCAGCATTGTGACAGATGCGTCCTGTCGGCCCGCCACCTGAACTGATAGCGATGTCCTTTCGCCGGCGGGCGGAAGCCCGATTACCCTCGGCGGCAGGCCTCGATCTACCTCGCGATCAAGATGACCGTGTGTGCGGCCGCGAATCGGCGTTCGTCCGGCCGCGACCTCGGCAGTGGAAGCAATGCGCACCAGCGTCGGTGGCCTCGCGCCGCCGCAGGGCCCACGCCCGTCGCGCACACCAGCACGTGTCCGGTCGGACCGACATCTAGCAAGCCCCGGGCACCGAGGGCGTCACTGGTCCGGCTCGGGCACTGTCGGTGCGCTCTCTCGGCTCGTGGCCGGCCACCCGCTGTCCAGCCGCACCATCGCCGTGCCTGCCCTCATCCACGCTGCGTGACCGAATCTGTCACCCGATCGTGCAGCAGTCCCATCACCTCGTTCAGTGCGGTGGGATGCCCAGTAGCCAGAGTTGGTAGGACAGCGTGATCAGCCATCCCCTGGTCTCGTCGTTCAGGAACGGCACATAGAACCAGTCGAACATCGCCATCACCCACAAGCCAGTCGGAAATCAACCAGGCACGGATAAGTCGCGGCCAGCCACCGCAGGGTCTCGAACGGCAGCGGCAGGAACCAGAAGGTGTCACCCATCGTCATTCACCTCCAAAGTCAGTGCGGTGGGGTGCCCCACAGCCAGAGCAGGTACAGCACGTCATACAGCCAGGGCGGCACAGGGACGATGTCGATCACCGGATCACCCCGATCGACATGAGCCAGGTGACCGCCGCCCAGAAGTCAAACGGACCCCAGAAGCCGAGATCCAGCATGATTCACCCCAAGTCGAGCGAAGGATGAGAAGCACCGGCCCCCGAGAGAGCACGGCAGCACGCTGATCAGCCAGAGGGGTGTCCTCGGATAGGAACGGGATGAACCAGATCCATGTATCCAAGGGGATCACTGCCTTTCGTCTCGAATCAGACGGGCCAGTCGTACGGACAAGTCGCCAGACCCCACAGCTGGCACGGTGTGATTGCGCGTAGCCCCTCCCGCCATGCCGGGGCCAGTCCATCGTCCACCACCACAGCTGCAGGTTGAGCACGTTCGTCTCCTTCGATACCAATGCCGGGCCCCTGTGCGATCACAAGGGCCCGGCGTTGTCTCAGTAGTAGCAGTACCCACCAAGCTCACACGGGACGTTCCGCATGAGCCAGATCCGAGTCGATTCGGGCAGGAACCAGAGCGTCCACCAGATGGGTGCGAAGTCCATCGTCATCGCCTCCTATGGGGCAGTCGACTACGGAACGTAGACGGTTACGACGCCCGGCGTGTATGGGCCGGCATTGGAAGTGGCGGCGACGACGACCTGCCCGGTCCCGGTCGGCAGGACCACTTCCGGGTATCCGTCCACTCCGGCCGACATCCGGGCGGAGCCCGAGGCTCCGCTCGACAGGTTCAGCCAGTGCACTTCGCCCGGGCGTATGCACTTACACCAGCCCTCCTTCGGGCCCGTGATCGTCACCGTCCCAGGCTGTTCACCGACCACGGCCACGCAGCGGACCAAGGGAACGTCGAGGCTGCCGTACGGGTTTCCGAACGGCGCTGGGTTGATCTGGAACGGAACGGCGACCGGAGGCGACGGCCGCCGGCGCCAGAACCGAACCGGCCACGATGGCCGCGCAGGCGACCGATCGGCGAACGAAATCGATCATGGCGACCTCCAAGAACAGCGCTGTCGACTAGCTCACGGCGGCGGTGGGTAGCCGGGAAAAACGCCCAGCACCCAGAGCTGGTAGGAGATGGTGAACAGCCACCCCCTCGTCTGATCATCCAACGGCACAGACCACAAGTCGAACATCGTCGACCACCTCTCAGGGGCAGTAGCCACCCAGCCAGCACGGGGCATGGTCCCGGATCCACACGGCAATGTCCTCCGGGACAATTACTCTCGGCGTGAGCCACCAGATCAGCGGGAAGTCATCGACCGGATGAATCATCTCGAACACCTCCGGGTATAGCGGAGTGACCCCGACCCTGTGCTCAGGTTAGACCGCGGGGCATTCGCGACATGCTGAGTCAGTGATTGGGAGGAACCAGATATAGCGGTCGCCGACACCAGCGACAGGCTGCCATCACGACAGGTCCAGGTGCTCGTCCTGTACTGCGACAGCGACCTTAGTGTTGCCCGCATCGCTTTCCGCTGGGTGTCTCGATGGGCAGAATAGAGAGCACCCTTGCACCGAGCACGGGCAACGCTCTCGACCGTTCTGCTTCACCCGACACGACCACGGAGCGTGCAGATGAATGGCTGGCACATGGCAGGAAGCCATCCCGATGAGTACACGTTCGAGATGACGACCGAATCACTCGGCGACAAAACCGTAGCGCGGCTGCGGTGCACCAGTGACTCCCCACAAGGGTTCGGCACCATCATGCAAACCGTCACCGCCGACCACTACCTCGGCCACCGGATCAGGTTCGCCGGATCACTCCGAGCCAACAGTGTCGACGGGTGGGCGGGACTGTGGCTGCGAGTCGACGGCAACAGCGGCACGGAGGCCTTCGACAACATGCACGACCGCGCGATACGAGGCACGACAGGATGGGCGCGCGCGGAGATCGTGCTCGACGTCGGCCCCCACGCCCGCGCCATCGCGTTCGGCGCGCTACTCCACGGATCGGGAGCTATCGACATCTCGGACTTGACCTTCACGCAGGTGGGAACCGACGTACCGACTACCGCCCAAACACCCCAAATGCATTCGGAGCCGGTCAACCTCGACTTCAGTAGCTGACCAACGGCACTTGATCCGACAGAACGACCGTCATACAGGACGCACCCGATAGGGGCTCGTTGCATCGCTGTGGTCTTCATTGTCGATGACGCCCCAACTCTGCAGGAACGGTGCGGGTCGACGCTTCCCTCGTCGACACACGTCCTTTTGAGAGGTTCGTGATGGGGCGTCCGGCGATATCGGTTGAGATTCAACGGCAGTTTTGGGAGCACATTCGTCGCGGCGAGATCATTGATACAGCGGCCGCGGCTGTCGGCGTGTCGAAGACGGTCGGGTGGCGGTGGTTCCGAGAGGCTGGCGGGGTGATGCCAGAACCGTTGCCAGACCATTGCACTGCCACGCTGCGGCTCTCGTGACGAATGCCGATAAGAGACTGACCTATTCCACTCTTGTCCGCTGTAACGAAGCGAGCGTCAATTCACCTACTCACGTTCATCGCCGACGAGAGCGTGCTCACTGAGCAGCCCGAGTACGGCCGCGCGGGGCCCCCTCAGGTTCGCTACTCATGCGCGGAGCCGCCTCGCTGACGACGTAAAATGCGCCTGCCCGAAATCAGCACGTACCGGCGAACGCGACCACGGTCGATCCCCAGCCGAGCGTACCGAAGCGTGGTGCTCCGCATCCCGACTCCGCGATCAGCGCTGACAGCTCGGCCTCGGTGCGCAGGCCCGATCCGTGCAGACACAGCTTCAGCAGGTCGGCCTCGGTGTCGTGGTCGTCGGTGGTCTCGGGATCGAGCAGGTCGGTGACGAGCACGACGCGGTGGGCCGAGGCACCGAGGGCGGCCAGGAGCATTCGTGCGTCCGTGTCCGGGTGCGAGTCGATCATGTCGACCACGACGGCCAGGTCGACGGGCGCCGCGAGCGCCGTGAACGCGCTGCTGTCGATGCGTGTGATCCGGTCCCGGCGGGACTCCGCGACGTCGCCCAGGTTCCGGGCGTTGAGGGAGGGCAGTCCCACGAGCGCGAGTTCAAGGTCGGGCCGGACCCGCGCGAGAGTGTCGGCGTATACGCCGGCGCCTTCGCCGTAGATCGCGACGGTGCGCACCTCGTCGAGGTCGACCGCATCGGGCAGCGCCGGGGCGCGGTAGACGGCACCGAAGGCGACCTCCTCGTGGAAGTCCTCCACGAACCCGGGTTCCTCCAGCTTGTCGGCGAAGCCGTGCCCGGCCGCGGGGGCACCGGTCCGAACGGAGTCGAGCAGTCCCAGGAACGCCATGTCGAGCCTGGTGTGGATCTTGCCGAAGTGCAGGGCCTGGCTAGCGAACGTGTCCGGGTCCGCCAGGATCGAGCCCGTCTCGGTGAGCTCGAAACGTCCGTCCTCCACCACAACCAGATCCATCAGCACGAGGTGGCGCAACAGTTTCGCCGTCGCTCCCGGGTGGGTCCGGCACTCGGCCGCGACGGTCGCCGCCGTGTCGGCGCCCCCGTCGATGGCCGCGAACAACCCGACGGTGACCGCGGTCCGGATCGCCAGGGGCGACAGCAACTCCGACATCTCGTGCAGGCGCTTGTCCGGGCTCTCCGCGGTGTCCGCGTCGAGGACGGGTGACTCCGAATCCGCCTGTGCGGGCTCGCGGTGGCGCCAGTATCCGGCGATCTCGACGTACTGCTTCGCGATCTCCCGGTCCTGCTTGGCCCAGCGCCGCAGCGGCTTGATCGTCAGCGCCTCACCCGCGACCCACAGGTACGGTTGGCCCGGACGCCACTGCGCCGCCTGCACGGTCTCGACCAACCGCGACTCGCCGCCGCTTTCGGAGCGGAACAGCCACGTGACGTCCAGCGGCGCCGCACATTCGAGCTCCTGTCGATGCGCCGGCTCGGCAACCTCGATCAACACCGTCGCGGGCAGCTCCGGTGGGAGCTGTTCCAGGCAGTGCGCGATCGCCGGCAGCGCCGTCTCGTCGCCGGCGATCAGCATCCAGTCGACATCCCGGGGAAGACTGGACGAGTGCTTGGGCCCGGCCATGAGGATCTTCTCCCCCGGTTGCACGCTGCCAGCCCAGTCCGCGGCCAGGCCACCCTCGTGCATCGCGAAGTCGATCGCCATCTCGCGCTTGTCCGCGTCGAAGTGGCGCACCGTGTACGTCCGGCTGTACTGGAACGATCCCGCCGGCCAGTCGACGGTGCCATTGTCGGTGTTCCGCGGCACCTCGAAGGGCAGCTCGCCGGTGCGGGGATCGACCGGCAACAGCTTGACGTCGTCGTCGAAACCGTTGGTGCGCACGGGCGGCAGGCGGACTCCGTCCCGAACATGACTGTCCATCGACGGACCGCCCACCGTCACCCGGCGCATACCGGGCGTGACGTCCTCGACCTTCAGGACGTCCACCTCCCGGATGCAGATTGGAAACACTTCGACCTCACGGACGGTCCCGGCCATCGATAGACCCTTCTTTCGTGAATCAGTATTCGCCGAGCGCGACGGCGACCCAGTGCGCCACGGTCGGATCGGCGGCGAGCGTCGGGAAGTCGACGTCCGGCACACCCGCGGACCGCCATCGTTCCACAAGCCCCATGATCCGAATGGAGTCCAATCCTTCGTCCAGCAGATTCAGCTCGGCGCTGATCGACTCGGGCGGCTGGTCTAGGGCGTTGGCGATATCTGCGATGACGGTCTCGCGAGTAAGCACAGTGGCGTCCTTCCGATCTCTGACTACGTTTCTGCCCGCACCGACAGTGCGGAGCCAAACCTCTACTTGGCGAACATCTCCTGGACCTGGTCCAGGGTCGCCATCACTCCGTCGTAGTCGGGGCGGTAGCTGGTGGCCGGCAGCTCGTACACCTTGTTGTTCACGAACGCCGGGAGTGCCGCGTACAGCGGGTCCTGCTTCAGCTCCGCGAGGCTCCGGCCCGCGACCGGGACGACGAACATGACGGACGCGTTTCCGACCGGCGCCAGCAGTTCGTTGCTGACGATGAACGAGTCACCCGAGCCGTACAGCTCCGGGTTGTTCGCCTTGGTGAGCACGTCGTCCGGCTTGAAGCCGACGGTCGACAGAAGGGTCGGCAGCGCCGCGGTCTGCGGGATGAACGCCGGCTCGCCAGTGCTCAGCGAGAGGAGGTAGGAGACAGGCGATCCCGGCACCGTGATCGAGTCCTTCACCTCGGCAACCTTGTCGTCGTACGCTTTCATCAGGTCGTCGACCTTGTCGGTCTCACCGGCCGCCTCGGCCACCGCCGCGAGCTGCT
Organism: Rhodococcus sp. ACT016; assembly: GCF_050477185.1. Classification (NCBI taxonomy): domain Bacteria; kingdom Bacillati; phylum Actinomycetota; class Actinomycetes; order Mycobacteriales; family Nocardiaceae; genus Rhodococcus; species Rhodococcus sp. ACT016. The sequence goes on along the minus strand of NZ_JBEAET010000002.1, from coordinate 282,764 downwards.
CCTGCCAGGTGTTCACCGACGAGGGAATGAGGACGGTCGGCGCGATCGCCGTGAGCTGGTCGTACGCCTGGTCGGCCAGAACCGCCGTGAAACCCTGGCCACCACCGATGATCAGGTCCGGCTGGGCCTGCGCGATCGCCTCGATGTCGAGGGACTCACCCGCCGGCAGTTCCTTCGTCCCCCGCGCCTCGGCCTTCTCGGCCCACTGCGGAGGGAAGCCGCCGTCGAGGTTGGTGACGCCGAGCAGTCGGGTGTCGGTGATCGTGATGGGGGCATCGAGCGTGAACAGGAAGCCGGCCAGGCCCGCAGTCAGTACCGCGATCCGCTGCGGGTCCGCGGGAACGGTGACGTCGCCCTTCTCCGTCTGGACCACTCGGGTCCTGGTGGACGAGCTCGCCGCCGCGTCGTTGTCGGACGCGTCGCTGCTGCTGCAGCCGGTGAGGCCGAGGGTGACTGCGGCAACGACGGCGAACAGCCGAAGGCCGTGCCGTCGCCGATGTGAATGGGACAAGGTGGGTCCTTTCGCGAGATCTTCGTGTTCCGGTCGGCGGTGCTGCCGTCGCGGGATGGTCGTGTGGTCCGAGAATCGTTCTCGGTGTGAAGCGCTACTCCAGTGCGGGCAGGATCTGTCGCCAGCCGCCCGCTGTCGCAATGCCGTCGTGGTCCTCGTCCACGGCGTGGACCACGAGCTCCCCTTCGTGTATCTGCCCCCACCTAGCGGCGAAACCGTCCGACGGCTTCGACCGCTGCGCCTCGAACAACGTCAGCGTGCCCGGGTAGACGGGCGCGGTCGCGATCCTCAGCAGAGACGAAGCGTAAGCGAAGTTCTCGGCGATATCGTCGGCCAGTTCCACCGGCAGCTCGCGCGCCGCAGCCGGGGCGTCGACGCTGCGCCCGTCCAGCGGTTCACTGTCGACCACACCGACGAACGTCACGGTCTCGCCGGCGGTCGTCAGCGCGGCGGCCATCGCATGGGCGAGAGTGCCGCCGAACGAGTACCCCAGCAGACGGTACGGTCCGTGTGGCTGCTCGCGCCGCACGGTACGCACGTGGTGCGCCACCAGCTCGTCGAAGGAACCGGGACGATCGCCCTGGGGCAGTTGCAGTCCGACGACCGGGCGGTCGAGCATCGATGCCAGCGAGGCGAACTGCCACGCGTAGCCCCCGGCAGGGTGGACACAGAACAGCGGGTCGGCCGCACTGGGTCGACCGAACCGGATCACGTCGTCCGCTGCGCCGGTGGTGTCACCGTCCCGGCGAGAATCCACGAGTTCGGCTATCGCCGCGACAGATTGGCGGTCGAGCAGCTCCCCCACCGCGATACGCACGGAGGTGTCGCGCTCGATCCGGGAGACCAGCCGCATCGCCGCGAGCGAATCGCCGCCGCAGTCGGCGAACCCGTCGTCGGCACCCACCTGATCCAGGCCCAGCAGCTCGCAGTACGCGGCGGCCACCTGCCACTGGGTGGGCGTTCGCAGCGAATCGGCGACGTTGCGGCGCGGCGGTTCGGGCAACGCCGCTCGGTCGAGCTTGCCGTTGACGGTGAGCGGGATGGCGTCCACGCACACGATCTGCGCCGGAACCAGGTGGGCCGGAACCGAATCGCGGAGCCGGGCGCGTAACTCGCTTTCGGACGTCGAGTCCGGTGCCGAGTCGTCGGCCACGACGTAACCGATCAGTCGCTGCGCGGTGCCGTACGACCGGACCGTGGCGGCCGCCCGCGAGACCCCCGGGAGCGCCTCGAGTGCCGACTCCACTTCCCCGAGTTCGATGCGGATGCCACGGATCTTGACCTGCCGGTCGACCCGCCCCAGGTACTCGAGCCGGCCGCCGTCAAGGTACCGCACGAGGTCGCCGGTGCGGTACATCCGCTCGCCGACGGCGAACGGATCGGCCACGAACACCGACGCCGTCTGCCCGTGCCGCCCGCGGTAGCCGTGCGCGACACCGTCGCCCGACATGTACAGCTCCCCGACCGCGCCGACCGCGACCGGGCGCAGCCCGGAATCGAGCACGCGCGCACAGGCATTGCGAACCGGTCTGCCGAGGCACGGAGTCGCGCTGTCGACGACCGCCGATCCCATGGCGTTGATGGTGAACTCGGTGGGGCCGTACAGGTCGTAACCGTCGACACCGTCCTGTTCGCGCAGCCGCGTCCACAACTCCTGCGGGACGGCCTCGCCGCCGAGCATCACCAGTTTCGGCGCTCGACGGTCGTCGAGCAGTCCGGCGGCGATCAGTTCCCGCGCATAGGAGGGCGTCACGTTGACGACGTCGATCCCGGCGGTGCGGTAGTGCCGGACCAGGGTGTGCGGATTGGCCCGGGCCGCCTCGTCGATGACGTGCACGTGATGCCCCGCCAGCAACCAGAACAGTTCTTCCCACGACATGTCGAACGAGAACGACACCGTGTGCGCGATGCGCAACTGCCGACCGTCGACGGACCGCTCCGTGGCGCGGAAGATCTCGTCGCGGTGGTTGTGGTACATCGTGGTCAGGCCACGGTGACCGATCTGCACTCCCTTGGGCTTGCCCGTCGACCCCGACGTGTAGATGACGTACGCCGCCTGGTCCGGGTGGGTCGGGCCGCCGATGCGGTGCGCTGGCACCTCGGGTCCCGGCCGCCTGCCCGACAGCACGTCGGCCACGGCAGGATCGGCGAGGTCGACGACCGAGACCGCCGACAGCCCCGCGACCACGTCGGCCACCCGGTCGGTTCGGGCGTCCACCGTGACGACGGTGCAGGCGCCGCTGTCGAGCACGATCTCGCGCAACCGCGACGCCGGGTGTTCGAGGTCGAGCGGAAGGTATGCGGCGCCGGTGCGCATCACCGCGAAGATCGCGACGACGTGATCGGCGATTCGCGGCAGCATCAACGCGACGAGGTCACCCGCGCCGACCCCGCCTCGCACGAGGTGGCGCGCCAGCGCGGTCACCCGCTCGTCGAGTTCACGCGCCGTGAACGTCTCGGCACCGCACGTCAGCGCCGGTGCGTCGGGGGTCGCGGCGGCGCGTTCGGACAGCAGGGTGTCGATGCTGCCTTCGGGCGCGCCGGGGGCGGGGATCGGAACGTGCGGGGCCGTCAACGCGGTGCGTTCGAGATACTTGCCGGCGCGAGCGGTCCGGGCCACCGTGAGCTCGGTCCCGTCCACGGTCCGGATCGCGGCGATCCGGGCGAGCATGCCCGCCATCAGCTCGAGGAGGGACGCGGCGGTCTCGTCGTCGACGAGGTCGGGCCGGTTCTCGATCGTGACATCCATGCTGCCGCTGCGGCTGCGTGGGTCGACATCGACGGTGAGCGCGTAGTGCGTGGCATCCGTCGCCTCCGCCGCGATGATCCCCGCGCGTTCGAACACATCGAAGCGCTCCGCGTCCCCGCCGACGTTGCGGAACACCAGCAGGGTGTCGAACAGGACGCCGAATCCGGCCGCCCGGGCGATCTCGCCGAGGCCGGCGTGGTGGTGCTCGATCAGCCCGCTCTGCTCCGCGAACAGTCGGCGCAGCGTGTCCGCGAGCGTCGACGACGCTCGCAGGCGCACCCGGACCGGCACGGTGTTGAGGGTCAGCCCGACCATGCGGTCGACGTCGGGTACCCGCGGGTCGCGCCCCGCCACCGTGGACCCGAACACGACGTCGTCGCGGCCGGTGACCCGGCGCAGCGTCAACGCCCACGCGAGCGACACCACGGTGGACACGGTGATGCCGTGTTCGGCTGCGAGCAGGACGATTTCGCCGCGCACGCTGTCGTCGATCCGGCAGGTGACACGGTGGGGCAGCGACATCGTGTTCGGGTCCGCGTCCGGTGCCACCAATGTCGGCTCGTCGAGGTCGGCCAGGTGCTGCGCCCACGCCTTCGTCGCGGCGTCCGTGTCGCGGTCGGCCAGGTGCCGCAGATGGTCGGTGAAGTCGGCCGCTGGTGCCAGCACCCGGGCCAGCGCGTCGGCGACCTCCCGGTCACCGTCCTCGCCCGCGGGGTGCAGGCCGACGAGCATGCGCGCGACACCGTAGAGGACGAACAGTTCGGTGAACAGCACACCCTGCGACCACGCGTCCGACAGCAGGTGGTGCTGGGTGAGCACCACCTGTTCCCGCGGCTCGGGTCCGGTCACGAGCACCGCACGCAGCAGCGGCGCGCGATCGAGCGTGAAGGGCCGCGCGAATTCCGCGGCCGCGACGTCGTCGAACCCGTCGGCCGAGTCGACGGTCCGCTCCTCGACCACTACCGACACCGGCGCGATGATCGCGACCGGTTCGGCGAACCCCGAATGCGTGAACGCCGCACCGAGATTCGGGTACCGCCGAACGATCGCGGCGAGCGCGACGCTCAGTGCCCGACGCTCGACCGGTTCGGCGAACGTGAAGCGATGCTGGACGTGGTAGTTGTCCGTGGCCGCCCGACCACCGGTCACCGAGTGGAAGTACATGCCGCGCTGCAACGGTGTCAGCGGCAGCACCTGCTGCCATCCCGGGTACTCGGCGTCCACGAAGGCCCGCGCGCTCGCGTCCGTCTCGACAAACTCGGTCGGCGCGTTCGGCCTGCCGGTCCGGGCGTCCACACGGACCGCCCGCTCCGCCAACTCCGCGAGGGTGTCGCACTCGAACACGTCCTCGACGGCGATGCTCACACCGCGCCGCGATGCCGCCGCGACCAACCGCACGGCGGCGATGCTGTCGCCGCCGTGGGCGAAGAAGTTCGACGCCATGTCGATCTCGGTTGCCAGTACTTCCGCGGCCGCCGCGGCCAGATCCGTGCCGACGGACGCGGGCGCCGTGGCGCCCGTGCCCGCGAGCGCAGGACTCACCGGCGGCGGCGGAACCGGGGACGGGAGTGCGGCCCGGTCGAGCTTGCCGTTCAGGGTGCGCGGCAGCGTCTCGACGACCGTGATCGACTGCGGCACGAACTGATCCGGCAACGCCGCGACGAGTTCCTGCCGCATCCGGGCGGGGTCGGCCGACGCCCCGCTGCGCAGGACGACGTACCCGAACAGCCGCGTGGATCCGTCCACGATCGCGGCGACCTTCGCGGCCGCGTCGGTGACGTCCGGCAGCGCACGCATCGCGGTCTCGACCTCACCGAGCTCGATACGGAAGCCCCGCACCTTCACCTGATCGTCGGTGCGCCGCAGGTACTCGATGCGGCCGCGACGCCTGCGTACCGCGTCACCGGTCCGGTACAGCCGCTCCCCCGGTCGCCGTGGGTCCGCGACGAAGCGGGCCGCGGTCAGCGCCGGTCGGTTCAGGTAGCCCCGGGCGATCTGCGCGCCGCCCAGATACAATTCGCCGAACGCGCCCTCGGGGACCTCGCGGAGGAGGTCGTCGAGGACCCGTGCGTGCACATCGATCCACGGCGCACCGATCGTGACCGGCGCCCCCGTCGTGAGCCGGTCGGTCGTCGCCCACACCGTGGCCTCGGTGGGGCCGTAGACATTCCACACCTCGTCGCTGACCGTGGTCAGCTGTTCGGTCAGCTCCGCCGGGACCGCCTCCCCACCGATCAGGGCCCGGACCTTTCCGGTGCCGGGAACGGTGAGGAGGAGCCGCCACAGCGACGGCGTCGCCTGCACGACCGTGGCGCCGGTGTCGGCGATCAGGCCCGCCAGCCTGGCCGGGTCGACCACCGACGCACGCGGAGCCACGACGACGGATGCGCCGACGGTCAGCGGGCACAGCAGTTCGAGCACCGCGATGTCGAACGACACCGTCGTCACGGCCATCAGCCGGTCGTCGGGGCGGAGCCAGCCTAGCGTGCTCACGGCATCTGCGAACGCGGCGAGGTTGGCGGAGGTCACCATGACGCCCTTGGGCTTTCCGGTGGTTCCCGACGTGTGGATGACGTAGGCCAATGCGTCGTCCGCGACGGGTACCGCCGGCAGCGCCACCTCCGGTGCGGACGTGGTGTCCCCGGCGTCGACGCGGATCAAGGGCACGTCCATCCATGCGACACCGTCCGCGGTGTCCACCGAGACCAGCACACAGACCGGTCGGGCGTCGTCCAGCATGTACTGCAGACGGTCCCGGGGGTAGTCGACGTCCAGCGGGAGATAGGCGGCACCGCACCGAAGTACGACCAGCAGAGCCACCGGGAGGTCGGCGTCCCGGCCGACGGCGACACCGACGACGGAACCGGCGCGAACTCCGTGCGCCACCAGGTGGCGGGCGAGCGTCTCCACGCGCTCTCCCGCTTCGCGGTAGGTCGTCTCGCGGCCGCCGGCGACGACGGCTGTCCGCTCGGGCCGCTCGCGCACCTGCGCCAGGAATCGCGCCACCACGGACGGGGGCGCGACCTCGCGCGTCGGGTCGTCCTGGGTGTGACCGCGACCGAGCGCCGCGATCGGCCGGTCCGGGTGCTGCACGAGATCGGTGAGCGAGACCAGCAGTTCGTCGGCCAGATGGGCGACGGTGTCCGGGTCGAACAGATCGGCCGCCGCGCCCAACCGGATCTCGGTGTGCGAGCCGTGCTCGCGGAGCCAGACGGCGGCGTCCATGCGGGCCGGCGGATCGACGGGTTCGACGGGGGTGCCGGTGACGGGGCCCAGTGCGACGGGTGCACCGACGATCTCGTGTCCGACCATCGTCTGGAACAACGGGTGCCGCCCGGCTGCGCGTTCGGGTGCGACCGCGTCGACGATGCGGTCGAACGGCACGTGCTGGTGTGCGAGCGCGTCCAACCCGACCGTGCGGACCCGCTCGAGGACCTGGCCGGGCGTGGGGTTGCCGGCGAGATCGATGCGGTGCACGGTGGTGTTCACCAGGTATCCGACGGTGTTCCGGAACCGTCCGTCCGCGAGCAGTTCCCGGTCCGACACGGTCGTGCCGAGGGGGATGTCGGTACCCGCGCCGAAGCGCTGCCACGTCAACGCCACCGCGGCCTCGAGCAGCATCAGCGCCGAGACCCCGGACCGGACCGCTGCGCGCTGCAGCGCGTCCACGACCGCGGCGTCGAGTGTGCGGGTGGCCTCGACGGACCGGTGCGTCGCCTGTCGCGGGCGCGGCCGATCGGTCGGCAGTTCGAGTTCGGTGGGCAGGGCCGCGAGCTGGTCGCGCCAGTACCGCAGCGACCGCTCGGCGTCCGCCGAGCGCGTGCGCGCCCGGTCGGCCGCGACGAACTCCGCGAATGCCGGTGCACCGGTCCGTAGTTGTGGATTCCTGCCGGCCAGCCGTTCCACGTAGGCCTGGGCCAGGACGTCGAGCAGCAGGGGCACCGATGCGCCGTCGACCGCGATGTGGTGGATCACGATCACGAGCGCCGACCACCCGTCCCCACGCAGCTGGGTGGCCCGAGCCGGGACATCCGACTCGAGGTCGAAGCCCCCGTCCGCGAGCTCGAGCCGCACGGCGGTCGCCAGGTCGCGGTCCGTGGACCGCTCGCGCAGGTCCGCAATCGCGTGTGGCGACAGCACCCGCGCCTCGGGTTCGCCGCCGTCTCCGGCGGGATAGCAGGTGCGCAGGATCGGGAAGTGTCCCAGCAGGTCTCGCCACGCCGCGCGCAGGGCGTCGGTGTCCAATGCGGCCGATAGTTCGAGCACGACGGGGACGTCGTGGGCGCGCGAGGCCGGATCGAGCCGCTGCACGATCCACAGGCGCTCCTGCGCCGACGACACGGTGTCGGGGCCGTCGGCAACCGCCGGTCCCCGCGGCGCCTCGGGTGTCTGCGGGGTCTCGGATGGCGCGACGGCCTGGGCGCGCGATGCCAGGACGCGGGGCGTGCGGGCGGCGAAGATGTCGGCGACCGAGACCACGACGCCGTGACGGCGCAGACCGCTGACCGCTCGCATCGCGGCCAGCGAGTGCCCGCCGCGGTCGAAGAAGTCGTCGTCGGGCCGCATCGCCGTCTCCAGCACCTCGGCCAGGCGGGCGGTGACGACGTCCACGGTGTGGGCCGCCGCCGCCCCGGCGACGGCCGGCGCACGCTCGGCGACGCGTCGCGCGGGCAGGCGGTCGATGGTGCGCGGCACGAACCCGGCGGCGGGGCGATCGAGTCCCGCGACCATGTCGGCGAGCACCCCCGGTAGCGCCTCGACGACCATCGCGGCGGTCCGCGCCTCGACGACGCCTGGGTCGTGATCGACCACCAGACGGAACCGGTCGCCGGGTGGCGCGAGCAGCGAGAGCGGGTACTGCGTCGTACTGATGTTCTCGATGCCGGTGACGTGCGTCGAATCTCTGGAGTCGGCGGAGTCCTCGCCGAACCGCGCGGGGTAGTTCTCGAACACCACCAGCGTGTCGAACAGTCCGCCGCGCGCGTCGCTGCATGCCTCGATCTCGGACAGCGGCAGGTGCTCGGCGTCGCCGAGGTCGTACTGTTCGCGCTGACTGCCCTGCAGCACGTCCCGCAGCGAACGGCCGTCCATGCGGATGCGCACCGGGACGGTGTTGCTGAACAGACCCACCATCGACTCGACCCGCGCGAGGTCGGCGGGCCGCCCGGACACGGTGGTGCCGAACACGACGTCGTCGGTGCCGACGAGCGCGCACAGCACCGCGCTCCACGCGCCCTGCACGAAGGTGTTGACGGTGAGCCCGTTCTCGCGGGCAGCCTCGGCCAGCCGGTGGCCGAGCGTGTCGTCCACCGGAACCTCGGCCGGCACCGGGTGTTCCCCGGCACCCTCTCCGCGGGCGACCAGCGTGGGCTCCGTCAGCCCGGCCAGGCGACGGCGCCATGCCGCGCGCAGCCCGTCGCGGTCCAGCCGGCCCAGCCACCGCAGGAAGTCGGCGTACTCCGGCGCCGACGGGAGCCCGGTCGCGCCGTGGTTGTAGTGATGCACCAACTCGCGCAACACGATCGGGGTCGACCATCCGTCGGTCACCAGATGATGCGCGTTGAGGATCAGTTGTGTCCGCCCACCGGGCAGCCGGAGCACGCGCGCTGCGAGGAGCGGTCCACGACGAACGTCGAACACTCGCGCCGCAGCCGTGCGGTGCGCCTGCGCGGCGGCCGCGGCCGCCGCGGCCGGCGGTAGCTGACCGAGATCCGAGACGCGCCAGGGAATGTCGACGATCCGGGGAATCGTCGCGACAGGCGCGTCCACGCCGTCGAAATGGAACCCGGCGGCCAGGTTGCGGTGCCGGGTGACCACCGCCGAGAAGGCGGACCGCAGTCGATCCACGTCGAGCTCACCGGCGAGGTCGACCACCGCCGTCAGCGTGTACGGGTCGTGCTCGGTGAAGCGGGCGGCGTGCGCGAGCAGGCTCTCCTGCAGCGGCGAGAGCGGCAGGATCTCGGCGAGCGGGCCGGTGATCGACTCGAGGAACGAGATCTGGTTCTGCGTGACGACGACGTCGTCGCAATCGGCGGCACTGAGTCCGCCGGCGTGCAGCGCGGCGTGCGCGGCGTAGGCGTCCAGTGCCGCGCCGAATTGGCGTTGCAGTGCGGCGACGGACGCCGCGTCGAGCAGCTCGCCCGCCGCGGTCCATTCGATCGACAGCGTGGGCCCGGCGGCGCCGTCGTGCACGAACGCGTTGACCGCCAACACTTCCGTGAGCGTCCGCGTGGCCGGTTCGACGACGCCGAAGCCGTCGTCTCCCACGGTGCGCCAGCCGGCCCCCGACAGGCCGGCGGACCTGCCGAGATAGTTGAGGACGATCTGGGGAGCGGGCAGTGTCGTGAGCGGCTCGCCGGCCTCATCGTGGAACCGCAGGACGCCGTATCCGATCCCATGGTCCCGTCCCAGTCGTCGGCGGGCCTTGATCTCGTGCAGGATCTCGGCGAGAACGCTGCCGCCGCCCAGTGCCTCGGCGAGGTGATCGCCGGAGTCGAGGAGCGCAGCCGGCACCGACACGGGGTATTCCGTGGTGAACCAGCCGACGGTCGACCCGCGCTCGAGGCCGGCATCCGCGTCGCGTCCGTGGCCCTCCATCAGCACCGGGAAGTCGCCGGTGGCGGCGTCCCGGTAGGCGCGCACCGCGACGGTGAGGGCGGCAAGGAGCACCTCGTCGGGGCGTGCGCGGTACCGAGAGCACAGCGCGTCGACGATCGCCGCGGTCACCGCCGGCGTCGTCTCCGTCCGGGTCACGTCCACCGTCGCGTGGGTGTCGAGGCCGCGCCGCGGGTCGGCGTCGACGAGCACGCGCGATCCCGTCTCCAGGACCGAGTGCCACTGCTCCAACTCGTCGACATACCGGTGGACCGTCCCGCGCGCAGCCAGTTCCAGGGCACGGTGGCGCCACGACTCGCCCGTCGTCGGCGGGAGATCCAGGCTGCGGCAGGCGGCCACGAGGTCGGCCAGCAGGACGGACCAGGAGACGGCGTCGACGGCGAAGTGGTGGACCACGACGAGCAGTCGGTCGTTGCCGTCGGACATACGGACGACGCTCAGCCGCAGCAGGTCTCCGGCGGCCGGGGACAGCCCGGCGGCGTCCTCGCGTGCCCACCCCGCGACCTCGCGCGTGAACGCATCCGCGGTGACCGGGCCGCGCTCGCCGATCTCGAGGGGCACGTCGGTCGCGGTGGGGATGTCCACGGATTCCGCGTCACGGACGATTATCCGCAACGCCGGGTGCCGATCCAGCAGCACCCGCGCGGCGACGGCCGGCGCGTCTCGGTCGAGGCGGCCGTCGACTTCGACTGCGGCCCACTGCGCGTAGGACGCCACGGCCGTGACGGAGTCGGCGGCCAGCACGTTGCGCATGATCGGTGTGGTCGGTACCGCCCCGATGCCGTCGTCGTCGGTGTCCTGTCCGGTGTCGTCGACCAACTCGCGGCTCATCGCGGCGAGCGTCGCGAGGTCGCGACCGGACAGCAGTTCCTTGGGGGTGAGCACGAGTCCGTGTCCCCGCAGCCGGCTGCTGATGCTGATCGCGCCGATGCTGTCGCCGCCGAGCGTGAACAGGTCGGCGTCGAGCGACACCTCGGGCGCGCCGAGCACCTCGACGACGACGGCGCACAGCGCGTACTCGGCGGCGGTGCCGGGCTTGCGGGCTGCGGCGTCCGCGGTCGGTGCGAGACTCGTCGGATCCGGCAGCCGCTTCCTGTCGATCTTGCCGTTGACCGTCACCGGCATCTCGTCGAGGACCACCACCACGGACGGCACCAGGTGGTCCGGGACCCGGGTCAGCAGCTCACGCCGGACGTCGTCGCCGGAGAGCGCACCATCCGCGGCCACCACGTATCCGACAAGCTTGGCGAACGCGCCGGTACCGGTCACCACCGCGACGGCAGCGGAGACCGAACCCGATTGTGTCAGAGCAGTTTCGACCTCTCGAAGTTCGACCCGATGGCCGCGGATCTTGACCTGGTCGTCGGCCCGGCCGCAGTACTCGAACCCGGTCTCCGGGTGCCAGCGGGCCAGGTCGCCGGTGCGGTACATCCGGCCACCCGACCGGTCGAACGGATCGGCCACGAAACGGTCGGCGGTGGCGCCGGGGCGCCCGAGGTAGCCGCGGGCGAGCTGCGGGCCCGCCAGATAGAGCTCACCGGTCTCCCCGTCGAGGACGGGCTGCAACGCCCCGTCGAGCAGGTACGCGGACGTGCCCTCGAGCGGCCGACCGATGCGAACGTCGGGGCTCTTCACCTCGGCGGCGATCGCGTCCACCGTGGCCTCGGTCGGGCCGTACATGTTGTACACCCGGGCCGCGCTGTCACCGAGCCGCTGGGCGAGCGCCGCGGGCAGTGCTTCCCCGCCGACGACGATCGTGCCGATCGAGTGCCGGCGGGCGCCACCGCGGGCCGGTCCGAGCAGTCCCGCGTCCACGAGGAAGGCCGCCATGGACGGGGTCGTGTCGACCACGTCGATCGCGTCGGCCGCGAACCGCTGGATCTGCAGATCCGCGTCCCGCTGGACGTCGCTGCCGTACAGGTGGATCCGATGCCCGTCGAGGATCCACAGCAGCGGATCGAGCGACGCGTCGAACGCGAACGAGGTGGTGTGTGCCACGTGCAGCTGCCGCCCGCCGGCCCGGGCGCGGGCGTCGGTGTACACCGCGGTGCGCTGACGGTGCGCGAGGTGTGCGAGACCACCCGAACGGACGACGACGCCCTTCGGGGTGCCTGTGGAGCCCGAGGTGAACAGCACGTAGGCCATGTCGTCGGCGCGTCGAGTCGTCGCGAGTTCGTCGGCGCGCAACCGGTCGCCGGCCAGGGAGGCCAGCTCCGTCTCGATCGGCTCCGATCCGAGCCGGACGATCTCGCACTCGGCGGTCGTCACCGGCGGCTCGCCGTGGCACAGCAGCAACGACGGCCGCGCCGCCGCGACGAGCCCGTCGAGGCGTTCGGTGGGGTACGCCGGATCGAGCACGACGTAGGCGGCACCCGCCTCCCACACCGCGAAGATGCACGCGAAGATGTCGGCGGTCCGCGGCAGCGCGATCGCCACGATGTCGTCCGCGCCGATCCCCCGGGCACGGAGCAACCGGGCGATCCGGTAACTGCGCGTGGCGAGTTCTGCTGCGGTCAAAGACTTCTCGGCGTCGGTGAGCACCACGTCGGTCGGGCACGTGGTCGTCATGTCGGCGAACATGTCGGCAACCGATCGCGCACCGGTCTGCGGCAGCGCCGCCGGTGCCCATCCCGGGTCGATGCCGGCGCCGTTCAGGCTCACCCGGCCCAGCGTCGGGCGGTCGGGGGAACTCAGGGCACGCACCAGCCGGGCCAGTCCCTGGACCCGCGCGGTCACCTCGGTCTCGGACACGGTCCGGGCGTCCACCTCGAACCCGAGCATCATGCGTCCACCGTCGACGGGGGTGGCCGTCAGTCCCAGTTCCTCGGGCGGGCCGCCCGCCACGTTCCGCAGGGTCCCGACCGCTCCGGCGAAGTCCAGGTCGAAGTCGAAGGCCTTCAGATTGATTCCGACGCCGTGCAGGACGGCTCCCGCGCCCGGCGCCGCGAGATCGCGCACCAGGTCCTCGCCCCGGTAGCGCTGGTGCTCGCGCAGTTCGCTCAGCGCGTCCGCCACCTTCGCGCCCAGTTCCGGCAGGTCGTCGGACAGCGACACCGAGACCCGCAGCGGGAGCACGTTGACGGCCATCGACGGCGTCGTCAGCGCGGTACGCGTGGTGCGAACCATGACCGGCAGCGCGGACACCACGTCGGTGGTCGACCGGAGCCGGGCCATGAACCCCAGGTAGGCGCCGATGAGCAGGTCCGCCCACGTGCATCCGTGGTCGCCGGCGAGCTCTCGCAGCCCATCCATGGTCTCGGCGCTCAGGAACGCGCGGGCGGAATGGGTGCGGACAGCCGCGCCGAGGTCCGTGGCGCCGCGTCCGTGCAGTTCGGGCAGTGGATCGAGACGCGTGGTCCAGTAGTCGCGGTCGAGCGTCGCCTGCTCGGAGTTGCGGTACTGCACGTCCTCGGCCACCAAGTCCGCGATGGACCCGAATGTGTTCGGCCGCAGTCGCTTACCGGCCACCGCGGCGGTGTAGCGGGTGGCCAGTCGGCGGGAGATCATCGCCGCGGAGTAGCCGTCGACGATCAGGTGGTGGTAGAGCTGCACGCACCACACCTGCGTCGCGGACAGGCGCAGCAGCGTGTACGTGAACAGTTGCCGGTTGGTCATGTCGCAGGCGGCGCGGGCTGCCTCGGCCCGGATCTGTGCGACCTTCTCGTCCGCGGCCGCCCGGGGATCCGCCTCGGCGCTCAGGTCGACGACGGGGATCGACAGCGGGTGGTTCGGCGCGATCCACTGGCGGGGGCCGTCGGCGGTGTCGACGAAACGCAGCCTCATCGTCTCGGCCTCGGCGACGGTTGCCGAGATCTCCGCGACGAGCACCTCCAGGTCGAGTTCGACGTCCCGAGCCGTGCCGTCGAGCTCGAGCACCTCGCCCACGAGGTAGTGGGGCGAGTCGGGCTCGAGGCGCTGCGCGTTCCAGATTCCGAGTTGCGCGCCGGTGAGCGGCAGCAGCGTCTCGGTCCCGGCTTCGGTCTCGGCGGGATGCCCTTCGGTGAGTGTCATGCGCCCTGACTCTTCTTGTCGATCTTGCCCACCGACGTGGTGGGGAATTCGGTGACGAACTCGAAACGGTCGGGAATCGTGTACGCGGCCACCTGCCGCTCGGTGCGCAGGAACGCGCGGAGCTGGGATGCCGTCGGGGACCCGGACTCCGGATCACGGCGAATCACGTACGCACAGATCCGTTCACCGAGGGCGTCGTCGGGGACGCCCACGACGGACACGTCGTGGATCTCGCGGTGGGCCAGCAGGTGGTTCTCGACCATCGCCGGTGCGATCTTCTCGCCGCCGCGGTTGATCTGGTCCTTGCTCCGGCCCACGACCGTGAGGTTTCCGCGCGGATCCCGGACGACGATGTCACCGGTGGCGTAGAAACCGTCGACGGTGAACGAGCGCCGATTGTGTTCGGGGGCACGGTAGTAGCCGCGGATCGTGTACGGACCACGCGTCTGCAGATGTCCGGCGACGCCGTCGGCCACCGGCACACCCGCGTCGTCGACAACCCGCACCTCGTCGTCGGGCGAGATGGGCCGTCCCTGCGTGGTGTGGACGGTCTCGTCGTCGTCGCCGGCGCGCGTGTAGTTGACCAGGCCCTCGGCCATGCCGAACACCTGGGTCAGCGTGCACCCCAGTTCGGGGGCGACGCGGCGGGCGGCCTCCTCGGGAAGCTTTGCGCCGCCCACCCACACCGCGACGAGCGAGGAGATGTCGCGCTCGGTGCGGGCCGACGAGTTGAGCCACGCCATCAGCACCGGCGGCACGAGTGCCGCGTGCGTCACGGCATGCTCCTCGATCAGTCGCAGGCACGTGTCGGGGCTGGGGTCCGGAGCCATCACGACGCAGCCGCCGACGGCGATCATCCCCAGCAGTCCGGGCGAGCTCATCGTGAAGTTGTGCGAGATCGGCAGCACCGCGAGCATCACCGAGGTGGCGTCGATGCCGCAGATGCGCGCACTCTCGCGCACCGAGTACAGGTAGTCGTCGTGCGTGCGCGGGATCAGTTTGGGGGTACCGGTGGTGCCGCCCGACAGCTGGAGGAACGCCACGTCCGACGGCAGCGAACGCTCGGCACGCGGGAGCGGCTCACCGGCGGCCCAGGATTCGTCGCCGAGCGGGACCACCACGGTGGCGATGTCGGGGAATTCGGCGGCGATCTCGGCCGCCGTCCCCGCGTACGACGTGAGACCGAACGTGTCGACGGTGGCGTACCCGCGCGCGGACGCCGCGGTACAGAACTGACGGATCTCGGCGGAGCGGTGCGCCGCCAGCGCGAACACCGGCAACGCGCCGATCTCGAAGAGCGCGAACACGACCTCGACGTATTCGACGGTGTTGGGCAGGTGGACGACGACGCGATCACCCCGCCCGATGCCCCGGGCGGCGAACTCCGCCGCGACCACCTGCACCCGCTCCGCGAGTCGGGCGTAGGTGACCGTGCGCCGGGGGTCGACCACGGCGAGCCGGTCCGGGTGCGCCGCCACCGCGTCCGCCAGGAGCGCCGCATGCGTCTGCCCGATCCAGTAGCCCTTCTCGCGACACCGCGCGGCGAACTCGGCCGGGTACTCCACCGCACCGTCGAGCCGGAGCGGGGCGAGGGGCGTCCCGGTGCCGACCGTCGAACTCACCGGGCAGCCCCGGCCGCGACGAACTCGCGGGCGAGGGCGGCGGACACGTCATCGGTCGTGACGACCGCGGCGCAGCGTTTGGCGGCGTACGTCGCCGCCATCACGTGCTCGTCGCGCGAGAAGTCGGCGGTCGCGTCGAGCACCAGGAAGGGACGAACGTCGGACATGAATGCCTCTGCGGCACTGAGGAGGCAGCCCATGTGGGTGTAGACGCCGGTCACGATCAACTGGTCCCGTCCGTGGTGTGCCAGCAGCTCGCGCAGGTCCGTCCGTTGGAACGCCGAGTAGCGCCACTTGGTGACCTGGATGTCGCCGCGCCGCGGGCGCAGCCGGTCGATGACCTCGGTGTCGTGGCCCGACTCGAGGCCGGGACCCCAGAAGTCGGCGAGCACGCCGCGCCTGGCGGGGTGCTGGTCGCCCGGTTGCATCGTGTAGACGACGGGGATAACCAACTCCGACGCCTGCTCCCGCAGCGCGGCGATGTTGTCGACGACGGGGGAAATGAGTTCGGGCGCATCGACGTACGCGTCGATGAAGTAGTTCTGCATGTCGTGAACGAGCAGTGCGGCACGACCCGGGTCGAGTTCCCAGTCGACGACGTTGTCAGGAATCTCGTCGCGCACGGGCATCGCGTAGCCGGAGATCTTCGGAATTGCCATTGCGTCCCTCTCGCTGCGATCTTGAATGGAAATGAGGTTAGCCTAGACTTATCTAAAATGGGTGGGGTCGTGAACGAGGTGGCGTCCGCTCGTCACTGTCGATGCAGGCTCCAGGCGTCCCACAGGGCGCAGTAGCGATCGCCCCGCGCGATCAGCTCGTCGTGCGTGCCCTGTTCGACGATCGTCCCGTTCTCCATCAACAGGATTCGGTCCGCGTGCCGGGTTTGCCCCAGGCGGTGGGCCACGATCACGGCGGCGCGTCCGGCCAGCGCCGCGGCGGCCGCCTGCTCGAGCAGTGAGGCGCCGGAACTGCCCGCGTCGGCGGTGGCCTCGTCGAGGATCACCACGGGCGGATTCGCCAGCACCAACCGTGCGAGCGCCAGCTGCTGTGCCTGCATGGGCGTGAGCTGGTGGCCGGCGCCCCCGACGACGGTGTCGAGCCCCTCCGGAAGCAGCTCGAACCAGTCGCCGGCCAGCACGGTCCGCAACGCCGCGACCATCGCGGCGTCGTCGGCCGCGGAGTTTGCCAGCGCGAGGTCCTCTCGCAGCGATCCGGCGAAGACGTGCACCTCCTGGGTCACTAGCGTGACCCGTTGCGCTCGTGTGCTTTCCGGAACCTGCGTGAGGTCGACACCGCCGAAGTGTATGCGTCCCTCGTCGGGCGTCCGGACCCCGGCGAGCAGTGCCGCCAACGTCGACTTCCCGGCACCCGAGGTACCCACGACGGCGACGGTTTCGCCCGGGGCCACCTCGAGGTCTATGCCGCGGACGACATGTCGCCCCGGGACGTACCCGAAGGTGACACCACCCGCCTCGAGCGTGCCGTGCGCCGGGAGCGAGGACGCGCGGCTCTCTCCGCCCTGCTGTTCGTCGCGGGTCTCGATCACTCCGACGATCCGGGCGAGTGATGCGAGCGCGGATTGCAATTCGTCGATGACCAGCAGCAGCTCGTCGATCGGCTCGAACAGGCGGAGGAAGAACAGCATCGCCGTCGTCGTGGCGCCGACGGTGAGCGCGTCTGCGCCCACCAGGAAGTACCCGGCGATGAGCAGGCCAGCCATGACGACGAACTGTCCGGTGTTGAGCCGTCCGTAGAAGCGGTTCTGCACGATGCGCGCTCGCATCGTCCACCGCACGACCTCCCACGAGTGGGATCCGATGCGGCCGGCCAGCTTCGGGGACATGTCGTACGCGTGCACGGTGCGCAGACCGTGCACCGCACCCAGAACCTGCTGCGCCCGCAGTCCCATCGCCGCGCGCTCGGCCGCGTAGATTCCCGGCGCCTTCCGCAGGTACCAGCGCACCGCGAGCACGTAGATCGGAAGTGCCACGACGAGCACCGCGAGGAACCGCCAGTCCAGTGCCGTCAGTCCCACGGCCGTGAGGACCACTGTGAACAACGACGTCGACAGCGCCGGGACCACGGTGCTGATCGCGCGGGAGACCTCTTCGACGTCGTCGGTGGCGCGGGAGACGAGATCGCCGCTGCCCGCCTGCTCCACACGTTCGAGCGGCAGCGACAAGCTTGTCGTGAACATCCGCTCCCGCAGGCGCGCCAGCACAGTTTCGAACAGCCTGGACGACAACACCACGCCCAGCGCCGTGAAGCCGGCGAAGGCGAGTGCCGCGCCGACCATGGCCGCGCCCAACAGCCAGATGCTTCCCGTGTCGCCACCCTCGATGACGACGTCGACCATGCGTCCGAGCGCCCACGGCGGGACCAGACCGAGCGCGGCCCCGACGACCATGGTCGCCACGACCGCGGCCAGCCGCCCACCCTGCCCGTGCAGGGCCCGGCGCACCTCGTGCCGCACGGACCGGGCATCGGCGACTGGCAGCTTCGCGGCCGTCGTCTGCACTTCGGTGGTCATCGTGAGGTCTCCATCAACGTCGGTGCGAGATCGCTGGTCGTCAACGTCGGTGCGAGATCGCTGGTCGTCGTGTCGGCGGCGTCGATGCGCCACACGCTCGACGCGGCCGCCAACAGTGCCGGCGACGACGTAAACACGATCGTGGTCTTCCCGGACCGCGCGGTCGCGATGCGCTCGGCGACAGTTGCTTCCGTCACCGAGTCGACGGCCGTCGTCGGATCCAGCAGGACGAGGACGTCCGGGTCCGCGGCCAGCGCGCGAGCCAGCGAGACGCGCTGTCGCTGGCCGCCCGACAGCATCCGCCCGGCCTCGCCGACGTCGGTGGCCAGCCCGTCGGGCAGGGTCGCCAGCACGTCGTCGCAGGCCGACGCGAAGATCGCGCGGGTGACGGCGTCGGCGCCGACGTCCTCGGTCGCGGCGATGTTCTCCCCGACCGTTCCCTCAAACAGGCCGCTCTCGTGCGGAGCCACGAGCACTGTGCGTTTGCGTGTCCCGTGGGGCAGGTCGCGTACGTCCACCCCGCCGACGGTCACAGCTCCCGAGCTCGGTTCCGCCAGCCCGGCAAGGACGTCGGCGAGGGCCGCGGTGGTGACCGCATCCGCCTCAACGGCGACGAACTCGCCCTCCGGGACGTCCCGGTCGACGGCAGCCGCGGCGCCGCACGCGGCCCCGTCGAACCGCAGCGAGAAGCCGCCCGGCGCGTGCGCAGCCGGCGACTCCTCGTGCGCGAACGGCGCCTGCAGGACCGTGAGCACGCGTTCGGCCGACCCCAACGCCTGCGCCCAGATGGCGCCGAAGTTGGCGGCGAAGGCCTGGAGCGGGCCCATGACGAACTGGGTGACCGCCACGACGGTGATGAGCTGACCGATGGTCATCGCACCACCGACCGCCATCAGGCCGGCGGCGACCGCGACTCCGGCGATGAACAACCCGGAGACGGTCTCCATCGACGCCAGATAGCCCGCGCGGGCCACGTTCGCCTTGAGCGTGCCCTGCAGCGCCCGCTCGCTCGCACCGAGATACCGACGCCCCGCCTCGTGTTCGGCACCGAGGCCCTTGACGATCCGGAAGCCTCCCACCAGATCGGCCGCAGTGCCCGCGGCCTCCCCCGCCGCCTGCTGCTCCTGCATGCTCCGCCGACGCAGCGGCGAACCCGCGCGGTCCATGAGCCACAACATGAGCGGCGCCGCGACCAGGATGGCCAGACCCAGCGGCCAGGAGATGTACAGCAGGATCAGCGCCGAGAAGACGACGGCGGCGAACTCACCCAACGGGTACACCACGATCGCGACTGCCGACGCGAGCTGCCGGGCGTCGGATGTGGCGATGCTCAGCAGCATTCCGGGCTGGCGCGCCGCACCGCCCAGTCCGCGTGCGTCGAGGATCCGGTCGGTGATGCGCGTGCGCACTTGGTGCTGGATCGACTGCATGCCCAGGAAGCCGACGCGGGATCCGAACCGGAAGGTCGTCGATACGAGTGCGTAGTCGACTGCCAGCACCGCCACCCACAACACCAGTTCGCCGGCATCACCCGTGCTGATCGCACGGTCAATGGCCACGCCCATGATGACCGGCACCAGCGCCGCGCACAGCTGGTGCACGATCAGCAGCACGCCGGCCGGAACCGTGTACTTCTTGGCCGCGAACATCGTCCGCAGCGTCAGTTGTCGCGGGGTGGTGGACTCGGTGACGTCTATGTGCCGAGTGGGCAGCGGTGTCGCGGGCGCTTCGAAGAAGACTGGCAGTTGCATGTACTCGGATCTCCTGGCGCAGGCGGAGCCGCTCGTAGCGGCGACCCCGAGTGGAAAGGAAGGTCAGTGGGTCGGCGCGGCGTCGGCCACGACCGATACCTTCAAGGTAGCGAATCGCACACCGGCACAACAGAAATGAACGCTTCCGCACGCCATCCGGCCACACGTCCTCGACACAGTCCACCCCTCGCCCTGCCTGAATAATCTTAGCCTAACCTATATAGGACCGATCGGTTTAGGCTAGCCGGGTCAGGGCATCGATTGCCCACCCCAATCCCCGGATCGAAACGAGGCTCGTGTTGAGTTCACGCACGCACACCGTCATCGACGCCGCGGGCATCGTCGGTTCCGACGAAGGCACCCGCGGCCGCTTCGTACTGTCCCGTCCGCACGGAACGGTGACGGCGGACGGCTGCCGCGCACGGTTCGACGATGCCGACGCGGCCGCGTCGGCGCTGCGATCCGGGGACGCGAGCCTCGTGGTCGGCGCGCTCCCCTTCTCCCGCGACACCCCCTGTGCCCTCACCGAACCCGAGTACGTCGTACGCACCGGTGAGGTCTGGCGGGCACCCGACGGACTGCCGGATCTGCCCGCGTTCACCGTCGACGAGTTACGCGAGGGTGAGCACACCGATCGCGTCCACACCGCTCTCGACGTCCTGCGCGACAACGGGTCGAAACTACAGAAAGTGGTTCTGGCCAGGACCTTGACGTTGGCGGCCGACGGCCCGGTGGACCCGTCGACGGTGCTGGCGGCACTGGTGGCCGGAACCCCGGAGGGCAACGGTTACTACGCCGACCTGAGCGCGGCCGGTGGACCCTACAGCGGGCGCACGTTGGTCGGGTCGTCACCCGAGGTGCTCGTGAGGAAGCGGGGCGAGGCCGTCAGCTGTCACCCGCTCGCGGGCTCGGCGGCTCGTGATCCGCGGGCCGACCGCGATCGCCAGGTCGGGCGCGCACTGACCGAATCGACCAAGGACCGCCGCGAACACGCGTTCGTCGTCGACGCGATCCGCGAGGCGCTGGCGCCGTTCTGCCGTGTCCTCGACATCCCCGACGAACCGACGCTCACCCACACCCCGCAGCTGTGGCACCTGGGTACACCGATCCGGGGCGAACTCCGGGACCCGAGCACCACCGCGCTCGATCTCGCTCTGGCACTGCACCCGACGCCGGCGGTCTGCGGGACCCCCACCGGTCCGGCCTTCGACACGATCGCCGAGCTGGAGGGCGACCGTGGGTTCTACGCGGGCGCGGTGGGCTGGTGCACGGCCGACGGCGACGGTGAATGGATGGTGGCCATCCGCTGCGCCGAGATCAGCAGCGATCGACGCCGGGTCACCACGTATGCGGGCGGCGGCATCGTCGCCGAGTCCGATCCGGGGGCCGAACTACGAGAGACGGTGACCAAGTTCGGTACCGTCATGAGCGCACTGGGAGTCCAACTGTGACAATCTCTCTGGTGGTAGGAGCTGGCCACGGCATCGGGCGGGCCGTGGCGCTGACGTTGGCGCGGGCCGGGCGGACGGTCGCATTGACCGACGTCGACGCGGCCGGCCTCTCGGACACGGCCCGGCAGCTCGGTGGGGACGTCCTCACCCACACCGTCGACATCCGCGACCCCGAGGCCGTGGCCGCGGCGGTCGCCGAGACGGAGCGGTCGGCGGGCCCGATCACCGAACTCGCCCACGTCGCGGGGATCCTCGAGACCGGATCGGTGCTGGACTCCGATCCGGCCGACTGGCGGAACATCTTCGACGTCAACCTCTTCGGGCTGCTCAACGTCGTCGGCCCGGTGGGCCGTGCCATGCGCGAACGCCGATCCGGGGCCATCGTGGTCGTCGGCTCCAACTCGGCCGGGGTGCCACGGATGTCGATGGGCGCCTACGGTTCCTCGAAGGCGGCGTCGACCATGCTCACCCGTGTACTCGGGCTGGAACTGGCCCGGTACGGGGTCCGCGCGAACATCGTCGCGCCGGGGTCCACCGACACCGACATGCAGCGGTCCCTGTGGGCCGATCCCAAGGACGAGGCCGGTGCCCGCGGCGCAATCGACGGCGACCTATCCTCCTACAAGGTGGGCATCCCCCTCGGCCGCATCGCGGCACCGTCCGACATCGCCGAGGCCGTCGAGTTCCTGCTCTCCGACCGGGCCCGGCACATCACCATGCAGAGCATGTACGTCGACGGGGGCGCCACCCTACGCGCCTGACGACCGGGGCGATCCCGAGCACACCCCGGCGGGTGCAGTGGACCAACGGTCAAACGTACCTGACCCCACGGGTTCGGGACCGAGTTCACAATTCGCCATTTGCTGGCCGGACCGGTGGGAGCCAGATCGTCCGCGACAACCACATCGACCACTTCCGTCTCATCGCGAACTGTGACGACGAGGCCGGCGAACGAGGTATGGCACTCTGGCGCCCACTCGCACACGGCGGTCGGCGACCCGCACCAGCACTAGGCCGTCATCGAGGGCAACGACGGCCAGTTCGGTGAGCTTTGCGGCACATGGGCTCATCCCCCGCTCCCGGGACGCTTCGGCCTGCACGGCTTCGTAGTTCGCGGTCGATGTCGCCGTTGGTCACTGCTTCTGGCCGGTGGCCGACGTGGAACATGCCGGCGGTGTGTGGGCAGTCGTACACGGCCAGCCCCTTCTCTCCGTGGTGGCGTTTGCGGACGGTCTTCGCGTCGTTGCGGTTGTGATAGCCCCGGTGCTGACAGTTGTCGCACCATGTCCAGAACGAGGCGGGGCGGTGTGCGGCGGGTCATGCGGCACGTCCGATCTGGAGATTGAGCCAGTCCGAGAGCCAATGGATGGCGTTGCGGCCAGCGTTGTCGACGACGAGGGCGTTGTAGTTGGTATGAACACCGGAGGTGAAGAATGTTGCGGCGCTGAGACCTTCACCGACGAGGGTCGTCAGGTCTTTGGCGCCCAGGGATTGGGAGAGCTTGGTCAGCGAGTTCGACAGCTTCGGCAGGTCGAGGGTTTCTGCCTGTGCGGTGATGCTGGTCGAGACGGAATTCGTCTGCTTGCCCAGCAGTTCCGGGGAGGTCTTGGTGGCTTTGCCCGAGAGCATGGTCACCGCCACCGACGCGAGGTCCGCGCCGACCGGGATCAGCCGGCCCGTTTCGGCTGCGGCGCCGAGCGGGTCGGGCAGCTGTCCCGGCGGGGGCACCAGCTTCTCGACGGCGGCCCAGGCAATCTCCTGGATTTCGCCGACGATGTTCGCCAAGCGGATGATGTCGACGTTCGCGAGGATCGAGGCCACGAGCGCGGCAATCTGGGTGCCGCCCGAGGGGTCGGGGATGATCGCGAGCACCTGTGAGACCCACTTCAGGTCTACTGCGGCGGCCATCTTCACCAGCGGTGAGAACTGGTTGTTCAGCTCGCCGGCGATCTGGTGCGCGCCGCGGGCGTCGGCCGCGGCGATCTTCTGCGGCAACTGGTTCAGATTGTCGAGCATGCCGGGCATGTCGAGCGAGGTCACACCGGTGGCGACGTTCAGCACCTGGTTGACCACCACGGTCGGCTTGAGCACGGACAACACACTGGAAGCGGAGGTGAACGCGTCGGCAGGTGTCGAGGCGAGAGGTGCGACCTGGCCACCGAGCGAGTCCGCGGCCTTCGCGAGGGTCTGCACTTCCGGCGATGTCGACGGTAGGCGCAAGGTGTCGCCGCCGGAGAGCTTGTTGGCGGTGTTCGCGAGCTTCGTCGCGGTGTCGAGTGCGCCGGGGAGGTCGGATTCGCTGGCCTTGGTCAGCACTTCGGATGCGTTGTGTTCGGCAGTGCCCGCCGGGGCGGCGGCGAGTTGGCCATTCGCCGCGGGGTTCGCCGCTCCGGAGTCGAGCAGGTCCGTCAGCGGCGAGAGGGTCTTCGCAATCGACGTCGCGGTCGAGGCAACTTGCTTGATGTCGACGTTCGGCTGGGAGAGCTGCTTACCGAGGGCGGCGACGTTCGTACCAAGCCCAGGCAGGTCAGCGTCGGAGAAGTCCGCGGCCAGCGCGGTGGCGAGTTGGCTGTTGCCGGCAGTGGTTTCACGCGAGGTCACCTCGCTGGGGCTCTTGCTCAGGATCGAGCCGAGCGAGCCGAGCAGCGGACTCGAGCCCTTCTCGATCGAGCAGTACATATCCCCCGGGTCGCAGATCGAGGCGACGCGGCCCGAGAGCTTGCCCATCCCCTGCGGGCGGGGATCGGCGATACCGGTGCCCGAGGTGCGCGGGCCCACCGTCACCGCTCCGTTGGTGCCAGAGCCTGGATCGGCGAGCAGACCAACGGCCAGGACTCTGCTCGGATCGACCGGGCCCCTATCGTTGCCGATCGCCGAGGCGAGATCCCCTGCGGCGTCTGCGCCCTGTGAGTAACCGTTGATGGTGAACTTCGTGCTCGGGCAGGAGTTCGCGACCTTCGAGAGCACCTTCTCGGCCCGCGCGATCGCGTCAGCCTTGCCGTCGGCGTACGTGTGTCCGTTGTCGAACGCGCGCGCCATGTAGGGCAGCGTGTAGACCTCCGCCGCGCGGCCGTGCTCGGCCTTCAGCGCGTCCGCGACCGGTTTGAGCATGCCGACCGGCTGCGAAGGGTCGGCATGCTCGCTGGTCTCCCAGGTGCCGGGGATGAACAGGTTGAACGTCGCCGCGCAGCTGGTCGGCACCGCGGTCGCGATCGCGGGGGCTGTGAGCGCGACACACCCGCCGGCCACCGTCGCAGCCGCCGAGGACGTTGTCAGCCGGCACAATCACGTCGTTGAAGACCAGCTCGCCGGCGGGTGCCGTGCGGTATCCGATCTTGTCGTGGTGATACCGCGCTCGACCCCGTCCCACTCGAGATCTACGACAAACCAGGTCAGGCCGGTTGATCCGGGGTATCCGGCGATGTTGGCCATCACAGTTGTGTACCGTGCAGCCGGAGCGTTGGTGATGTACTTCTTTTTGCCCTTGAGGGTGAGATGATCGCCGCGATCTGTCGCGGTGGTCATGTCCGTCGCGTAGGGCGCGTTCTGGGACAGTACGAGGTCTGTGCCGTTGAGCTCCTCGGCGACTGCGTTACATCCCAGATCACTTCGCTGTGACCACGCTGGTGCGGGACCACATCGTGGGCGTGCCCGACTTCCAGGTCAAAGACGACGAGGGTGGGATCGTCGCGGTCCTACCGTCCGGCGAGATCATTGGTGTCGTTGTCGTCGCCGGAGTGAAGTTCGAGAGCACGAGCGTCATGTTCCTTCGCGTCGTCGTCGCGCCGGCGTGGCGGGGCCGCGGGCTCGGCACCGTTTTGCTGAACATGCTCGCTCTGGTGCTCAACGCGGACATGACGATCGGGAGCTGTGCACCGTCGGAGGCGGGGTTCTATGCCAACGCGGGGTTCACCGTCCTACGTCCGAATGTGCCCCTCCCATTCCCTGCGGGGAGGAATCCGCACGCAATCGCCATCAACAATGACGTGTACCCCTACGCCATCTACCGGATCGGGGCCTGAGCCACTGCTCGACTCGCCATTCGAGATGCCCGCGTTCACCGTCCAGTAGACATCCACGGTCCTCACCATCCCGAACACCGCCCCGGCACCGCCGGCTGCAGGCACCGTTGACCTCTGCGCGACGTTCGGCAGCTGACACGACCTGCCCCATCAGCACCGACTGCCTCACACCCGGCGGCCGTCGTCCTGACCACGTCGATGGACCGGCTCAGACAGGTTGCGGCAGGCCGATTCTCACTGCGGCTGGACGAACGTCGCGTCGACCCACAGCCACAGGTCCAGGCTGCTGCGACCGTTGGCTGCGGTGGCGGGAATGCACACCTGCGCAAGCCACCGACCGTCGGCGACCCTGAGCCAGTTATGGAGGGTCCCATGCATATTCGATTCCAACTGCGCGGCACAGGATCTCTCGCCTGTTGAGGACTGTTGCTCGACAGTACTCACGAGGGGCCACTGACGACCGTGACAGACTCACCCGAATGGATCTATTCCCGGCGATCGAACCGTACAACTCGGGCCAACTCCCGGTATCCGATGCCAACTCTCTCTACTGGGAAACAGTTGGCACTCCGACGGGCCTTCCCATCATCTACCTCCACGGAGGCCCGGGATCTGGCTGCACTCTGGGCATGCGTAGGTTCTTCGACCCGAGCGTGTTCCGCGCGGTGCTCTTCGATCAACGTGGCTGCGGACGCAGCACGCCCCGCGCTGACGATCCGGCCACCGACCTCTCCGCAAACACCACCGACCAGCTCATCGCCGACATCGAGAGCCTTCGCGAACGCCTCGGAATCCAGAGATGGGTCGTGGCCGGAGTGTCCTGGGGCGTGTCTCTCGGATTGGCCTACGCGCAAGCGCATCCTGACCGCGTGATCGGGATGGCGTTGGGTGCGATCACCTCGGGTAGACGCATGGAAGTCGAGTGGATCACCCGCGACATGCGGCGGATCTTTCCACGCGAGTGGGAGCGGTTCGTCGAACCGGTGCCGGAGGCCGAACGGGATGGCAACCTGGCAGCAGCTTACGCACGTCTCCTTGTCCACCCCGACGTCGACGTTCGCGAGAATGCGGCGCTGCGCTGGTGCGAGTGGGAGGACACCCACGTCTCTCTCGTTCCCGGATGGAAGCCCTCCCCCAGATACCAGGACCCCGCCTTCCGAATGATGTTCACGCGCCTGGTCACCCACTACTGGGGCCACGACTGCTTCCTCGCCGAGAACCAACTGCTCGACGGCATGAACCGGCTCGCGGGAATCCCCGCGATTCTCGTTCACGGCCGATACGACGTCTCCGGCCCACTCGACACAGCCTGGGAACTCTCACACCGCTGGGAAAACAGCCGCCTCGTCGTCATCGACGACGCCGGCCACGGCGACGGCAGCTTCACCAACCACCTTGTCGCAGCGATCAACACCTTCACTGAGACGCCCCCACCGCACACCAAGCCGAGAGCGATTGAGAGGAAGATATGCAGTCAGACGCCCGGCGCTGAACACCCACAACAGTCATCAACCAACTAGACCGCGCCCGAATCGCTTCCGGCGCCGACACCCGAGCCTTGCCCGATACGGTGGCATTCATGTTCACCATCGAGATCCGCCGCACCTTCAAAGCAATACAAGGACTCCCCGCCCCCGTCCGAGAGAACAAGAACCTCCCACCACTGATGCCGACCGATGGATTCCAGGTCACCATGCGCGTCGGCCTCTCCTTCGGCGACAACCAGCTCGGTGGCCGAGGATGGTTCGTCGACACCGACGCCCTCGACGACCCCATCGACTACTGCGTCGACCACCTCACCAGCAGGCCCTGGACCGAAACCTTCCCGTTCCGCCCCTCATTTGAAAACGTCGCCCGATGGACCTACGACACACTCGCCGACGACATCCCCCAACTCCGCTACGTCGAACTAGACAACGACACCATCGGCGTCCTCACCAGATACCACGACCCCAACTAGCTCCACGACGGGACATGGCATCTCTGCTGGTCAAGACATAGAAACGGCCCCTGCACCCAGTTGGCGGATTCCAGCGGTCGTCGCAACACCACTGCTGCTTCTTGCCGTGGTGAGGGTATCGAGGTGCTCGGCTGGGAGACCTCGGCCGAGTGCTTCGGTCAACTTGTCGGCAAGGCAACTAGCATCGCGGATGTGCCTTCGTCCGAGATGCTCGACCCCTTTATGGTCCGATTCTGCTGGAACGAGACCGCGACGGCTCGCGGGTGAGAGTGTCCGGTGATTCGATACTCACAGCGTCGATCACCCGCACGAGTGACACGGCAGTACGCAGCGATGTGCCGATCGGCACTCGCGACGGTGGACAAATCCGACTGATACTTGACGACAACGAATTTGACGTTCAACCGACCCTCGGTCGATTCTCCCGCCGCTCGTACCGTGTCGGGGTGATCGGGCACGGACAGTCGTGGCTTTTCACCCCGGCATCTCCGACTGCTCACCGGCTTGTTCAAGGTTCGCGGTACACCGGGCACAACGAGATCGGCATCTTCACCTCCGACGATGTTCAGCTAAGAGACCATCCGGTTCTCCGATCCAGGCCGTCCCATTCGCGCTGCCACTGACGCAGACGGTGTCTGTTCGCCTGCCAATGAAGCCCCAGGACGACAAGCACACATCCCGTGGACCCCGCGGCCCAGACTCCGACCGCAGCGCCCACTGCAGCGAGCGCATTGTCCAGACCTGAACGCGGGGCTCTGACGTTGTCGCCGACAGGATCGATCCAGATAGGCACGGTTTGACCGGCCTTCGCGCCCGAGTCTGCAGTGACCAGGCCGGTGTGCGTCACTCCGTTCACCGACCACCGGGCATGTGCATGCTCGACGCGGTTCGCAGCTGAGGCTGCGGTCGAGACCAACGGCTGAGGTGCATCGTCGGTGAGCACAGCAGAGACTTGATGGTCTCGCTCGCGGTCGGTTTCGGCTGTGCCGCTTAGGTGGCTGTAGGTGTTCGTGGCCACCGCACCGGCGACGGGAACCAACAACGCCAGCACAACCGCGATCACGAGAATCGAAAGGGCTTCGAGTCGATCACTGAGACGCATGAGACTGTTGCCACTCCACGGCCTCAGCCGCCACCAGTGGGTGAAAGAAATGGTGGTGTTCGTCATCGCGGACTCCCGGAACGGGGCACTACGCACACAACCGTCTCCCTCGCCGAACAGGGAGAATAGGGGCATAGGTCCTGACCTTGGATTCCCGTCAGCGCCGTCGAATCACAACGGGCCTCATCCAGGACAGACGGCGGGTAGCAGTCACGGAGGGCGGAGATCGAGGTCGAAGTGTGCGACCATCCCTGTTCGGTGATCACCGAAAGCATCAAGGTGTTCTCCGCCAGAATCTCAGCGGTCAGGTGATCGACTCCGCGCTCGAACGCGGCTACGCCCAGGCGCCTCACCAGCATCGTGCCGATGCCGTGGCGCTGCTCATGCCCGCTGACCGCCAGAGCAAACTCCGCGGTAAGGGGCCGACGACAACGATCCGAGGCGCGTATCCAGACCGGATCGGCTGCACCCGGGCACGGCCAGCGCGTGCAGGCCGCGCCGCAATCGAGGGTGTAGTAGTTTCGCCGAACTCACCTTCCGGCGCTGGGCGCGCCGTTTCCAGTCACGAAGGATATGCCCCGACAAGCGGTTCGGTGGATGTCTGGAATCCGGGCACGAGATCCGATCGAGGCGATTCGATACGTGTGACAGCGCTGATCAAGCGGCACTTCCCGAGTCGCCAACACCTCCGTCCCGCAACCCGGGACAGACGCAGTACACGCAAAGTTCGAGCCGCGTCCCCGCCGAAGTTACCCACCGGTACGTGATCTGTATTACAGTGCCCTCGGAAAGTGTTGGGCGGCCGTTCAGGCCGGATGAGAGGGCGCGCGATGTTGCAAACCGCAGCACGAGAAGTCTCGATCGTCAGGTAGTCCGTATCGACCGACTCTGATAAGACTCGCAGTTCCGCGGCAGACCGCCGCAGTAAGTGTCACGTGGCGAGCATCCCAGCGCATGCACACGACACCGACGGCCATCTACCGATGGCGAAGGTGATTTCAAGGGCTGTCCTTAACGCACCGAGGAAGCGTCTTCGATGCAGACGCCACTGGAGCCTTGACGACACAAGTCCGTCATCACGACGTCTGCAGTACCGACAAGCACCCCCACCCGAATCGACAGACATGTCGCCGTAGGTGACCGCTGCCCGACCGAACAGACCCGCACTGACCGACCCCAACACACACCACCCCCACCACAGCTGGCACCCGCAGCCGGATCCCCGACTGCCGGACAACTCTTCGAGAGTCGAGCATGCACACCACTGAAGGGCGCTCAATGAAGTTGCGTAATCTGGCCGCCATCGCGGCGATCCCCTCGTTAGCGGTCGGCCTTACGGCCGTACTCACCCCGGCCTCGTCGGCGGCACCGGTCACTCAGACCATCTCGTTCCAGCATCAGTGCAAGGTCAATGGTTCCTACAACTGGGACTACACGGTTCCGGACAATGTCGAGGTCACCGCTCCCGACACCGTCAGCCCCGGCACACAGTTCAAGGTGCGGTTGCAGCCCGGGCAGATGCGAACGTCGGACGCGGACACCGGCCGAATCAAGTACGACTTCGCCGTCCCGCAGGGCGCGGACCTGATCTCGTTCGCGCTGGTGGACGGGACGTCGAGCAACCTCATCGGCGAGGCGCCGGTGGTGCTTCGGGTGGGCGCGGACGGTAACCAGAATCCCGCCGGTGAGTACCTGCGCATCACCGGCACCAGCAACAAGACGATCTACGACGGCCCGAGCGCCAACGACAACAAACCCTTGGAGGGGCTGCAGGTCAAGGCGAACACCGACTTCCGCCTGCCTGCAGTCGAATTGACACTCAAGGCGGGCGCAACAGAGGGCTCCGCTGTGACCACTGCGGTGCGTCCCGGCGCAGGGACCGTCGCCATCAAGATCAAGGACACCAGCTTCACATTCGGTGAGTCCCGCTGGATCAACGCCGCAGCCTACTGCATCGCCACCGGCAACGGCCGCAGCCCGCTCTCGCGCACCCTCGTCGCCACTCCAGCAGTGGCCACCAGCACCGCACTGCAGGCCCCGGAGACCGCCAAGACCGGGGCGCAGGTCGAACTGGCGGCCACCGTCACACCGGCCAATGCCGTGGGCAAGGTCCAGTTCAAGGACGGCGGCGCGAACATCGGCAGCCCCATCGACGTGACCGGCGGCAGCGTGACACTGCCGTACACCTTCAATGACAATGGCGCGCACGACATTTCCGCTGTCTTCACCGCGGGAACCGGCTTCCTCGACTCGACCTCGGCAGTAAAGAGCGTCGACGTCACCACCGACACCACCACGACGCTTCAGGTCCAGCCGACGGCTGCGTCAGTGGGCGACGACGTCACCATGACCGCGACCGTCGTGCCCGCCACCGCAACGGGCCAGATCCAGTTCAAGGACGGCGATGCAAACCTCGGCGCTCCGGTCGACGTCGTGAACGGTATCGCCACGCTCACTCGCAAGTTCGACGAGTCGGGCCACCCCGCAATCATCGCGGTGTTCACCGGCGAGCCCGGCTACAACGCCTCCACCTCCGCGCCCGCAGAGCTGACGGTCAAGGATGCCGACTGGAACACGACAACCACCGTCATCGAGCCGGTCACCGCGACGGTCGGAGTTCCGGTGAACCTCGCTGCGACGGTGGGGCCGATCCCGACCGGAGGTGACGTCACGTTCCTCGTCGACGGCGTCGAGGTCGGCACGGCTCCGGTCGGCACCGGTGACGGCGTCGCGATCCTGCCGCACACCTTCACCACCCCGGGTGCAGCCAAGGTCGTGGCCGAATTCGCGGGCACCGACGGGTTCACCAGTTCCACCTCGGCCGAGTTCACCGTTACGGTCAACGCGCCCGACACGCGTACAGCCACAGCCACGACGCTGACCGTCAGCGGCAACGCCACCGTCGGGCAGACGATGACGTTCAAGGCAACCGTCGCCCCGGCCGGCGTAAACGGCATGGTTCAGTTCAAGATCGGCACCACCGCGATCGGTGCCCCGGTGCCCGTCGTCGACGGCGTCGCCACCCTGACCCACACCTTCGACCAGGCCGGCACCTACGGTGTGACCGCAGATTTCGTCGGTGGCGACCAGTTCAAGGATTCCGTCTCAGGCCCGGCCGTCATCAACGTCAGCTCCGCAGGCACCCCCGGTGGCGGTCTCGGAAGCCTCGACACCGGTTCGCTGTTCGGCAAGTAGCCGACCCACACCCACAACCGAGTCCCGGGGCGTGAGCAGATCACGCCCCGGGACCGCGGGCACACAGTCCCTCCCCATCTAGGAGAGTTCGTGCAGAAGAAGAGAATTGGCCGGTTGGTCACCCCGGTCACGGTCGGCGCCGTGGTCAGCGTCACCCTGCTCGGCGGCGTGCCCGCCTCGGCCGACCCGGCTACCACAACCTTCGGCACTGCCTGCCTGGCAACTCCGTCCACGTCGTTGGCCGGCCCCGAGGCACAGTCTCAGCCCGGCTCGGTGGTGGTCGACGCCCCATCCCACGTCAATGCCGGCGAGGAGTTCGACGTCACCATCCAGCCCGGCAAGATCAGCTTCCCCGGCTCAGCATCGATCGCGACCATCTCGAACATCTCGCGAATCAAGGTCGACGTCGATCTGCCCACCAACTCGACCTACCTCGGTGCAGAGATCGTGCCGGGGACATCAATCGGCCTCAGCGGCGTGACCCCGAACGTGCTGCGGGTCAACGAGAACGGCGTGGTCGACCCCAACGGCACGATCCTGCGGCTGTCCGGAAACAACCAGGTCGTCGGCAACAGTCCGACGTCGAGTGCAAGTAGCGAGGGCGGCATCGTCGTCACCAAGACGGGCAAGAACCTCGACGGGTCGACGAATGCCGACGGGTACACCGAGTTCCAACTGCCGAAGGTCAAGGCCCATCTCAAGGCCGCCGACTCCGGAACCATCGAGATGAAGATCCGGACCGGCGGCGACGCGGGAAAGTGGGACAACGACAAGAACTTCCTATCGTTCGTGCCGAAGGCCTCCGCTTTCCTGGTCGGCACGGTCTGGGCGCCCACGCGGTGCACTCCGCGCGACACGGCGGAGGCGAGCGCCCCCTTGAACAACGGTGCCGGACCGCTGGCCTCGATCGCGATTCGCGAGGCGGACAAGGCCACCACGACCACGATCGCGGGGCCCGCGGCAGCCAAGAACGGCACGCCGATCACCTTGACCGCCAACGTCTCCCCCGCCGCCGGCGGCGGCACTGTGCAGTTCAGGGACGGTGACACAGTGCTCGGTGACGCAGTCACGGTCGTGGGCGGCAGTGCCACCATCAACCCAACCTTCACGACCGACGGCGACCACTCGATCACCGCTGAGTTCTCCGGTAGCGCCGGCTACCTCGGCTCTACTTCCGCGGCCAAGATCGTCAAGGTCACCACCGACGCCCCGCCGGATGAGATCACCACGACCACGGTTACGACTCCGGCGCACGCCAAGGTCGGTCAGAACGTCAACCTCACTGCAAAGGTCGATCCTGCCGGTAGTGGCGGCACGGTCAACTTCGTCGTCGACGACGGTGCCCCGATTGCGAGCATGGTCGGAACCGACGGTGTCGCGGTCGCGTCGTACACCTTCACCAGCACCGGCACCCACAAGGTGGTGGCGAAGTTCACCGGCGGGGCAGGATTCGCGCCGTCCACCTCTCGCGCCTTCCCGGTGAGCGTCACCGTCCCCGAACCTGCGGACGTGGACACCACCACCACACTGGCCCCGATCGGAACGGTCGAGAAGAACGTCCCAGTCGTCCTCGAGGCGAGGGTCGGCCCGGCGCACGCGAAGGGCAAGGTGCAGTTCAGGATTGGTGACGCGCTCATCGGCGGACCTGTCGACGTGGTCGACGGCGTCGCGACCCTGCCGACGACGTTCGTCAACTCCGGTACCTACCACGTCACCGCGGAGTTCGTCGGCTCGACCGGATTCAGCGACTCCGCCGCGGCACCGCAGACACTGACTATTCCCGACGCAACCGGCCCCAACCCGGGCAACGGGTTCGGCAGCCTCGAGAACCTGTTCGGGTTCGGGTCGTCCAAGTAGCCGTCAGCTCGCAATAGAGTGCGCCGCCGGTCGAGACCGGTGGCGCACTCTTGCGTTTCGAGCGAAAACTCGGATTGAGAGGTTCGACTGCGACACCGCGGCCAACTGTCCCGTTCCACATCCACGCAACCATGCCGCGATCGCGCTTCCACCGAATCGAGCTGATGACCGCCGCGGCATAGCCTTTCACAGCGTCCTCGAACCGGCTGAACGTGACCGTTGAGCCTTCGTATCCGCGCTCGTCGCCGGACATCAACGCGTAGCCCTCGGAGGTCTTTCGAACACCCCGATAGCCGCGGAATAACCCGGTGAGGATACGAGGACGTGGATCCAGACCGCCCCTGGCGGGCCCGTCGAGATCCGGGCGTCGTCGCAGGTGTCGACCGGGGTGCTGTGGCGGGCGGACGGGCCGTCCCGGCGCCTGGTCGACGAGGCAGGATCCGCGTCACACGTCGATGAATGCGACGTCCAGTCAGCCGACCTGCGCAGCTACGACTGCAGCCCTCGCGTCCGGCGCCCCGAGCCGCGCCGCGTCCGCGCTGCGGTCATCGGGCTGGTACTGCGCGGCCAACTCGGCCTCCACGCGTGCCCGGTACCGTTCGACCTCGCGCTCGACAGTCGTCTCGTCCCAGCCGAGCACCGGCGCGACCAGTTCGGCGACCGCGCTGGCCGCTCGGATGCCCCGGTCTGGTGTCTCGATCGCGATGTGGGTGCGGCGGGTCAGGACATCATCGAGGTGGCAGGCGCCTTCGTGGCTGGCCGCGTACCGCGCCTCCGCGCGCAGGTAGCGGGCACCCGATGGAATCGGCTCGGCCAGTGACGGATCCGCGTTGATCATCGCGATCAGCTCGGTGATCGCACTGCCGTATCGCCCGAGCAGGTGCTCGACCGTCGCCACGTCGAGACCAGTCTCCGCGGCCAGCCGGGCTCGGGCCGCCCAAAGCTCGCGGTAGTTGTCGGCGCCGAGCAGCAGCAGCCGATCGGTCCGCGACGCTTCCACGTCGGTGCCCCGAACCGCCTCGTCGACGGCGTCTTTCGCCATCACTCGGTAGGTGGTGTACTTGCCGCCCGCGACGATCACCAGTCCCTTGACGGGGCTGGCCACCGCGTGTTCACGGGACAGGCTGGCGGTGTTGTCCGTGTCACCGGCCAGCAGCGGACGTAGTCCGGCGTAGACACCGACGATATCGTCGCGGGTCAGCGGGGTCTGCAGCAACGCGTTGGTCTGGTCGAGGATGTAGTCGATGTCCGCCTGGCTCGCCGCGGGATGCGCGAGGTCGAAATCCCAACCGGTGTCGGTGGTTCCGATCACCCAGTGCTCGTCGCTCCACGGGCAGGGAATGACGAACAGCAGGCTCTTCTCGGTCTCGGTGATGATGCCGACCCGCGAGTCGATCCGATCCCGGGGGACGACGATGTGGACACCCTTCGAGGCACGCACACGGAAATCGAGGCGGTCGCCGAGCATTTCCTGGATCTCGCCGGTCCACGCGCCGGCCGCGTTCACCGTCCGCTTGGCACGAACGTCGATCTCGGTGCCGGTCTCGACGTCGAGGATGTGTGCCCCGACGACCCGGTCGCCGTCCCGCAGGAACCCGGTCACCCGTGCGCTGTTCGCGCACAGCGCACCGTGGCTGGCGGCGGTCCGGGCGAGGGTCATCGTGTGTCGTGCGTCGTCGAGTTGTCCCTCGTAGAACGAGACGCCGCCGTGCACCGCTCCCCGCTTCGCCCCGGGGAACGCCTCGAGCGTGCGCTTGCGGCTCAGGTGCCGATGATGGCTCGGCACACCACGCCCGGCGCCGAGGACGTCGTACACCCCGACACCGGCACCGACCCATGCCCGGTCGAGGACGCGACGTTCGAGGGGGTACAAGAACTCGACGGGGCGGGCCAGGTGCGGGGCCAGGGTGTCGAGGATGAGGGAACGTTCGCGCAGCGCTTCGAAGACCAGGGCGAAGTTCAGTTGCTTGAGGTAGCGGAGCCCGCCGTGCACCAGCTTCGAGGACCGGCTCGATGTGCCGGATGCGTAGTCCCGGGCCTCGACGAGCCCCACGGTGAGGCCACGGGTGACCGCGTCGAGGGCGACACCCGCACCCACCACGCCGCCACCGACGACGAGTACGTCGAGTTCGGTGGTGGCCATGGTGGCGAGGGCGCGGCGACGACTGTCCGGGCTCAGGGGCAGGGGCGACAGGGACATGACGGGCTTCCTTCCGGATTCGGGCGTGCGGGGGTACGGGATGTGTGGGATGCGGTCAGCGGACGTCGACCCAGTCGAGCGTGCGGTCGACGGCCTTCCGCCAGCCGCGGTAGCTGGTTTCCCGTTCCGTGTCGTTCCAGTGGGGGGTCCACCGCTGGCTCTCGTGCCAGTTCTCCTGGAGTTCGTCTGGTGAACTCCAGAATCCGACCGCCAGCCCGGCGGCGTAGGCGGCCCCGAGCGCCGTGGTCTCGGCTACCGCGGGGCGGCTGACCGGCACCCCGAGGACGTCGGCCTGGATCTGCATGCAGAGACTGTTGCGGGTGATGCCCCCGTCGACCTTGAGGACATCGAGGGGGACTCCCGAGTCCTTGACCATGGCGTCGACCACGTCGCGGCTCTGGTAGCAGATCGCCTCGAGTGTCGCCCGCGCGATGTGCGCGTTGTTGTTGTACCGGGACAGGCCGACGATGGCGCCGCGGGCGTCGGATCGCCAGTACGGCGCGAACAGTCCGGAGAAGGCGGGAACGAAGTACACCCCGCCGTTGTCGTCGACCTGCGCGGCCAGCGACTCGCTGTGCGACGCGCCCCCGATGATGCCCAGTTGATCGCGGAGCCACTGGACGGCGGAGCCGGTGACCGCGATCGAGCCCTCGAGCGCGTATACCGCGGGCTGATCGGCGAGCTGGTAGCAGACCGTGGTGAGCAGTCCGTTGCGCGACCGGACCGGCGTCGTCCCGGTGTTCAGGAGTAGGAAGTTCCCGGTTCCGTACGTGTTCTTGGCCTGACCGGCGGTCAGGCAGACCTGCCCGATCATCGCCGCCTGCTGGTCGCCGACCGCGGCGGCCAGTGGTACCCGTCCGCCGAGTGGGCCGTGGGTGATGGTGTGGCCGTACAGGTCCGGCGTCGATGACGGCCGGATCCGTGGCAGCATCTGCCGCGGCACGCCGAAGAAGGACAGCAGTTCGTCGTCCCAGTCCAGGGTGTCGAGGTCCATGAGCATGGTGCGGCTCGCGTTGGTGACGTCGGTGACGTGGACGCCGCCGTCGACCCCGCCGGTGAGGTTCCACAGCAGCCAGGTGTCGATCGTGCCGAAGAGTGCGTCACCGCGGTCCGCGGCCTCGCTGACGCCGTCGATGTTCTCGAGGATCCACTGGATCTTGCCCGCGGAGAAGTAGGTGGCGGGCGGGAGCCCTGTCTTGCGTCGGATGGCCTGTCCCGCGTCGCTGTCGTCGAGTGCGGATGCGATGCGGTCGGTGCGGGTGTCTTGCCAGACGATTGCGTTGTAGTACGGCCTGCCGGTCCGGCGGTTCCACACCACCGTCGTCTCGCGCTGATTCGTGATGCCGAGGGCGGCGAGGTCACCGGGTTCGATGCCGTTGCGGTTCAGCACCGTCTGGAGGACCGCCGATGTGCGTTCCCAGATTTCCACCGGGTTGTGTTCGACCCAGCCGGGCCGGGGCAGCAATTGCTGGTGTTCGAGTTGGTGCCGCGCGATCTCGTGCCCGCCGTGGTCGAAGACCATGAAGCGGGTGCTGGTGGTGCCCTGGTCGACGGCACCCACGAAGTCGGGCATCGGTGGTCCTCTCGGTGGCGACGGCCGCTTCGACGGAGTCGACGGCGACCGGAGCCGCGGACGGTTTCGCGGCCGGCCCAGACGCTAGGGTCGCCGGGCCCGGTCCGCCAGCCTCCCCGTTCGACAATGTCGAACGACGAGTTTGTGGCCGGTGGAAACCTCGGTAACGTGCCGGTGGTGCCTGGCCACATCCAGTCGATCGAGCGCGCCGCCGCGATCCTCGACCTCGTCGCGAGCGCGCCTTACGGCGTGGGTGTCGGTGAACTCGCGGCCGCGCTCGGCCTCGCCAAACCCACCACGCATGGGATCCTCCGCACCCTTGTGCACGTGGGCTTCGTCGACCAGGACGACCGCACCGCGCGGTACCGACTCGGCGCCGCCGCACACCGACTGGGCGAACGGCGGATCGACGCCAGTCTGATCCGGTCGCACGCGATGAACTGGGCGGACACCCTGGCGGCCCGGTCCGGCGAGGCCGTGCGCATCGCCGTGCTCGACCACACCGAGGCCCTGGTGGCGCATCACGTCTTCCGCCCCGACAACTCACCGCAGACACTCGATGTCGACGCCCGTCTCCCCCTGCACGCGACGGCGCTGGGCAAGGTGCTGCTGGCGTACACCCCGGGCCTGCTTGAACAGGTAACGGGTGCGGGCCTGACCGCATACACCCGCCGCACCGTGACCTCGATGCGCACCCTGGTCGCGGAGGTCACGCACTGCCGGGCCCAAGGGTGGGCCTGGGCCGTCGGTGAATTCGTCCCGGACCGAGCGGGTTTGGCCGCGCCACTGCGCGACACCGGCGGACGGATGGTGGGCGCGATCGGCATCACCACCGACGGCGACCGGATCGGATCCGGACCGGATCCGGCGCTGCGCGCTCTCGTCCAGGACTGCGCCCGGGCCGTCTCCCGGGGTCTGCCGAGGATGGGATGACCGGGCGGCGCCGAGCGACTCGACCCGGCCGGTGGTGTCACCGATGAAACAGACCTATGTCCTTTCCCTCGATCAGGGCACGACGTCGACGCGGTGCGTCCTGTTCGACTCCGCCGGCCGGGTGGTGTCGTTCGCCCAGCGCGAGCACCGCCAGCACTATCCGGCGGCCGGCCGGGTCGAACACGACGCCCTCGAGATCTGGCGCAGCGTCACCCGTCTGGTGCCGCGGGTGCTCCGCGACGCCGCGATCACCGCCGACCAGGTCGCCGCCATCGGCATCGCCAACCAACGCGAGACGATCGTGGTCTGGGACCGCCGCAGCGGGCAGCCGGTCGGCCGCGCGATCGTCTGGCTCGACACGCGCACCGACAGCCTCGTCGAACGGCTCCGGTCCCAGCCCGGCGCCGACCTGGTCCGCGCCCGCTGCGGACTCCCCCTGACCAGCTACTTCGCGGCGCCACGGCTCCGGTGGATCCTCGACCGCACCGCCGGACTACGGGACCGGGCCGAGCGGGGCGACGTCCTGTTCGGGACCATGGAGAGCTGGCTGATCTGGAACCTCACCGGCGGCCCGCACGGCGGAGTGCACGTCACCGACGTCACCAACGCGAGCCGCACCATGCTCATGAATCTCGAGACCCTGGCGTGGGACGACGACCTGCTGACCTTCTTCGACATCCCCCGGGCCATGTTGCCGGACATCCGTTCCAGCGCGGAACATTTCGGTCACACCACAATTGAGCCGTCCGGCATACCGATCACCGCCGCGCTCGGCGACCAGCAGGCGGCGTTGTTCGGGCAGACCTGCTTCGCTGCGGGCGAGGCCAAGTGCACCTACGGGGCAGGTGGATTTCTGCTCCTCAACACCGGCGCCGCTCCCGTGCACTCGACGCACGGCCTGCTCACCACCGTCGCGTTCCGGATCGGCGAGCAGCCCGCGCAGTACGCACTCGAGGGGTCGATCGCAGTGACCGGGTCGCTGGTCCAGTGGCTGCGGGACCGGATCCGGCTGATCGCCTCGGCACCCGAGGTGGAAACGCTTGCCCGCACGGTCGACGACAACGGCGGGTGCTACATCGTTCCCGCGTTCTCCGGCCTGTTCTCGCCTCGCTGGCGCGACGACGCGCGGGGCGTCATCGCCGGTCTGACCGCATACGTCACCGACGGGCACATCGCGCGGGCCGTGCTCGAGTCCACCGCGTGGCAGACCCGGGAAGTGGTCGACGCCATGAACTCCGATTTCGGCCGCCCGCTCCGGCGGCTCAACGTCGACGGTGGCATGACCTCCAACAACCTGCTCATGCAGACCGTCGCGGATGTACTGAACGTCCCTGTGGACCGTCCCCTGGTGGCCGAGTCCGTCTCCCGCGGCGCTGCCTACGCCGCGGGACTCGCGGTCGGGTACTGGGCCGACCTGTCGGTGCTCCGACGCAACAAACACCGCGCGGCTGAGTGGGTGCCCGCGATGACATCCGAACGGCGCGCGACCGAGTACGACAACTGGCGACGCGCCGTCACGCTGACCTACAACTGGACCACCCCCGGTCCGGACCCCGCCGTGAACGGTGGCCGGGACGCCGCCGACCTCCTCCTCGACGACCACCGCGAACTCGAATCACTCCTCCGCCGCACACGGCTGGCCACGACCGGCCGACCGGACCTGCTGCGCGAACTCGGCGCCCGACTGGACTGCACCCAGGCCCGGCTCCGGTCGGCAGCCGCAACGCTCGACGCCGCCACGGAACTCGTCGACCGCCTGGACGCGATCGCCGAACGGATACGACAGCTGTCGGCCCGCGCGGTGGCGGCGGAACCGAGCGTCGACACCGACCTCGCCGCGACCGGCCGGCAGATTTCGGACTACATCGGCGCCGCGGAGCTGAGTGTGGTTCCCGCCCTGCGCGCTCGGGCGCCGGATCGCCCTGCCCCGCCCCCGGGTCGCCCGAACTGACGCGCGGCGGTCGCGACGCCGCCGTATCGCGCTGGCCGGCTGCGCCGTGCAGACGTGCGGCGCCGTCTGCACGGCGCGACGTTGTACTCACCCACCGATTCGGCGGCGAGCCTGGCTGTCGAATCGACTGCGGGGGAACACGTCCATCCCCCCTGCAAGGTCGCCACCTCCGGTAGCTGAGTCTCGTCGTAGCTGTCGAGGATCGACTGTGAACCGAAGACGACGACCTCGCCCTGCCCTCGTAGATGTTCGTGCAGGAGGCCTTGATTGCCCGTTCGAGTTCGTCGCGATTCACCGTAGGACGAGGCCACGCAGTTCGTGACCAACGACCCCTGAATGGGACCGGGTGATCGGACAAGCCAGCAGAGTTGGTGTTCATATGCAGGTTCTCGGTGGCCGAACAGTCGCGCCTTCGCATTCGTAGGATTGAGGTGCGTTCGGGAGGGATCACTGTCGGGAGCTGTCCGATCCTGACGAGTGCGCATGTGGCTGCGATGCAACGAAGGAGAGATTTCGTGAAGCGTTTGATGACACCCCGTCTTGCTCCATTGGTCATCTTCACCGGTTTGGCGGGGGCGCTGTTGGCGGAGAACTACACCCCGACCCGGGCCGTCGTGTGGGGAACGGCGTGGGCGATCACTGCCACGGCTATCGTCCGCAGCGAACTCGCCCGCGCCCACGACGCATGATCGCCGCCGCATGAGTGAAGACCACCAGACTCGATGGGATTGGGCGCCGGACGAACTGATCCTCGCGGCCGGTCCCGACGCCGGCCGCTGGATCGCTGAAGCGTTGCGCCGCGACCGGGCCGAGGTCGGCGCCCTGGTGCCGCCGGTGTTCGAGGCCTACGCCCGCGTCTTCCACCCCGTCTACCTCCCGCTCTATCTCCCCCGCATCGGCGACCAGCAGACTTCAATCCGGTGGCAGATCATCGCGGAGGAAAACGGCAAGATCGCTCACGCCGCGATGAGTTGGCAGACGATCACCGGTTCCCACCGCCCTGACTACGAACCTGAAGAAGGCTCCCTGCCCCAACCCGAAGCCCGCACCCTCGCATCGATCCTCCGCGACTACACCGCCGCACCCGACGTGTGCTGGTTCGCGATCTGGGACGGGTACGGAGACGAAGGCAGACCCCCACCCGGGATTGACCTCCTCGATGGTTTCCGGAACATGGTCGTCCTCCACGGGCCGATCGACGCAGCCGATGCTCGTTTCGGCACGACCCCGCACGACAGGAGCGGCGGCTACGGCGCGAACCTGTGGTGGCCTGACGACCACACCTGGTGCGTAGCAACCGATATCGACCTCAAAACGACATACGTCGGCGGCAGCACCGCCTCCATCGACGCCATCCTCGCCGACCCACGCCTCGAAACCTTCCCGATCCCGGACACCCACTTCATCGGCTGGACAGCCGACACCATCAACCCCCACCCGCCGTACGGGACGTGACGGCTACCGAACCCTCCTGTCGCGCCATCGGCTCGGTGGGCACAGCAGGTGCGTGAACAACTGCCAACTATCTTGGCGGAGATGAGCCGGGGCGAAGCCCAGGATGAAATGTCTCGTTCCGGATGGCGTGGCTACCGCCCCCTGCCGTGCTCCGGGCTTAGTTTCGGACAAATGGACCTAACGGGCATAACGCGAGCGACCGCGGCGGGCGCAGCCAGCCCCGATCACGGAGCGCACGACGATCGATCACTCGGTGATCTGCTGGAATTCCCCTCACGACAGGAATCAGATCACCGTGCCGCGATAAGGGCGGCGCAGGCCCGCCACCCGAGCTCGAGGTCTGCGCCGCGACGACCGCGACTACGCGTGGTCGACTGACCGCGGCTCACCGGTCCAGTCGCGAATGGGCGGGCGAAGCGCTCCGCAGGGCCTTCGACGTCATCAACGCCAGCCTCATCGCGACCGCTGTCGCGGCGTCCACGACCAGTTCGTCGCGCTGCGGTGAGAGCCCACGAGGTGGCCGTCACCGCAAGAGGTCGTGGGCGATCTGCTCGATTCTGAGGACGCTGCAAACAGTTCTTCACCGATCCCCGCGCGGAGTGTGGATTCGATGTCTGCGGCGAGGCGGTCGGCCTCTTCGATCGTCTTTGCTAAGAGCGGGGCCAACCACATCCTCGCCGACTTCGACCGCCTGGCCGGGCTACTCGGCTACTCCCGCCCGCGTGTGGCGGAGACCGAAGCCGACATTCGAGCGCTGCCGGCCGGTGCGGTCATCCGCGATGCGATCACCAATGTCGGCGAACTCGGGTACGCGAAGGGCGTGATGTACGTGTTCTGGGCAGGCAACGAGTGCGAAGACGAACTCGCCGAGATAACCCTCCCCGCGACTGTCCTGCGGATGCCCGAGGAGGCGAAGTGAGCCACACCGACGGAATGTGCGTCGTCGCCCGCCCAGGGGCGGGGTCGACCTACTTGCCGCGCTTCCTCAACTGCCGAAGCGACTCCTCCAGGGTCGCAATCGAGGTACGACATTCGAGAACCTCCTTGGCAACCTTGGATCGAGCGGCATTGTGTTCCGCCACCTGTGCGTTCAACCTCTCGACAGCCTTGTCGAACCCAGCCTCCCGCGCCTTCTCGATCGAGAGCTTGGCGATACGGCGGTCGCGGTTTATGTCGTCGATCTTCTTCTCCAAGACACGAATCTCAGCCTTCAGGTCTGCAATCGCACGGTTGATCCTAGGGGCAACGAGCAGCTCAGTTTCCATGTCGCGCAAGGTCCCGCTGATGAACGAGTTGGCCGCGTTCACCAGGAACGCAACATCAGATGCCACCACGCCAGCACTCCTCTCGAGGCCACTTCAAAGCGCGCGAACGGTATCAAGATCGTCAGACGTTCGTTCAATCACGTGCGACCCAGCTGGGATTGCGCTCGCCAGTGCCGGAGGCGGGGCGCCGGCATTACGAGCAGCCAAACTGACCGTGACTGCAGCGGCTCCACGCGCCCTGATTGCTCCTCCATGAGGACGCGGAGCGAGCATGTGCTGGCGATGCGATTACTCGTTGCTGCCGATCAGCAACGCACCTACAACGCCGACGGACGCAGCGATCAGCGCTAGCGCTACCGCAACGTCCCATGCGAACGCGAGAACAAGCCAGATCGAGACCAGTGTCCCCGCTGCCCCGCAGGCGAGCAGCAAGATCCCGATGACGAGTAGCAGATCTCCATCCATGGCTTCCCTTTCGAATGCCACGTAATCGATCTGACCTCGAACGTAGCTGCCGATGGGCCCCTGGAGTCGTCGAAGTCGCAGCCTTTCACCTTCGATTTCGACCCGCCCTGGAGGCAGCAGACATGACCATCACCGTTTACAACGCCGCCAACGCAATCGACGGCGCCTACCGGCTCATGCGAAACGCCACCCCGAAGGAGGCGCTGTAGCGGTGAATGCGACAAGCCGGACGTTATCCCCAAACCGGTCAACACCTGTGAGTGAATCCGTGAATCACCCTGAAGGAGGTGAAGTTCGCGAGGGCTGCTGGCGGCGACCAGGGCTTACACGGTCGTCACTGCTCGTTGGCCTCAATGATCTCGCTGAGGTATTTGTCGACGCTCGGTTCGTAGGACACCGAACACAGGAACTCTGTCACGCGGGTTTCCCCTACATGTTCGGAGCCTGCATCGTGCCACCAACTACCCACTTGTTCGTGGTGATATCGGTGATCGTCGATCCCGGGAACGTTGCCTGATCCGGGAACCTCGATGACCGTGTGAGCTGCTGTTCGCACAGGTAGATCGCTTGCGCCTGGTGATCAGGTTCAGGCTTGATCACCGCACTCGTACCACTGATGGCAACAAGGAACCCGAGGAAGAGCACGCCGGCCATGACCACGCCGCCGACGACCCACGGCCATGTATTCCGCTTCTTCGGAGGCTGGACCGGCGGGTACGGGGGCTGCGCGACTGCGGCGTATACCCACTGCCCGCGGGTCGCGTCGAATGTGTACGGCCCATGCTGTGCACCATGAGGTGGCGGCTGGGGCGGGCTGGCGGTCATCGATCCCCCGGATGGTCGCTGATCTTGAAATGAACGGGCATCGTAACTGACTGATTAGTCCGAATCTCGGGAGTGCAAGTGAGTAAGAACCCGATCGTTGGTTACGTCGTCCTCGTCAAACGGCAGCAGGAAGACGGTAGTGACGACTACCAGGCCGTGAGTGCCGTGTGGCCGGATCGTAGGCGAGTCGACGTCACCCGCCGTGAACTCATCGCTGGAGCCGCACAACGAGGTAGAGGCGACACCGAGTATCTGATTGGCGAAATCCGAAGCGGCGGCTAGCGGTTCGCGCCCCCTATCACGCTCGCGGAACCCGGGCGGTGGCAGGTCTTGGCGGTTCCGCTTCACCCTCAACTTCACCCATCGCGGGGCCGGTTTAGTCCGAATTGCACGGTACGGTCTTTCGGACCAATCTCGACCCAACCAGGGGGGAAGAATCAGAATGCGTAAGTTCATCGCTGCCGGTGCGGTTGCGGCAGCATCGGTGGGAATCGTTCTCGGTGGCACGGGTGTCGCGTCTGCGGCAAGCAACACGATCGCCTCAGGGGAAGGCGTCTACCGCGTCGGCTACGACATCCGCCCCGGCACCTACACCACCCAAGGCGCACTCAACGGATACCAGAACTGCTTCTGGGCCCGAGCGAACGTCGGCCCGTACGGCGTCATTCCGATCGCGTACGGCGAAACGCAGATCCCGACGACCGTCACGATCGATTCCCGTGACGGCGCCTTCATCACCTCCGGCTGCAGCGGATGGGTCCGCGAAAACGACGGCCCCGGCTCCCTCGACTCCGGCTCGCTGACCGGCTCTCTCGATACCGGATCGCTGACCGGATCGCTCGCCGGCTCGCTCATTGGTGGCGCGAACAACGGCTCGGTTGGTTCACTGGCTGGCGGGTTGCTCGGCTCGCTCTTCGCTCG
Organism: Rhodococcus sp. ACT016; assembly: GCF_050477185.1. Classification (NCBI taxonomy): domain Bacteria; kingdom Bacillati; phylum Actinomycetota; class Actinomycetes; order Mycobacteriales; family Nocardiaceae; genus Rhodococcus; species Rhodococcus sp. ACT016. Next base: position 237,800 of record NZ_JBEAET010000002.1, on the reverse strand, counting down.
CTGAACGCGCGAACTCGGTCCTCACCACAGGCAGGCGTGCCCCAACCGGAATTGGTTGTGGTGCGCCTGTTCTGCATTCAACAACGGGGTTTCAAATGCGTATCTCAAGCTCTATCGTCCGACGCACGAGCGCCGGAATCATGGTCCTCTCGGCAACGTTCACGCTCACCGCCTGCGGCAGTGACGATTCGGGCTCATCGAAGACCACCACCACGACGATGACCGCGACTTCGACTACGAAGGCGACCACCACCGCCCGGGCCACAACAACCACCACGGTCCCGCCGACAACGACGACGCTTTCTGTTGCTCCGGCCGCTGTCGAACCGCCGCCCGCAGCTCCCGCCCCAGCTCCGATCGTGAAAGATCCGTCCCCAGCTCCTGCACCGCTCGTTGCTCCTGCCCCAGCACCGGCACATGCACCGGCTGCTGTTGCACCAGCACCTGCCCCCGCGCCGAGTACCTACTACGCCAACTGCGCAGCAGCACGAGCAGCCGGCGCCGCACCCATTTACCGCGGAGAACCCGGCTACAGCAGCAAGTTGGACCGCGACGGTGACGGAGTCGCCTGCGAGAAGTAGCGGGAGGAAACCATGGTTCAGTTCCGAAAGTCGAAGAGCTTCGGGCCAGTCCGGCTGACCGCATCGAAGCGGGGCCTCGGGGTGAGCGTCGGCGCAGGACCACTCCGCGTCAGCAGAGGCGCCGATGGGAAAGTTCGGCGAACCGTCCGCGTCCCCGGCACTGGCATCTACGACACCAAAGTGATCAGCGGCTCCAAGAAGTAGTCGGCAGCGACACCGAATGCGGCCAAGCCAGCGGCACCAAAGAAGGAGTACTCGCCTACCACCAACGGACTCTGCGCGATCGCCCTCGCGCTCATGATCGGGATCCCGTCGATCGACTCCGGGTTCATCATCGGGATTGTGATCGCCGCGGTGCTCCTTCTCGGCGGTGTCGGCTTGCTGTTCGACGGCTCAAACGTCAGTCAGGCGGGCAAGCCGCGCCTACCCACAAAGGAAGGCTGGTACGCAGACCCATATCGGTCAGGCAGGGACCGGTACTGGACCGGCTCGGAGTGGTCAAGCCGAACGCGATGACGCCGACCCACCAGCCGTAGGTGACATCCAAGCCGTCTGTGCACCATCTGTGTGCGCTGCCGTATCGCTGGAATGACCTGTCGCCGTTAGCGAGAGTGGGTGCGCGCGGATGCTTTGCCTGCGCCTGGATTCGGACGCGCACGGGATGGATCTCGCGAAGACGTGGTGCGCAGCCTTGGCGCAGGTTTGATGTTGGTGGCCCACCGGCCGTTACAGTGGGGGGTCGGGCCGGTGGGCCGTTGCGATCCCAGGGGGAGGGGGATTCGCTGGTCGAATGTTAGACCAGTTCGCGGGTGTGCGCAGAGTGGGCTCTGGAGTCTCAATTCCTCGACAGAGCGCTGTTTGGTGCTGGGCGGCGGGAACGTCCCGGCTACCGCCGCCCAGCATGGGTAGGCGTTCTGTCGGAGGTGAACGCCTACCAGTGCCGTCTGCATTCGGCAAAGTGGACGGTAGCCGCACCAGCCGGCAACGCGAACTCAAACGACCCGGACAAACCCGAACTTCACCCAACAACTCATCCCTTGCTGCCGAGCGGGTTTGGGCGGTGGGCTAGCTCCCGGCGGATTCGCGTTCCACGAGTACTTTGCCCATGCTGCCGCCGGAGGTTGGATGGTAGGTGGTGTATTCGAAAACCACGATCGCGTCATCAGTTTCGCGGTGCCCCACCTCGCAAGAGAACCTCTCCGTCACGTCCGGAAGGGCCTCGGGTATCCCGTTATCATCCCAGACGGTTGTCTTCACACGCTTCTCCCACTGCGCCCTACTTGTGCCTTCGACCATCCAGGTTGTTGTCTTCTCGCTGGTGTTGGAAGTCCGGGCGGTGATGTCGGCGAATGACATGTTGAGCAGACGAAGACGACGAAGGTCCGAGCTCGTCACTAGCGAGCTCGGACCTTCGGGTAGATCCTGACGCATCCCCGGTGACGGGCGTCGACGTCAGGTTCTCCTCCAGCGGGAATGCCAACTTCGATGACGATTCACACCCGCCCCGTCGGTGACGGTGATGTAGCTGCGGCGGCGACCAGCCAAGGACGGTTGCGGGTGGCCGGAGTTCTTCATGCGGTGGATGCGGGAAATTCGGCGGCTCGGCCGGACGCTCGGAATCACAGCTTCGGGGTCGCCGACCATTTGACGCAAGAACGTCAGGATCGGCCGCGGCCAGTCACGTTCGACGTCGTCATTCGCTCGATCGTTCGCGTCGGCGTTGCTCGTGACCGATCCGTCTGCCGCGCATCCCGACGACTCCGCGGTGCACGTTGGCCGAGTCCCGTACGGACTGCCGGGGCGCTCGATGTCATCGCGCCCATCGCTGTGAGCTGTGGACCGCCGTGCCGGCCGCCGCTGCGATCTCGAGATGCTGCCTCCGGTCGCAAGCCGTGCCGCCTCGGGCGGGGTCGACCCTTCCCCTTCCCGCCACCTTTGTGAGCTCATTTACGTCACATGACAATTGGGCCGGAGTGCGCTGTGACCCGACTTACCGATGTACCGCATGACGGAACGCGCCCCTGGCGACCAGACCGGTCCGTCGGCGAATCTGAACGCCTTTCCGGGCGGCGTGTGATCGCCGTGATCGACGGATTCTTCTGGAGGTTCGGATGACCGATCTTGCATTTCGCTCTGCAGGCGAGCTCGCGCGTGCCGTCGCGGCACAGGAGGTGTCGAGCGTCGAGCTTCTCGACCATTTCCTCGACCGCGTGAATCGGCTCGATCCTCGGATCAACGCCGTCGTGGCGCGCGACGAGCAGGGCGCTCGAGCAGCTGCGGCGGCAGCCGACCGCGCTGTTTCGCGGGGTGAACCGCTCGGTCGCCTGCACGGCGTCCCTGTGACGATCAAGGACAGCATTGAGGTTGCGGGCATGAGGACCACCGGAGGCTCGGCGCGGTGGGGACATCACGTTTCGACGAGCGACGCGGAATCGGTGTCCCGGCTCAAGGACGCGGGCGCGATCGTGTTCGGCAAGTCCAACCTGCCGGCGGATGCGCGGGACTGGCAGACCTACAACGACGTGTACGGGACGACGAACAATCCGTGGGACGCGGCGAGGGCGCCTGGTGGTTCGTCTGGCGGGTCCGCGGCCGCCGTGGCGGCGGGCCTGACGGGCCTCGAGCTGGGCGGCGACACGGCGGGATCGATTCGCGTACCTGCCCATTTCTGTGGCGTGTACGGGCTGCGACCGTCGTTCGGAATCGTGCCCAGGCACGGCAGCGTCTCGGGTCACGAGCCAGGAACGCTCGCGGAGTTCGACATGGCGGTGCTCGGCCCACTCGCGAGGCAGGCCGAAGACCTCGACCTCGCTCTGGATGTTCTCGCAGGAGCAGATCGTGACCGCGCGACCGCGTGGCGGCTGGAGTTGCCTGCCGCGCGGGCGACGACTCTGCGTGGGTTCCGAGTGGTGGCCTGGCTCGACGACCCGTTCTGTCCGGTGGACGGCGAACTGGTGGCGATCATGCGGCAGGCCCTCGACGCTGTGCGGGCCGCGGGCGCCGTCGTGATCGAGGGTAAGGAACCGGTCGGTCTCGAGGAGACCATGTCGCTCTATCAACCGCTGCTGATGGCGCAGAGCGGGCTGATCGAGCCGGACGAGTCGTACGACTTCTTGGTGGAGGTCGCCGCGGCGGAGGGGGCCGCCGGTGGGCTCGCGTCGGACCTGACTGTGCGCTTTCGTGACTGGCATGCGCTCGACGAGCGTCGGGAACACTCCCGACGTTGCTGGGCGGAGTTCTTCGACGGCGTGGACGTGCTCCTCTGCCCGGTGAGCCCGACGGCGGCATTCCCCCACGACCAACGACCCGATCCCGCATGGTCGGTTCGTACTCTGCAGGTCGACGGCGCGGAGCGGCCGTATCGCGAGATGCTCACGTGGATGGCGCCGGCCTCCCTCAATCACCTGCCGGCGGCGGTCGCGCCCATCGGGACGACGCGGGAGGGACTGCCGGTGGGCATCCAGGTGATCGCGCCCTACCTGCACGACCGGACCGCGGTGAGGTTCGTGCGGTGCCTCGCGGATGTGATTGGCGGGTTCCGCCGTCCACCGGGGTTCTGAGTAGTACCGCTGGACCGGGGTCGTCACGAGACGAGGTCGGCCTCGTAGTCGTAGATGACGGCGTGGACCAGGTTGCGTAGGTAGGTCCAGCTTGGCCAGGATGCTGCCGACGTGGGTCTTCACGGTGACCTCCGAGACCACCAACTTCTCTGTGATCTCGGTGTTGGACAGCCCCGGCGCCACGTGCAGCAGCACTTCGGTTTCCCGCGCGGTGAGCCGGTCGAGGGCGGCCGGCACCGCGCCGGCGCCGTCGCGGACGTCCGGTAGTCGCGTGGCGTGAATGAAGAGGCGCAGGCGCGTCACGCGGGGCGAGACGATGGCGTCGTGGCTGGCCACGGCTCGGATGGCGCGGGCCAGTTCGTCGACGGGAATGTGCTTCACCACCCACCCGAAGGTGCGTTGTACGGATGCGGATACGGGTACGGCGCCAACCACGACGCCGCACCGGTGGCGGCACTGCCGATCCATCCGTATTCCCCGGTCATCCAATGACTATGCGGCGCACGACATTCCCCGGTCATCCAATGACTATGCGGCGCACGACGATGGCATGCCCAATTCGACGCCTGGTGTATTCCAACCAGCGACGCAAATCCAGGCGCCCGACTCGGGCAGGCGGACGACGGTCGCGGCCCTCCACACTCCCCCGACGCGCCCGTACGCCACCGCCGACGGCACAGTCTGGCTGGCCACGGCGCGGTAATCACCCCTCCACCCGGGCGGGCCGACGGCCGCAGCGTCATGGTTAGCGATCCTCCTGGCCACAGGCCTGCTGATCTCTAGGGTGAGCGCACGGCCGGAAACGAGTAGCGCTGGCATCGGGTGCCCGAGCAACTAGCGCTCGCCGCCGGACCGGAGGATGGTCAATGGATCGCGGAGTCGTTGCGGCGCGGTTCGTTTGATGTCGGAAGCCTGGTGCCGCCGGTATTCGACGCCTACGCCCGCGTTTTCCACCCCGTCTACCTTCGTGGTGGCGGCGGCGAGTGGACTCGAATCAACTGGCGAACGGTCGGCGAACAACACGGCACGATCGCTCACGCAGCGATGAGCTCGCAGACCATCACCGGGACCCATCGGCCCGGCGACGATCCGGAAGAAGGCTCGCTGCCGCAGCCGGAGGCCCGAGCCCTCGCGTCGATCCTCCGCGACCACACCGCCACACCGGATGAAATGTTGGTTCGCGATCTGGGACGGGTACGGAGACGAAGGCAAGCCCCCGCCCTGTATCGAACTCCTCGATACCGGTCGGCATATGGTCGTCCTCTACGGACCGATCGACGCCGCCGAAGCTCGATTCGGCACGACCCCACACCACCGGAGCGGCGGCTACAGCGCGAACCTGTGGTGGCCGCACGATCACACTTGGTGCGTGGCAACGGATGTCGACCTCAAATCGATCTACGTCGGCGGTAGCACCGCCTGCATCGACGCCATCCTCACCGACCCACGCCTCGGAGCCTTCCCCGTCTCGGACACCCACTTCATCGGCTGGACAGCCGACACCATCACAGCGGCCTAGTCAACGGCCACGGTGCTTATCGAAGCAGTCGGTCGGGACGACGTGCTGATCGTCGGTGCGGGCTGTCGGGTATCAGCGCGGGGTACGACCTGCGTATGTCGCGCCCTTGCCGGCGATCAAACTGCTGGTGTCACCTCGGCGAGGCGTCCGTCCACGAGCCGCACTACCCGGTCCGGCGACCAGGCGTCCGGCGCACGGTGCGTCACGATCACCCGTGTCACGCCGACGAGACCGCGCACAGTCTCGGTGATGAGCCGGTCGGTCGCAGGATCGAGGGCCGCGGTGGGCTCGTCCAGGATCAGGACGCGAGGGTTCCGGACGAGGGCCCGGGCGAGGGCGACTCGCTGCCGCTCACCGCCGGACAGGGCGTGACCGTGGTCGCCGACGGTCGTGTCGAGAAAGTTCGGCCGAATGGCGAGCATCGGTGCGAGACCCGCACGTTCGGCGGCTTCGAGGATCTCGGTCTCCGTCGCGTCGGGGCGCCCGACGCGGATGTTGGCGGCCACTGTGCCGGTGAAGAGGGTCGGGTCCTGGGGCAGGAACGAAATGGTATCGGCGAAGGCACGATACGAGAGATCGCGGAGGTCTGCTCCACCGATCACGACGGTGCCTCGATCCGGGTCCGCGAAACGCATCAGCAGACCCAGCAACGTGCTCTTGCCGCTAGCGGTCGGGCCGGTCACCACCACTGTGCTGCCGGCCGGGATAACCAGCGAAACGTCCCGGAGGACGGGGCCCACCCCGACCGACGACACCTCGATACGGGTGGATTCCGGTAGGGGAAGCGGCTTCTCGGATGTGGACAGCACCGGCGACTCGACCACGGCCGAGTAGGCGCGCAGACCCTCGCGGATCGTTCCGACGGTGATCCCGAGCAGAGCTAGGTCGTCGATCGGGGCGGCGGCGCGCAACGTCAGCACCAGAGTGGCGGCGATTAGGGCGGGACCAGTGGCGCCGGTGGCGGCAAGCCATCCGAGCATGCCGACAGTCGGCAGTGCGGTCGCGGCGGCGGAAACGACCGTGACGGGTGCAGACGCTCGGTTGGTCCTGGTCAGGGCGGCGGCCTCGTCCTGCCAGGCGTCGCGCAGGGCGCCGGTGGCGGTGTCGGCGCCGGTGACGCTGCGATACAACTCCTGGTGTTCGGTGAAGTCGAGGAGCGCTCGCGTCACGACTCCACGGGCAGTGTGGCGCTGCGCATCCGCCCTCGCGAGCGAGGTCTGCGCGCCGGCCTGTGCCACTCCCGCGACCACCAGCAGCAGTGTCAGAACCAATGCCGCGGACGGTCCCGCGACGATCCCCATCCCTACCGTGGTCAGAACCGGTACCACGATCGATCGCACGATCAGCTCCACGCCGTGCGCTGGTATACCCATGAGTCCGAGAATCCCGGGCCCCGCCAGGTCGGCAACGTCGGCCCGTCGATCGTGGCGGAACCAGCCCGGTGGTAGCCGAACGAGGTGTTCGCCGAGGCGTCGATAGAGGTCCGCCGCCAGGCCCGCGCCTGCCAGGAATCCGCCGCGGGCAACCACAGTGGCCAGCACGATCGCGGTGGCCGACGCTGCGAGAACCCACCCGATGGACGTGTGGTGCAGAACCGCCGCGGCGATCAGGACGTAGGTGGCGGCCTCGGCTGCCGCAGCGACCGTCCAGCCGAGACCGACCACAAGAAGTCGTCGGCGGCCGACGGGACCGAGTACGCGCAGGCTCGGGGCCTGACGCGGGGAACGAGAACGCGTCATGCGACGACCTTTCCGTCTGCCATCCTCACTGTGACGGTCGCGAGTGCGGCGTGGGCGGAATTGTGGGTGACCATGACGACGGTGCGGCCCGGCAGCGCCCGGAGACTCGCCACGAGCTTCGCGGCCGTTGCCTCGTCGAGGGCGCTGGTCGGCTCGTCGAGCAGCAACACCGGTGCGGTGGTGAGGATGGCACGCGCAACGGCGAGTCGTTGACGTTCACCGCCCGAGAGACGCTCGGCAGGAGCGTCGAGGGGGACGTCGAGGTGTGCGATCGCCAGCGCGTCCCGCAACTCGCCGTCAGTCGCCTCGGGGCGCGCCACCAGCAGATTGGCCCGGACGGTGAAGGGCAGCACGTCCGGCGCCTGCGGCACGGTGACAACGTGGTCCGCCATTCGTTCGAGAAGGATCTCCTCGTAGGGAATCTCACCGAGACCGATCGCGCCGGCGCTGGGGTCGACGGATCGTCCCAGCAGTCGCAACAGGGTTGTCTTGCCGCTTCCACTGGGGCCTGTAATCGCGGTGAAGGTGCCCGGCTCGATACGAAGCGTGACAGGCCCGAGGCTCATGGTGTCGTCGAGGCTCGCTCGAACATCGCGCAGCACGGGGGCCCTGCGCAGGTTCGGGACGGGATTCGATGCCGAATCACTCTCGCGTAGAAGCGGTTCCGCGAATAGACCGGCGATGCGGCGCTGAGCCGAAAGCCCCTCTCCGACATAGTCGAGACCGTGCCCGAGCCGAGCGACCGGTGCCACCAGCGCGAGGCTGAAGACGAGAAGCGCCGCTACCTGCCATTCCGGTCTCCCGCTACCCACCACGAGAGCGACCGCGAGCGTGGCGGCTGCCTGCAGGGCGGCGGTTGCCATCGCGGCGGGCGTCGAGGCCCGCCGCACCCACGCGCGAAAGTCTCGAGCGAACGCCGTGGTCGCGTGCGCATAGCGCGCGGAGGCACCGGATTCGTCACCGTAGATTCGGGTCACCTCGATGCCGCGGACCACGTCGTCGACGGCCGCGGTGATCTGCCCGATCACTCGCGTGCGTTCCGCGGAGAACCTGCGTGAGCGTCGAGGGATCACCACGAGGTGGAACGCCGCGGCGAGCACGGCAGGGATGAGCGCAAGCAGGCTCCAGGGGCCGACGTAGCCGACGAGCAATGCGATCGAGAGCGCCGGGATCACGGCCATCGCCACGATTTCCCCCGGCAGGTGGGCTACGAGGTGGTGCAGTGCAGTCACGTCCGTGTCCAAGCGTGCCCGCAGTCCGGCGGCGGACAGTTCGGCCAGGGTGGGCATTGGCAGGTGGGCAACGTGCCGCGCCAATCGTCGCCGCAACGCATGCCCGTAGCGGGCCTCGGCGTCGTGGCACAGATAGGCCGCCGCCGCCTGGAGAACCGCAGCGGCAAGCAGCGCACCCGCGGCGCCCCACACCGATGCCGGCGCCGGAGCGCGCACGAACTCGACGATGACAACGAGTGGAACGAGGGCGGCCCCGGCCGCCACGGCCGCGCACGCCGCCCCTGCGGCAAGGCGGGGCAGCTGAGGCTGTAGCGCAGGGTCGTCGACGATGCGGGTTACTACCGACATGAGCGCAACTGTACATGTAAGTTTACGCGTACAGTAAGGTGAGGCTGACCTGATTTAGGAGGAGTTGTGAGCGGGTTAACCCCGGAGAAGATTGTTTGTACGGCTCGGGAGATCCTCGCGGACAAAGGATTCGATGCGATGTCGATGCGCGGCGTCGCGTCGCGCCTGGACGTCACACCGATGGCCCTGTACCACCACTTCCCCGACCGGGACGCGCTGCTGCTGGCGATCGTCGACGAGGAGTCGGCAGAACTGTCGGTGGGCTCCACAGCGCCGACCGCCGCAGGGCGAGCACTCGAGGTGACGCTGACCCTTCACGACTTCCTAGCCGAGCGGCCATGGATGATCCGCCTCATCGCCACCGGTCGGCTCGCCAGTCCCACCGGACTGCAGTTCCCCGAGGCGCTGCTGGCCGCCGCGAAGGATGCGGGCCTGACCGATGCCGCCGCGTTCGCCTTCTACCGCAGCGTCTTCGCCGCAACGCTCGGGCAGGCCACCATCACGGCAGCCCGCGCATCGGCCCCACCCGCGCGCAGAGACGTAATCGCTGAAGCCGACCCCTCCCTGGTCCCGATCGTATTCGGGCTACGCACACACTGGCCGGAACTCGACGCTCGCACCGACACCACAGCGGTGCTGCGTGGCGTCGTCGATGCACTACTCACATCCGCATGATCAATGAAATACCCACACCGACAGGAGACTTGATATGTCGATCCGTCGTGGCGCCGCCACGCTTATCACCGTAGCGATCGCAGCGTTCTCACTCGCGGCGTGCGGCTCCGACGATCGGGCCGATGCCGGTACACCGACCACCGCGCCGGAGTCGTTTCCGGTGACCCTCACCAACGCATGGGGACCAGTAACGATCACCGAGAAACCCGACAGGGTGGTGACTCTCGGCTATGCGGACACCGCACTCGCCCGGGCACTCGGCGCCAACATCGTCGGCGCTGTCGCAAGCTACGGCAGCCTGAGCGGCGATTCGGCCGGGAAGAACCTTCCGTACGTCGAGCCACTGGGCGAGTCCACGACCTGGCTCGACCCGGTCAGCATCAACGTCGAGCAGATCGCCGGCCTCGACCCCGACATCATCCTCGCCAACGCGGCATTCAGCCTCGACGAGCCGATGTATCAGTTGCTCAGCGGCATCGCGCCGGTGGTCACGTACGAGGAAGGGCTGTACCGGACCACGGCGGAGGACGAGGCGGAACGGATCGGACGTGCACTCGGCGACGAACCCGCCGCACGTGAACTCGTCGCCCGAGCCGACGCTGCGATCAGCGACCTCAGGAACACCCTGCCTGGCCTTGCCGGTAGGACTTATCTGTACGGTCAGGCCCGCGAGGCCCAGGTGGTGATGGTCGTCGACGACAGCAACCTCACCGCGCGGTTCATGGGTCGCCTCGGGCTGGTCCCGCTGCCCGCGGTTGCGGCACTTCCCGGCCCGGGTTCGGTTCCCGGAACCGTCGACGTCAGCTACGAACGGGCCGACCTGTTCGACGACGCGGACGTGCTGTTCATGACTTTCGCGGGTGGTGCGATGAAGAGCCAGTTCGAATCCGGGCCGATCGTCGCCCGGCTCGGCATCATGAAGTCGAACAGGTACCAACCGCTGGGGATCGAGGCTGCGACCGCACTGCAGTCCCCCAATGTCGTGGCCGTCCCATGGCTGCTCGACCAACTGCGCCCTGGTCTCACCGCTGCTGCTTCGTAGCCGACATATCCTCCTCCGCCTCGTCAGGGACACTGAGCTCGTCGAGGTCGTGAGTGTTCGAGTCGCGATCGAGAAGGTGCGCCGATCGCATTCTGTCGAGTGTCTGGCGGTCGTATTCATCGGCGGTGCTCGCCTTCTTCCAATACCCGACGACGCGTGAGTTCGCCTTCGTGAAGCCCGCGATGTCGCGGAGTACGCGGCGGACGTCTCGGATGGTGTACGCCTCTCCTGCAACCCACACGTAGTCGACGTCCTCGGCCCTGACGTAGTCGACTACGCGCTGCGCGAGCACGGCCCCAGGGCCGGGCGAGCCGGAGGCCAGTAGCCAGCCGCTTCGACCCGCGGCCAGCGGCTCGAGGGGCACGATGTCCGCGGCCGAATCAGCGAGCAGGAGAATGCTGAAAGAAATTGCAGTACCGGCAGACTCGACGATCGTCATGATGGCCGGCAGCGATGACGGATCGCCGACGAGAAGCATGGTACCGACGCCCTGAGGCAGGCTCGATCCGCTGCCGTTGGTGATCGTGATGACGTCACCTTCACTCGCCCCGGCCGCCCACCGGCCGCCGGGGCCGGCGGCGTGGACGACGAAGTCGATGTCGACCTCGCCCGCGTTCCGTCGATGCGCGCGCACCGTGTAGGTGCGTGCGACCGCGGTTGGGGTGCCGACGGGGTACTCGAAGCCGGATGGGCCGAGTGCGGGCACGGGGCTCTCGCTGGCGGGGTCGGTGGGTATGAACACCTTGACTTTGGGAGCGAGGCCACTGCACTCGTAGTCGCGCAATTCGGGACCGCCGAGGGTCACACGGACATAGTTCGGGCCGATCTCACGCACCCGCTGGACGACCGAACGGTAGGTGGTGAATCTGGGCACTGGAAGCGGATCGGTGGAGCCGGGGAACGACTGGGACATTGACGGATTTCCTTCGGTCAGCATGCGGTTCGCGGATGCACAGGCAGGGCGCATCCACATTGGGTGAGAGCAGAAGCGGGGTCCCGGGCATCCACGTCCAGTGGGGTGCAGTAGATCCCGTCGAGCACACACGGTTCGGCGTCGAAGTGGCCGTTCCCCACATCGAGGGTGATTCCGTCGTCGTACGGCCGGACTTCGACGATCGTTTCCGGCATCAGTTCGGCGTCCCGGATGTAGACGAGGGTTTGCGGATCCTGCTGCAGGGGTTCGGCTATCCACTCGATGAGGGCAGTCCCTCCGCCGCGGGCACCGATCAGCGGCAGGGGGACTCGCGGTGCCCGATCGTCGTCCACCACTGCGCCGGGCGGCTCGACCTCCGCCGGTATGGGGTTCCCGTACGGGGACGTGGTCGGGAAGTCGAGAAGTTCCATCACCAACGATTCGACGGCGTCACCCATGACGTGTTCGAGTCGGCACGCCTCGCCGTGGGCCAGTTCCCACGGGAGTCCCACCACGTCGACGAGGAGGCGCTCCGCGACGCGATGCTTGCGCATGATTGCCCGTGCACGTCGACCGCCTTCGGCCGTCAGCTCGAGTCGGTGTTCGTTTCCGAAGTAGAGCAGGCCGTCGCGACGCATTCTCGAAACCGTCTCGCTCACAGTTGGTCCGCGATGGCCGAGACGCTCTGCGATCCGCGCACGAATCGGCGCGATTCCCTCCTCGTCGAGTTCCACGAGTGTGCGTAGATACATCTCGACGGTATCGATCAGTTCGTTCATTCAGCGCACTCCAGGAATGCCGGTCGCAGTCGACGGCCGCGACAAATTAGGTTTGCCTAAGCTTGCAACCTCGGGTGGGCTTGATGTCAACTGGTGGGGTGACTGAGCAAGCGGTTCAGATCGGTGATGCGGCAGCACTGTTCGATGTGACGCCGGCGACTCTGCGGTGGTGGGAGGAGCTGGGCGTCCTCGAAGCGGCGGATCGTGTCGGTGGCCGACGTGTTTACGCATCGCGGGACCTGCGCCGGATCGGGCTGGCCTACATGTGTTGCGTGATCGGCATGATGCCGCTCGATGAAGCCGCAGCCGTGACCTCGGGGAACGGAAGCCGCAGCGAGTGGCGCGAAGCCCTCCGTCGGAACATCGACCGACTGGACCAACGCACGAAGAGACTCGACGCGGCACGCCGATACCTCACCCACCTGCTGCACTGCGAGGAGGACGACATCGGTGCGAACTGCCCGATCCTGGACAGCGAGTTGGTTGCCCGGACTCCCCGCGGACGAGTGCCTGTCGACGATCTTCTCGAGGCCGCCCACCTCGCGCAGCGCCGCTCGACCGGACGACGCCGTGATGACGAAACGGAACGTGATTCCAGCCGCGGTGACGAAACATCCGCCGGGCTCGCCTACAGCCGGTGTGCATCCTGCCCGAGGTTGATCGCCCAGCCTGCACAGGGCCGACGCCGGAAGTACTGCTCGCACACCTGCCGTCAGCGTGCCTACCGGATCCGGAAGGCCGTCGACAACATCGGGTAGTCCGACACTCGGGCGATCACGGTACGCGCAATCGCGCATGCTTCGTCATCGCATGTGCGATGCAAGGCGTTCGGCCCGGGCACCGGGGCGGATGCGATGAGAACGACCATCGCCCTCGAGATCGCCAGCGGAGCCCAATTACCGAAGATCCCGGGCGTCAGCACGGTGACCGCGTCGCGGATTCTCCCCCGCACCGGCAATCCCTCCCGGTTTCCGAACGAATCTGAGTTCGCGAACTACACCGGCACGTAGCCACCTCGCTCGAGTCGAAACCGCCGGCACCTGGGGAGCCGATGGTTTCCGGCTCCTCCTTGCTCCTTGTCTAGCGCCCTGACACCTTGAATCTGGGTTCGGCAACTACCTCGAGGATCCTGGTGTTCACCTCACTAGTTCCCCACGTGGAGTTCGGCGGCCCTATTTGGTCACTGCGACGACTCGGTCTCACCTGGCTGCTCCCCTTTGTAAGAACTCCGCTGCTTCGCTTGATCGCTTCGCCTGCGTTGATCAGGAGTTGCGGGGTGGGGTCCAAGAATCGATCGGGATCCTGTCCAACTTCGCCGGCCGCGCCCTCGACAACCCCCTCAATCGCCCCGGTGAGTCTGGAGACTTGGATGTTGGGACCTCGTCACGTAGTTGGCATCTCCCGCAGTTCCGTCGGTCGGGCCGGCCGCGATGACGTGCCGTGCGGTGCGGCCCTTGGATCAACCAGGGAAGGTCGTCGACACACGTACACCATGGCCGGGGGTACGTTGCGCCAGATGATCCTGCTGGGGATGACCTCGTCGAATCGGCGGTCCAGACCGACACGTAGATCTCTCGCCCCCGAAAGCCACCGCGCGTGCGAGTCGGCGACTGTACTCAGGCCGGCGCCCGGCAGGACTGCCACCGCCACCTGATCGAGAATGGCGCGCTGCTTGGTCGCGCCGAGGATCGACCACGGCAGCGTGCAGACGACGGCATCGACGCCTTCGATTCCCGCAGCAGTTAGCAACGAACCGAGCTTCTCGGCGTCGCCGCACAGCGTTTCGACGTGCGGCCTGGTTCGTCTCAGATGTGCGACCAGGCCGCCGTCCACTTCCACTGCAAGGTGCCGACCTGCGGTCGGCAGCCGGGCCGAGATCGCGTCGCTGACCGACCCGGTGCCCGGACCCAGCTCAACGACGACCGGCGCCCCGCTCGATGGGACCACCCGCGACAGCAGCGCGGCCACCGATGCCGAACTCGGAGCGACCGCACAGACCCTCCGAGGTTGTCGAATAACAGCTTTCGTGAACTCCCCGAGATTCTGCAGTGTTCGTATCGTTTCGCCGGACACCTGACCGTCCCTACTTCTTGTCCCTGAGTCGACAGGCCCCGCTGCAACATCAGCCGGCCTCACCGGCTGTACGCCACTTCAGGGAAGTCGGCCGAGGTCCCGTCCAACAGATGCCCGACGCCACGCAACTGCAGGTCGAAGAATGCGAGTGGGTAGGCGCGTTGGAACGCAAGAGCGCGATCAGTCGGAATCGTGCCGACCATCTCCTGAATGTCCTCCGACGAAACACCTGCGAACGGCAAGGCGATCGGGATGAGCTGAGCGTCATCGCCGAACGAGTGGTGCGCAGCACCCTGCAGTGTCAGGTTGAGGCGCCAGCCACGTAGATTCGACCAAAACTTCTGCAGGACAGGATTGGTGGACTTGCCACCCTTCCCCTCGGTATCGACCACGAGGAAGGGACGATCCAGTCCGCCCTCGACGACCGGTCCAACACCCCCGCCATCGAGACCCATGCCTGCCTTGATGCGTCCGTCGGCATACATCGCCGATGCGGTGGATGCGGCACCGAGAGAATGACCCATCATGCCGATCCGCGTGAGGTCGAGTGCACCGGGAAGGCCTGTGGGAAGTGCGGCCCCGTCGACGTCCGGGTTGCTACCCGACTCGAGTAACTCGAGCTGATCGAGAACGAATCGTGTGTCGTCCACGCGAACGCTGACGGCCTTGTCGTAGTCGGTGATCTCGCCGTCCGGGTTTGTCACGACCCTATTGCCGGGAAACTCGACGACGGCCGCATCGTAGGTGTGATCGACGGTGACCACCACGTATCCGCGGCTGGCCAACTCCTGCACGACTCCTGTGCCGAATGCCCGAGACGCGTTCGCTCCCGGTGAATACAGCACGACCGGCAGGTTCCCCCGACTCCGGTCCACGGGTGCTCCCACCAGGCCCCGTGTGTCTCCGAAGGCGACGTTGCCCGAACCCACACCGACACCGTCGAGGTAGCTGTCGGTCGCGACCCGCGGCAACCACGGGGCACTCGGATAGTCGCCCTCATGCGCGTTCGTGGGATACCACAGACTCACCATCAGTTCTCGCTTCTCGGTGGCCACCCAGGGGTCTTGTCGAGTCCCGTCGACCAGGTGCAGGGAAGCGGTGCCGACCCGGCTCGGTCCGGTCGGTGCGGCCGGTGAAAACTCTGCGGGTCCCAGGCCGGGCGCTGGGCGCGCTTCCGAGGTGGATATGACGCGAGGCTCGGATTCGGTACAGGCCGTCGAAGTGGTCACGACGGCGAGGCCAATCAGCGCGGAGGCGGATACCGTTAGTGCTCGTTTGTTCATGCTTCCCACGATCCGGGTTCGGATGGCACCACGCGTCGCGCCGGCAGAGTAACTTCTCGTCAGACCAGAGCTGTACGTGGAATCGTCGTTCGCAGTGAAAGTCAGCCCACGGGATGACATGTGCGGCGACTCGGTTCACGCGGCAAGACCGATACGTACGCTGCAAATGTGGATTACCGCGCCCCGAGCCCGCACGCAGTTCGTCCGACGAGTCGCGGTTTCTGGTTGGCCGTCGACGTTGTCGCCGCGGTCGTGCTGGCCGCTATGTTCAGCGTCGCCGCGTACATGAAGACGGGCTTGTCGCCTGCCTTGGTTGCCGTGGCGGCCGCGTATCTTCCGATTGCGGTGCGGCGATTGTGGCCGCTGGGGGTACTCGTCGCGGTACTGGTGGCCGCGATGGTGGCCGTGATCGTCGGGCTGCCCGAGTCGTTTCTTGCGGTCGCGATTGTGTTGTACACGGTCGGGTCCGGCGAGGTGAGGCGACGAGCGTGTCTCGGTCTCGCTTTGTCGCTTGCCGGTGTCGCGCTGGCCCAGTTCTTGGCCGGAGGATCCGTGTTCCCGCAAACCGTGTCCGAGGTGTTGTTCGGGTGGTTGCTGATGAGCACATCCTGGATCGTCGGTGTCGCCGTGCGGCAGAAGACGATTGACGCGATACGTACCGCGGAACGATTGGCCGCAGAGGCCGTCGCCGACGAGCGATTGAGGATTGCTCGCGATCTCCACGACGTCGTCGCCCACAGCATGAGCTTGATCACTGCGAGGGCCGGCGTTGCCGGTTTGATCGCCGACGAGCAACCTCACGAAGCGCGTATCGCGCTGCGTCTCATCGAGGAGACCGGCAGGGCTGCAATGGTCGAGATGCGTGCCATGTTGGGTGTATTGCGGTCCGGCACAGGTATATCGAGCGTGGACCGCGCACCCAGTCTTGGCGAGATTCCCACCCTCGCTGCAGGTACTGGCATCCCGGTCGACGTGAATATCGATTTGGAGGTCGCCCCGCCGGAAGGCGTGAGCCTCTCGATCTATCGCATTGTCCAGGAAGCACTGACGAATGTGGTGAAGCACGCTGGACCTGCCCGTTGCCGGGTCACCGTTACCTCGCGAAATCCCGGGGTGGTTGACGTTGAGGTGGTTGACGACGGACAAGGCGCTCCTGGTCTGGTGACGGGCAGTGGACATGGACTCGCCGGTATGCGCGAGAGGACCCGGATCTACGGTGGCGTGCTCACCGCCGGACCCCTCCCTGAGGGTGGTTTCAGAGTGCATGCCCGCATCCCTCTCGGGGGAGAACTGCAGTGACCGAGCAACTTCGAGTGGTGATCGCCGACGATCAAGCCCTACTACGATCCACCTTTCGGCTGCTCGTCGAGAGCGTCGCGGACATGACCGTTGTCGGAGAGGCCGGAACCGGCGAGCAGGTCGTGGACATCGCCAGCCGTCTGGAGCCCGATATCGTGCTGATGGACGTGCGGATGCCGGGGATGGATGGCCTCGAGGCAACGAGGAGAATCTCTGCCGATCCCGCGCTGGAATCGGTCCGAATCATCATCTTGACCACCTTCGACCTCGACGAATACGTCTACGCGGCGCTTCGCGCCGGAGCAAGCGGGTTTCTCCTCAAAGACAGTCCGCCCGGCGATCTACTTGCCGCGATACGCGTCGTCGCGTCAGGGGAAGCGCTGCTCGCGCCGACCGTCACCCGCCGGCTCATTGCCGAATTCGCGCGACAGTCCGAGCCAGTAGCACCTCTTGCCCGCGACCTCGACCGCGTGACCGGACGGGAACGGGAGGTACTGGTACTCATTGCCCGAGGAATGACCAACCCGGAGATCGCGTCACACTTGCATCTGAGTATCGCGACCGTCAAGACACACGTAGGCAGACTCCTCCAAAAGCTCGCGGCCCATGACCGCTCACAGCTGGTGATCATCGCCTACGAGACGGGTTTGGTGTCGGTCGGGCGCCGTTCGAACTGAAATACAGCCGCCGATCCCGGAACTGGGTGAGTGTCGTCAACTCTCATCCAGTCGGGATGGGGCAGAACAATTGCCAACTTCGATGACCACGAACGCACCCTTTCGTCGCCACGCTAGCTGTCGCGCCGCAGGTCGGGGCAGGTTGGCCTGCCCGTGCACCAGGCTCCTCTGTCGCGAGCTAGGAGCGTCCTAGGGAACCAAACCAGTGTCTGAGCTTCTGTACGGCGGTGTCGGTTGCTGCCCGGTCCGGTGGTTGTTTCGTCGCCGCGGGAGGGTCGACCGTGGCTCGGTAGACCGCATGTCTAACCGACTACGGCGCTCCTGAAATCACTCCGTGGGGTCGATCATTGCGTGTACGGATCACTCTGTGGAGTGATCCGTACACGGGTGTGCGGTCCTTATCGTCGCGGCATGACCAGCCAACCAGCGGTGGCCTCGGTGCCGCGCATCGCAGCACTCGATGTCCTGCGCGGTTTCGCTCTCGGCGGGATTCTCATGGTCAACATCACCGTGATGTCCAACCCATCGGGGTTCGCCGCCGGACCCGCGCACACGTTCCTCGTCGCCTTCTTTTTCGACAAGTTCTACGTGCTGTTCTCGTTCCTGTTCGGCTACTCGCTGACCATGCAGTTCCGATCGGCCGAACGCGACGGTGCCGATCCCAGAGCGCGCACAGTGCGCCGCTGCCTGGCGCTGATGGCCGTCGGACTGCTGCACATCGTGTTCTTTTTCAGCGGCGACGTCCTGTTCGGCTACGGACTCCTCGGATTGATCCTGCTGTCGATGAGCCGGCTACGACCGAAACGTGCTGTCGTCATCGCAGCCGCGACGTATGGGCTCTTTGTCCTCGCCATGACCGCGATAAGCCTGCTGTCACCGTCGGAAGCATCCGGCAGCATTGCCGACCCCGAACGTGCGCTCGCACGGATGCGGACAGGCTGGCTCGACGCCGCGTCCTACCGGTGGGACACGTTCTCCGACCGAATCGGCGCGTTCCTGCTCTTTGGGTTCCTCAACGTCCTACCACTGTTCCTCGTGGGCTTCGCCGCCGGCAAGACACGCCTGCTCGAACGGCCCGAACGCTATCTCCCGCTGCTGCCGAAGATTCAATGGATCGGGTTCGGGATCGCGGCCCCGCTCGCTCTGCTCGCGGCCGTCGTGGACAGCCCATATCTCGCCGGGCCAAGCGCTCTCCTCGCCCCACTGCTGGCCACAGCCTACGCAGCGACGATCCTGCGACTGATGCACCACTACTCCTGGGTGACAAACACTTTCGCGCCCGCGGGCAAGATCGCAGCAACCAACTACATCGCCCAGTCGGTGATCACCTCGATCATCTTCACCGGGTACGGTTTAGCCCTCGTCGGACGTCTCCCCGACTGGCAGGTCCTCACGCTCGCAATCACGATCTATGCGGCTCAACTCGCGATCAGCAGACTATGGGTCCGCCACCACCGATACGGGCCCGTCGAATGGGTACTCCGCCGAGCCACCTACGGGCGCCCTCAGAACCGGCCAGCTCGACACCGGCTCCACGACGAGCCGCACGCTGGCTCCTGATCGTGTTGCGTCTCCCGGACGGCAGTGGCGGAAAGCGTCGGCCAGGGGGCAGTTCCGCTTGTCCGGCCGACGAGGATACCGACATCCCGGTGTCGTTGATCGTCACGCCCGTGAGGAGAGCCTGGGTCTTCCTCGTAGTCGCCTGGCAAACGGCGCTTGGAATCGTCGTCGCGCTGCAACGTCATCCGGCGCACCGAAACGAGCCCGCGTAAAAGTGTGGTGCACAGCTCCCTGAGACCCAGACGCCAGTCGCATCTCCCCCCTGGGTATGACGACATCCCCGATCCCCGGTTCCTAGTGTTTTGGATGCGAGAATGACGAACCACGTTGTTGGTCCTGCGGAACCGGGCGCCGTCTCGGCCGGGCCGAGGTCGAAGCGACTGAACAGCAGTAGATTTCTCGCCGCACTCGTGGTCTTCGTGTCGACGATCCTGTTCGCGATCGCGTGGCCGACCCTTCATGTGACGCACCGTGTCCCGGTGGGCGTGCAACCGGTGATTGCGGGTCTGGCGGCCCTGCCCTTCCTGCTGGTCCGGTCCAACCCGGCCTTGGGCTGGGCGATCTCGGCGGCCGGCGCGCTCGTGATCCCGCTGGCATATGAAAGGACCGGTGACTTCGACTTCCCGTGGCAGATGGTTCACGTGCTGGTGCTGATCGTGCTGCTCCTGACCGTGAGTACCCGGTCATCCCTGCCCGTGGTCGCGGTGGCCTGGGCGTCGACAGCGCTGTTGTTCTACATTGACGCGCCCGGGCAGGACGGCGCGGGCTGGGCTGTTGCGCTCACCGTTCTCGTGTCCCTCGGGCTGTTGGTTCGCTGGTTGGCGCTCTCGCGCCGTCAGCTTGCGGCCGAGGAAGAGACCAGCGAACTCGAACGCGCGCGGCGTGCGATCCTCGAAGAAAAGGCGCGCATCGCCCGCGACCTGCACGACGTAGTGGCCCACCACATGTCCATGGTCGTCGTGCAGGCGCAGAGCGCACCCTATCGGCTCGACTCGGTATCAGACGAGGCGAAGACGGAGTTCGAATCGATCGGGGCTACCGGGCGCGAGGCGCTCAACGAGATCCGCGGCCTGCTCGGTGTACTGCGCAGCGACGGCAAGACAGTCGAGCGCGCTCCGCAACCGGGGACTTCGGAGATCGAGGACCTCCTCGACGGCAGCGTCCGTGCCGGAATATCGCTCTCGCGTAGCGTGTCCGGTGACCCGTCCGTCATTACGGAGGTTGCGGGGCTGACGGTGTATCGGATTTTGCAGGAGTCTCTGGCCAACGCTAGTCGGCACAGCCCAGGCGCGCACGTCCACGTTTCGATCGACTTCGCGGCAGCCGCAACGTCACTCGTGGTAGCAAACGGGCCCGCGACCAGTGCGCCGGATCCGGACACGCCCCCCGAGTCGTCCGGCGGCAATGGCATCAGTGGCATGCGCGATCGTGCCGGCGCAGTAGGTGGCACCCTCGACACCCGGCACCTCGATGACGGGGGATTCGAAGTCAGAGCGCATATCCCAGGAGGTGTTCCTCTCCCACCAGGAACACCGAATGAGGCGGCGGACTAAGCGGTCAGACGGCGATCACGGCGATCAAAGCCGGCAGAGTGACAAACGGAGGCCCGGCCCAGTATCGACGGGCCGGGGCCTCCGCCCCCATCAGATCGGATCAAACCTCGTGGCCGCCGCACACGCTCGGCGACCCGAACCGCGATCCCCTCACGCACAGGTCTTGAGGAACCCCGTCGCCGCAGACCGCCGTGTGAACCGTGCCTCGGAGCCCTCGGCCTCGAAGACCGCCTCATTCTCCGACACCCGCGTCATCGTCCCCTTCTGACACGGATCACCCCAATCAGACAGGTCCACCACCTGCTTCGGAGGAGGGATCGCTTCCCAATACGCGCCCGCGAACTTCGCCTCGAACGGACCGCAATGCGTATACAGCTCGTACCGGTACCCAATCCCCACCCTCACCTCACCCGGTGACGGCGAGCACCCGGACCAGTAGTTCCCCGATCCCAGCGAGGACTTCGACTACGCCGCTCGCCGTCTGCGCCCGGTGCCCCAGCGCAGCGGCTTGCGACGGGTACGCCTTCGCCCACCCACTCGCACGACATCGCCGCAGAACTCCTTGGGATACGACTTCAGCCGCAGGGGCACATCCTTCCAGCAGCGCCTCCCGACCAGACCGATCCGACGTCACCTATCCGTGCCGCCCCCGATGAAGCGAGTGACTCTGTTCCACTCGGGTGCACCGAAGGTGATTGCGGGATACCGGCGTGACATTGCGTCCTGCTGCGGTTTCGGGTTTATCCAGGACGATTGCCCCTATTGGGGTGGGGCGTTGTCCCCTAGTTCCGGTGGGACCAACGGGGGCATGGTTGTGGGCACATTGGATTTGGTGCTCGACCCAGGGGGAATGTGAAGCGGTTTCTGCCGTACTTCTCGAAGGCTGCGACGGCCGAGAAGGTGTATCACGTGTTTCTGGACTGTCCACGTGGGCAGCGTATTCAGCGGGTGAGTCGCGCTGCCGGTGTCGGTCCTGGTGGGCGTGAGTACCCGAAGTGCTCTACGTGTCGGGAATGGGACGAGGAGGTAAGGGAGGAGAGAAATCG
The DNA here is from genome assembly GCF_050477185.1 of Rhodococcus sp. ACT016. Taxonomy (NCBI): domain Bacteria; kingdom Bacillati; phylum Actinomycetota; class Actinomycetes; order Mycobacteriales; family Nocardiaceae; genus Rhodococcus; species Rhodococcus sp. ACT016. Next base: position 215,921 of record NZ_JBEAET010000002.1, on the reverse strand, counting down.
TATCCGTGAGCAGCTGGGCTGGAGTTTGATCCCGCCATCGACAGCGCTCAAGGACTCGGATTCGTTGTGAGTGTGCGCGCTTTCGGAAGTTGAAGGACGCCTGATGGTCTGTCCGAGGCTCCGCCAGCTCAATTCGGACCCGGCACTCAGGCAGTCCCCGCGGAGTGGTCGCCCGTCAGCAGGCTCCCGTGCGCACGAGACGTGTCGGGGCGTTCGATCGCGAGCAATTTTCGGCGGTAAGTGGCACGGTTCCGAGGTCCCCAAGTGGCATGCTTCGGCTGCCGGAGTGGGCTCCACGTAGTCGGCGCCGCGATCCGAACATGCTGTGATGATGCTGGTCATGTGCGCGGTCTGCTCGTAGAGCATGTGGGTGAAATTGCTGGTCGAGCCCGTTTGGATGGCGCCGAGGAAGAACAGGTTCGGGAAGTCGTGGGTCATGAGCCCGTGCGACGTCTTCGGACCTGCCTGCCGCTTGTTCGACAACGCGACACCGTCGCGCCCGGTGATGTCGAATCCGCTGCGCTCGACGATGGTTGTGCCGATGTGGAATCCAGTGGCGAAGACGATTCAGTCGAGGTCGTATTCCGCACTCGCGGTGACGATCCCGCGATCGGAGATTGTTGTGATGGCATTGTGGGCGCTGACGTCGACGAGGGACACGTTGGGCAGGTTGAAGGCAGGGAGGTAGTCGTCGCTGAAGCAGGGCCGTTTGCATAAGGATCCGTAGTAGAGCTTGAGCATTTTCGCGGTGCCGATGTCGTGAACGAGCTGGTCGACGCGTCGGCGCAGGTCCTCCATATGATGGAAGTCCGCTACTTCGAGTAGATCGGGCATCTCTTCCGGACTTGCAGTATGGATCTCCTTCTTGAAGAAGCTCCCGACCTTGCGCATGACGCGAGTCCACCCGTCATCGACCATGTCGTCGCCGTCGGTGTGTCCGGACACCATCCGGGTGAAGTTCATCATCCGTTCGACCGGCCAACCGCCCGGTAGCTGATCCCACCACGCCGGGTCTGTGGGGCTGTCGCCACGCTCGCCGTCAGCTGTCTGCCAGGTGCTCTGCGGTGGGAGCGAAACTCCAGTCGGTCGTGTACTCCCCCCTTTGGGAGAGTTGCTCGACGAACCAGGGGCTGAATGCGAAGGGTGCGCTGGCTGCTGCGGCTGCGATGTCGGGCACCGATACCCAGTTCCACTCGTGCACTTCTGCAGGGTTCGGGGTGGGCGCGTCGGTTGTGGTCGCCGCGAACACCGGACAGATCTCGTTTTCGACGATTCCCGAGGAGTCGACGGCACGGTGCGGTACGTCGGCAGCAGCGGTCGGATGTCGGTCAGCGTGATGCCGAGTTCGAACTGTGCGCGCCGAGTGATCGCGTCGTGGTCCGACTCACCGGGTAATGGATGGCCGCAAAAGGAGTTCGTCCACACCCCCGGCCAGGTGGCTTTCGTCAATGCACGCCGGGTGACCAGCATCCGCCCATCGGGGGCGAACACGTGGCAGGAGAATGCCCGGTGCAGCGGTGTATCTGCCGTGTGCACGGTGTGTTTCGGTGCACTGCCGATCGGATTGCCGGTGTCGTCAAGCAGGACGACCAGTTCTTCTGTCGTGCGCACAGGTCCTCATCTCGTGCTGGGGATGGTGTCGATGTCACCCGACTGCGAACACGGCACTGGCCAGTGTGATGCAGTACCAGTACGTGTACACCATGTAGGTCGTGTTGTCGGATCGTCGGTCGTCCAGGCGCACAACTCGGTATGCGATTGCGAGCGAGAGGATCCCGGCGATGGCTCCAACGCACTGGGCCGTCATGGGTGCATAGCGGTAGAGCGCGAGGTAGGTCACCACGGGGTAGAGGGCGAACGCGACGCTGAAGAACCGGCGAGAGTTCTTCTCCCCCATCACCATGCCGGCGGTCCTGCGCCCAATCGCAGCATCGCCGGCAAGGTCGCGCAGGTCTTGGAGGGAGACGAGGACGCCCAGTGGGACCGCGATCGTCAGGATCCAGGTCCACGCCGTACCGGTCAGCGGTGTGACGATCTGCCACGCGGCGGCAAGTTGGGCGATCGTTCCGGCAACCATGGCGGCGTTCTTCCCCCACGCGGTGCGCGCCCACCCGAGGTGGTTGTGGAGTGTCCACGCGGCGACCCACAAGCAGGTCCACAGCAGCACCCCGAACAGGGCGCCGACGATCACGAATGCTGCGGTCACAAGGAGCAGGCGCCGGCGCGCACCCGTGGGCGTGATCAGCCCGGTCACCAGGGGCCTGTGCGGCTTGTTGATCCGGTCCTCGTCGACGCCGATGAGCTGGTTCGACAGGTTGAAGGTGTAGATGTAGAGCCAGAAGTACACGAGGCACTTCGCGACGACGGTCGGCAAGGAGTGCGCGGGCAGTCCGGTGCTGTTCCAGGCTGCGATGGCGAACGTCGTCGCGGGTAGGACCGTTGCAGATAGGTCGCCCCAGGTGAACGACCAGCAGACCCTGGCCTCGTGCATGGGTGCACGCACCAGACGGCCTAGCCGCGTGTCGGTGGGTGGGGTGTCGACGGCCATAGATCACTTCACCGGTTGTTCCGCGGTGCCGGGCGCGGTGTCTGCCGAGATGCGGCTGGTGAGCCGCGTCATCAGATTCCGTGGTGCCGGGAGATGTTTGAGGGACGCCGAGACTGGTCGATCACTCAATGCGGTCAGCTGCCAGCGGGCGGTGATGGTGGCGAGCGCGAGACTTGCTTCGGTGAGCGCGAATTGGTCACCGATGCACTTGCGGGCACCGGCACCGAACGGGATGTACGTCGTCCGGTCGGGTTTGACGCCCTCCCATCGGGAAGGGCTGAACTCGTTGGCGCGCTCGTAGATGTCTTCACGCCGGTGGATGATGTGCGGACTGACCGCCACCGTCGTGCCTTCTGGAAGGTGTATTCCTGCGAGTTCGGTGTCGCGCGAGACCACTCGGGTGAGGAGCCACCCGGCCGGATACATGCGCAAGGTCTCGGTGAGCACTCTGTTGACGGTCGGGAGGTTTCCGACATCGTCGAACCCGGCGGTTCTGTCGGTCAGGAGGTGATCGACCTCTGCGTGGACTGCCTGTTCAACTTCGGGCGCCCGGCCGAGCATATAGAGGGCCCACGCGAGGGTGCTGGCAGTGGTTTCGGCGCCCGCCAAGAAGAAGGTGAAGATCTGGTCGGAGAGTTCGCTGTCGGTCATTGACGCGCTCCCGGTGCCGGCTTCGGGATCGCGTGCACTGAGCAGTGAGGAGAGCAGATCTCCGTGATCACGATCGTCGGAGCGCCGCTCGGCGATCAGTTGTGCACCGACCTGGCGCAGTCGGTCCTTGGCCTGGTAGTAGCGGCGTGTCCCAGGGGTGGGTAGGTGGTTGATCAGCGGGGGCATGACCATTCGCCGGAACATCCCTTTGGCGATCAGGCTGAAGTCGTCTGCGACCTGCTGGACGGTAGTTTCGGGCAGTGCGGTCGAGAACATCGTGCGCACGGCGACGCGGACGGTGAGCTTGGACATCTCGGAGCTCAGGTCGATGACCTGTCCGTCGCGCCAGGACCGGGTGACGTCTTCGACGGCTGTGGCCATCACCTCCGCGTAGCCGGGGAAACGCTCGAGACGGAAGGTCGGTTGGCACAGTCGGCGCTGCGTCGATGGGTGGCATAGGTGCATGTGCCCAAGCCTTCTCCGGCGACCTCACGGGACCGGTCGTAGAGCGGGCCTCCTCGGTCGAAGGTCCGATCGTCGAGCAGCACGTGACGGGTCAGCTGCGGATCGCAGACGACAACGACCGTCATCGACCCCATCTTGATCCGGACGAGATCGCCGTCGCGGGGAAGGGCGGAGGCGAAGCCGAGCGGGTCACGGAGGAAGGATGCACTGTGCCCGAGGACCGGTAGGTGCCGCTTCGCCAAGGGGATGGCGTCGATGGGTTCCATGAGGGTGTTGTCCTCCGATGCAGTTGGTCTAGCTGCGGACGGGTCGATGCGCCTCAGATCGAGGAGAGCGCGGGCAAGGCAGGTGGGTGATCTCAGTGGCCATTGGTCGAGGCCTGCTGGCCCTGTGTTGGCGTGCGTGACAGCGGCTCTGGTCATGCGGTCTCTACCGGCGGGTCGATAGGGCGGATCCAGTTGACGTGCTGGCTCATCGGGATCTCCGGCAGATGAAGTCGGCGAGCTGCCGCAGATCGTCGGCGTCCTCGCCGCAGTCGAGCGCGTCCACGCACGCCTTCGCCTGGGTCAATGCCTGTTCGGCTTGCTCTTCTGCCCACCTGCGGGCTCCGCACGCGTCGATGAGATCGGCCATCATCCGGAGGCGAACGAGGTCGTCGTGGGTGGGGTCGGTGTCGTAGAGCTCGCGGAACTGTGGATTCGCTTGCAGGGCAACGACGACAGGCGGGGACTTCTTGCGATTGACGAGATCGGAGAAGACGGGCTTGCCGGTGGCAATCGGATTCCCCCAGATCCCGAGGATGTCGTCGGTCAGCTGGAACGCGATGCCGAGATGGTGGCCGAACTGCGCGAGGAGCGCCGCCCCCGGTCGCCCCGATCTCGCACGCACATGCCAATAGAGACGCAGTCTTGCCTTCGATCATGGCCATGCAGTCGCTGAGCTCGACGCTCGTGCGGGACTCGAAGTCGAGATCATCCGACTGGCCGGCGCACAGTGAAACAAGAGCGCTGGCGAGGGCGGTCATGCTCGCGCGGCCGGCGAGCTCGTTGATCGCCAACGCTAGCAACGTGTCCCCGGCCAGCAGGGCGTCGCCGGTCCCGAACACCGTCCACGCTGATGGACGGTGGCGCCGCTCGGTATCGCCGTCCATCAAGCCGTCGTGGATCAAAGAGAAATCGTGAACGAGTTCGACCGCAACCGCTTCGGGCAAACACGTCTGCATGTCCCGGGCGCCGACCGCGGCGGCCGACGCGAACACCAGGGCCGGCCGAACCGACTTTCCTGACCTCCGGATCGGGGCACCGTGCTCGTCCCACCACCCCGCGTGGTAACCGGCCACATGCCGAACCTGGGGTCGGGCCGTGTCAACGACGGCACGGTAGGCCGGCTGACGAGGGTCCAGCAGCAAGAGCTCAACCGGAGCAGGGTGCTCACCGCAGCCCGAGCAGAGTTCTCCGAGCGGGGGTTCCGCAGGGCTACCGTCGCCGACATCGCTGTCCGCGCCGATCTCACCCGAGGAGCGGTGTACTCGAACTTCCCCGGAAAACGCGCGCTCTACCTCGCGGTACTCGCCGAGGAGGCAGAAAGCGCCGGGGAAGTAGTGCACGCTCACGCAGACACCCCATCGGGCGCGCTCGGGGTGTTCGCGAGCACCTGGGTGGAGCGGCTTCCGCGGACCAACAACTACGAATACCAGGGATCGGTGCAGCTCACCTCACCGATGCTCGGTGTCGACCTCATTCCCGAAATCCTCACCGAGGAGCACTTTCAGCGGCCGTTCGCTCAGCTGGTGAAACTCGACGCCGTACTCCTCGGGTTCGCCCTCGAGCGCATGCATCAGCACCCCCATCTTCCCGGCGCATCCGTGCGCATGGCCGGAGTCGCGGAATCGGTGCTCACCGTCCTGTACGGTGCCAGCCAGCTATCTTTCGTCGCACCTGATTTCGTCGACCCGGCGAAGGTGATCGCAACCTGCCGACATATCACCAGCATCGCAATCGACGATCGGTGGACTCGTCCTGACGCCGCGGAAGTGGCCGTCGAGACCGTGCACGAGGAATGGAGCTGCCCCCGGGCGACGGACGTCGTTCGAGGGAAGCCGGTGACGATCGACGATGGAACCGTTGCCGTCGTCGGCATGAACCGGCTCGACCACATCGAACACCTGGCCCGTACTGCACCCAACGATGCGCCGGTCACCGCTGTGCTCGTCACCGCGGACGCCGCGGAGCTCGCTCCACTCGCTCGATTGGCACTCGCGGACCTGTGCCGGTCACTGCGCCAAGCGTTCCCCTCCCCCACATGGCCGCATCTGCAGGTGATCGTCGACCCCGACGCTGATATCGCCGCAGCCTGCGGGGTGACCAACGTCGACGACGACACCGAGGCCGCCGTCTCCATCTCCGACGGACACATCAGGGCGCGCAGCATCGGCCCGGGCGCCTGCGCGCGTGCCGATGCCCTCCGCTCAGCAGCCCGAGGCCGCTGACACTTCAGTGCCCACCCAGCGCATCATCATTGAGGAGTGAACAATGGCGCAGATCAACGAGAGCGACGGCCTGCTGAAGTGCTCGTTCTGCGGCAAGGGCCAGACGCACGTGCGAAAGCTGATTGCCGGACCCGGCGTCTATGTCTGTGACGAGTGCATCGACCTGTGCAACGAGATCCTGGAAGAAGAGCTGGCCGACTCCGGCATCGTTGAACGCGAGAGCATGCCAACGCCGACCGAAATCTGCGACCACCTCGACCAATACGTGATCGGACAGTACGCCGCCAAGCGGTCACTCGCTGTCGCCGTCTACAACCACTACAAACGAATCCGCGCCGCACACGAGGGCAGCAGCACCTCACGCAGTGACACTGTCGAAATCGCGAAATCGAACATCCTGATGCTCGGGCCGACCGGTTGCGGAAAGACCTACCTCGCGCAAACTCTCGCCCGCATGCTCAACGTGCCCTTCGCGATTGCCGATGCGACAGCACTCACCGAAGCCGGCTATGTCGGCGAAGATGTCGAGACTATCCTTCTCAAACTGATCCAGGCCGCGGACTTCGACATTCAACGAGCCCAGACCGGGATCATCTACGTCGACGAGATCGACAAGGTCGCCCGCAAGAGCGAGAACCCGTCGATCACCCGCGACGTCTCGGGTGAAGGCGTCCAGCAAGCACTCCTGAAAATCCTCGAGGGAACCCAGGCAAGTGTTTCCCCGCAGGGCGGTCGCAAACACCCACACCAGGACTTCATCCAAATCGACACCACCAACATTCTCTTCGTCGTCTCCGGTGCCTTCGCAGGTCTCGAAACGATCGTGGCCAACCGAACCGGTCATCAAGAACTCGGATTCGGCGCCGAGATCCGCTCGAAAGACAACGACACCCGGGACCACCTCGGCGACGTCATGCCCGACGACCTACACAAGTTCGGCCTCATCCCCGAGTTCATCGGCCGCCTACCGATCGTCACGGCCGTGCGCCCCCTCGACAAGGACGCCCTCGTCGAGATCCTCACCGAGCCGAGAAACGCGCTCGTCAAGCAGTACGCCCGCCTGTTCGAGATCGACGGCGTCACGCTCACCTTCACTGCCGATGCGCTCGACGCGATCGCATCCCAAGCGATCGTCCGAGGAACCGGCGCACGGGGACTACGCGCGATCATGGAGGAGGTGCTCCAACACTTCATGTACGACATCCCCAGCCGCGACGACGTCACCGAAGTCGTCATCGACGAAGGCACCGTCCGCGCCAACACCAACCCATCGATCGCCGAGCATCGCCGAGAAAGGAGCAACGCCGATCCCGACAACATCGGCCGAGAGGCCGGATGACCCGGTTCCCGACCCGGGCGCTACCGAAATCGGAGATACAAATGTCCGACACACCTCACCGACCAACACGACGTTCTGTAGCCACGGCAGCGCTCAGGATTGGGTGGCTCGCCTGCATCGCCGCAATCCTGGCAATTCCAGGAACGATCACGCTGCTCGCCGGGATGTCCTACGCCACAGCCGGTCTGGCCACCCTCTTCACCACGATGTGCGTCGCGCTCGCAGCCTTCCTGGTGAACTACCGCTAGATACCGCCCCAGAGCCTTGGCCACCCCGTCGGCGAAGATCCACGAAGGCAGCGGAGGTGCGTCGCGAACACCCTTAGCCGCCTGCCCGGATCACCACCCTCGATATGGTCGTCAGGCAGAATCAGAATATGCCAGCCACTGACAGCCTCACCGCACGGTTCGAGGAGTTTCTTGTCTTCCGCAGCACCGGCAAGCCGTCTCCGGCCACGGTGAAGGCGTATCAGCAGGATTTCGACGCGATCGCGTCGCGGCTCGCGGACATGGCTGGCACGTCGGTCGGCGAACTGGCCTGCACCGTGGTTGACAAGGACCGGATGCGCGGGGCGTTCGCCGGTTACGCCGAGTCCCATTCAGCGGCGTCGATCCGGCGCTGCTGGTCGACGTGGAACACGTTGTGCGACTACCTGTTCACCGCGGACATCATCCTGGCGAACCCGATGTCGGCAGTGCTGCGGCCGAAGATCCCCAAGACAGTCCCGAAGTCGTTCGACAACAATGCCGTGCAACGCCTCATGGAGGCGCTCATGGAGCCGGACGAGGCGAACGCACGAGCGTGGCAGGAACGGGACTTCGCGATCATACTTACCGCACTGCTCACGGGGTGCCGGCTGTCCGAGCTTGTGGTGATGAACATCGGCGACCTCCGCGATACCGACGACACCGGCCGGGTGAAGGCGATCATGGTGCACGGCAAAGGCAACAAGCAACGAGTACTGACCGCCGAAGCCGGGCTGGTGGACGTCCTGACGGGGTACCTCGAGTCGCGGCTAGTCCGCTTCCCCGGGGCAGCGAAGCGGCGGTCCTCCCCGACCGCCTCTCCGTGGCATCGGCTGCGTGCGACAGACCCACTGTTCGTCGGCCCCGACGGTGAACGGATCACCGGACCGACGATCCAGTACCGGGTCGAACGAGCGTATCGGCGGGCCGGCATCAACGGTCAGCGCGCGAAAGGTGCACTCGTGCACCAGCTCCGACATACCTTCGCAACCTCGCTCGCAGACTCGGATGTCAACGTCTACACCCTGATGCGGCTGCTCGGACATGAATCGATGACGACGACCCAGCGATACACGCAGGGAGCCGGCAAAGAGACCCGGGCAGCGGCGGCCACAAACCCTGTCTACGGAATGATCTCGACACTCTGACCCGACCTGGCGTGCCCGACTGCTCTACGCTACGGCCGGGATCCGGCGCTGTCCCGGTGGCTGAGCAGCTCGACTGCCCCGATCTCTCCGCGTTGAATCATCTGGCGGAGACTATGGAATCCTGCTTCAACCGATTCGAGAAGTAGGCCGCGCCGGCCCGCAGGGATCGAAGTGCCGAGAGAGCCGTTCGTGCCGCGGTGCTCGCGCGGCCTGCCGAGGCCTTCACGCAGTACTTCCCGACCTCCGGCGACCCCCTGTGCTGTCCAAGGCTCTGTCCAAGACCTACCGCCGGACATCGAGCCCTGCCGGTGTTCTCTGAGTTCTGTCCCAGATCTTGCTCGAGTCGATCGAGTGCTCGCGACCGACGAGGTCGATCTGGCGGGCGGTCAGGCCGAGATCGATAGCGTGCGACAGGGCCTCCGTGTAGGTGCAGCTGGCACTTGGTGCGTTGAAGTCCCTACCCGATAGGCGGATGGTGATGTCGTGCACTGTTTTCGGTTCGGGATGAGCTGCGTGGAATAGCGCGCCTTGGTCGTCGGCGGAGCAGCGTAGCGCGAGCTCGGCGATCAACGCGCCGAGCTCTCCAATCTCGATCACGGAGAGCAGGGCAGAGCCGTGGTCTATCCATGTCCGGGCTTTGCCGAGGATGCTCTGCAGTCCCGGGAGGAACCACCTGTCGCCGGGGCCGTAGACGAAGCCAGGCCGGACGGTGGTCCCGCCGCGGGCGCGGACGAAGTCGTCGGCCGCCGCTCTGGCTGCGCTCAGTGCTGTGACTGGGTTGGGTTCGCGGGCGTTCTCGACGACGTTGCTGAACGGCCCGAGGCCGTAGACCCCGATGGTGCTGGTGTTGATGACGTGTTCGATTCTGTGCATGTGGGCGGCGGTGATCACGTTCTCGGTACCGAGGCGGTTGATCGTTTCGCAGAGTCGTTCGTCGGGGCCGGTGTAGCTGGCGGCATGCACGACGATATCCACGTCCTCGAGGGCGTGCACCAGTGAATGCAGTTCGGTGATATCGGCAGTGATGTATCGGACGCCGGGATGCGGAACCTGAGGCCGTTGCCGCGCTATGGCTGTAACTCTGCAGCGGCGGGCCGCCAATGCACGTATGGTGGCTGAACCAATGAAACCGGATGACCCTATTACTGCAATACTACGTAGGCGGCTCTCGGGCGCCGAGTGAGTGAACACTGCTGAGGAAGTTTCGGTGCGGCGCGGTTCGGTCGCCGTGTGATCGGTCATGGTGCTATCCGATGGGTAGTCGGGGATGGAGAGGATTCGGCACAGTGGTCAGACAGGCGAGAGCGCTCGCGACCCGGCACCAGATCGTCAAAGGCGCAGCAGAGCTGTTCGATCGAGATGGCTACGAGCGCGCAACTCTGGCGGAAATCGTCGATCAATCGGGCCTGACGAAGGGCGCGTTGTACTTCCATTTCAAATCCAAGGATGAACTCGCCGCGGTTGTCATCGAAGAACAGCACGCGATCTCGATGAGCGCGGTCAAGGCGATCAATGGCACGGGCGCACCTGCGCTCGAACAGATCGTGATGTTCTGCTACGAGATGAAGCGCGAGATGGTCGACGATCCGATCGTCCGGGCAGGGATCCGGCTGACCCTCGAAATGAGCGCAGAGGCCGGGCCATCGAAGCCGTACCTCGACTGGATCGACAGTTGTGAGCAGATGTTCCATGCCGCGATTGAGCAGGGCGACGTGCTCGATACCGTCGACCCGGCGCACCTCGCTCACTACTTCGTCTCGAGTTTCACCGGCGTCCAGCTCGTTTCGAACGTGCTCACCGCACGCATCGATCTCGACGAGCGAATCGACCAGATGCTGACGTTCGTGCTCGAGGCGATCGTCCCCTCGCGGCGGCGCCACAAGATCGACCGAATCCGTCACGCGCGTTGGGTCCCGGCCATCGCGTGATCGCGGGCCTTCGCCGGCACCGACAGTCGCACGCTCCCCACAGCGTGAACTTCGCCCCACTGCGAAAACTCGACCTCGACACAGCCTTCCTCGGCGTCCGAGATCCGGGCTGCAACGGTCGTGGCCTCGTCGAGTTCGAGGAAGCGACGGAAGCCGACATCGAGGTGCTCGACATCCGCACACGACTGGCCGAGCCGGAGTCGAGCGGCCTGACGTGCAGCTTCCAGGATTAGCGCGCCAGGCACATGATCCAAGGGATGGTCGAACAGCACTGGATGCGTCAGATCGCTTCGCAACAGCCACATTCCCCGCTGCGCCCCCGCAGGGTGCGGACCCAGAACAACCGCCCGCGGATCCGGTACACACACCGCATCGGAGTCGACTGGCGTCAGTCCTGGCGGTATTCCGACCGCACGGGCCCCTGCCCCCTGCCACCGTGCACGTTCATACGCCGACGGAGCGAGCACATTCGCGACAGCTGAACCGTGGCCGACCGCGACTCCATCCACATGAAACTCGAGGGTCACGGTGAAGGCCGAGAGAATCCCGTGACGGCGGGCCGTTCCCGTGACGCGCGCATCGATGGTGACCTCGGCCGCTCGCGATCCAATAGTCAGCAGATCCAGGCTGCAATCGACCTGCATCCTCTGCATTGTGAACTTGTAGTTCATCGGCACTGCATATCGCACGTGCGCGAGATAGATCGCACACTGCCGCACCGTCTCCGCGAGGAGCATCGTGTCGTAGCGCCCCGTGCAGGTGCGGTAGAAGGCATGCAGACGCGGCCACTGTGCCCCGACGAGGAACCGGTCGTCCCCAACCGGCACGCAGTCTGTCAGGTACACCTCGGCGATCGCATGACGGTGCACATAGCGCTTCGCAACAGCCGACTGAAAGCTCAACACTTGATTCATCCGCCGCGCCCATCCTCAACATGCCAACCGACCGGCTTTTCAGATTCGGACTATAGACCCGCCCACAGTGCGGAATGTGCGGTTTCGCGGATCCATATCCTGACCAATGGCATTCACAGTTCCACGGCCCTCGCAGCGGACGCGCCCCGAGTCCGCTAGACTCCTCGGACATACCAGCTAGCCGGTTTTTCTCTGCCTAGCCGGATGCAATGACGCGCCGCCACACGCGGTGTCGAGGGGGAAGGGAAACGGGGTCGGCCCCGCCACGGGGTCGGCCCCGCCCCGCGACCGCGTCACGGGAGTGGCGCCGTCGATGCCAACGGGCCCGGCTCGACAGACCCGTCAATAGCGCGCACCGTCGGCCCTGCACCGGGCCGCAGGCATAGGAATCTAGAGGCCCACGGTCAATGGCAAGGATCGCTCCGGTGCGGACTCGCTGGCGAGGTGGATGACCGTCGTGATTCTTCTCCTGCGCTTGACCGCAACCGCCGTCGCGTCGAACTTCAGGCACGATGAAGCGTCCGGAGCTGCCGTAAGTCGATCGCGCGTGGATCATTCAGAGGTTGCGTCGACTCTGTCTCCAGTCGTGAACGACCCGGCGGCGCGCGACCTGGTGACGTGCCCTCGGTGGTGTTGAGGATCCCTCGGTCTCGGCGTCCCTCGGCCCGGGGTCTCCTCGCCGGTTCGGCCGACCCGGATCACGTCGCCGCCGGGCCGAGCGGCCCCTCCTGTGGCCGGCACAGTTACCGGATGCCCAGGTTTTGACGATGCATACCGGCGGTCCGGTTTTGGTCTCGGTAGCGCTTCGATGCGGTCGGGCAGCGCCGCCGCACGCATCATTCGTCGGCATCGAAATACAGTGCACTGCAGTCGAAGTGGGGCAATTCATCAACTCAGTTACGTGCTCGATCGAATCGGGAGATCGCTCACGCCGGGCGGCTGCCGTTGGCGGTAAGCGTAGGAATTTTCGGCAATTTATCTGTACATGCACGTCAACAGGTGACTACAGTCACATCCGAGTTACCGGGGGATCACGACCGTCTGGTTCGGATTGGGCCTCCCGCACTTCCACAAGTTCATCGAGAGAGGCAGACATGCAGAAACGTTATCGTGCCGCGATGATCGGGGGGTTCACGATCGCCGCCGCGGCAGCACTGACAACGACCGCCACCGCAGGCGCTGACACCCTCCCGAACGCACCGTTCGGAGGGTGGGGTGACTGCCCAATCTCCAACCCGGACACCAGCACCTGCGTCGGAGTCACCGTCAAGGGCGGCACCATGCAGATCGGCAAGCTGTCCGTCGATGTCCCGAACGACTCACTACGCGTCGCCGGTGGCGTGGCGTTCCCCGAGGACCCGAACAACCCGAATGGCTTCGACCAGGTCTTCGTACCACCGACCGACGGCAGCGGCGGAATCTACTCCAAGCCGATCAACATCCCCGGTGGCGCGCTCGGCATCGACCTGCCGTTCAACAACCTCTTCGGCCTGAACACGGCTACGGCCACGGTCGAGTTGGCCGGCAACAACACCCCGTCGCTCGACGTGTTCGAGCAGTCCGTCAGGATGCCGGTCAAGCTCAAGATCGCCAACCCGCTACTCGGGAACAAGTGCTACCTCGGCTCCGATGCCACGCCCGTTCAGCTGGACCTCGACGTCACCAAAGCTGGCACACTCGAAGCCATTCCCGGCGCGAACATGGGCGCCAGCTTCCGCAACGTCGAACACGCCGCCGAGCCATTCGCGGTTCCCGCTGCCTCCGGGTGCGGCCCCTTCGGAGTTCTCAACCCGATCGTGAACTGGCGCGCGGGAACCCCATCGCCCGACGCCAAGAACTCCCTGATCACCACAAGTGACGTCTTCACAAACGACGCGGACGCAGTCCGCGGGATGCAGAACCCGTAGCCGGTTCCAACCGCCCTGCCTGGGCGGTCAACGAACCGTCCAGGCAGGAACCGGAACCATTGCTCCGCACTCTCGACGCTCGTCTATCCACTGCTCCAAGCCATCGTCGTCGAGGCATGCCACTGTCCCGGCGACCCGTGATCGTGTGGAAAGGAAAGGCATGTCTCGCAAAGCTCGTTCTCGCGCCCCACTCACACTCGCCGCCGCATCGGCTGCGATGGTCGTCTTCAGTGCAGGAGCTGGCGCTACTCCGCTCCCCGATGCACCGTTCGATGGCTGGAGCAAGTGCCCGGTGTCCAATCCCGACACCAGCACCTGCGTGAACGTATCCGTCAAGGCCGGCACGATGCGGATCGGCGATCTCGAAGTCCCGGTGCCCTCCGGAGCACTCAAAATCGCCGGAGGCGTCGCCTTCCCCGACAACCCGAACAACCCGAATGGCTTCGACCAGGTCTTCGTCCCACCCACCGACGGCACCAAGGGCGTCTACGCGCAACCAATCACCGTCCCTGGCGGCATCTTCGGATTGGGTATCCCGTTCCCCGGCGGACTGACCACCATCACCGCGACCGTCGAGCCAGTCGCAAACCCGACCGTCGACGTGTTCGAGCAGTCCGTGAAGATGCCCGTCCGCCTCAAGATCGGTAACCCGACACTGGGCAACAACTGCTACCTCGGCTCGGCGTCGAACCCGATCACGCTCAACCTCGACGTGACTCAGGCCGGAACCATGGCACCGGTCGCTGGCTACCCAGGCACCGCCAGCTACCGCAACGTCCAACACACCGACACCACCTTCGCCGTCCCCGGCGCCAGCGGCTGCGGTCTCCTCGGCGCACTGAACTGGGCCGTGAACCTGCGCGCCAACGCGCCATCCCAGAGCGGAAAGAACTCGTTGAACACCACCAGCGACCTCTTCGTCGCTGACGCAGACATGGTGCGCTCCAGCTGATCTCACCGGGCCGCACCAGCTGAAAGATGCAGTATCCGATCCCATGACAAGGAGAAGAACATGCAATCGAAACTCACCCGGACCGCCCTCGTCGCCGGCGCCGCAGCCGCCCTCGCACTGGGCGGGGCACTGCCCGCCCTGGCATCGACGACCATCTCCCCCGGCGGACCACTGACCGTCACGGCCACCAGCACCGACCTGGCCATCACCACCACCGGGGGCCTGGTCCTCAAGTGCACCAATGTCAACGGAACCGGTACAGCCCCGGCCTCCCCCGGTAACGTCAACACCGGCGCCGGCGGAATCGATGTCCCGCTCAGCTCACCGCCGACCCTGAGCAGCTGCAAGGTCAACGGCATACCGGCAACTGTCACCACCGCCGGAGCCTGGGCGGTCAACGCCAACGCCGATTCCGGCTCCCCGATGGGCACCCTGAAGATCCCCGCCAGCGGCGCGACGGTCAAGATCGGCACGACCAACGGGTGCACGATCACGGTCGGTGCCAGCAACGTCGGCCCCGCCCCCTGGATCAACGGCACGCCTCCGAAGATCGATGCCAGCACACCCGTCGGAACCGTCAACTTCAACACTGTCACCAACGGAACCGGCTCGCCCAGCTGCCCCCCGGCCGGAGCCGGAACCGGCACCATGACCGGAACCCTGACTTTCAACTCCACGCCCCAGCTGACGGTGACCACGTAGCACCAGGCGAATACAACGACAGGGCAACACCCTAACGCCGCGGCACATCCGCGCCAGCCTCTGGACGAGACAGCACTCCCTCGTCCAGAGGCTGGCGCACATACGCCGCGATCGTGTCGATATCCACCCGCATGGATTCAACCCGCCACGCCCCAGCGGCAGTCCATGCGGACTGCATGTTGCCCAAAGTCTTTCAATCGTAGATGCCGCGGGTTTCAGCACCTGAAGCCCGCTCTGAGCGAGAGTGCTGCTGTGTATGCACGCCCGCCACACGTCTACCCGGAAAGATCCAGGTTGCTCACGCGGCAATCCAATCCCAGACCACCGCCTGCGCATTCCGACCCGTGTTGAACAAACGCACAATACGCATCCGTCGGAGTCCAGTGAATCGGATTGCAGTCCAACAACATCACAGCCGGAGACCGAGTTCACCTGAACGCGGGATCGACTCCACCCTTCGTTCACGGCCCCAATAACCTACCGGTGGGTAGGTATGCGAAACCGTTAACGGCCGCGACCGGTTCGTAATAGCGTGCGTGGTGCTGACCTCGAGGATGGAAGCTAGGGCGTACTGGTGGCCCTTCGCTCGAGCTCGAGGAGGGGCGCAAACTGGACCTTTACGGATCCGATCCGCGCGTGCGATTCGGAAACTCGGATCAGCTAGCTCGATGAAAGAAGAGTTGCCCTCGGGTCGTCACGGCACTTCTTGGAACTGCTGGACAAGTCGAGGATCAAAGCTGCGCAGCCCCACTGGGGTTCGCCATCGGAAATCGAAGGAGCTCAGATGAAGACGACGTTCGCCAAAGCAGCACTTGCCGGCACCGCTATGACCGCGGCCATCGTGATGGGTGCCGGTTCGGCATCCGCGGCCGTGGTTGTCGGGCCCGCCGGCTCGGCCGGCACGGGCACTCCGACCGCGGACTACCAGGTGTGTGGCACCGCCTATGTCGGCGCGGACACCCACGTGGGTGCGCCGCCGGCTGACGCCAAGGCCGTCGGGGGTGTCAAGATCACTGGTCAGCTGTATGACCTTCTCAACAGCCTGAAGGCGACGTACACGACCACGACGGCCAGCGACGGTACCTGGTGCCTGCAGGGCGATGAGGCAATGGCGAACACGGTGACGTGGGGCGGCAAGGTCAAGATGTCCTTCGACACTCCGACGGTCGGCACCTACACCGGGAAGATGTCGGGTGGTACCAGCGCCCCAGGGACGGATGCCTCCATCAACTCCCTCGAGTTCCTCAGCCATGGCTACCCGACCGCAACGACCTCGGCGAAGAGTGCGTGGAAGGTGAATGTCGTCTACCAGTGATCTGATCGACGCCGTTCATCAGTGATCGGCCGGGCTGGGTTGCGGATGAGCCCGCAACCCAGCCTTTCGGCCACCAAACCGTGCCCTCCGCGAATCGCATCGCAAGACACGTGGCCGCAATACAACCATCGACCGAAAATGGAGTCAACGATGCTAGGTCAGTTCATGGCCCTGCTGCGGGATTTCGTCCCGGCATTCGCAACCGCCTTGGGCGGTTCCCTCGACGGGCTCAACGCCATGTCGACCACTGCCTACTCGAGCGGAGGAGCAAGCTGATGGGATCGATTCAGGCAGGGACCGCGTCGCTCGGACAGACCGTGACACAGATGCTCCCCATGCTGTTCGGCTTTCTGATCGACCTGCCCATACAGCTGTCTTTCGGGAACACCATCCCGGGATGACGCCCGTGACCGCACCAAGGAGCCTGTGAATGTCACTCAACGCAATCAGCACCGACCTGCTCCACGTTACGTTGTTTCAACTGTGGATGAATCTGGCAGGACCGCTCAATACATTCCTGTCCGGCCTTTCCTAGAAGGAGATTGAAACGTATGTCGTCCAACTACTGGCACGGCTTGGTGAACTTGCTCACGGCGTTCACCACCGTCGGGTCTGTCGGGCTGTACACCGCCTCACAACAGGGTGGAGGCTGGGCAAGCCTCGAATCGATGACCTCGGGCAGCTGACCTAAGGGGGCTGCCAGGTGGGCGGTGGAGCCGATAGGCCACATGCTGTGGGCTCCACCGCCCGCTACCGTCCCCATGAGCATTGCGCGGGGACGGTTTTCGCGTCCAACGACACGTGCAGGGGAGGGCATGATGTTCAAGGTGGTCGTGGAGACCCTCGACGATCTCGACGGGAAGACGATCGAATCCGGAGGAGAGACAATCGACTTCGCGATCGATGGTGTCGAGTATTCGATCGATCTTCGTGACGAGAACGCGGCGCAGCTACGCCGCCTGTTCGGCGGCTACACCCGACATGCCCGCCGTATCGGCGGGCACAAGAGGTGGGCAGGGAGGATGCTCCCTGCATCTGACAACGGGATGCGCGACGTCTGCGAATGGGCCCGCACCCACGGCCACCCCATCGCACGACACACTGGCCATGTCCCCCACGCCGTCCTCGCGGACTACGCTGCCGCGCACCCCGCCCAGAAGACGGGATGAGCTCCCGCGTGCGTCACCCGATACCGTCAATCGGGCTCTTGCCCGGAAGTAGTCGCCACCCGTTGAGGTACTGCGTGTGGAGTGGGGTCATCAGCTTCCCGCCCGTCGCCGCCTCGATGGAACTCAGTTCTACTGTGCGGCACTCAGCTTCGGTGACGTCAGGGGGATTGGTGGGCGGCAGCGTTTTCATTCGGCCTATCTCGCAACCGTGAGTCGTGCACCGCTGTGTTTCGTCATGCGACAGATTGCAGCGCCGTCGTTTCCAGTTGGAAACGCGCTCCCCTACGGTCCAACCGACGAACTCGGCCCGACCCGGGCATGACCTCAGGGGAGGCAAGGCGCCGCACCAAGGGACAAGTCGCCAGACGCCTCTGGCGGACCACAAATGGTGAGATCGAGAATCGCCGTGCACTGTCGGCACCATGGTGTGCCGGCCGAGCGGACTTCGACGGGGAACGTCGGATGTCCGCGACGTCTGAACGAGCGTGCTTGCTGTGGTTGAGAGTTAGTGAGTTGTTCTCTGATCACAACCTGGCGGAGGCAGGATTTTCGACCAAGCGATGGAGGCGTCGCGCGTGGCAGTGTCGAACGAACCCCGATCCTGAACTGGGATGATCCACGGTTCAGCCAGTTCGGGGTGCCCACCATGGGCCCCGGTAGGCCCGGTCTTGAGTATCCGCAACGAGCGCACCGATGGGTTCACACAACGTTCGCGACGGTTACGCGCTCGACGACACGCAATCAGCGCCCTTAACCTTTGCGAAGACCCGCGGGGTCGGCACCCAGCGACTCGCGTTGGTCGAAACGCTTGCGCGACAGAGCAGAATCCCAACAAGAGTGGAGGGACTCGTCCTCCGTGCTGAGTTCCGGCATCCCCGCGTCCGGTACTTCCGCCGCGTCGTTCCGGACCGAGGGCCGGCGGGAGGCCCTGCTGACCCTCGTCCTCCTGGCATGGCCGAGCTTCCTTGCCGACGGTGAGTGGATCGACGGTTCCTACGCGTTACCTCCCGATGCGACTTGCCGCCCGAGGAATTCTCGAACCTTGATGAGGAGACACTCTTCGACGCCGACGCCGACGCCGACGCCGTATTACCTGGGGGAAAGCCGGCTCAGCCGGATGCCGCGACCTCTCCCAGTTTGTGATCCAGTCCCTAGGAACCTTCGACTCGCGGGACCACCTGTTCCGCCCGCATGGGCAAACCCTCCGTTGGGATGTGCACTGTGCCTTCGAGTCGACATTCAGCCGCTGGATTGCACACTAGGTGCGCTATCGCACCCCCGAAGGCCGTGAACTCAGTCTCGCCAGACGGATGTGTATGCGTACCAAGCCCCACCGAGGTGTGTCGACGAGAAGTCATCGAACCCTGCGGGCTCCCCGTTCGGTGAGTACACCCATCCGTTGCTGGTACCGAAGGAGAACCGGGACGCTTCACGGAAGTAGACCTCACCGTCACGGCCCTCGAACGCGTGGGAGATGTCGAATCGGCCGATCTCGAGGTTCTCTCGGGTGCTGTCAGGGCTGGCGAGCAGTTCCTGAGCTGCCCGCTCGAACTCCGGCCGCATCTGGTCGAACGATGTCGGCTGCAGGATGGAACTGAGCCCAACAGCGCTTAGCATTACTACCGGCGCTGGGAGAATCCACCACGACCATCGACGTTCTTCGACGACATAGATCAGCGTACGGACCGCCCAGGCCAGTCCCACCACACTCAGTGTAAGTAGCGCCCCGAGAGCGAAGATGAGAGGCTCGGCCCACTGGAAGCTGCCGAATCGAGATGGCCACCAACCGTAGTGGAGGCAAATCACGAGGCTGACAGCGAGAACTGCCACGATCGAGATGACCAGGCCAGGGGGTGATAATGCCTCCGCGCCCCAGCCCGCTTCATATCAGCGGCCCTCGTCTCGCTCATCCCGACAATCTAGCTGGGTCCACCGAGCGGCTGACTGATAGTAATCGAGCCCGACGCGAGATGTGCCGTGAGAACACATCGAGTTCTCATGTCGGCCACCTCCTTTGACTGGATGGCGCGGCGGCTCGCAACAACGCCAACGGCGGTATAGGTGGTGGGGTTGTGGGCCCGTCTGGTGCCGGTCAGATCATTCTGGGCCCTCGTCGAGATCCAGAACTCATTAAGGGTTCCGGTGCGGAAACCACGGCGGACGACGCACCTACGAGCACCGCACAGGTGGCGCGATCCTCGACCCGCCTCAGCCGCAATAGCAAGACAGCCGCGGCTTCAGGCGGACTCAAATCGACCCCGGTCGCCGGCCGGGTGCCGGTGGTCAGCTGGTCGCTCTGGGTGGATTGCGGTGCCGGCGCGGCGGCTACTCACGAATTACTTGAACCGCGGCGTCTTGGCGGAACCAAACGATGCACGAGTGTCCGGCATCGTCCAGGCGGCGAACCTGGGCTTGGAGAAGCGCCGCGGCCAGGTCGGCGAACAGCCGGTGCTTGGTCCGGTCGGACTCGGCCAGCGCCGTGTGCGCTTCCGGCGGTACCGGATCCTTGGCGAAGGTGTCAGTGCCCATCGAGGACAGGCGGATCAGTGGCACGACGGGTCCGGTCCAGCGTCGCGGACCTCGCCGAACAAGCGCGGCAGGTCCAGCGATTCCCGCAGCGACTGCTGACAGGCCTCGCTGCTGAACCCCTGATCCAGCAGGGGGCGCGGATCTCGGCAGGCCAGCTGGCGATGCGCCCGGCCGAACAGCCGCGCGCATCGCGTCCAACTGCTCGCGCGCGAACAGGTCGTCGGTGTTCGAGTCCGGCAGCCGCTTCGCCTTCTCCTCCGACAGATAGTCGACGATGTCCTCATGTGTCGGGTCGAGCCGGACCAGTCCGGTGACTTCACCGGGAAATCGCTTCGCGCGGAGCCGTGCACACAAGCCACCGAGTGAGTGCTGACCAGA
This sequence comes from Rhodococcus sp. ACT016, assembly GCF_050477185.1. Taxonomy (NCBI): domain Bacteria; kingdom Bacillati; phylum Actinomycetota; class Actinomycetes; order Mycobacteriales; family Nocardiaceae; genus Rhodococcus; species Rhodococcus sp. ACT016. Next base: position 195,243 of record NZ_JBEAET010000002.1, on the reverse strand, counting down.
AGGTACCGGCTGGGTACAGCAGCAGCTCGTGCGGGTCATCGGTCACCTGTGTGCCGCTGCGCGGGAGGTCCACCGTGTCGCTCCAGCCGGTGCCGAGCCGGTCGTAGACCACCCCTGTGGTGAACTCCGCGACGAGGCTACGCACGGTCCGATGCTCACTACTCGGCTGCACTTGATGTGTCCGGTGTTGCAGTGGGCGCCGGCCCGGCGACGTGGCCAAGGCCTCGGGATCGACTGATAGCCATCAGTGTGCGCCGCAGTCGCTCACGAACGGGCGAAGTAGAAGATCGGGGGAACAGCACGGTGCAATCGCTTTTGGACACGGATCGCCACGCTGCCCCCCCCGATCACCGAGAGCTGTGCATCCCTGCCGAAAGATGCGTGCCGCCAGCTGCAACTCGATTCAATGAGCGCTGTCCGTGCGCGTTGTTTGGCCGGGACCGCGAGCTTGACGGCACTCGTGCGGCAGGTTTCGGGAAAGGACCAGCACCCAGCTACAAGACATGGGTGGCCCGGCCGGCACCCTACCGATTCCAGTGAGGTCCGTCCTCACCGGAATTCGTCGACTCATCCCGGCATGGAAAGCCAATACCAGCAAACGAGGCCAGGGCCCGTCGCATGCACGTCTCCAGTTCCGTAGTCGATCGGTTCGCCGGTGCGGCTACAACATCTGCCTCCGGAGACCACAAGACACCAGAATCAACGTCGACCGCGGCGTCCATCAACCCGGCCGCCCACAGTTCCAGATCCCGCGAGTCCAGAAAGGGATCCCACGCGCGCACCCAACGCGACACGGCATCCCACCGAAGATCCGGATTGTCCACATTCCGCGACTGCATCCCACCAACCTCCACACGGCGCCAGGTGGTCGCCTCACCCGCGAAGGGTGATCCTGACCCGCCGCGCACGGCAGTACAAGGACGAACGCTCTGAGAGGGCGGGTTCCAGGGAACATCGCAGCACAATGAGCCGCTGAGACAGGAGCGGGCTGTCCGGCCTTCGGGGCGGACATGCCGCTCGACTCCTCGCTTCTAGTCAGCTGTGGTTCTTGATGAGGAACTCGACGACCCGGGGAACGACGTGCTGTGCATGCGTCATCGGATGTTTGGCGCGGATACTCCCTCGTTCACGGGGGAGAGGAAGCGCCATCCTCCTTTCTGTCGGTGGTGTCGGTTAGGTTTTCCGTGCATGGGGGAAGTTGTGCGGTACACGTTCCGGCTGCGGCCCGGGTCGCGGGCGGAACGTGTGCTGACCGAGGAGTGGCATCGGTGCCGGTTTCTGTGGAACGAGGCTGTCCACCAGAAGAAGTCGGGTGGTAAGCCGACGTTCGGGAAGCTGTCGAAGCTGCTGACGGCGGCGCGGTCGGGTAACGAGTGGCTGCGGGACGGATCGCAGGTCGCGCAGCAACAGACGCTGCGCACGTACTCGCAGGCGTTGGGGCAGTCGTTCACGGTGAAGGGGCGGGGCCGGCCGGTGTTCAAGCCCCGCAAGCAGGCACAGTTGTCGCTGGAGTTCACGCGCCGGGGGTTCCGGATCCGCGACGGTCGGCTGGTGCTGCCGAAAGGGATCGGTGTGCCGGTGGTGTGGTCGCGGGAGTTGCCATCGGAGCCGACGAGCGTCCGGATCACGCGGGATTCGCTGGGGCACTGGTATGCCTCGTTTGTGGTTCGCGGCGACGCGCCCAACGCGCCGGAGGCTGTGGGTGGGACCGGTGTCGACTGGGGTGTGGCCACCACCGCCACCACGACGGACAGCGAATTCGATCTTCCCTATCTTGGGCACCGTCAGCGGTGTGCGGCGGAACTCATGCGGGCGCAACGGAAGATGACCCGTCGTCACACCGGCAAGCGCGGACCTCAATCCAATGGTTACCTGCGTGCGCGGCGGGAGGCTGCGAAGCTGCAAAAGAAGGCCGCCCGCCAAAACGCGCACGACACTCGCGTCTGGGCGAAGAAGGTCGTCGAGCGCCACGACCTGATCGCGGTCGAGGACTTCACATCGAGGTTCCTTGCCAAATCCACAATGGCGCGTAAGGCCGCCGATGCGGCGATCGGCGCGGCGAAACGCGAACTTCTCGAGCGTGGTGTGCGGGCTGGCCGGAAGGTGGTGTTGGTGCGGCCCGCCTACACGTCGATGACGTGTTCGGGTTGTTTCGCCAGGGTCAAGCAGCGACTCGGGCTCGGCGAACGAAACTTCCGATGCACGGCCTGCGGGTACACCGATGGTCGGGATCGGAACGCTGCCGGGGTGATCCTGGCTGTGGCAGAACGCGGCCACACACGTGTTGACGACGTCAGACAATCTGATCACCTCCTCCGGGGGGATGGCCCGGTTGCGGTCTGAGCGTGAAATCTCCTGCCTTCAGGCAGGAGAAGCGTTAACACCTCAGCGGGCAGTGCACCCAACCGGTCTATCAAAGCGGCTTCGCTGTCCACGACCGAATGAAGAAGCGGTGTCGTCGGGCCAGGACCTGCAATGCGGACTCCGGCCGAGAACTGACTTGGGCACGTCGACAGCAAGTGTTCGATGGTGAAGCTGCCTGGGGAATAGCCGACCAGCGCTGGCGGCCTGTCGAGGCCCAGCACGTCGATGAGGGAGGCGAGGTCCTCGCCCAGGTCCGCGACGGTGCATTCGGGTGAGGGCGCATCGCTCGGCACAACACCACGAGCGGCGAAGGTGACGACCTCAAATCCACTGTCGGCCAGCGCAGCAGTCAGCCCGGAGACCTCCCAGGCGATGGGAGGCATCCCCATCCGGCCGGTCAGAATGACTGGCGGGCCCTCCCCTCGTCGATCCACCCCGAGCCGGATTCGTCCGGTATCGAGCATTTCCATGCTCGGGATTCAACCATCGCCGCCGCGCCGAACCTGAAGGATCGACCGACGTGCCCCGGCCCCGGGCGTCAACCGCTGCTCAACCAGGCGAAACGCGTCGTGCGGGCGCGCCTTCTGAGCCCTTGCGATCGACCGGCGATGAATCCGAATTCCCTCTCGTCGAAGGTTCCCGCAGGCCGGCACGGTGCTCAGCGCGACGCCCTGGAGCGGCTGGCTATCTATCGGCACCCGCGTGATTCAACCACCCCAATTTCCTTGAACAGGCGCGTATGTTGCTGCCCCATAGATGAGATGCGCTCCACATCCGATCGCCTCAGGGCGGACATCGACAAGGAGAGACACAATGACGACAAGGCTCAGAGGTAGCCTCCGGAACGCGGTGTTGGCCGCTCTCGCGGCCACCACGACGGCCCTCGCGCTGGCCACACCGGCATCCGCACAGCCAGGTGCCGTCGAGTACGTCAACCTCGGCGACAGCTTCAGCGCCGGGTCGGGGGTCTTCCCCACCGCCCCGGGGCAGCCGCTCCAGTGCTGGCAGTCGGAACGGAACTTCGCCCACATCGTGGCCGCCGAACTCAACTACCGGCTCACCGATGTCAGCTGCGGCGGCGCGAAGACCGAAGACTTCTACGCACCCCAATATTCAGGCACCCGAGCACAACTCGACGCGCTGTCACCGTCGACCGAACTCGTCACCGTCATGATCGGCGGAAACAACAACAACACCTTCGGCGGCGCAATGGCATCCTGCATCGCCGCGGCGGCGACGAATCCGGGCGCCCACAACCCCTGTCAGGCACGCTACGGCGACAGCCTGACCGAGCCGGTCGTCAGCCGGACCTACCCAGCCCTCGTCCGCGCCCTTGATGACATTCACGCCCGCGCACCGTATGCCCACATCGTCATCGTCGGATACCCGTGGCTGCTTCCACCGAGCGGCGGCTGCTTCCCGCAGCCGATCGCGCCGGGCGACGTCCCTTACCTGCGCGACCTGCAAGCGACACTGAACGACGCCGTGCGGCGGGCGGCCGCTGAGACGGGCACGACCTTCGTCGACACGGCTGCGGTGTCGGAGGGCCGGGACAGCTGCCAGCCAGTCGGGCAGCGGTGGATCGAACCGATGCTCTTCGCCACGCAGCCGGTTCCCGTGCACCCGAACGCCGACGGCGAACAAGCACTCGCACGCGAAGTCCTCAGCGCGATCGAGAACAACTAGCCCGGTCCCGGCCAGCGGCGGCGGTAGTGGGGCTTGGTTGCTGCCGAGCCTCACTACCACTGACCTGCCTTCCGCGTCCCCGGGAGACAACCGGAGCGAAATCGCGGTCACAGCGAGCGATGCGCTGCAACAACACTGGAACAGCTCGAGATCTCCGGGCCCGCCGGCCAGTCAGGTGGCCGGCTCTTTTGACGAAGCCCTGAGTTCACGGACGGGCACGGTCCTAGCCTCGATAGGGACGCACCATCCGGAGTTCTCGAGAAGGACCCGCGTGCCCAAGTCTCGATTCCACTCCGGCTCGCTGCCGTGGCGCGGGAATACGGGAAACACCACATCGGCCGAATAGAGGTCTTCCTTCGCGTCATCGCTGACCACATCGAATTCCTCGGGCGAGAACGCGCCGTAGCCGATGTAGCTTTCGCCGTCCTCGACGAGACCGTCGGTGTCCTGCTGATGAAAGTGCACGTGGCTCCTCCAGTGCCGACTGTCGTCGCGCTCCTCCCAGATCTCGCCGGACGCACAGCTACCGCGCCAAGAGAAGTCCGTGCGGGCAACTACGCCGCTGGTGTTGAGCATCCTCGATGCGGCGCGCGTACGCGCCAATCTCCGCCTGCTGGCGCACTGGCAGTGCGGAGCACGACGAACGCCGCCTGAGCTGCTTGTCGGTGAGGTCGTAGTCCTCAGCGTCGTGCTCGATGAAATCGTCGCCGGCGCGCCGGCCGGTGATCAACAATCCCGGATCTGCCGGATCAGCTCAGCGCGGCTGTCGTCGCTGAGGGTCAGGTCGGGCAGGACGGCGTAGAGCGGGAACGCGTTCGGTTGGACAACGCACTCGAGGCGCACGTCCAGAGCACGAGCGGAACCAGGCGAATCATCCAGCGGCGACGAGGTAACTTCCGCGCCCCACACATCGGTGCGCAGGCCAAGACTGGGAACGACCCCTCCCCTCTTGGCCTTGTTTGGGGGTGGCTATTCGATATCTAGTTGCGCGCGGGTAGTGTTCGGACTTTCCTTATGTTCCGTCCTGGTCGGACTTCGAGCGTGGGGTCAAATCGGGGCTGCGCGCGGGAATGACTATGCGCCTGCCGCGTTCTTGCCGACTGACCTGACCATGAACGGTCGGGGCAGTCCTTCATTCGCCGGTCGGCCACGATCGAGAACCTAGACGAGCGGTGCGCCCTGATCCGGATGAGTTCTACCGTGTCGACAGGCACCGCTAGGAACAGATTGCGGCGACTGAGTCTCAGCCCCAGCCTCAGCCGCGGTAGTGGCTGAAGAGCGCAGTGTGGATCTCCTCGGTGCGGCTCTTCCGCCGGCTTTGTTCGGGCGGAATTGCGGATGTTGTACGCCGCGTTGCGGTCAGTTGCTCACTGGCGTGCGCGGATTGCGCAAGGTTACGCATGGTTGTCCTCCTCATGTTGTAGTCCGGGGTCGGCGGAGTCGTGCACGTTCGGAGAGTGCTGTCCCCGCAAGAGCGGCGTCGGCATCCCGAATCATTGACATGGACGACGGCTCGGATGGTAGCCCCGGATCACTGCGGGTTGCTGTCACCGAACCCGGCCGGTGACCACCGTGAATCCGTTGTGGGTGAACCAGATCGACTGCTTGTTGTCGCGGCGGGAGTGGACCGCGGTGCACCGATCCTACGCCCCTTCCCCTCCCGTTTCCCAATAGGAGCCGAAGTAGTTCAGGTACGCCAACCGTGACGTCTGCCGAACCACGATCGCATCGTTCAAGACCATCTGCGCGCACCCGAATGATCGGGCCAGCGATTGCCACTCCCCTGTCGGGTACGCCCGGCACTGATAGCGCTTCAATGCGGGTCCGACCCTGAACTGTCCACACCGACATTGCGGCGCCAGAAGACAACCGGATCGGCGAGCTCGACGTGAACGACCGGGCTCGCGCCGAAGAAGCTGGGCAAAGCTGGTCGGGCACTGTCATGACTGGGTGCGGCGAGGATACGTGTGGCTAGAGGCCGAGCTCGTTGCTGTTGCCGCGGTAGGGATTTACGTCGGGTGTGGCCGCATCCATGATGGCGCGGCGGTTCGGCATGGCGTTGAGCATCTCGGTCAGGCTCCGGGGATGCGATCGCCGTTGCGGCACTGTGGCCGCAGCACCGGGGGTGGAGCGGCGGTCCGCGCCGAGGGACTGCTCGTCGTTCTTGGAGATTACCGGGGCGGGATGGTGCAGAGTTTCGCCGGGTCGCGCACGGCGCCAGCGGGTTCCTTTGATCATGGCTCCGGTGTTGTCGTTCGATGGTGCGACTCTCACCGAGGTGTATTCCCGAGGTCCTGGGATGGGGACCCCGAGGTCGGCTGCGGCTTGCTTCTGCTGGTTGTATGCGCCGCTCAGGATGACGTATCCCTCGGGTGAGAGTGCTGTGCGGGCGCCGCCGTTTGCGCGGACACGCTTCTGGTCGTCGAATTGCATGGCGACGGGGCGTACCGCAGTCCGGGGCACCAGCTGGCCTTCGGCAACGCGGAAGAATTCATTGGTGCGTTGGTGATCGAGCCCCCCAGTCGGGCTTGGTCCGGATAGCTGCGACCGACGGCGCTTACACCGCCATGTCCCGACGATCGTCTTGTTAGTTAGCGTTGCCGGCTCTAAGGCCACCAATGTCATCTGCCTGCTCCTCCCCCGCTCCACCATGTGGAGTTCATCCCTGCGTGGGGTGGCCCGAGGAGCTTCCTGCCGCCCGACCGGCCGGAGCGTTGGCAGGGTCCTGATCGGTAACCGCCTGATCGGTGGATCAACGCGCTGATCGCAATTGACAGACATGCCCTAGCTAGGAGGCGTCCTTCTCGCTGCGCATCAGCCACAGGCCGACTCCGGCGGCGGCGGCGACCACGGCTGACACCGCCCGGCTGATGATCGCGGTGGTTCCGCTGAGGTCGGAGAAGTTGGTGAAGTAGACGGTCGCGCAGAGAGCGATGACGAGCAGAATCCAGAGCGTGGCCTTCATAGGGTGGTGCCTCCTGTGCTGAACAGTGATCGGCAGCCTTGGTCTGGGGCTGCCCTTACGTCGTCCACTCTGCTCGTGTGCTTGGGCGCACGCATTGGAGCAGTCCCCCCGATAATGGTGTAGTCCGCTACACCCCCAGGGCTCCGGCAAAGTGGGACTGTTGCACGATCAGGTGACAGATTCGGTCACGCAGCCTGAGTGGCTGGTGTGGTCATGATGGTCTCGTATTCGACGGGTCAATTTGCCGAGCCTGCTCTGGCGTTGGCATCGGCGGCAGTGGTAGGTGCGTTCAGTGCAGGTGACGATCGCGATCCGGAGCTCGTCGCGGGTGGCCCAGGGCCGGCGGCCTGGACGTTCTTCTGCAGCAGGGCGAAGAACGATTCCATGGCGGCGTTGTCGCCGCAGGCGCCGACCCGGCCCATCGATCCGGTCATCGCATGCCGGCCACGGGCGTGGAGGAATTTCCTTGAGCGGAAATGCGATCCGCGGTAGCTGTGAACTACGCAGCCGGCCACCAGATCCCCTGCTGCGGCCCGGCGGGCGACGGCCGAATCGAGGGCGTCGACCGAGTAGCCGACGATCCAGTTCGAGTAAACGTCCTTGATCGCACACAGGTAGAGCTTGCCCTCGCCGGTGCGATGCTCGGTTATGTCTTGGAGCCACAATCGATTCCGCTCATCGGCGGTGAAGTCCCGTTCGACGAGGTCGTCGTGGACCGGACATGCTTGGCGCCACGTTTCTTCCAGAGCTGAGGGGCTTCCGGCGCTCGGCCGACAAGCGGCGGATCTCGTTTCGGCCGGGGCTTGCCTGGGCGGCGCGAAAGATCTCAAGCTCTTGCTCGTGCCGGCGCGGGTCTGCTCCAGTTGGGTGACGAGGGGCCGGCACTCGCGCCGGCACCTGGGCGGGCGCCGGGGCTGGCGGGTTGGTGGTGGACTTGTACGGGGCAGGTGAAAAGGGGGCAATAGTGCAGGTACGTGCAGTATTGGGTTTGGCGGTCGCAGGTCTTACTCTTGAAGTGGGAGGCTGCGGTAGCGGAGGCAATGCCGGTGCTGAGGCAGCGGGTATCACTGTGGCGGCGGACTCCAAGCCGATTCCCACTCGGGTGATGGTACACCAGCCCCCAGTTCCGTTGTGGGACTGAGGGACCGCCGGTTGTTCTAGTTAACGAAGCCAGAGGTTCGTTCTCACGTTGTGCGGATCGTGCAGCGCGCCATAGATTTCGACATCCACGTGCCCACGCGGGGCAGTGGCTGCCGTGTTGAAGGTGCGCTGGATGTCGGGGCTTATAGGCTCCAGTCTGGCGCTGAGTGAATGTCGGATAGGCGGCGCTGAGGGCAGCGTTCGCCAGTCCGGTGTTCGCGATGAACTCGGTCTCCGCACGGTTGAACTGATGCTGTTTCCGTTCGGAATCGGGGTGACCGCGATCACGCACGCCGTTCCTGCAGCGACCATCACGGCGATACCCGCCCCGGCGACGGCAGCTCCCACCCGAACGATATTCTTCATGTGCCCCTCCCTTTGCTGCGCTACAGCGGATGAATCATACAGCCGCAGAACAGATTACATCATGATCTAAATAGTCGGCCTAACCCGTCTGGATTCTCGCATAGGGCCGGTCTACCAACGTCATCACTTGATGATCGACGCAGTGAAGAACCCCGGACCCGTTCGGGGTACCGATGTAGAGGACACCGTCGCGGCGGGTATGTTCGCCCCATCCCCTTAACCACCGAACGACAAGTAGATCCCCGGGCTGCTGGCGCTGATTCCGCCATCCGTGAGACTGAAGCGGAACCTCAAGCGGCCGTGCGAGAACTCCTCGACGAATCCACCATCTCACGTAAACAAGTGACCACCGCCGAACTCGCCAGACCGAACTGAGCACCCGTCCATCTCAGCTGCGATTATCTGTCTCCGGACGAGTTGCCGACAGGCCGGCACAACGACTGACCGGCGGGGACTCGACGGGGCAGGTTCCCGCTCGGATCAGCCGACCTGCAGCATCCATCTGCGCTGAAGGACGGTGAGCGTCCGCCATCCGTGCCGGTGCAGGCGCGCGAGGTCGTCGTGCTCGTCTGCCCCGGCGGACGCGAGGACATGCCGTGTCCCTGCCTGCAGCAGCCATCGTGTCGCCGCTTCGAGGAGGGCGTCGGCCACGGTCTCATCGGCAGCGTCAGGAAGATCGAGCTCGGCGATCTCAGCCCAACCGGCCAACGTCATGAGACTGCCTCCCCGAGTGAGGTTCTCGATCACCTCGATGTGTCCGGTTGGGTCGCCAGCCGAGATCGCGGTGAACCGGGTTCCATGGATGCCCACCGTCCGGGTGAGTCGATGCGGATCGAGATCCGTCTCTGGCGATGTGTGGGCCCGGAGATCCTTGCTCGACACGATCTCGGTGCACGCGGGGTCCGGTACGAAGCCGGCGGCGGACAGCGTCGCCGCGACGTGAGGCCACACATCCGGGACGCCATAGGAGACTGGTGTCGGGATGTCGCCGTCAGCGAAGACGTGCGCGGCGCCGCTCCGCGCCAGAACGGCCAGACCGGCGTCGAGCAGCTCTTTCGCGGCGTCGGACCGGTCCGGCCAGAACACGAACCACGCAACCTCCCCGGCATTGCGGTAGTCGGCGGACACATCGGGTTCGGTTCCGTACCGGCGCAGATGCAGCGCGCCGACGATGCGACCATTGACAACGGCAACCAGAGTCTGCCGGTCACGAACCCATGGATCGGTGACGTACTGACTCGGATCCGACTCCAGACTCGCCAGCAGTGCCGCGCTCGATATCGCCCAACCCGGGGCTACCGCACCGAGGTGGGCGTTGACGAGATCGGTCAGTTGCTGACGATCGGCACGGCGGAACGATCGGATGTCGGGCATGGCGAAACTCCGTTCACGCGGCTGAACACCGCTCAATGGGTGATGGTTTCGCCGCTACCCGTGCGGCACACGGACCAGGGTACCGGAAACCAACCTGCGCGTCGTGTCCATCGGTGTCGGGGTGGCGTCGATTCGCCGTCGTACCGACACCAACGCCCCGGGACCTCGATGCGCGGAGAACCTTCCGACTTGCGGCTGCGGTGGGCGATGCGCCGGCGGAAGAGATACTCCACCGACGCGCTGTACGCGTGGCAGGGCGACCGCGTGATTCTCTCGCGGGGTACCCACGCAGTGGGCCCTGGGATCGGGCTGCCCTATGACGTGGCTGGTCGATCTCCAAGGCCGCGCTATCCGGCCGTGGATTCCACCCGACCGCTCGGGTGCGCCCAAAATCGATGCGCGCTATGCGATCGCGAACCTCCCGATCGTTGAGCGAGAACAACAGCAGCTGAACGTGTCTGAACGTGACCCGACTCAGTTTCTGGTCAGAGCCTGGTGCGCAGTTCAGCGAAACGCTGGGCCGCCTCTACGACGGTCGGCAGCTGCAGGTCGAATCTCAGCCGGTCGACGGCTTGGTCCGCCGTGTACCCGAGTATCTGCAGGCGCTGCGCGTCGTCGAGGATCAACGCAACGGCCAGGACCTCCCCTGCCGACCACGCCGGCCACGGTTCGTCTGCCGGCAGATCCGCGACGCTGCGGGCCATCGTCAGCCACGTATCTGTCAGCTCACGAATCTCGACATCAGATCGGGAAGTCGCGGCAAGTACCTGTTCGACCAAGGGGCGCTGGTCCGGCCCATTCGTTGTCCCCATGAGAGCCCAGTCTGACTGGCGGCCGCCACGCCCGGAGAACCCTGGCGGCATTGTCTCCGAAAAGATGCCGCAGACAGCGCGATCAGAAACCATCCTAGACCGTCGCACCACCGTGCCCGCCGTGACACTTGCCGGCCTGATCGTCGACACCGCGACCGGCTGCAGCGACGACAACACCGGCACTGGTGGATCCGCCCGGCGAGCTGCGTGCACACACCGTCACCGCACTGGACTTTCCCCGGTCCTTATTCGACGCGTGGCAGATCACCGATCCGACTAAGCGGCCCACCGACGTAATCCCCCGCGATCGCTCTCCCCGCCGGAACAAGCGACGGCTGGGGCGTCTCCCGCCGGTTGCGCCCCGCGGTGAACGCGGAGCCGCGCCGTGGTCCGCGGTGCAAGAAGCGACTGACTGGGCGGGCCAGGTCGGCGAAAACTCCGCCACCAGGCAGTCGTTCACCGCCACGTCGCCGGACTCGACCCGGCCGGGCGGAATGCCATCATCGAGTTTCGCCAAGCAGTACGCGTCCTACACCGCCACCGCCACCGCCACCGGACAGAGCATCGCGGACACGACCGAAGTCACGAACATCGAGCCCTTCCGCTTCGGGCTGCCTGATGCGCGACTGCTTCACCACCAGCACCCTCAACGGGCAGTCCGCTTCCATGTTCTCGTCGCCGACCGGGCTCGGCCAGCACGAGGCCGCGTCGCCGCCTGCCAGTTCAGGACTTCCGGCAAAGTCGAGGGCGCCACCATCGACGCCGCGGGCAACCGGTGGAACATCCTGGCCCGCAAGGCCGTCAACGGGCAGTAGCACTAGGCAGCATCCAAAGTCGTCACCCAAACACGGGATCAGCGGTAGCGTTGGGTCAGAGACCCGTCATCGACAACCACATCAGTGGTCCACCGTCGAAATCGTCCGATGGCGGGCCTCGCCAGCCCTCACCCACACATAAGCATTTCGCCTGCACTGGGCCATGATCAATATCTGCGGAAACTGGGGCCGCCCGCGGCGTGCGCGGCCTCGACGCGCTCTCGACGGTCCCGGAGCCATTTCTGCTGCTGGACTGCCCTCTCAGCGTGGATCGTCCAGAGCTGCACCAGCTTGCGCTTCTTCTCGTTGAGCCGCTCACATGGGTCCCGCTGACGGTGCGGCGCAACGCCGCACCGTCAGCGGCGAAGATCCCGACCTGCACGAGATCCGCACCGACGCCCCGTCCCATCGCACCCACCTCACCGGGACGGAGATCGGGGCCTCCTCGATCTCCCTCTCAGATACAGAAGCCATGGCGCGGCCGTGAGCGCCACTCCCACTCCGGCGAGCGCGAAGTACCCGATCGAAGCCCACTGGGCGACGAGAGTCGGTACCGTGATGACGCCGCACAACACTGCCAGCACGGCTACCGAAGCGATCGACTGGAATCGGGGGCTGCTGGCTGGTTTTCAGATCAGACCGCTCCCTCACAGCGCCAGCGCTATCGCTCCAACCACGAGGGCACCCGCAAGCAAGCCCATCTCGACAATCGCGGCCGCGATCCGCAGTCCTCCGTGCAGTTTCCGGCTTGTATGGCGTGGCGGCAGGTGTTCGAACCGGCGGGTTCGTAGCGCGCCGTAGGAGACCGTGGGGGTGGCCCGGAGGCTTCCTGCCACTCCACCGGCCAGCGGGTTGGCTCTCAGCGGGTTCTGCCTGCCCGCGGTCTCCGTTCGCTGCCTGGCTCGATACAGGAGAGTCACAACCAGGTGGTGGCCGGAAGCCGGAATGCCGACAGCAGATACACCCGTCCACCAGCACATGGAGACACGCCACGGTGATCGTCATCGGTATCGACCCACACACGTCCACCCACACCGCGACCGCGGTGGATTCGGCAACCAACAGGGATCTGGGTTCGGTCCGGATCAGGGCCTCGTTCGACGACTACGCCCAGTTAATGACCTGGTCGAAGCAGTGGCCGGACCGGATCTGGGCAGTGGAGAACGCATCCGGGCTCGGCCATCACCTCACGCAGTGGCTGATCGGCCGCGGCGAAGCGGTCGTCGATATCCAGTCGACCGCGACCACTCGGGTCCGGGAACTCTCCCGTGGCGGCCGCGGCGTGCGTCGCGTTCTCTCTCAGGGCGACTTCCGCCCGGTCGCGCCGGAGAGCCACACCGACGTGCTGCGGATCCCGGGCGGAGGGCGGATCGACCTGGTCAAGCAGAACGGGCGGCTGGCCACCCAACTCCATGCGCTGCTGCGGGCGCTGTTTCCGGGTGGGATGGAGCGTGAGTTCGACACCGAAGAAGCCGCCCGGCAGCTCAAGGCGTTCGGTCCTGACACCGCGGCCGATGCGATGCGCAGGAACATCGCCCTCGAAATCGCCGGTGATCTGCGCCGGCTCCGGTTCCAGATCGACGAGATCACCACCCGGATCAAGACCGAGCTCACCGCCTGTGGAACCCAACTGTAGAAGATCCCCGGCGTCGGGACCGCCACGGCAGCACGGATCCTCGCTCGCACCGGAAACCCCACCCGATTCCCGAACGAATCGGCGTTCGCGAACTACACCGGCACCGTGCCCGTCGAGATCGTCAGCGCCGACAAACAACGACACCGACTGTCCCGTAGCGGCGATCGAATGCTCAACTCGGCAATCCATATCGTCGCCGTCACCCAGGCGAGGACACCCAGCAGCGACGGCTACATCTATCACCAACGGAAGATGGCCGAGGGCAAGACCTCACGCGAGGTGAAGCGCTTCCTCAAACGTCAAGTCGCGAAACGACTTTGATGCACGATGCGAGACGACCAGCTCGAGAGGCTGGGTGTGCAGTCGGTTGACGCTGCGTGAAGGTGCCAGGCCTCCCAGAGCTATCCGGCCACTATTGACACGTCGGGGCTCGTCTAAAACGGTTCGTCGACGGGACCGATGTGCAGCTAACCGGTATCGAGAACCAAGGGTTGCACCTACCTCCCCGCCTTCTACCGCTCGATCCTCTACGCCGTCGACGACCGCCACGTCAGCCGCAGCAGATGGGGGACGCAATGTTGTGACACCGATCGGTGCATTAGACCCGGGTGCGGCGCATCAATTCGACGATCTCTCCTGCAGCACGGTGTAGGGGCTTCCTGCGGAGCCACACAAGTTGTATGGGGAGGGCCAACCCGTTCTTGAGATTGTCGAACTCCAGCACTCTCAATCTGCCTGCTGCGACGGCGCTTCGGATCGCACATGAGGGTAGATTGGCCCATCCTGCACCGCGTTCGACGAGCCCTATTGCAGTCTCTACGGAGTCCACGTGCCATCGGGCGTCCGAGATCAGGAGCCGGCGGTCGGCGATTTCGTCGTCAGGGCCGGTCACCACGATTTGGCGGCTTCCGCTCAGGTCTTCGAGCCGTCGCAGGTCTTTGGGCAGGCTGTAGGTGTCTACAGCGGCCGCTGCTACCGCCACGAAGACCTCTTCTGCCACGGTTGTCAGGGCTTCCTCGCGGTCTACGTTCGAGGAGGAGACCATCAATGCCAGATCGATCTGCTCCTGATGCAGCATCGTCCGTACTCGGTCTTGTGGTGCGCGGAGCAGATTCATACGTAGCAGCGGGTAGCGGTCGCCGAGTCGGCTGACGGCGTCGAGCAGGTCTTGGTGATCGATGCCTGCCGTCACTGCGATCGTGAGCGCACTCTCCAGGTCCTGTGACAGTTCGACAGCGTGGACCTGCAACAGGCGTAACTTGCTGGCGATGGATCGGGCGTGAGGTTCCAGAGCAAGAGCCTGTGGCGTGGGCACTGCCTCTCGTCGGGAACGATCGAACAAGGGGTATCCGAGTTCGGCCTCGATGTTGGCAATGCTCATGCTCACCGCGGAGGGTACGCGGCGCAGTGCGCGGGCGGCGCCGGAGAAGGAGCCGTGGTCGATGACGGCCAGGACCAGTTCGATGTCGTCGCTGGAGAGGGCCATGTATCTGTCAACTTTCTTGAAGGAATCTAACTTTTTCGTTCAGTTGCTCTGACCATATCGTCTCCTTCCGTCCGACCAACTGATCGAACGGAAGTGTGGAAGTAATGCAAGGCGTGAAGCGCAAGCTGGTCTATGTGAGCGGATACGAGATCCTGGGTCTTCTTATCGGTACTGCGGTGATGACGCTCTTGACCGGTGAACCGGCTGACACCACAGGAGTGCTGGCGATCATGATCACCGCTGTGGCGACGTCGTGGAATCTGGCGTTCAACTACTTGTTCGAAGCGTGGGAAAGTCGTCAACGCGATCGCACGCGCACGGTACGCCGCCGAATCCTGCACGCGTTGGCTTTCCAGATGACCCTGGTGTGTTTCCTGATCCCGCTCATCGCGTGGTGGTTGGATAGATCTCTGTTCGAGGCATTTCTGCTGGACCTGGTGTTCATCGCTTACATCCCCGTCTACACCTTCGCCTACAACTGGACGTTCGACACGATCTTCGAGGTGCCCGCATCGGCGGTAAACGATGTCGAACTGCATCGCCAGGCAGCCCAACGTGGAGACTGACAACGTCCCACCGATAGCGCCGATACCCATCGAACGGATCGATGCACGAGTGGATCTCGTGTGAAAGCTGGATAATCCAGCGGACCGGCTTGGTTGATCACTATCCGATCAACGGTGTCATCCACGGTATTCGCACAGGTTCGTTCAGGGGCAGTGGCCGCCCAACCAGCATGGGACGTGCTGTGTAAGCCACTGTTGCCACTCGGGAGGGACTGGCCAGAACAGGAACCAGTCGTCCATCGTCGAGCACCTCCGGATATCTTTCCCGACCCCCCGGTCAGGCTAGACCTCGCGACCGTGCGATAGGGCGAGCTGGTCATCGACGACTGGGCTCACATTGGCGCAGGAACGGTGCAGGTCGACGCTTCCCTCGTCGACCTGCACCGAGATCTACCCGTCGGCATTCGAACACCGGGGCGCTTGACAGCACACACAGACATCTCAGTTCGGTAATGCGCAACAGCTGGGTCCGTCGACCTAGGCGAATCGCGATCGTCGCGATCCCCAGATCGGGACACAAAGATCCCAGGGAGGACGCGGCAGTCAGGTAATCCCGGTGGAGCTGTCCCCCGTCAGCAGGATCGTCTGCCTGCAGCGAGTACTGCCTTGACCATCAGTTCCTGATCCGCCGGCGAGAACGTCGCCTTCCACGCGGGGTCCGAACGCATCTCATTCACTCGCTCTTGCGCAAACTGCTCGCGATCGAACTCCTCGATACGTCTCGTCCGCACGGGATCGCCCATCAAGTCGAAGTACTCAGACTCCGAGCGACACTTCTCGTCGTACAGTGCCTGACCAGCAAGTCCACTCACGCTGCTCCAATCGCTGCGACGAACCCATGTGCCGGTCTGCGCTTGCCCGTCGAGGTCTTCGGTGCTGGCGGACGTCGATGGCGGTTCAGACGAAGTTCCTGGCTCAGAGTCCGAATCGATCGGACCAGTGCAGGCCGACAGAGCCAGGACGGCAGCACCGACAGCAACCGCGATCAGGATTCTCATGAGCCATGGA
Source organism: Rhodococcus sp. ACT016 (assembly GCF_050477185.1). Lineage (NCBI taxonomy): Bacteria > Bacillati > Actinomycetota > Actinomycetes > Mycobacteriales > Nocardiaceae > Rhodococcus > Rhodococcus sp. ACT016. The sequence continues at coordinate 179,025 of NZ_JBEAET010000002.1, read as the reverse complement.
TAGCACGGTCAGGCGGTCAGCGGAGCTACGGGATCGCCTTCACCTTGAGACCAGTGAGGGGAGCGTTGAGGCACAAATTCGTACGATGCCACCAGCGGCGAAGCCGACTCGGCCCACAGTATCGTCTGTCCTGATCAAGCGACGAATACCATCGATGTTGTGTCGGGGAAGGCCCGTTGCTCGTCGTAGCACTGACGTGTTCGCAGACATGCGTGGAGTTGGCCGAGGAGCTTGCCGAACAGGTGACGCTGAGCTTGGCGGCTCCAGTCACCGGCAGCGCGCCGTCGGTCGAAGTGTTCGCGGGCCCCGGGCGAGGCGATGGGCATCCAGTTGCAGACGCTCCTGCAGCGCCTGGACGCCGCCAGCGCCGCGGTCGACGCTGTGCCGCCCCAGCGGCGATCCACGCCGACCGATCGACCAAGTTCAGGCTATCCGACGTGGATTACACGACTCTGCCGAGATCCTGCGGGGAACCGAGCGCCAACCTTGGACGGCTATCTCTGCCGTTCTCGTCTAAAGTTCACGACGCCCTGGATCAGGATGCCGACACCCATTAGCGCTACGATCCAGGTCATCACGGTGCCCACCACGCCGAGATCGACCATGGTCGCGACCAATACCGCGACCAGCGCAATGGCGGTACCAAGAGGAATCAGGATACGTGCGGGTGGAGTCTTCGGCTCTTCGGTGTTGTTCACCGGGGCAGTGTTCCACAGGCAGCCTGCAACGTCTGGTGCTGCGTCACCTGAGACCCGTCCCGCAGCCACGCATTGCGGAACCGTGCCGCACTCAACACCTTCGACAATCGCCCGAACGTCGGCCGTCCGCCGGGCTGACGGCTTTGCGGAAGCGATCAGCTGGTCTTCCAGCCAGAAGCTGTCGACGCCGAGGACAACGGCTATGAGTCGTGGTCGCCAGGCGAATGCGGCCTGATGTGGCGCTAGCACTCCTGCAACCAGACGTAGACTGGCGCGGTAGCACGCGGCGGCCTCGGAGCTCTCCTGCCTCTACGCCTCCTTATCCGGCCCACCGATAGATGTCCCAGACGGACCCGGGGCTGACGGTCCAACCCAACTCAGGATCGGTTGCAGGCCAGTCCTTTTCTCTGCCTGAGAGAGCGGTGCATAGCGGGGCCACGAAGAACACGACGCCGATCACCCCGGACGCACGATCATGCCTGCCGAGAACCTGAGGACCTCCGCCTCAAAGGCCAGGACGACCCCACACACCGTCAGCAGGACCGAGGAGCAGCATTTCCGGATAAGGGTGCGCCAGAGGACCTGTGCGCCGGGCGTCTGGTCCTCTGAGCGCGTGGCATTCGGCTCCTCGATCGCGACTGCAGATGCCTGTCGGCGCGGATGCGTTCAGTCGTCGACCTGAACAACGCCCAAGAGCCGCATGGCTTCAATGAGATATGCAGAGGCCACGAGATCGGGCCGCGAGTGTGCAGTCGCCATTCCAACCCACCTGCTGGTCACGACGGGCCGAGCGTCGACGGCGGCGCCATGACTGTGATGCCCGCGTTCACCTGCAGATCGGTCAGCAGATCATCCCGGTCGATCAGGCAATCGGTACGTGCAACGCCGTACACGGTTGGCCGGAGCGGCGAATCCGTCTGGTCTCCAGCGGAATCGAACAGCGCGATGGAGGCGCTGGTGTGAGACAGTTCGTGCCGCGCCCAGTACCGGATGCCGTGGTAGCCGGCGTCCTGCAGTGGCGCGGCCCACTGCTGGGTGAGTGCGTAGTCGACGGTCGTCGAGATCTCGGCGGTGACTCCGAACCGGATCGCGGCGTTCGCGGTGGTGTCCGCGACGATCAGGTCCCGGCTCACGCTCAACGTCGAGATCGCACGAACCGCCGCGTCCGCCCGTGCGATGATCCGGATTCCGGACCACGCTTCGAGTAGGCCCAGCAGCTCCGATTCAGCGACGTAGCAGGTCCCTGCCGTGCCAGGCAGGTCGAAGCGGTTGTCGAGGCTGGTGCCGAACCACCACGGGTTCAGCTTCGCCGAGCGGGTCCGGAACAGCGGGACTCCCGCGCGAACAGTGATCTGCGGGAACTGGCCGCGAAGCTCGTCCGGCGCCGGCGCCGGCGCCGGTGGTGTGGTGAGGTGCTGGCTCGCTCGCGGCGGCGTCACGACGCGAGTCGGCCCGCAGCCTGGCGGGCAAGGGTCACCACGTCGGCGGTGTCGCCGTCAATGAGGGCCTGCTGCGGAGTGCGGCCGTCCAGCTCGGGCTGCTCGGTCGACAGCCAGGACGCCACCGTCCACGGATCGACGTCGGCGGCCCAGGCGGCGAGCGTCTCCTTGAAACCCGCGAGGGGGCGATGCGGCGAGGTCTCGGTCAGTCCTCCCGACCAGTAGCCGAAGGTGCCGTCCTCGGCTTGGAGGCGCAGGACTCGACGCGATTGCACGGCCTGGCTCAGTGCCTGCTTTGTCCACTCGGTGATGTCAAGCATCTGCCGAGGCGTGAGGATCGGGCCGATGTGGTTCTCCCACGCGCGCCGCGCTTTGAGGTTCGAGAGCACCCTTTCGACACCGGCGTTGCCCTCTCAGCAGTAGCAGCGATCGTCACGTTGGTCGTTGCCGTCGCGGACCTCACGACGCTCAACAATCTTCTGCATGCCATCTCACCGATTGCCTCCGTGTCGGTCGCCTGGGGATTGTGGCTGCTCGTTGCGTCGGCAACGGGCTTGGCTGCCAGCGCGATTGCCTTGATTGTGAGTACCGCGTCTGGTCAGGGCATTACCCGGAAGGCTCTGCGGGCCGAGTTCCGAGCGATGAGTTCCTCGGACCGCCGTTGTGCCTGGTCCGCGTTGGGTAGCTGCGTTCTGACGATTGGGCTGCTCGGCTTCTTGGTGTATCACGTCTCCGGCGCGAGCTAACTGCGAGCCGTTGACGCGGATCGTCGTGGTCCGAGCGAGGGATGAAATCCTGGGTGAACCCACGTTTCCCCAGGACACCGAGTTTGGCGACCGTTCGAGCTGGGCTAGCGTCCAAGTTGCCGACTGAAGGCGGCACGGTAGGCGTCCACCCCCGACTTGGGCGTCTACCTGTGTTGGGTGGCGGTGGTCCGGAGAAGTCTGCCGCCGCCCAGCACACCAATCCGGTTTCTGTCGAGGGATTTCCACGCTCCAGAATCCGATACCAACCGCACCGAGCGCCGGACTACCTTACGTCCAGCGAAACCCCTCCCCCGGGATTCGCAACCGGCCCACCGGCCTTCCCCCAGAGCGGCCGGTGGGCCATGCTTTTCTGCCGGACTACTCCTCCGTGCCGTATTGCCACTCAAGATGCCCATCTACGACTGCTGGCGTCGAACTCTGATCGAAGACACATCCCGTTTCCAGGCTGTCCGCGAGATCAGGCAGCATGGCACTCATCGACACCCAACGCGGGCCCTCCCCGTCTGCGTCGACTTTCTCGAATTCGGTGACGCATCCGTGAAGTGGGCCCGGTCGGGTGTCGACGACGAACAAGTAGCCATCAAGACCGGCGAATGGAACGAACGCTGGATGGTAGGTGCCCACAACACCTCCCGCCTCGGTGCCAGGTTCAAGTCCACCGAACTCCTCGCTGAACTCGCTCCACACGTCGAGTTCCATCGCACGCTCGTCGACAACTCGCTGCACATCGAACATCGCGTGTTGCGGCAGGAGGCTCACGTGGCGGTCGGCGGGGAACCCGTTGATCAATCCGAGGAGTTCGACCAGCTCGCTGGGCCACTCGATACCCGTCGCCTCCATCGCAGCGTTGATCGCTCCGGAATCAGCGCCATCAAACGTGACGCCATTGAGGTTGTCGCTGACCCAGCGGGCGATCCGGCCCCATTGTTCAGTGACGGATCCCGCTGGCGTTGAGTGCATCGTCGAGTTCATATCTTTCCCTCCCGGTCGCCGATCGTGATGGCGACTGTAGGTCAGGCATCGGACAGGCCGCTCATTTCACCCGCCCGGCTCGCCCGCCCTTCCTACATCCGGACAGCAGTCCCGCTGCGTAGGCAGCGGCGTAGCCCTCGCTGATGCTGCGGGCACTTGCATTCCGTCATCGATGCTTGATCAGCCCCAATCCGGGGCACTCGTCGCCCGCGGTGCACGAGTAGGCGCCATCACCGTGATTCGACTGTGTATGAGGAACTTTCGCTCTACGAGTCTCAACTGGCCGGTCCAGGAGGCGGGTGGCAGTGAGCAGGTACTTCACCGCGGCACTATGCACCCGGCGCTGCCACACCACTCCCACCGCGCACACTTGGCGCGGACTTACCTCGATGGAGTCTTATGACCGGGTTCTGTTCCCGGAGGGTTCGCGCGTCCGTGTGTCGAACAACCTCCTTAGCTCACTACGCTACTTTCGTACGTTCTGCTAATGGGTACTGATCAGGCACCAACAGGTGTTGCAGCACACGAGACCTCCAGCACACCCGGTTCGGTGACTCTAGATCAGCTCTTTCCGTTCGAGGTGGTGGCTCACCTGCGCGGAGACAGGGCGAGTCGTGCGCGGCCGCCGGCGCCATGATGGACTCGCCGTTGCGTGACGGCGAGATCATCGTTCGACGAGCGGACGGACAATGAGAGGTAGACCGCCAACAACTTCACCAGGCCGGGGACAACGGCTGTACCCGACTCCAGCATCTGTTGGGCCCGCGAGCCGTCGGCATCGGACCGGATCCACCACGTCGGCCCGACGACACGCAGTCGGTGAAGCGTGAGTCGCTTGGGCGTCTTTGGCGACTCGCTCGTTCACCATCGAACTGTCCTTCGATGCTTCCCTTTTGCTGTGCCTCCGGCGAGAGGCGCGACCTGCTTGGCATCTGCCCAGCCGACGGGAGCATTGGATACGAGCGCTGGGACGCCGAAATTCAGGACGCTGCAGTTGACACGACCGGAGTTCGAGTCGAATAATCTACTCACAAGTAGAGAGCGCAGCATCAACATAGGTGCGCGGGAAGGCTGGCCGTACGACGCTTTTTGCCTCGTAAGGCAATTCGACCACATCACCGCAGTTTGCGGCAGGGACCACTTCGGGCCCTCAGATGCGAACTGAACGATGCTGTGCTCGCCGAGCGATAGGGGGATGCGAAGTATGACGCCTGCGAAGAGAACTACAAACGGCGCGAGTCGTGGATCAGCGACATCGGCAGATTCGGGACCGCGTGCTTCTGCCCGTCGCGAGTTGGTCGAGAACGAGATCTTTGAGCACGCTGCTCGACTGTTCGCAGAGAGAGGATTCGCGAGCACCAATCTCCAGGAGATCGCGGACGCGGTTGGGTTGACGCGACCTGCGTTGTACTACTACGTAAAGAGTAAGGATGAGCTACTCGCGCGCCTCGTTTCGTCGACAACGGGCGACGCAACGGCAGAGCTGCGCAAGATCAACCGGCGTGCCGATCTCGATCCTACCGAGAAGCTCCGCGCGATCGCACGCGCAAGCGTGTTGCGTCAGGCTCACCATCCTGCACGGTTTCAGATGATCATTCGCTCTGAAGCCGACCTGCCGGCGGAACTTTCCAAATCCCATGAAGCAGGTCGCCGGGCAGTCTTGAACGAACTTGCCAAGGTTCTCGATTCAGGCATCCGATCGGGGCACTTTCGACCGCAGGACACACAGGTAGCCGCATTGACGCTGATAGGAATGTGGAACTGGATGCCGTGGTGGTATCGCCCTGACGGACGCCTGTCAGCTGACGCAGTCGCTGACCAGATGGCTGATATGGCGGTGGCGGCCGTCGCGCAGCACTCCCAGCGAATCCCCGAGACTGCCGGGCCGAAGGCCGCCCTCGCCTTGCTGCGACAGGATCTCGATCTCCTCGACCGCCTCATAGGCGAGTGAGGCGCGTTGACCCGCAGCTGACCGCGCTGCCGTCGCCCCGAAGAGCCTTTTGGAGGCGACGGCAGTGCGGAGGTCGGACGGCCAGTCAGCCGCGAACGTTCAGAGTCTGTTTCTCCCACGCGGCAGCACGTTCAGTGATTAGCTCGGCCTTCCGGCAGAGGAGCGCTTCCATGGTGGGATTGGGCTCACTCACGATGTCGACTAGAGCGTCAATCGTGAGGTTGGCGTCGAGGTCTTCCTGAGGAGTAACCGGACGCAGCGCTCGAGTGATCTCGAACATGTAGCCATTCGGATCGTGGGTGTAGATCGACTCGATCGTCTCATGCTGGAGCTGCCGGTAAACGGGCCACTCGCTGTTGTCGAGGCGGCGACGATAGTCGAGTAGGTCCTCCTCGCTGTCAACATGCAAGGCAAGGTGGCGTGACTTCACGAAGAAGTCTGGTGTGTCCTCGCCGAAGGATGCGTATGCGTCGCCCTTCGGGCCTGTATGGAGGGGTTCGAGGCCGAAGTAGTAGAAGAAGGCGATTCGATCCCCGTTTCCGATGTCGAAGAAGAAGTGGATGAAGTCGGGGTGGTCCTTGGGTCCCCATCCTGCCGCGCAGATCGAATGGACGACGGGAAAGCCGAGCACATCGCGATAGAAGCGGACAGTTGCAGCGGGCTCGAACGTCGGAAAAGCGACGTGGTCGACTCCACGTATGGTGTGCGCCAGTGGTCTCATCTTCGTTTTCCTTTCCTGACTAGCGGTTGAAGCTTCTGTTTCGCAGCACAATCCAAACGGCCGAGCGCAGCGCGCACCGCTGTTCGCGGGGCTGGCGCCAGCTACGTGGACTGAGCGCTGATCCTGGGCCTTAGCAGGCTGGACGGTTGACGTCGAGTCACATGAAGCGCCCGCCGGTGACTTCAAGAACGGTTCCTGTCATGTACGAGGAAAGGTCGGACGCCAGGAACAGCGCGACGTCGGCAACCTCGTCGGGTTCACCTGCACGGCCCATGGGGATTTCGGACATCTTCTGATCCCATGCCCTCTGCGGCATGGCCTCCGTCATGGCCGAGCGGATCAGACCGGGTGCGATTGCATTGACTCGAATGCCATGATGGGCAAGCTCTTTTGCTGCAGCCTTGCTCATGCCGATGATGCCAGCCTTCGCTGCCGAGTAGTTGGTTTGGCCGATCATTCCGACCTTGCCCGATAGCGACGAGAGGTTAATGATGGCGCCGCCGCTCTTCTGCTCCCGCATGACGGCGGCCGCGCCCCGGATGCCGTTCCAGGTTCCTTTCAAGTGCACCGCCATGACACGATCGAACTGGTCCTCGGTCATGGTCCGCAGAGTTGCGTCACGAGTGATTCCGGCATTGTTCACCAGGATGTCGAGCGCACCGAAGGTGTCCAAGGCTGCGGCGAACAATCCCTGCACCTCATCCGGCGACGTGACGTCACATCGAACCCCGAGAGCAACCTCGGGGCCACCCAGGCGCTCGGCCGCATTCTGAAGACTGGTCGAGTCGACGTCACCGAGGATGACCTTCGCTCCCTCGTCTACGAAACGCCGCGCGATTGCGTAGCCGATTCCCTGTGCGCCACCGGTGATCACGGCGGCACGCTTGTTCAGTAGAGGCATTGGACAGGTCCTCCTGCAGGTTACAGTGCGCCGGCACCAGCGTTCACATTACGCAGATGTCAATAACTCGACGCATAAGTCAGTCTGCAATCTGGGAACCACGGCGTCAAGTCACGTTCGTCGAGTCGCGCGAGCTGTGTGACCGTTGACACGGTCCGACTTGTGTGTTGACGTTTTGACTCATGAGACAACTCTCAGAAGTCGGCCGTCTCGGCGATGAAGGCGCTCACTCGTTCGTACTCTGCGGCGGACGTGTGTTCGACGGTGACCGCGTCCTCGAATCCGCATCTGTACTCGTGAGCGGTGGCCGCATTCACGACATCGGTCCCGAGGTCCAGGTGCCGATCGGAACACGCGTCATCGATGCCACTGGAAAGACACTGCTGCCTGGTCTGATTGACTCGCACGCTCATTCGAAGCCCGGAGCGCTCGCGCAGGCCCTGATGTTCGGGGTGACAACAGAGATGGACATGGGCTCGAGCCCGGAATGGATGGTCGAGCAACGTGAACTCGCGGCGACGAGTGCCGCCGTAGCAGACGTCCGTTCATCATCCTTCGGGGCCACGGTACCGGGCGGTCACCCTTCCCGTCTCATCGGCACGTTCTTTCCTACTGGATTCCCCACCGTGACAGACCCTGCCAGCGCGAAAGCGTTCGTCCGAGACCGGGTGGGCGAAGGTGCCGACTACATCAAGATCATCATCGAGGACGGGACCGCGTTGAACCGCGAAAAGACTCCGTTCATGGACCCGGAGACTGCGAGAGCAATCGTTGATACAGCACGCAGCTACGGCAAACAGTCGTATGCACATATCACCAGCATCGAGGGCGCACACCGTGCTCTCGACGCAGGTGTAGATGGCCTCGTCCACCTCTTCATGGACCAACCGCCCAATCCATCGATTGTCGAAAGAATCGTCGAGTCAGGCGTTTTCGTCGTGCCGACACTGTGCACACTCGGTGCACTCTCAGGCGACCATTCCGCCCGATGGGTAGCCGATGATCCCCGGACCCAGGGCCTCATCCCGTCTGACTGGCAGCACACGCTGTGCTGCTGCTGGCCGAAGAACCCACACGCGCGACTCGCGAATGCGAAACAAGCGGCACTTGAACTCCACCGTGCAGGAACTCGGGTCCTGGCGGGTACTGATGCCGCATCTGTCAACGCTCTCGGCACCGCACATGGAGTGAGTTTGCATGACGAGTTCGCACTTCTGGTCAGCGCTGGATTCACGCCGCTCGAGGTTCTGCGCGCCGCGACTTCGCTCCCTGCGGACACGTACGGACTGACTGATCGCGGCCGCATCGCTCCAGGACTGCTTGCGGACCTCGTGCTCATCGACGGCGACCCGACGCACGACATCAGTCATTCCCTCTCCATCGACTCTGTCTGGCGACATGGTCACCAACTTTTCAGGGCCGGCAGTCCGTCCTAGCCAACGACTTCGACTCGTGTCCTGCGCATCTCATCAAGAGCGTCTGCCGCTGGACGCTCTGTGTCACCGACCAAGAAGGAGCACGCATGATGACCCCCTCCCCAACAGAAACCCCCTCTCCGATGGCCCGCCGGGCCGCGATCGCGTCGTTGATCGGCACCACTATCGAGTGGTACGACTTCTACATTTACGGAACAGCCGCGGCCCTGGTCTTCGGAAAACTGTTCTTTCCCGACCTGTCGAACACTATGGGCATCATCGCTGCGTTCGCGACGTTCTGGGTCGGCTTTGTGGCGCGACCCCTGGGCGCGGCATTCTTCGGCCACCTGGGTGACCGGTTGGGACGAAAGGCAGCACTAATTGTCACCCTCACACTCACAGGCAGCGCCACGACGCTCATCGGAGCGCTTCCATCAGCGGAGACGATCGGCGTCCTGGCCCCGATGCTGTTGATCGCGCTGCGAATGATCCAGGGATTCGCGCTGGGCGGAGAGTGGGGAGGCGCCGTGCTGATCGCTTCCGAGCATGCCCCGGAACGCAAGAAGATCTTGTACGCCTCAGTCGCGCAGGTCGGCGCACCAGTCGGCCTATGTCTATCGATGGCGTCATTCTTCTTGCTCTCCTTCCTACCCGATTCCAGCTTCCTGGCATGGGGATGGCGCCTGCCTTTCCTCGCCTCAGGCGTGTTGCTCGTGGTCGGACTCATCATCCGACTGGGTCTCGAAGAGACCCCGGACATGAAGCAAGTCGTCGAGAGCAATGCGACATCACGCCTGCCGCTCAAGGAGGTGCTCACTTCATCGCCAGGTGTTGTGCTCCTTGCGATCGGGGCATGCGCTATCGGCGGATCCTCGATGTACTTCAAGACGACCTTTGCGCTGTCCTGGGCCACAACGTCGCTGAACTTCTCGCGATCTACCTTCCTCGCGCTGGGAACGCTGGTTGCAGCCGTCTCAATTGTCGCGATGCCATACGGAGCAGCGCTGGCGACACGGTTCGGAATTCGTCGAGTCGCGGTCGGTGCGCTGGCCGCAGAGGCCGTGCTGCTTCCTTTGATGTTCGCACTGATCGCCACCGAATCCACCATCCTGGCCGCTGTAGGACTCGCCCTCGCCACGATCCCCAACTCCATGTACTACGCGGTGATCGCAGGGATGCTTGCCAATGCGTTCCCAGCGCACGTTCGCTACACCGGCATCTCGGTTTCATACCAACTCTGCGGTGCGCTGATAGTCGGAACGACGCCGATGGTGGCGCAGTACCTCCTCGACGAAACCAGCTCGATCGCAGCCGTCGTCGTCTTTGCCCTCGCTCAACTCTTCCTCAGTCTGTTCTGCGCACTCTCCCTGCTTCGCCGCACGAACGACAATGTCGCACAAACATCCGCGGAGACCGAGATCGTCACTGCGCCCGCAGATAGCAAGTAGCGACTCGTCATCACAGCGCAGCGGTCGGCTCCACACCTGCCACAGCTGCCGATCGAAACCGTTCCCGCATCAGCAGAGCCACAGCTCTCGCCCCTCCGCCCCACTACCTCAGGAGATCAATGAAGCACGAAAGCTCAGCCACAGGCATAGAACACGTCGGCATCATCGGCGGGGGGCGGATGGGCGCCGGGATCGCCCAGGTCTTCGCAACGCTCGGCTCCAATGTCACAGTCGCCGAGAGCGCCGACCAGCGCGCCGCACTCGGCCGCGTCGCAGACGGGCTCGCCCGAGCGCACAGGCTTGGCAAGCTCGGCGACATGAACCCGCAGGCAGTCCTCGGCCGCGTGTCGACAGTGGGCGCGCCCGACGCTCTGCCACCGGAACTTGATCTCGTGGTCGAGGCAGTACCGGAACAGATCGATCTAAAACTCGGTGTGTTGGCGCTCGTGGAGAAGTCGGTTTCCCCGACCACTGTGATTGCCACCAACACAAGTTCCATCTCGATCGCGGCACTCGCCGCCGGCCTTACCAATCCAACGCGCCTTGTCGGAATGCACTTCTTCAATCCCGTTCCGGCGTCGGCACTCGTCGAGATCGTCCGCGGGCCCGCGACCGATCATCACGTTCTCGAGAAAGTCCGCAAGTGGGTGTCCCGGCTCGGCAAGACGGATGTGCTGGTTAACGACTCCCCAGGATTTGCTACCAGTCGCCTCGGCGTATGCCTGGCCCTCGAAGCGATCCGGATGCTCGAAGAAGGAGTTGCAGACGCCGAAACTATTGACCGTGCAATGGAACTCGGGTACAGACACCCGATGGGGCCGTTGCGCTCGACCGACCTCGTCGGCCTTGATGTGCGATTGGCGATTGCGGAGCAGCTTGAGACGTCTCTCGGCGAACGTTTCGCCCCACCGGCGTTGCTACGTGAGAAGGTGGCCCGGGGTGAGCTCGGCAGAAAGATCGGACGCGGCTTCTACACCTGGTCCTGACCGCCGCGCCCGCAATGTATACGACATCCGCGCTATCGTTCAGGCCCTGCACCGACACATGTAGTGGCCATCACCAGTTCCCATGACGCTTCCAGCCCGAGAAGCGACGCCCCCGGACTTCTGCGGCGCTGCGGTATCGATCGTCGAGTGCTTCCGCCCCGGGTTGGCATCCAAAGTAGCCCTGAGGAAGCCCATGACACCCTCCTGAAGCCGGCCCACGTGGCTGCACCGACACTCAGGGAGTGTGGTGCAGCCACGTGCAGTCCCGTGCTCTGCGGCGTCTGGGTACCGTCGTAACCAAGCTTCCAGAATGCGTTGACACGATGCAGCGCCACGACCAACCCTATAGGCCCAGCGGGGAGAGGCCGCAAACGAACGTGCGGAGGGTCCGAAGCGATTTGATGGCGGTCCGCCGACCCGCCTCGGCGTTCTCAATGTGCAGGCGCTCCGCTAGACAGACGGAACGGGTCGCCAAGTCAGAAGCTACGTCGCAAGTCTCGGAAAGAGCGCGTACGCGTTGCGGCGATTCACCGACTCCAGGTCGCTGTGCTGCCAGCCGTCGTAAGTGTCCAGCCAATCGTCGAATACGGTGCCAACCGATTCGGTCGCGAATGGAAAATCGCTGCCATACAGGACATGACCGGGGGCGGCGAATTTCATCAGCGACGGGAGCGCAGACGGCGTGGACGACAGGGCTGTATCGAAGTAGAACCTCTTCATGTCCGCCAGGATCCCTTCCGGGGTGGTGCCCGGATTGAATGGCGTAGCAGCCAAGGAGAATCGGTAAGCCGCGTACGGGAGGAACCCGCCGGCATGAGAGAGGATCACCTTGAGCCGCCTGTATCGGCTCATCACGCCGTTGACAGTCATGTGCACCGCGGTGCGGGTGGTGTCGAACGGATAGTCCAGCACGGGACTTGGCAGGCCTCGCAGCATCTCGACGGGTGGTTCTGTGGGATGGATGAAGACGACGGCAGACTGGTCGTCGAGCGCGGCCCACAGCGGCTCGAACTTCTTGTCCCCCAGATAGAGGCCATGAATGTTGGACAGGATAACGACACCGTCGGCGTGCAGTTCATTGATCGCATAGGTCGCTTCTGCGACTGCTCCATCGATGTCGGGCAGGGGAAGCACTGCGAACTGTCCGAATCGGCTAGGACGGTCCTTCACCAACTCTGCATGGAAGTCGTTCAGTTCTCGCGCTAGCCGGCGCGCTTCGCGATCGTCGCCGAAGTGGACGCCTGGCGCGCTGATCGACAGGACGCCCGTTGAGATTGACCGGCGATCCATCATTCCGAGGGCCAGCTCGGGACTCCACTCTGGGGTGGGCCAGCCGCCAGCAGTTAGCCCGCGCTCGTCCAGCAGCTTCCGGTAGCTCGGCGGAATCAAGTGCTGATGGACGTCAATGCGTCGCCCAGTCATGATCACTCCATTCGTTAGGTAGCTAATAATTACTCTGCTAGAGTAGCACTTGTGACGACAGCAGCAAGCCCGGAACAGGTCGGCGTCGAAGAGCTCGCTCGAGCAGCCGACGGGCTCTATCTAGCAATGAGGAAGTCAAGGACTGCGGTGGCAGATGAGGCGGGGAGTCTCTCTCAGGCCCAGATCGCGCTGATCGATCCACTCAGCTCCGGAGACGAACTTCCAGTCGGCCAGCTTGCGGCGAGCGCTGGTGTCAGCGTCCCGACAGCCACACGCATGCTCCAACAACTGGAGGCGAAAGGAGTTCTCGAGCGCCGACGTTCACCAACCGATGAGCGCCGCGTGCTTGTCAGCCTTACCACAGCCGGCATCGATCAGCTCATTCGAATGCGCGCCCAGTTGCGTGCACGCCAGACCCAGGCAGCCAACGCGTTCACTCCGATAGAACGCATCCAGTTGATCGAGCTGGTGCGCCGGCTCACTGACGCGATCTCTAACACCTAGACCGCGCCTCCGTCTGAACGAAGAAGTCGGGTGCGGAAAGCTCAGAGGATCACACCGCCCCACGAAATCGCCGACAACAGGTCATGGTTTGGTAGCGGCGGCCCATACTTCGCCGCCGCTACCAAACTTGGCCGCCATCTCCGACGGAATGGCTCACCAAACCTGTCGGGGCCAAGCAGCCCTCGCAACCGACCGTCAGGGCGTGCCGAGAGTTTCACCTCGGCTCCAGCAGTGTGGACTCGGCGATGGCCACCTGCGACTGCCGGACGAGGCTGTCGCAAGCACACGAGTCCGGGGATCACCGTATCGAGTCGTGAAGCTCGACACGATGCGCCACATGTTGCGCTCGGGCGATGTGGGTGGCACCGCGACCTCACTCAGGATTCCGCGTGGCTATGTCGACAGTCGCGTTGGCCAAGGTGCCCGGCGAGATCCAGGCCTCGTCACCGGTACAGCGGCAGTGCCGCTTCCAGATCCTCTGCCATGTAACGAAATCCACGGTTACATCGCGCCACGGCTTCCGATCTAGTAGCGGTAAGTGATGCCCTCCACGCCTCGACGATCTGGCGTGGAAAGGCTCGCCCCTCCGTGGGTTCGTAGGAAGCAACGGCTCCATCCATACTGCTGGTCGGGCACTGGTGCGCGACACGCTGAGATGTGTCACGCACCGGCCACACGTGCCTGTAGGAGATGCCCTCGGTGCAGCAGACACCCCTATCGGAACGATCTCCGCGGAAGGCAGGATCCGAGCCTGGTGGGACAACTTTCAACCAAGACACCTCGGCGCGTATGGGCGGTTGGCATAACGCCACCCACCACGACGTCCGCGAGGGGAACGGTACGGTGCAGCCGCTTCTGCGATTGGCGCGACTGCCAGCTCACCCCATCGATGGTGGGTCCGGTGAGCGGCGAACCGGACGCCTATCCTGCGCGGAGAACGCAGGATAGGCGTCCGGTCAGAGTCGATGCCTAAACAGTTCTGTCCTCTGAGTTCACACTGAATGAACGGCCTGCGCCGGCCGCTGCCACTGTCAGCACCTCAGGCCATGCCATCTGGCACTCGTACAGTGATCACACCCTGAAGGTGACCGCTTAAGGTCAGTGCGCCTCCTACAGAATCGGGAGCAACGGCTTTAGCGGCCTGAATCAACGCCCGGCGAGTTCAACAGCACCGTCTTCACAGATGTGTGTGGTTAGCCCCCGCCCACTCGTTCGGCATGCGCTTACGCCACCTCGAAGAGACCGGCAGCCCCCATCCCTCCTCCCACACACATCGTGACCACCACGTAGCGCACGCCACGGCGCTTTCCTTCGATAAGCGCGTGCCCGACCAAACGGGCACCGGTCATGCCGTAAGGGTGCCCTACCGAGATCCCGCCACCGTTGACGTTGAAGCGATCCGGATCGATCCCCAGATGGTCACGGCAATACACGGCCTGCGACGCGAACGCTTCGTTGAGTTCCCAGAGGCCGATGTCGTCGATTGTCAGATCGTGCTGTCGGAGCAGCTTGGGGACCGCGAAGACCGGGCCGATTCCCATCTCCTCGGGGGCGCAGCCGGCAACAGCGATACCGCGGTAGACACCAATTGGGGTCAGCCCGCGGCGTGATGCCTCACTGGCTTCCATCAGCACGGAGGCGGACGCTCCGTCTGACAACTGAGAGGCGTTGCCTGCAGTAACGGTCGAACCTGCGCTGACTTGACCGTCCGGCAATACCGGCTTCAGAGCAGAGAGAGCTTCCAGCGTCGTGGACGGGCGGTTCCCCTCATCGCGGGTGAGTGTCACCGCCCGGTCGGCGACCTCGCCGGTCGCCTTGTCGACGACCTTCATGGTCGAGGCGAGCGGGACGATCTCGTCGTCGAATCTGCCGGCCGCCTGTGCGGCGGCGGTGCGCTGTTGCGAAAGCAGAGCCAGCGCGTCCTGGCGCTCCCGACTGATGCCGTAGCGCTCGGCGACAATCTCGGCAGTGTGGAGCATTGGCATGTAGATGGCCGGGATATTCTCCGTGAGCCACGGGTCAGTGACTCGGTAGGTGTTCGCGTGGTCGTTCTGGACCAGAGAGATCGATTCAACGCCGCCGCCGACAGTAATTTGCATTCCATCGTGCATGATCTGCTTGGCAGCGGTCGCGATAGCCATGAGGCCGGATGCGCACTGCCGATCCAGACTCATACCGGCGACAGTCTGGGGCAGACCGGCGCGCAGGAGACCCTGACGCGCGACGTTTCCACCTGTGGAACCCTGCTGCCGGGCACAGCCGAGGATGACGTCGTCGACTTCGCCGCCTTCGATTCCGGCGCGGAGTACCGCGTGCTTAATCGCATGGCCTGCTAGTTCCTGGGCCTGAGTGTCGTTGAATGCGCCGCGATACGCCTTGCCGATCGGCGTTCGCGCGGTTGAGACGATGACTGCTTCTCGCACAGTTAGAGTCGACTTTCTACTCGGTTCGATGGAAGAGGGGAAAGGTCGAGGTGGCCGCGCCGCGCCGGAACCGCACCTGCCGCCGCCTGACCGGGAGCCTGTAATCCGCTGTCATGCCGATCCAGCAGTTTCCAGAGATTTCGCGTTCGCCGCTACGGGCTCTGGCGTCGTAAAGAACCCCAAATGCGTGCGGGAGCTGGCCAACCCGGCCACGATGTCTGATTTGAAGGAGACCGGCACCTCAGTTACGACTAGAGCACCAGTGTTCCGAATGAGACGCTCCGCGAGGTCTAGTCTCGAGAGTACCGACAAGCGGTCCGCCGGCCCCGTGAGCCATAGCGTTTCTTCGGAGGCAACATTGGCCACAATCGAATCGGCCTCGCCTACCCATGCGGATGGGACGTCGACTTCGATGATTGCGGTAGAAAATGCACCTCGTAGCTCCGCAGGCGCGTTCCGGTGCGCGAACCGACGGCCGTGGTGCAGCAGTGGTTGGTTCAGAATCCACTCATTGATCTCCGTTGCAGGAACCTCGCTTGCGAGTACACCCGCGTAGCTGGCGAGCCCACGACGAACCAATTCGGGTGCCGCCGCGAGGAAGCGCTCAACAGTGACCTTCCCCGCCCGGGTCATGTAGGCGACCATCAGTTGCTCAACTGGCAGATCCAGCCGTGTCGGGAACGACTCCCACCAGAGTTCGCTGCGGTGCGCAATTTCTTGAAGATGATCGACGGCAGGGCGACGCATCCGCTCGTACTCGATCAGAGCCTGATCAAGGTCCTCTGCATTCCGAATGGACTGGTCGAGAGCGATCGCATCTTCCATCGCAAGCTTGGTGCCCGAACCGATCGAGTAGTGCGCGGTGTGAGCGGCGTCGCCGAGCAGGACGACATTGCCACTGTGCCATCTCTTGCATGCCACGGTGCGAAAGTGCATCCACCGGGTCCGGTTGCCGATCAGGCGATGCCCCTGCAGCGTCTCTGCGAACGCCTCTTCCAGATACCGGAGGGAGACCTCGTCACTGTCCTGAGGGAGGGTACGTTCTGTGGACTGATCGAACCCTGCTCGGCGCCAGGTTTCTTCGTCGGTTTCGATCAGGAAGGTGCTGCGGTCCGCAGCATAGGGATAGGCGTGTGCAACGAAGGTCCCGTGTTCGGTGGTGACCGGGGCGAAGATTGCGGAGGGCAACTCGAACTCTGTTCCACACCAGAGGTAGAGACCGGCCCCGGTGGTGACGCGCGCTTCGAATCGGTCTGCCATTCGAATCCGGGTCGCGCTGTTGATTCCGTCGGCCGCGATGATCAAGTCCGCCTCGAGCTCGCCGACGCTTCGACGTGCGCCGGCGCAGATCCGGACACCAGCTTCTGCAGCCTGTTCCTCGAGCACGGAGAGCAGGGTGGATCGCGCGATCGCAAACGAATCGCGGTTCCGCAGTCGGGCCGATCGTCCACCTACCTGCATCTCGACATCGTGCGTGTGAGCGACCGCAGCGATCGCTTCAAATGATGTGGCATCCGCCTGGTTCAGGTTGCGTTGAGTCCTCGTCGCGAGACCGACACCGAATCCGAAGGTGTCGTCGGGGGAACTCTGTTCATACACCGTCACCTCCGCGCCTGGGTGACTGAGCTTGAGGAGTCTGGCGGCGTAGAGGCCTCCCGGCCCACCACCCAGCACTGCAACGCGATTCAGGTTCATTTCAATCCACTCCAATCAACATAGATGTCAGCTTATTGACATCCTAGTCAACATAGAGATTGTTCGCCAGTACCACTAGGACAGTTCGGGTTTCGTCTCAACACGCGCCAGGAACTAGAACGCCGACCACCGGGGCAGGCCCGGCGGTCGGCGTGGCTGTAGTGGTCGACACTGGCTAGCGGCTACACAGCAGCCCGCCGAGTCTCCACTTCGGCGGTGAGCTTCGCTGCGATCTCGGAGCGCAGCCGCTTTTTGTCTGTCTTACCCACGTTGGTTCGAGGAAACTCGGCGACCCACTCAAGCCGTTCTGGCCATTTGAACTTGGCCACGCCTAGCGTCAGCAGATGGTCCTGAACCTCAGAGAGAGACAGCGGCTGCGCTCCAGCGACTAGGTATGCGCATGTCTTCTCGCCCAAGCGTTGATCAGGCATGGCCACAACCGCAGCATTGGCGATGCCGGGGTGCTCGAGGAGGAGAAGCTCGACCTCCTCTGCGTTGATCTTCTCCCCGCCCCGGTTGATGAGATCCTTGATGCGACCTTCGATAGAGAGATATCGCACTCCATCGATCGTCGTGACAGCAGCCAGATCTCCTGTGCGATAGAAGCCCTCAGAGGTGAAGGCAACCTTATTGTGCTCATCAGCATCGAAGTAGCCGCGGATTGTGTACGGGCCGCGGCAGCAGAGTTCCCCGACGCTTCCATCGGAAACGGGCTTCTCCGTGCCG
The DNA here is from genome assembly GCF_050477185.1 of Rhodococcus sp. ACT016. Lineage (NCBI taxonomy): Bacteria > Bacillati > Actinomycetota > Actinomycetes > Mycobacteriales > Nocardiaceae > Rhodococcus > Rhodococcus sp. ACT016. The sequence continues at coordinate 160,957 of NZ_JBEAET010000002.1, read as the reverse complement.
GGTTCGAGGATCTTCACCTCGTCATCGGATGAGATCGGCGTGCCGACTGTTGTCTGCCGTGCAAGCCCGGGCGCGTCGAGAGGTGTGACGACGAAGAGCCCCTCGCCCATGCCGAACAGCTGACCCGCCCACCTCCCCGTCTCGGCATCGACGTGCTCGAAGAGCTCAGGGCTGACCTTCGTACCGGAAAGAATGACACGTTTGAGAGAGGTTCGCGCCAACGAGAACTCATCCTTCGTCAGTTCACGGAACATGCTCTGCCCGAAGATGACCTCGGTCACCTCGGCTCGGATGATCACTTCGAAGGCTGATGCCGGCTCGGGAGTCGCCAAGACCAAGCAAGCGCCCACGGAGTGCGCGGCATGCATCGCTGCGGTGATTCCCGCATTGTGCACAATCGGCCCGAGATGTGCGACACGACTGTGTTCGTCCCAGCCCAGCCGTTCTGCGTAGAGTCGAGCGTTGTCCCAGTATTCCGCGTGGAGGCGTGGAATGACTTTGGGAACCCCGGTCGTACCACCGGATAGCTGGAAGACGGCGACATCTTCGGAGCCGATTTCGGATTCGATCTGCTCCACAATCACGCGCGCTGAGGCTTCCGAATGATCGCGCCCGAGTTCGTCGAGTTCCGTGATCGAAGGATCCCCTCCTCGGTCACCGATCGTGATGATGTGCCGCATGGTTGGGTGATTGTCGGCGTGCTCTTTCGCGAAATCAACGAGGTCGAAGCTGGGCAGGCCGGCCTCGACTATGTGAGCGACAGCACCGACCTTACGGCTGATGTGTCCGATTTCGTGCATCCGGTGTGCAGCCAGGGTCGCAACCGGGATCAGTCCCGCTTTGAGGCATCCGTACCAGGAAAGAACAGTCTCTAGCCTGTTTGTCGATTGAAACAGCACAGGATCGCGGCGGCGAAGTCCGAGGCCGAGGAGCCCAGCCGCGATCTGGTCGGTCCGCCGGTCTAGCTCTGCGAAAGTCATCGTTCCTTCGGCAGCGATCACTGCCTCCCGGTCCGGAAAGCGCGCAGCCACCTGATGGAGCCGCGCCCCGATGGGCTGGTCGGTCCACACTCCGTTTCTGCGGTAGCGCGCGGCCAGGCCCTCGGGGTACGTCACAAGGCGTCCACCCCAGTTCGCAGTCACTACAGTTCTCCAATCATTGATAGTTCCAGGCCGATGTCATCGCTGCGGCGCGGCGGGCAAGAGCTGGGTGATGTCGAGCGCGTGATCGGGATGGTCCGCAGGAACTATGGACGAGTAGATCGCAGTCCAACAGCCCGGGCAGCACAGCTGCCGGAACACAACCGGGACGTCCACGTATGCGGTGGCATTGGACGTCACCTGTGGTCCAGCAACTGACGGCGGTCCCTCGAATCGCGCGAGGCGCAGCGTGCTCTGGGTATCGTCACCAAGTTGCCGCCCGCAGTGTGTGCACGCAAGTGCCTGCACACTGCCCAAGGTTACCACCGCGAGGTTGTCGTCGAGTCGGCGGGATCCGCTGAGATCGAGTGTGACGGAGTCAGATTGAGGCTGCTCTGAGCGCTCGCTCCGCTCGCGGAGTTGCGCGTCGCGGCGACGCTGTGTCGCTGCCTCGTCCACCTCGCCATCGACGAGGACGACGCCGTACACGGTCTCCGCACTGGATGCGGTGACCTTACCGTTACGGACGTCAGACGCTACCGCTGCAGAGTCCCGTCGAAGTGGGTCACCGTATCCGCCGCCGCCCTGCCAGTGCATGTACAGCACTTCCCCTGGCGCGAGGTAGGTTTCGGCATAGCACGAGGAGAGTTCTTGAGTGCCCGCGAGATCATCGAGTGAGGCGGGCACGCGGCCGTCAGCGAACTGGTCCGCGATGTCGGTTCCGCGGGCGACGATATCCACCCCAGTGTTGCCGGGGTAGCCACCGGCGAGGCCGTTGTTCTGTGTGACCGCCTTGCCGGAGGACGCCAACAGCAACCCCATGGGCAGGCTGGTGCCGTACGGAGTGACCGCGATGGAGCCGCTCACACCGCCGCGCTGGCGACCCGGCCCGCCGGAATCCGGTTCCTCCCGCCGCCATAACGTGAGCAGCGGGTAGAGGAACTCGGTCATCTCGGTATCCGGGATACGGCCCATGGGAATACAGAACAACCCGCCGGTATCCACCCCATCCACAGATGGTCGAGCGCCGTATCCCCCAGCCATGGACTCCATCACGACGTTGAGGAAGGGCACCGACTGTTCGGATCGCTCGTCGAGTCCAGCGAGGACCGCGGCATCCCATGCCCCGCAGCATGAGGCTTGCACGTTCGTGCCCAAGTCAACTGAACGGTCGAGCATCTGGGACAGACATTCAGCGACTAGTGTGCCGGTCAACCAGGCCGGGCCGATAGGGCCGCGGTACACCGCAGCCGGATACGCAGCGTTGTTGATGGTCCCTTCCTCGGCGATCAAGTCGAAGCATCGCATCAGCCCTCCCGCCGACCAAGGAATGTCACCGGCCAGCACCGGCAGGAGCGCCAACATCACGCCCCCGCGCATACCTGCATACGTGCAATTGATAACGCCGGACTGCGGGTCGGTGCCGGTGAAATCGAATGTGAGATGGTCGGCGGACTTGGTCATCGCGACAGTGATCTTGTGCAGTCCACGATCGCCCAGATGCGATTGATCCTGGTAGCCGGTGGCCTTCCATGTTCCATCCGGTAAGGAGGTGAGCTTGTCGCGCAGGCGCCCCTCGGCGTCGGCCATCATCCTCTTCATCACAGCCTTGACCGTGTCGGCCCCGTACTGCTCGATCACGGCCAGGAGGCGGTTCCGGCCGACCGTGTTGGCGCCGACCTTCGCACGAAGATCGAGTCCGACAACCATAGGGACCCGCGAGCGACGAACCCACGCGTCGGCCACGTCGTTCTGCAGGACGTGGTCCCGGACGATCTTGATCGGCGGGGTGGGCAGCGACTCGGAGAAGACGTCCTGCGCGGACGGGTTGAAGGATCCGAGTCCAGGGCCGCCGAGGTCCGGTTCATGACAGATCGCACTGGTCCATCCAAATAACTTGCCCTCGTAGAAGATTGGCTGGTAGACCATCACGTCGGACTGATGCAGGCCGCCCCCGATCCAGGGGTCGTTGCACAAGAACATGTCACCTTCGACGATGCCTGGATTGATGGCACGGTGCTGGAGGGTCCAATAGATCGCGAGATCGACGGCACCGACGAGCATGGTGTTGTACAAACCGACCTGGACTTCCTGGCCAACTTCATCGCTGATCGCGAAGTCGAAGTCATTCGTGTCAGTCACGATGGGTGAGCCGGACATCCGCTTGAGTGCCTCACCCATTTCGTCCGTCACCGACCACAGCCGATGCCGGACTACCTCGTACGTCAGTGGGTCGAGCGCGTCGACTTGTTCCTGAGTGACTGTGTGCAGCGGAACAGTGTTCTCCAGCGATCGCGTGAGAACGTCAGGATCAATCGGTCGACTCGTGAAGACTTCGGAGCCGGGGATTTGCATGGTCATCTTCAGGCTCTCCTACTGGGCGACGATGGTGAGGTTGCCGAGACGGTCGACGGTGCCGATGGTCTCGTGGGGAACGACGACGGTGGTGGTAGGTACCTCGACGATCGCCGGGCCCTGCAACACATGCCCGGCGAGTAGCTTGCGGTAGTCGTAGACGTCGGTATCGACATAGCCGATCCGTCCGTCCAGACAGACCTTCCGGGTACTGATCCTCGCCGAGGCGGCATCGGACGAATCCGCGGATTTGACCTCTGGAAGCGCTGGCGAGAAGGGAAGGATGCCGGTGGCCCGCACCCTATAAGTGATCACCTGGATGCCCGCCTCACGGAAGCCACTGCCCTCTCCGTAGAGCTCGGTGTACTTCTGCTCGAACGTCTCTGATGCCTGCACGATCGCTGCCGCGTCAAGACTGCCTGCCGACACCGGAGTCGCGACCTCCGCGAGCTGCATTGCGTAACGCATGTCCATCTCGCGTTCAATCTCGATGCTGGTGAACGTCAACCCCTGCCGGTTCAGCTGCGCACGGACCTGTGCTTCGAGTTGATCGAAGTTGCCCTCTACACGGGCTGGGTCGATCGGCAGGGCTGCTGGGTCCGAAAGTTCCGCGGCGAGGACGATGTTCGACGAGGCAAGCCCGTATGCAGAAAACGCAGAGGCGACCTGCCCCAACGGCACGATGACCTCGCGAACGCCGACCTCACGCGCGTATGCGGCGCAATGGGCGGGGCCGGCACCGCCGAAGGCATAAAGCACGAAGTCGCGGGGATCATGTCCTGCCTCGACGACAGTCTTGCGAAGCAGATCACCGGTCTGCGCGCTCTGGACGGCGTAAATGGCTGCGGCGGCGTCCTCGACCGACAGACCCAACGGTTCCGCAATCCGGTTGCGAATCGCTTCGCGGGCGAGGTTTTTGTCGAGGGGCTTGCGCCCGCCCAACAGGCCGCGTTCGGGAAGAATGCCGAGCACGAGATTTGCATCGGCATTGGTCGGCTCAGTGCCCCCCTGCCCGTAGCACGCAGGGCCAGGTACGGCCTGGGCACTGTGCGGACCGATCTGCAGATTGCCACCGGAATCGACCCAGGCGATCGCACCGCCACCGGATCCGATCGCGTGCACTTCCAAAGTCGGAACATTGATCGGGTGCCGGTTGATGACCGTGGTCGAGGCCCGCACCGGTTCACCGTCGACGACGAGTCCGACTAGGAAGGTAGTACCACCAACATCGGTGGCGATGATGTTGCGGTGGCCGAGCTGCGCGCCCAGGGATACCGCGCCGACAACGCCGCCGGTCAGTACTGAGCCGACGGTGCTGATGGCGTTCCTCGGCGCCTCGGCGGCGGCGACCGCACCGCCGTTACTCTGCATCACCAGTAGGGGGCCGGCGAGATCGTGCTTGCGCAGTTTCGACTCCAAGTTCCCGAGGTAGTCACGCAGTCCAGGGCCGATCTGGGTGCTCATGATCGTGGTGGCGTTGCGGGCGAACTCCCGGATGCGGGGGCTAACCTCGCTCGACAGGGAGACGAATACCGTCGGGTCTATTTCGTGCACTAGGTCACGGATCCGACGCTCGTGCACAGGATTCCGGAATGACCACAGCAGGGAGACCGCAATGGCCGAAATGCCGTCGCCGAGCAGTTCGCGAATGGACCGGCGGGCGGCATCCTCGTCGAGTGCAACGACCACGTTGCCGTCACGATCGAGTCGCTCAGAGACCTCGAGTGCGTGCTTCTTCGGCACCAGACCATCAGATTTGCTCTGCCCCATAACATTCTGGAGCTGGTCGGGCGAACCGCCGAGGTACCGACCTTCGACGTTCATGATGTAGATCGAATCGCGGTGCCCCTTCGTGGTGATGAATCCGACAGGTGGCACATCGCCCATGACGAGCGCGTTCAGCGACGATGTCGTGCCGTGGGCGATGTGATGGGTATTTGCCAGCATCTCCTCGAGCGGGCATCCCAGTTGCTCAGCGAGCACTTCGAGGACATCGATCACGCCGCGGGAGTAGTCCGGCGGTGTCGACGGCGACTTGGCGGCGAGGACTGTGCCGGCGTTGTCGTCCAACACCGCATCCGTGAACGTGCCACCGACGTCCACTCCGATCACATATGCCATTGCCGCGTACTCCTTCGGTTGATGCAGTGGGTCTCGTTTGGGATCTGACGTGAGGCTTCCTCGAACGTCGAGTTAACGTGTGAGTTGAGTATTCGACAGTTGAGATGGCATGTCAAGGGTCACACGTGACCGTGGTCACCATCCATGGCGGTCGTCGCGCGACGCGTCCGCTGATACCCCCTTCGAGAGTGCGGATCCGTGACACCGCACCCTGGGCGCCACCCCTTGACGAATTGTCATTGGAGTCGAATACTCGTCTTAGATGTCAAACTCGATCGTCCTGGCGGGGAGCTTCTCGCCAACCATCAGAAGGAGCCGAAACAGCATGGGCGTACATCGCATCGGACTCGTCGTGCCGAGTTCGAACGTGACAGTCGAAACCGAGATGCCTGAGCTTCTCTCGCGCCATCCGGTATCGAAGTTCTCGTTCCACTCGACGCGCATGCGGATGCATACGGTGTCCCCGGAGCAGTTGGCAGCGATGAACGCGCAGCGAGAGCGCTGCGTGATGGAGATCGCAGACGCCTCACCGGACGTGATCTTGTATGCCTGCCTCGTTGCGCTGATGGTCGGTGGCCCCGGCGAACACCAGCGCGTCGAAGGCGCCGTCGCCGAACAGTTGGCTACCGGTGGATCGGACGCACTGATTCGCTCGAGCGCCGGAGCTCTCGTCGAAGCCTTGCATGCGCTCGACGCCAAACGCATCGCGATCGTCACCCCCTACCTGCGGCCGCTGGCCGAGCAGGTCGTGGAGTACCTCGAAGCAGAAGAGTTCACTGTGGCCGACTGGAGAGCTCTCGAGGTCGCTGACAACGCCGAAGTCGGACGGATCCCGGGCGAACGTGTAATGGAGGCTGCTCGTTCACTGGACCTGACCGGTGTCGATGCGCTCGTCATCTCCGCATGCGTGCAGATGCCATCCCTCCCCCTGGTGGATGCAACAGAACGAGAGTTCGGACTCCCAGTGATCTCGGCGGCCACCGCCGGCGCCTACAGCCTGCTTCGCAGTCTGAGCCTTCCGCTGTCGATTCACGGGGCGGGAAGCCTTCTCCGCGCCGACAGCCAAACCGTTCTGGCATGAGACGACCACACGAAAAGCCCACTCAGCAGGGAGAAGTCATGTCTGACTTACGACAGCAGCACAACGCTCGGGGCGTGGACCATGTGGCGTTCCCGACATTCGATCCGGCCGCCACAGTCAAGTTCTATCGCGACGTACTCGGATTTCCGGTCGTGCATTCCATCTGCGCCGCAGGCTGGGGCCCGGACAATCACCCCGACTTCATTCATTTCTTCTTCGATATCGGAAACAACGATCGACTGGCCTTCTTCTACTACTTCGGCCTCGAACCCTTCGAAGGCGGTCCACAGGGCGACTCCTATGCACGCTTTGCCGAAGACGTGCCCTTCTTCTTCATTCAGTCACGGCATCTCGCCATCCACGTCGACAGCGAAGAGGATCTGCTCGAGTACCGGCGGCGTTTGGACAGCAGCGAGTGGCCCGTGGAGATGCAGGTCCAACACGAGACCATCGAGTCGATCTACACCCACGACCCAAACGGCTACATGTTCGAGATCACCCGCGCACTGCGCCCGGTCACCCCCCAAGAGGACCTCGACGCCAACCTCACCATCGACGCCCTCGTCGATGTGGTGACCGGCCCGAACATCAGCATGGATGCCCTACTGACGCGCAAGGCCGAACTGATAACCGAACGAGCTGCCGCTTGGCAGCAGCAGCAGCAGAACAAGAAGGAGATGGCAAACCGATGACAACGCTCTTCGTCCTCGACGTCCCCGAGAACACGACCGTCGCGGAAGTCGCCGGGCAGAACCCTGCGGTGACCGTCGACCATGTCGGACCCTATTTCCGGATCGTGTCCAGTTCAGAGATCGTCATCGACCGCCGCGCCACCGGTTGCCGTCATGCCGTCTGGTACAGCAGCGTTGCCGGACTGGCTCAGTCCCGAATCACTCAGTGGGACAAGGATGCAATGCGGATCGAGCCGCGATGACCAACAACACTGAGAGACTCGGCGCCGGCCGCTACATCGACGCCGCCCAGGCCCCTAATACCACCGTCACGACTGTGCACCAACTGGCCACCAGTGACGGGGCGAAGGTGACCGGGACTCTACGCGTCGTCCCCGGTGCGCGCACGGTCGTGACCTTGATGCATCCTCGCCAAGACGTTTCTCACCATGCGTTGGTGCCCGAACTGCTCGCCCGAGGCTATGCGGTCTGGACACAGGGCACCCGGTCGGTCAACAACGACATCGCTCTCGTTCACGAGCAGGCGTTGCTGGACGCCGCGGCTGGGCACGTCTTCCTGCGAGAGAAGGGCTTCGACAACGTCGTCACCTTAGGCCACTCAGGCGGAGGAACCTTATCTGCCTTCTATCATCAGCAAGCGGGCCTGTCTCCACGCGACCGTATCGACAGGACTCCCGCGGGTCGGCCGATCAATCTTGGCGAAACGGAAATGCCCGTGCCCGACGGCGCGATCTTCTTGGCGCCGCACCCGGGACAGGGCGCACTCCTGATGCGCTTGATCGACCCTTCGGTGACCGACGAAAGCGACCCTCTGTCAGCCGATCCCGAACTCAACGCATTCGACACACAGAACGGATTCGCTACTCCTCCAGCGAGCTCCACATACTCGGCCGAGTTCGTCGCGCGGTACCGACTGGCTCAGCATGCGCGAGTGGAACGATTGGACACCATCGCCCGCGAGCGAGTGGAGGAAGCGTCCAGGGCCCGAACGAGATTCAAATGCACCTCCGATCCGTGGGATCGCCGAGCTGCACTCGTACCGCGCGTCCTGACCGTGTACAGGACTGATGCCGATCTCCGCTTCACCGACCTGTCGCTCAGCCAGAATGAGCGCCCCTACGGGTCACTGCTCGGTCGGCGGCCTGACCTCACGAACTATGGTCTGGTCGGATTCGGCCGCTACGCGACTCCAGATGCATGGCTATCAACATGGTCGGGCCTGAGTACGAACGCCGATTTCGTGCGATGCGCCTCCGACGTCACCGTTCCTGCATTGTTTGTTGAACTGACCGGAGACCAAGCCTGCTTCCCCGAGGACGCGAAAGCAATGGTCGGTGCTCTTGGGAGCCTCGATAAGAAGCACATTCGTGTGGCTGGGACACACTTCGGTGGACCACTTGCAGATGGAGGTCCGACCGGCGTCAGCCTCGCCGCAGTAGACATCGACAGTTGGCTGATGTCGCGCTTTACCTGACATGCACCCGCAGACTACTGCCGATGCCGATTTGAACGCGCCGAAGACGTCCGATCCGCCCGTGGTGACATCGACATGGATCAGCGACCCTGGGTGGTCATGCTCGTAGCGTCGCAACGGTTCCCCGGTGACCCGGTCGATACGCGAGAGCCGGTTGATGCAGCCGCCGCACCAGCACTGCGTGCACGGTCGACGCCGGAATCGACAGTCGTCCGGCGATCTGGACCGGGCCGAGCCGGTGACGCCACCGCAAGCGCACGATCTGCCGAAACCACCTCGAGGCGAGTCTTGTTCGGACTCGACTTCGGACGCGAGCTTCGGTCGGCCATGCCGACGACGCCTTCGGCGCGGTAGCGGTCAGCCCACTTCTTCGCCGTTCGTGGTGAGACCATGAACATCTTCGCGGCCGATGGGTACGTCCAACCGTCATCGACGACCAGTCGTGCCAGGCGGAGCCTGGTGACCGGGGTCAGCGTTGCATTAGCGTGGGACACGAAGGCCTCCAGGTTGTGAAGCGGTTCCTAGACAGCTCCACTTCACAACCGGAGGCCTTCACCTATCAGGTCGACTCACCGGACAGAGTCCGGACCAACCTCCCTGGACATCACATCTGATATGTAGAGAAGTTTGTCAAGAGGCCATGGTGAGGCGCCGCCGGGGAGCGACCCCGACGGCGCCTAGTTGCTTCCTCGGCGAGCCTGTGTGGTGAGCGTGTCGATGAGCGACGCGCGGTCAGACTGATATACGCGGGTTGGATACCGCAGGACGGGATTTCGGCTGGATCGCATCCGCGTGTCTAGCATCGAGCGTCGACCCTGGGGATCTGCTCATAGGTGTGTCGCGGGTCGATCCACGCGCTGCCACCACCGACCTGGGAGGAAGCAGATCAGGTGGGGCCGGTCAGTCGTTCATGACCGCCAACGACCAGCACCAGCCCGCAAGCTCCCGGGCAATCGCAACGTTCGCCACCGTCGAACGCTTCCGACGTTCGAGAAACCCAACCCAACGCTGATGCAGGCGGCGGTTGCCCTCATCACCGCGTGCCCGGGCTGCCGCCGGCGCCTGATCCCACCGCGAACGCATGACCGCACCGACGTGATACCGCGGCCGGTGATGCCAGGCCGCCTCGACCAGAAGCCTGCGCGCGTGCGTGTTTCCGGTCTTGGTGATCGCCCCCTGCGCGCGTGACGAACCCGACGAGTACTCCGACGGAACCAGCCCGACGAACGAACCGATGGTGTTGCCGGTGAACCGATTCCAGTCACCGATCTCGACCGCCAACCCGAACCCGGTCAAGGTGCTCACCCCACGCAGACAGCACATCCTCCGGACGATCGGGGTGAATTCACTGTCCGATGCCATGTCTTCGATCGCGGTGTCCAGCCGGCCGCGCCGGGCCTGCATCGTGAGTACGTGGTCGTAGTCGGCGTCGAACGCCATCCGTGTCGGGTGTGAAGTCAGCTGCGGTGCCGCTTCGGTGCGTAGCCACTGGTCGTGTGCTCCGGTCCAGGCGGCGCCGCCGTAGTAGACGATGCCATGCCGCAGTAGCAGTTTCGACAGTCGATGCCTCGCTCGCATGAGATCACCGCGGCAGTCTTCACGGGCCCGCACCAGGTCCCGAGCCGCTTCCTGATCCACAGTCGGGATCGATACCGCGCAGATCTCGTCGAGGCGCAGCAACCGTGCCAGATGCAACGCATCTCGGGCATCGGTTTTGACCCGGTCCCCGGACGGTTTCTGCAGCTTCGACGGGGCGGCGACCTCGCACCGAATCGCCGACTCCGTCAATGCCCGATACAGCCCGAATCCGGTCGGTCCTGCCTCGTAGACCGCGGCCGCCGGTCCCGGCAACCCAGAAATCCAGGATCGGATGTGGTCGTAGGACGGAGTCAGACGGGCCTGGAACACCTCGCCCGTGACGCTGTCGATGGCCGCTGCCGCAACCGAACGTGCGTGCACGTCCAGTCCAACGCTCGTACGCTCGGTAAACACCGGGGCCTCCCACCACTGTCGGAAAGACCGGGCAGGGCGCTTCCTGCTCGGTAACCCACGAACACGGGTGAGTGAGGCCCCGGCCCACAACCCCCAGCTCAACGCCGGCGGTCACCCATACCAACTTGTTCAATTCCCGTAGGGGATCGCGGTCTGCAGCCATGATCTCCTAGGCACCGACCGGGATCGCTCGCCTCATACCTGTCGCCCTGCTGCGGGGTTGGCTCCTAGACGGCCTGCGTCCCGGTCGGTGCCGACGGCAGGAGTGGCTGAAGAGAGGCCTGCAAAGCCGAAAGTTGGTGTGCCCTCCTCGCTACCGAATCGATCCGAGTCGAGGAGTTGGTGTGAGGCAGGTGCTCGGGCATCCCAGAAGTCAGGTGATGATCGCCGTTGATCCGCACAAGGCGTCGTGGACCGCAGCCGCGGTCGACGCCTCGCTGCGACCGTTGGCCACCATTCGGGTGCCGGTCAGCGACGACGGATACCGAGACCTGCGCCGATTCGCCCGAGAATGGACGAACGCCGGGTGGGCAGTCGAAGGGGCAACCGGACTAGGCGCACCGCTGACGCAACGCCTGAGCGAGGACGGCGTGGACGTGGTCGACGTCCCCGCGAAACTGGCCTCCAGGGTGCGGCTTCTGTCCACGGGTCACGGGCGAGCGGACAGTCAGTGGTCGATCTGGGGCAAATGCCTAACCTTCCAGGCTCCGAAGTGAGTCGGCTGCTGTCTGGTGTACACCCAGTTCGAGAGGTGTGCCACAGTCACCGCGAGAAGCCAGCATCGTCGTTACGGTCAGTTCCGCGGTGCCCGGGCACACCCCGACTCAGCCCGGGCACCGTGCAGGCGGGGCCGGACGGGTTCACGTCCGGGTAAGCCGCCCGGCTCCCCTCCCCTAACAAAAGAACAACGATAAGACCCCAACCATCGCGCGGATGGCTTCGCCGATCGCCGGGCCTACTCATCGCCCTTGTGACCCGCAACGCCTGACCCACGCCTACATCAGCGGCCCCACCCCCACTACGTGGTCGGTGTAGGTATTGAAATAGGCAATTCTCCGGTGGCCTGTGCGTCCGTCTGAGCGAATCCTGGGATCGGACAACCCCAGCCCCCTCGGGAGAGAAGCCGATGATGATCCGACAGCAACGCACGGCGTTCGTCTCGCTGGATACCGGTGTGTGGTGCCCTGCTCGGATCGTCGGTCCGTGGTACAAGGAATGACGCATCCGTGTTCGGCGGCTGCCACACAGGTGGCGCGCTGATGTGTCGGCTTTCGAGGCCGCCCCTCCAGGCGGCGGGATCCGGTTCGCCCTCTAGCGGCGATCCCGCGACGTCGCGCCCCGTGGCCGGCGAGCCATGTTTCGACTGCGGCGATTGAGGCAGATTGGACTGTTCAAGATGATCGATACTTCAAGGCGGCCGCGCGTGACCCATCGACGTTCCACCGCCGTCATCTCATTCGTTTGGCTGCGGTGGCGCCTGGCGTTGATAGGCCGTGAGCCGCACCAACGCACCGCGACGCTAAGAGCCCCGCACCGACTGCATAGCCCCATCTACGACCATGACGGCCTCATCATGTAGGCACACCACCGGGTATTCAATCGCGAAACAGTCGGATGGGTTGACTTGCAGGGTGAGACCTTTCGGGACCTCAGCATCCCGTCGCGACGACCAGGCTACTTTCAGCTTCGCCGTATTCCGCAAGCCGACCCGGCATACGGCAGGGGGGCGGGATCGGTCCCGACAAGAACGTACTCCCGTCCCATCAGAGCTCGCCCGTCCCGTTGCCTCCTGGTTTGGGCGGGCGATCGGCCGCTATTGCGGCGGGGACACCGCGGCGCGGCCCGGGGTGGATCGGAACGGATCTCTCCATCACGAGTCATAAGACACGGACGCACCGCTCAACCCGAAACTGGGGGAACCGTCTCGTGATCGAACGATCACGAGACGACCTCGTGCCCTTCGATGACAACCCGAATGAGTGGCGTCAGCGTCTGGGTGAGTTCCTCGCGCCGCGTGGTGTCGCCAGTGGCGATGGCCCGGTCGATGATGAGGGTGGCGCCGCCGAGAAGGAAAGCCGCCGTGGGGTCGGGGGTGGGGTATCCCTGAGCGGCGAGGAGGGCAGCAAGGTCGTCGAGCAGCGGGTTGTCCGTCTCGCGGGAGGTGGCGCGGCCGTAGAAGAGCATGTCGTGAGTATCGAGCTGGTCGAGATAGGCGTGGGCCAGCTCGACACACCACGCTGTGATCGCGTCCGCGCCCGCCTCGGCGAAGCCGCGGGCGGCCGCCTGGACCCGATCGAGGACCCGAGCGTTGAACTGCGTCTCGATCGCATCAACGATGTGTTCCTTTGACGGGAAGTAGAGATACACCGTGCCCTTCGCCACACCGGCACGCTTCGCGATCGCATCGACACTGGTGCCGCTCTGACCGTGCTGGATGAATAGCTCGCGCGCTGCGTCTATCACCGCGTCCCGACGCAACTCGGGTGCTCTCCTGCTCATCCCCGCATTCATGCCGAGACCCTCGGGTGCCGCTCCACCCATGCCCCGAACCGGGACATGTAGGCGGCAAGCATGTCCGCCACCTTCGGGTCAGAGAGCTCCCCACGCTCATCGAACAGGCCATAGCTACCGCCGAGATACAACTCCGGCTGCTGCATCGTGGGCATGTCTAGAAACACCAGCGACTGCCGCAAGTGGTGATTCGCCCCGAACGCGCCCATCCTTCCCGGGGACGCCGACACAATCGCCGCCGGCAGCCCATCGAAGGCGTTCTGATAGTGCGGCGCCGATCCCACATCGATCGCGTTCTTCAACGGCGCGGGCACCGACCGGTTGTACTCCGGCGTGACGAACAAGATTGCGTCACAGTCCCGCACCTGCCCCCGGAACCGGGCCCACTGCGCCGGCGGCTCCGCCACGACCTCGATATCCAAGTCCTCGTTGTACAGCGGCAGATCACCAATCTCGATGAACCGCGGCGACAACGACGCCGGAGACAGCTCCACCAGCCTTTGGGCCAGGCGACGTGTCACAGACTCCCTACGCAGACTCCCGACAATCACGCCCAACACCGCCGGATTCGCTACAACATCAAGATCAACCATGCATCGACTATCTCATGTGACTGACCGTCAGTCACTAGCGCTGTGGCAGGGTTGGAAGCCGACAGGGGTACCAGACGTTTACCGCTGATAGATGCAGGTCAGTTACCGCGGCGACTCACAACCTCGGCGGTGTCGGCGATATGAGGGATTCGATGTCATGGCCGTATGATCGCGACCTCGGTGTTGCCGAGCATCAGCCGGTCAAGGGGCTGCCGCGCATGCGACGACTGTGCCTTCGAAGCGATACACGAGGTGGTCGACCAGGTCCGAGTCGGACTGGTTGTCGACTAGATGAAGGCCGGCGTCGAGACACTGGTCGTCGCGGTCGCGAAGTATGCATGCCCACTGTTGCCGGGCGCGCGCCTCGACGCTGCGGTACGAGTCCAGTCGGTGCGCGGACACGATGACGGTCACCTTCTCGATGTCACTGGCCATAGTCCGGGAAGCTACTTGGCGAGTCTGCGAAGGGGCGAACCTGGGGATGAAAGCCGCGGGGGGCGGACGCGTTCTCCCGCTTGGTGGCCACCCGGACGCTAGCGTCACGATCGCTGCGGACCCATGCCGCAGCAAGGTGCATGTGCGCTGCCTCCGATAGGCGCATGCGAAAGCGGCCGGGCGGCGGATGCAGGGGGTTCCCCGCCTGGCCGCACCTTGCGTTGGTGCTGCGATTACATGAGGGTCGGCCCAGTTCCGTTCTCGAGAGGTGCGCCACAGTCGCCACGGGATCCGGCCACTGTCGTTATCGTCGGACTTGCGGTGCCCGGGCCATTCCCCCGACGAGGTCCGGGCGCCGCGCCGACGGGGCCGGGTGGTGTGGCGTCCAGGTGTGCCACGCGGCTTCGGCCGGAAACGGCGAAGGCTCCCACCATCGGGGTTGATGGTGGGGGCCTTTCGAGTCACTGCCCCAGACTCACTTGGTGGCGCCGCGCGGCGCGGCGACCGGCACTGGATCGCATCTGCCTGCGGGTTGTCGGTGGTCTCGTCGTCCGACCGACGGGAAGGCCGTCGACATCGACCGCATCGTGTCGCAGTGGGCCGAAAACGAATGCCTGGGCTCAGTCGAAGAGCGCGGTGAATGTGAAGATCGCCGTGGCGAGGGTGGTCCCATCACCACTGATGCCTGACTGGAGGTTGTCCCACAGCGCGGTGCTGGCGGAGGTGCCGAGCCGCGGAGCGACACAGTCCTCGAACTTCATGAATAGCTCGCGCGTCGACAGGGGGTTCTCCGGGCTTCCGCGGCCGGTGCCGATTCGGGCGTGATACTGGTTGCCGTCGCCGTCGATTCCAGCCGCGATGCTGACTACATGTTTCGGAAAAGCCGCACTGGCATGCGGATCGGCGGCAAAACGCACTTGCTGGGCCGCCGCGAGCACAGTTTCGTCGGGGCCGTTCACGCCATCGAAATCCGCAAGTCCGACGCCGAGGCCCGATCCACCGAGCATGGCAATTGCCACGACTACCGGACCGGAGAATCGCGCAGCGTAGGCGTCGGATGGTGCGTATTTCGAGGCTTCGGGAAACGCAATCGTACGCAGTACCGGTTCGGCTACTCCGATCTGCAGACGGGCGCCGGGCTCGAGACGGAACCCCTGCTCCCGCAGGAGCAGTGCGGCGTCGATCGACGAGTGTATGAAGCCGTTGGTGGGATACGGCTTCGTCACGACCGACTCGAGGCGCCAGCCCTCGGCCCGGTCGAATGGCCACTGTATGGCGGCGGGGTCGACGCCGAGGAAGGCGTGGAGGAAGCCGAATCGGCCTTCGAGCGAGGTCGGCGGCGCCGTTGCTCCGGCAGCGGCTAGATCGGCGGCGAAAATTCCGGCGGCGGAGGCGAATCCGGCATGCATCGGTTTGGTCTGCCCGCCGGTTCGGTTGCCCTCGAGAATGCCGCCGGACAGAGAAGCGGCGGTCCCGATGGCGTGGGCAAGTTCGTCCGGGTTCAGGCCACGAAGGAGACCCGCAGTCACTGCGGCGCCGATCGGTGTACAGACCGCTGTGGGATGGAAGCCTCGCTCGAACAGGATGGAGTTGCCATCGGCGACGGCGGTTTCGCCGAGCCAGAGGCTGATCTCTTCTCCCACCGCGAGGGCGTGCAGTAGCTTTCCAGGACCGCGATCTGGGCGGCCGGCCGTGGCGGCGACGGCGGTCGGAACGATGACACAGCTGGGGTGGACCAGTGATGGTGTCTGGGCGTTGTCGTAGTCGAGTGCGTGCGCGGCGGTGCCCAGGACGAGGGCGAGCCGACCGGCGCCGCCGTGCGTTCGAGTGGCCCTGCGCATGGACTCGACCGGGGGTTCACCGGCTCCGGCGATCGCGACGGCGATGGTGTCGACCAAGTGCAAGCCAGCCGCGGCAAGGGCAGAGTACGGAACCTCGGCGTGGGTGTAGGCCGAGTGGGCCCAGTCGGCCAGTCTGAGGGCCAGATCATTCGGCATCAGCGTGCCCCCTGTGGATCAGAGCTAGCGGGCGGATCGGTGACCCGGTGGCGCCGGTGATCCGCAGTGGCACCGCCAGATACAGCAGCTCGCGCGCGCCGGTGGCGGCGAGTTCTTCGAAGGTCAGCACTTCCATGATGTGCACGCCACGCTCGACCAGCAGGATTCCGTGGGCGGGCAGGGCGGCGTGGCCGCGGCCCGGCAGGATCTGATCGGTGGCGATTGTGTCGCTACACACCGCGCGGATTCCGGTGTCAGCCAGATAGTTCGCGGCGTCGGCTGTGATTCCGGGAACTCCGGTCGTGTGGCCGATATAGGCGTCGGGATCGTGGTAGAGCTGCGGCCATCCAGTACGCACCAGCGCGACGTCGCCTTTGCCGGGAGCCAGCTTGCCGAATGCCTCGCGAAGATGTTCGGCCGTGATGCCGAAACCTGGCTCGAGGCGGGGCACGCCGAGCAACTTCGGGATGTCGGCCAGCACGCCTCGGCACAGGAACGGTGCCACAGTATCGACACCGTGTGCGGTGAATCGCCCGCCGACGCTGGCCGTGTGTGCGTCCACGCCGCCGTGCATGCGGCCGTCGATGGCCGCGTGGCAGAGCGCGTCGAGATGTGTGCCGACGTGCCCGCCGGTGACGATGAGTTCGTTGGCACCTGAACCGCCTGAGGCGTTGACTCGGTCACCATGTCGGCGCAGCAGAGCCATTCGGAAGCCGGGATGGCTGGGCGAGCACGGCATGCCGTCCTCGAGTGGCTGTCCCAGTTCGATTGTGCGCATGTCTTTCATGGCATCGAGGATGCTCGGCAGCGAGGAAAGGGGGGCTGCGGCAGTGTAGTCGTTCATTGAAGGTCCTCGGAGAATCGGAGGTCGTAGGCGCGGGTTGCGTCCACGCCGGGCTTGTCCAGCACCGTGCTTACGAACTGGGCCGCTTTGGCGGCTTCGTCGAGATTGATGGCGGCCGTGGCCGGTGTGGCCTTGACGATCGGGTCCCAGCTGAGCGCGAACTGGGCGTCAGTCATTTCGGGGAAGCGGTGTCGGACGAGAGCACCCGCCTGCTGCGGCTGGTCGTGGATCAGGGCGTCGGCCTTGTTCAGCGCACGGGCGAAACAGCCCAGTACTGCTTCCTTGCGGCTCATGGTGGCATTGCTCGTTGCGGCAACAGCGTAGAGCAGGTTGTCCAGGTCGGGGGCGATCCCGGAGGCCAGGCGCAGCATGACCTGACCGTCGCCGCGCTCGGCGGCCACGAGCGAGGACGGCGGGCCGATGATGTAGGCGTCGACCGAGCCATTGGCGAAGGCGGCGACGGTTTCGGCCGCGCCACCCACCGCGACGATGTCGACATCGGAGTCGGGGTTCATCCCGGCATGCCGTAGCAAATATCGCAGCGTCTGGTCGGCTCCCGAGCCGGCTGAGGTGACTGCCACCTTGTGTCCGCGCAGAGCACGTACGGCGGTATCGAGATCCGCGTCCGCAGCCGGCGCGTAGCGGTTCTTGATTCCGATGTCGGCGGTGTTGCGGTTGGATGTGGCGGCGAACGCCACCACGGGTGCGCCGCGTTCCGCGGCGCTGAGGATTGCCGCGAAGGTGGTCAAGGCGACATCGACGCTGCCGCCGGCGAGAGCCTGGATGGCCTCTGATCCACCGCCCATTTCCAGTGTTTCGATTCGCAGGCCCTCGTCATCGAGGTAGCCCTTGTCCTCGGCAACGTACAGCGCCGCGTATTGCAGGTTACTGGCGGTGGATTGTCCGAGTTTCACCGTTTGTCCGGAACAGTTGGTGATGGTGGGCCCGCCGCCGGCGCAACCGGCGACTGTGGACCCGGTGAGGGTGAGGGCGGCCACGATTGCCGCGATTCGAGTGTTCTTTTTCATGGTGCTTCTTTCACTTCCACCGGGAGCTGAGGCCCTCGGCACGGGTGACGGCGATATTGAGCAGCAGTGCGACCACCACGAGGACGGCGATGGCGGCGAACGTGCCCGCCGTGTCGAAAGTATTGGCGGACGTCTTGAGCAGGTGGCCCAATCCTTCGTTGGAGGCGGTGATCTCGGAGACGACGGCACCGACCAGCGAATAGGGAACGGCCAGGCGAAGTCCGGTCAAGATCCACGACATGGTCTGCGGCAGTATCACTTTCAGTAGCCGCTGTCGTCCGTTGGCACCGAGGACGGTGACAACCCCGAGTAGTTCAGCGTCGGTATCGCGGGCACCGGCGAAAGTGTTGTAGAAGACCAGGAAGAAGCACACCAGCGCGGTCATGATGACCTTGGATTGAAGGCCGATGCCGAACCAGAGGATGAACAGCGGCGCCAGTGCGAGCTTGGGCAGGCTGTTCATAGCGATGATGAAGGGGTTGAACACATCGCCGAGAAACCGATTGCGGCCCAGAAGGAATCCGGTGACGATGCCAGCTGACGAACCAAGCACCAGCCCGATGGCCATAGCCAGCAGCGTCGCCCGCGCATTGGTGGCGAGTGTGCCGTCGCGGGTCCACTCGACCAGCCGGTCGGCGATGGCCTGTGGTGACGAGACCCAAAACGGGTCGATGACCGGTCCCGACAGCATCTGCCAAGCACCCAACAGCGCGGCGACGATCAGGATCCGGATTGTGAGCACCACCAGGCGATAGGTGCGCTGCTTGCGGCGATAGCGGGTGTCGTGGTCGGTGTCGATCGCCGGAGCCCTCATGGTCTGCGCGGTGGTGCGGACAGCTGCGGCGGTACTCATGCCGACACTCCTGACTCCACCTCGGGGCTCAGCGCGGCCCAGAGCGTTTCGTGCAAGCGCGCATATTCCGGATCGAATCGCGCGGTGAAGACATTGCGGGGATGCGGCAGCTCGACGGTTTCGTCGAGCAGGATGTGGCTGGGTCGTGCGCTGAGGACCACCACGCGGTCTCCCAGTGCGATCGCTTCGCCGAGATCGTGAGTGATAAACACGACGGTGGCGTTGGTGCGGTCGCGGAGGTTGAGCAGTTCCCCCTGGAGCACCGTGCGTAGTTGGCTGTCGAGGGCGCCGAAGGGTTCGTCGGCGAGGATGACCTCCGGTTCGTATACCAGCGTGCGAGCCAGTGTCACGCGCTTGCGCATTCCGCCGGACAGTTGGCGTGGGTACGCATCGCCGAATGCATCCAGCCCGACCAATTCGAGCACTTCGTCGGTGCGCCGCTCGGTCTCGGCCTTGCCGACGCCGCGCAGTTCCAGGGGAAGCCGCACGTTGGCACGTACGGTGCGCCACGGCAGAAGGTTGTCCTTCTGGGTGACGTAGCCGACGCGAGTGTTGGGCCCCACTACCGGCTTCCCGTCGTAGCGGACTTGGCCCCCGGTAGGCGGTAGCAGACCGGCGACCATATTGAGCAGGGTGGACTTGCCGCATCCGCTGGGACCGACGATGCAGCAAAACTGTCCGCGGGGAATCGACAACGACAGCCCATCGATGGCCCGGAAGGAATGTTTGGTGTCCCGGAAGGTCATGGCGATGTCGAGGAATTCGATCAGTTCCGGGGGTCGGTCCGGCGTAGGTTGGTCACTCATGGTTCACGTCCTTGTGCACTGGAGTGGTGGATAGAGCTCAGCCCATTCGAGGGTCGCGCGGGCCGCAGCCACGACCGGCTGATCGACGAAAGTGCCGTCATCCATGGCGAATCCGCCGGCCTGGGGGCCCGCCGCGGAAATGATGCGTTGGGCCTGATCGACCTCGGCGGCTGAAGGGCGGAACGCCTCGGCGATGACCGGCAGCTGCGCTGGGTGGATCGCGGAGCGACCACGCATACCCAGCCGTCTCCCCCGCTGGCAGGATTCACGTAGTCCCGCGGCGTCCTTGATGTTTCCGAACACCGCCATCGAGGGCGGTGGTAGGTGCGCGGCTGCGGCGGCCACGACGATGCGGCTGCGGACCCATCCCAGTGCCTGTTCGTCGAGGGCGCGCAGTTCGGCGCTCAGGTCGCCTTCTCCCAGGGAGATCGCGGTAACGCCGGGTGTAGCGGCGATGCGGTAGGCATTCTCCACGCCGATGGCGGTCTCGATCAGGCAATGAAATCCGACTTGGGAGCCGGCCGCGCGGACCACACCGGTGGCTGCTTCGATGTCTGCAGGTGATTCGACTTTCGGTAGCCGGACGCCCGCGAGCGTGGGCAGCCCGGCGATGGCGTCGAGATCACGGCGGCCGGTTTCGGTGAGAATGCTGTTGATCCGGACGTGGATTCGTGGCGCGCTCGCCTGAGGCTCGGCCGTCGCAAGGAATTCGGCGACCGCCGCGCGAGCGTGTACTTTCCGGGATTCGGCGACCGCGTCCTGCAGATCGAGTACGACGACCTCAGCGCCGGAGCTGACGGCTTTGGTCATTCTGTCCGGTCGATCGCCGGGAACATACAGCCAGGTAGCTGGGTATCTCATGCCACAACACCAGCTCCCCGCCAGGCTTGGATCTGCTCAATGGAGAACCCGGCTTCGCTGAGCACCTCGTCGGTGTCCGCACCGAGCGCGCGCCCTGCCCAGCGGATCGCCCCAGGTGATTCCGACAGCCGGAACAGCACATTCTGCATGGCCACGGCGCCGAGGTCGAGATCGGGAAGGCGCACAATGGTCTCGAGCGCCTTGTATTGAGGGTCGCCGAAGATATCGGCGATGTCGTAGACGGGCGAAATCGCGGCCTGCGCCTCGGTAAACGCCTCGATCACCTCTGTGGCGTCACGATCGGCGATCCACTGTGCAACCGCGCCATCGACCTCGTCGATGTGCTGAACGCGGCCGTACCCGCTAGCGAACCACGGCTCCTGCACCAAGTCCGCGCGGCCGACCAGCGTCATTACCCGTTCGGCGATGGACTGGGCGCTGGTCGATACCGCGAGCCAGCGGCCATCCCGGCTGCGATAGATATTGCGGGGCGCGTTGTTGTCCGACCGGTTCCCTGTCCGGCGGGGTACCACCCCTAGCGCGTCGTAGACAGTGATCTGCGCGCCCAGCATCATCAATATCGGTTCGATGATGGCGAGGTCGATCACCTGTCCCCGGCCAGTGCTTTCCCGCTCGCGGAGCGCCACCATGATCGCGAAAGCCGTCGCCAGGCCGGCAATTCCATCAGCCAAGGCAAGCGGTGGCAAAGTTGGCGGTCCGTCCGGTTCACCGGTCATGGCGGCGAATCCGCTCATTGCCTCGGCGAGGGTGCCAAAACCTGGCTCGTGCGAGCGCGGCCCGAATTGACCGAAGGCAGTAACACGGGCGATCACTAGACGCGGATTCAGCTCATGCAATACCTCCGGCCCCAGGTTCCAGCGCTCCAGCGTTCCTGGACGGAAGTTCTCGATGAGCACGTCGGCGTCAGCCAGCAACGCCCGCGCGATCGCCTGACCCTCTTCCGCGGACAGATCCACGCCAATCGGCCGTTTGTTGCGGCCGAGCTGTTTCCAGACCAGGCCGGTGCCGTTCTTGGCCGCGCCGTGCCCGCGGCTGGGATCCCCACGCAGCGGGTGCTCGACCTTGACGACGTCGGCGCCGAAGTCCGCCAGCATCGTCGCCGCCAGTGGGCCTGCGAACAGGGTGGCAGCATCCACAACCTTCAGTGACTCAGAACACATCATGGCGCTAACTTATAAGTTATAAGATGGGACGTCAAGGGGCCTGTGGAGGCAGTACGATCAGGGCGACGCACTCAGAAAGGGAGGCCGACTCGATGGCACGGCGCAGCGCATCCGCCACAACCGGGACCGCACAGTCCGGACTCGGCCTCACCTACGCCGCCGTTAAACCCCCCGGCAGCCGGGCCAGTTACGTACAGGATGTGCTGCGATCGGAGATCCTCAGCGGCGCGCTCGCCCCCGGGACGCCCATCGGGCAGGACAAGGTCGCCGAACGGCTCGGCGTGTCCATCACTCCCGTGCGCGAGGCGCTGCGCAATCTGGAGTCGGTCGGGCTGGTCGTCTACGAGCCCAACTTCGGCGCCAAGGTCGCCGAGCTAGCCGCCGGCGAAATGGAGGAGCTCTACCTGCTGCGCGCCACCGTCGAGGGTTTGGCCGCGCGACTGGCCGCTACCTCGATCTCTCCCGAGGAGCTTCACCGCCTGCACGACATCCATCGGGAATTGCGGGCAGCCCTCGACGCCGGCGACGCCGCGCGAATGTCCGCTCTCAGCCGCGAGTTCCATGCTCAGATTGCGTGCGTCGGGGGACGCTCGATCATCGCCAGGCACCTGCAGTGGATCTGGGAGAGTCATCCCATTCCCATCGAGCAGTCGGTGTGGTCGAACCCGAAAGTGGCCGCACAAGCCGTGGAAACACACGCGCGCCTGCTGGCTTTGATCGAGTCCGGAGATGCCCAGGGCGCCGAAGACCATATGGTGCAACAGGTCCGGCTTGCAGCCTCCGCCCGACTGGCCACCATGCAAGATCAGTGACCGGTCCCCACAAGCTGTTCGAATAACCTTCTGACGCTCCCGACCCCGCCCGGTAGGAAGCACCATCGGGCATCAAGTCACCGAAGGTCCTCGCTTCAGCTCGCCCGCACCGGGTGAGCTCACGGTATGGGCCTACTCGCTAGTCGAAGCCACCACAGGTGGAGCGATAGCTGGCTCCCGCGCGCCCTTTTCATCTCCAATTCTTTCTCGTACAAAGGAGCTTCCATGCCGATCACCACCGTGGACCCGAAGACCGCGCTTATCGTCGTCGACATGCAGAAGGGCGTCGTAGGTATGCCGACTGTGCACTCAGTTGACACGGTCATTCAGCGAATCGGCGTGCTGCTACAGGTTTTCCGGGCGCGTGGCCTGCCGGTGGCGTTGGTGAATGTCGCGGGTACGCCGCCCGGCAGAACCGATACGGGTGTAGTCGATGCCTCCCGGCTTCCCGCGGATTGGACCGAACTGATCGAGCAGGTGGATCCGCAACCCGGTGATATCCGCGTCACCAAGCGTGCCCGCAGCGGCTTCACCGGAACCGGCCTAGCCGATCGTTTGCACAGCCTCGAAGTGACTCAAGTGGTTGTCGTCGGACTCGCTACCAGTGTCGGCGTCGAAACCACCGCCCTCGACGCATACGAGCGTGGCTTCCATGTCACGCTGCCAGTCGACGCCATGACCGACCGAACACTGGAACGGCACAACCACAGCGTCACGACCGTCTTCCCCGGCATCGCTCAGACCGGAACCACCGCGGACGTTCTAGCAGTGCTGTGACAGCGGACGAGCCCACGCCGACCCCCGGCACGCCATTCGGAATACGGTTCACTGGCCCACTCTTGTTGGGATCGACGCTCAACCCGATCAACAGCTCGATGATCACCACCGGCCTGGTCGGGATCGGCGTCGACTTCGATGCGAGCCCCGGTACCACGACAACGCTGATCTCGGTCTTGTACCTATCCAGCGCCGCCATGCAACCCACGATGGGCAGGCTCGCGATCCTCTTCGGACCACGACGGGTCTTCCTGGCCGGACTGGTCATCCTTGCAATCGCCGGCGTCGCCGGCGCGGCCGCACCAGCATTCGGATTCCTGGTGTTGTCCCGGGCCTTGATCGGCATCGGTACGGCGGCGGCATATCCGACGGCAATGGAACTCGTCCGTCGGCGCGCCGAATCCGCCGGGACCGGTGTACCGAGCCAGTTGCTAGGCAGTCTCTCCATCGCGGCCCAAGTCACCGTCGTGCTCGGACTGCCAATCGGTGGAGTGCTGACAGGTGTATTAGGTTGGCGCGCATTGTTTCTGATCAACGTGCCACTGGCGGTTATCAGCCTCGTGCTAACCCTCACCGGAGTGCCGCAGGACGAGCCGAGAGGGCCACGCAGCGGCTCTCTCCTCGTAGCGGTCGACGCACTCGGAATCGCATTATTCGCCTCATCGATCATTGCGCTGCTGGTGTTCCTGTCTGACCTGACCGCCCCCGCATGGTGGCTAATGTCCGTGTCCATCCTCCTCGGTGGTGCGCTCGTGATACGCGAACAGCGCGCGGCAATGCCGCTCATAAACACCCGAGTGCTCAGCCGCAACCGCGGTCTTCTGCGAACGTATCTACGTCAGACTCTGGTCGCCCTGGGCAACTACACCGCGCTCTTCGGCGTCAGCCAGTGGATGGAAGGAGCCGCAAGCTATACGCCTTCCCAGGTGGGCTTGCTTCTGGTGCCGCTCTCGATCGTCAGTATCGTCGTCGCCCGACTGGTCTCCGTCCGAGGCTGGATACGCGGGCCGCTGATCCTCACCGGTGCCTCGATGCTCGCCACCGGCGCAGTGATGCTCACCATCACCCACACTTCCCCCACGCTACTACTGGTCGGCATGTCGATGCTGTTCGGAATCGCCAACGGGCTCAGCGGATTCGCCAATCAAGCTCTGCTCTACATACAGTCCCCCGCGGACGAGGTCGCGGTTACCGCGGGCCTGTCCCGTACCTTCATGTACCTCGGCGCGATCTTCTCCGCCAGCCTCATCAATCTCACCTTCGGACACGCCATCACCGACGCCGGATTCCACTCGGTCGCCATCGTCATCCTCGCTATTGGCACAGCCGTCGTCGTGATGACGGTTACCGACCGCGGAATACCACCACAGGCCAACAGCTAACGCTTGCAGCGTGAAGGCGGCGCTGTTGATGTTCGCGTGGCTGGCGTGTGTCGCCGTGATTGTGGTTGTCCCCCGGAGTATTCGCGCTGCTGGCCGGTCTCGAAGTCTCTGTGGCCGCGGCGATCACGGCTTTCATCGGACTGTGTGTGTTGGTGGCCGGGCCACGGGTCAGCCTGCGGTGACGATTCCGGTTGGATGACCGCGTTCACCTGCGCCGATCCGATGGGGAGTTCTACCGTCGAGACGTCGCCCGGTCGACTCCTCCCGGGCGGCTACGGCGGGAGCCACACACTGGGTGTCCTCCAGAAAGGGGGACGTGTGGCTCCCGCCCCGAACCAGGCGATGGAGAAGGCGCACAGATCTCCAACCCTGCACGCCGACGAGAGAGGGCCCCGATCCCGTAGCGCGGCGATCGGGGCCTGCCATTCTCTCCAGCGGATCTCGGCCCGGTGGGCCGACAGTCCACCATCAGTGTTCAGACGTCGCAGCCTACCGGTGAGACACCGCCGCGCCGCGCTCTACCAGCGCGAGATCCCGTAGAACGGGTACTGGTAGACATTGGTGTCCTGCACCCAGAATCCAACCACCCCGCGTGGATGCGAGGCGGCTTCCTCGATGAGCTGATGGCCAGTGACCGGAGTCCAGCCGCCGGTGTACCAGATCGAATCGTACGGCAGGTTGACCAACCAGTTGTCGCCGTACACAAGGTTGATCAGGTCACCGGCATGGAGCTGGGCGGCGAGAACTGTCTCTTCGTGGGTCAGCACGACGCCGGTCGCCCCGTGATCGTTGACTGGCGTGAAAGCACTCGCTGTCCCGGCTCCCGCCGCGATAATGGCCCCGGTGGCTGCCAGGCCAGCGACAGTGATGGACGCAGCGCGCTTGATCCTCATGGAAATGAGTTCCCCTCCGCGTGTCCCTCCTGTCGCACACCCCGACGCGGCCACCTCCTCGGCCGCTGCGTTGGACACGCCACCTCACCGTAGCAACCGGCTCCGATGAGTCGGAGTGGCGGAAATGTGACGTCGGCGTCATTCACCGAACGCGGCGTTTCCGTCGCTGATTCAGTGAGGTCGACGAACGTCGCCCCGTACTCGGCGCCATCATCGGCGACAACGCGGTGGTCATTGATCGTGAAAGCCATTCCCGTTCCCGGAATCTCAGCGCATGATTCCGATTGCCCAGCACCGGACCGGTGATTGACCCGTTCGACTTCGAGGTCGCCCAGAACATTCACACTCTCGGTCGCCAGCTCGGCCGCGGATAGCGTCAGGCACATGCCATCTTCGGTGTCTCCCGACACCTCGCAGTGTCCGAATAGCCACTTCAAAGACATCGTCGATCGCCTGCTCACTCCATGCCATGTTCCTCTCCCCCAGTCGGTTTGCTCACTGTGTCCGTCGCGAGGGGTGCAAAGCCCAGACGGCCTGATTGCACAGCGATGTCCGGACACACCGTTCACAGAAGCGCAATCGTCTCCGACGACTTGATGGGTGCGCGTTCGACACCGGGTCGTGAGCCGAAACACCGCGCAGTGGCGAATTCGACTATGGACTCACCACATTCGTGTAGAACTGGAACTCACGGCCGCCCCGACCACCAGCACACGCCGGAGGCTACTTGTCGGGACGAATGTCGATGAGGCGGCGGGCCTTACCGATCGACCGCTCGATCGAGTTTGGATCGACCACGTCGACGGCGACAGTGACACCGATGCGGTTCTTGACCAGAGTCTGCAGTTGAGCGGCAGCAGCCGAACGAGCGGCCATTGACGTGTCCGTGCGGGCCTCGACACTCACGGTCAAGGTGTCCAGGCGACCGGGGCGGTCGAGGATGCACTGGAACTGGGGGGCGAGGGCCGGCACGGTCAGGATCAGCTCTTCGATCTGGGTGGGGAAGAGGTTCACACCGCGAAGGATGATCATGTCGTCGGTGCGCCCGATCACCTTTTGCATACGGCGCATTGACCGTGCTGTACCTGTCAGCAAGCGAGTGAGATCGCGTGTGCGGTAACGGATGATCGGAAGCGCTTCTTTGGTGAGCGAGGTGAACACCAGCTCGCCCTCTTGACCGTCCGGAAGGACCTCGCCCGTGACGGGATCGATCACCTCGGGGTAGAAGTGGTCCTCCCAGATATGAAGGCCGTCCTTCGTTTCTACACACTCCTGCGCGACACCCGGTCCCATCACTTCGGACAGACCATAGATGTCGACGGCCTGCATGCCGAGCTGCTGCTCGATCTCGGTCCGAATCTGTTCGGTCCACGGCTCGGCGCCGAAAACACCGGTTCGCAGAGACGTCGAGGACGGATCGATTCCCTTGGCCACCATGGCGTCGATGATGGTCAGCATGTAGGACGGGGTGACCATGATCGCGTCGGGGCGGAAGTCCTGAATCAGCTGGACCTGCCGGCCGGTCATGCCGCCTGACATCGGGATGACGGTGGCACCGAGCCGCTCTGCTCCGTAGTGGGCTCCGAGCCCCCCGGTGAACAAGCCATATCCGTAGGCGACGTGCACCTTGTCACCCGCGCGTACGCCCGCGGCGCGCAAACTTCGCGCCACCAGGTTCGCCCAGTTCTCCAGATCGTTGCTCGTGTAACCGACTACGGTTGGCTGGCCCGTAGTGCCGGAGGACGCATGAATTCGTGATACACGATCGTGCGAGACCGCGAACATACCGAACGGATAGTTCTGACGCAGATCGGATTTGGTAGTGAAAGGGAACCGAGCAAGATCCGAGAGCTCCGTCAGATCGGCCGGATGAACGCCCGCAGATCTGAAAGAGGACCGATAGTGCGGAACGTTGTCGTATGCATGCTGCAGGGACCAACGCAACCTATCGAGCTGCAAGGCCGAGATCTCGTCACGCGAAGCGTTCTCGATCGCATCGGGCCGGGCGGAAGTGGTGATCATTCGGGCCTCCAGGGTCAGCAGGGCGGGGACGCTTGGAATCCCCGTTTCCGATTGGTCCGGCACCAACTCACACGACAGTAGCCGAGACCGCCTCCGACAGAGACGGTCTCGGCTATCAGCGATTCTCGGAGCGCCGAGCACGATGAGCCGGTCCGGGAACGAGTGATGTCGTCACTCAGGTCATGACCGCTCCGCCGTCGACCGACACGGTCTGGCCCGTGACGTTGCGCGCGCCGTCGCTGAGCAGGAAGGCGACCATCTCTGCGATGTCCCCGGCCTCCTGCGGGCGCCCCATGGGAACCATCTGCTCGACGAATCCCTGGAAGACCTGGTCGTCGGACAGTGCCTCGAGGTTCGGATCACGCTCCCGCAGGAACGCGATCGTCTGCCGCCACATGTCCGTCAAGATCAGTCCGGGCATCACTGTGTTGCAACGAATTCCACGGGAGGCGCCCACCCGGGCGACGCTGTGGCTCAGCTCGATGACGGCTGCCTTAGATGCGCCGTAGTGCGCCAGCATGTCCCCACCGAGACGCGCCCCGATCGAGGCGATGTTGACGATGGCGGATGCGCCCTCGGTCCGGCGCAGAAACTCCTGACAGGTCAGGAACGTGCCGCGGGTATTGACCGCGAACGTGTTGTCCCACATGGCCTCGTCGATCTCGAGCAATGGAGTGAAGATGCCGACGCCGGCCGCATTGACCAGGGCAACGGGGTCACCGAGTTCCTCGGCACGGTCGAAGAGTTCACGGACCGAACCGGCGTCCCTGACGTCACATCGGACCCGCGAGACCTCCGCTGTGACGTCCTCCCACTGCTGCGCGCATTCATCCGACGCGCGGTCGGTGAGATCGGCGAGGATCAGCGCGTCATAGTCGGCGGAGAGTCGCAGGGCAATGGCCTCGCCCAGACCGCGTGCTGCGCCAGTGACGACCGCTACCCGCGCGGTCACGGGAGGTAGTCCTCGAGCAGCGGCGCCAGAAGTTCGGCGGCACGTTCGGCGCTGATGACCTCGCTCGGATCGACGCGAGTGACGACCTTCGAGGCAGAGTCCTCGTAAACGTGCTCTCCGACCAGACGCCCCGCCTCGTCGTACGGCCACACGAACGCGAGGGTCCGACGGACGAGATACCAGCCGTCGGGATCGATCGTGTCGGCGGTGTCCGAGTCGGCACTCGTGCTCGATCCGCCCGCGTGCACCGCCCCGAACACACCGTCGCCGAGAATGCGACCGGGAACGAACTGGCTGAACAGAGTCTCGCCCGAGAAACCGTGATCGGAGACGGAGAACTTCGAGTCTCCGGTC
Organism: Rhodococcus sp. ACT016; assembly: GCF_050477185.1. Taxonomy (NCBI): domain Bacteria; kingdom Bacillati; phylum Actinomycetota; class Actinomycetes; order Mycobacteriales; family Nocardiaceae; genus Rhodococcus; species Rhodococcus sp. ACT016. Next base: position 131,799 of record NZ_JBEAET010000002.1, on the reverse strand, counting down.
CACATTACGAGGGTGTCCGTCTCGGCGAGAGCCTGGTAGAAGGCTTCCACCTGCTGCATGCCGTCGAGAACGATCGACTGTCCGTTCTCGAATAGGCGGTAGACGGGTTCTTCGACGGTCATGTCCGGGGACAGAATGTCCTGGTACCGACCGGAGACCTCGAGCAACGCGTGGCGCCGGTAGTTCTTGAGAATCTTGCGATGATGCGGGTTCTCGAGGCTGTCGATCTGCTTCTCGACGCCGTCCATCATGTGGACGAATTCATGCTCGTACTTGCTCACTGGATGCTCCTGAATGTCGGAATCCACGAATCCGCCGTGGTGTCTCCAACACTGCTTGAGCACATGCGCCGTGTACATGTGCAATTCCGTACGCGACGATAATCGTTGGGTTAACGTGCCAGCTCATCGCACGTGACAGCCATCACCTTCTTGTGGTTCGATGGGACGGTGTCTCGTTCGGACGTATCCCAGGCCGCAGTGGCCGGTCCTCGCACTGTGCACGGCAGCGATCTCAGCCTCCGCGGTCTCCAAGCCCTGCTCGCAGTGGTGGACGAAGGCCATTTCGGCCGTGCCGCCGACAAGCTGTACATCACCACACCCGCACTGAGCCAACAGATTCGGCGGCTCGAGACCCAACTCGGCGTACGGCTCCTCGAGCGCAACGCGCACCCCATCGAACTGACCGAGGCTGGACGAGTTCTCGTGCCGCGCGCCCGCGAGATCCTCGCGACCGCCAATCAGGCAGTGAGTCTGCTCGTTGCACTCGAGCGTCGCGAGTCGCGTCTTCTTCGAATCGGTTTCATCAACGGTGCTGCGGGACGGCTGGGACGCGCCGTGCTCGATGCCCTCCACTCACCGTTCGAACTGGTGCAGCTCGACTGGTCCGAACAGCAAACCGCGGTCGAATCCGGCAAAGTCGATGCAGCCTTCGTACGCCCGCCGCTGCCGGCGACCGAAGGCCTGGCTCTGGAACTGATCGGCGAGGAACCACGGGTTGCGGTCCTGGCGCGCGGACACCGTCTCGCAGAGAGGACAACGATCGCAATCGACGAGCTCGACACCGAGGTACACGTACAAAGTGAAGCCCTCGGCGAGGATTGGCTGCACTGGTGGTCCGTAGACCCGCGCCCGAGCGGCAAGTCTGTCATATACGGACCATCCGTCCGGACGATGGACGAACTCCTAGAAGTCGTTGCCAACGGTGCCGTGGTTGCCATAACCGCCGCAACAATTTCCGAGTACTACACGCGCAACGACATCGTGTTCGTTCCGATTAGCGGTATCGAGCCATGCGCGGTCGAGTTGTGCACCAGAATCGATGACCCGCATCCCGGCATCCACGAACTGCGTCACGTCATCCGCTCGCAACTACGCCAATGAGCTGCTTGCAGCACGCTGGGTTGGTACCGCGTCCCGACGCAAGGGGATGGAGAGAGGACCTAGCAGATCACGGGAACAACCCAGCCAGACGGCCTGATCGACGACCCTGTGGTGTTGACGCTCAACGACCTATGGAAGACGGCTCGGGAGTTCAACAGGTTCCAACCACGTCGCATCAGCACACCCCTGACGGGCTCGAGACGCCATGCTCGCTCAAACACTGTCGGAACGGCTGACGATAGGCCGCGAGTGAGCGCGCAGGCCACAGCACATCCTGCGGGTCGCTCTTCATTCTGGCGACAGCCGAGTCGTTGCTGCATACACGCAGTCGATCGGCAACCCGACCGACGCGCAGGTGCGGTCCGTTTCGCGCTCCCCCGGACCGACGACCCGAAAGCACTGCATTGTCCGGCCTTCGACGAGGCGCCTCAGGATGAGGTCCATGGTGATGCCTCTGGATCAGCCATCGCCGGTCTGCTCGGGTTCGCCGTGACGAGATTGTGCTGGTGCAGTAGAACGCGCAGTGCCTGCCGCACCTGATGGAGGGGCAGTTGGGGCGGAATGATCGCAACTAAGAACTGCTGGCCCCGAATGCCTCGGCTCGCTGAGACGTCCAGGGAGGTTGGCCAGTCGGGTGGCCGGCGGCTAGAGCTGCCTAGGTACCGTGACCCGACCCACGACTCGTCAACTCGTCACAGACGCCGTCGACCGACAAAGAGCGTCGCCGACGGCGTCTACTTCCCACGAAGACACCCACGACCACACCGGCCGTCGCTCCTCCGACTGTCCCACAGGTCGCGAACAGCGATAGCACCGATACGAGTCGGCTGCCATCCACGTCACTGAAGTCGCCACCATTCCGATCGATCAGTGCACTCAACAGTATCCACGCCGTCAAGGATCCAGCGAATCCGCCTGCCACCGCTCCAACGAAGGCACCCATCGCGATAGGGCCCGACCCGCGCTCAGACTTCTCGACGAATGGATGCACCGGCGGCGACCAGGCTGATGCACCCGCGAATGCCCTACTGCTAGCCGGTTCTGACGTCGAGAGGACGCTCCGGGAAGCGTTGACTTAGCTTTCTTCCCCGGGTTCGCAGGAACAGTCGGTCACCCCAGTACCTTCAACGTCTGGCGACGATGTTCTCCATCTGTCGAGTACATCACGACGAGAGCAATCCGCTAGGCCCGCGCGCACGCCACCGACCACACCCCTAGAGGCGGCCTCAGACTCGGACACCCACCAATTCGGTGTAGGCCGAAGCGGCACCGCAACGGCCCGCACCGAAGAGCGATTTGGCTTGCACCGCCGATCCCCGCGACAGTACGAGCCACACGAGGGAGTGAGAAGCTCAAGTGCTAGCATCGGCCGCTAGGTAGCGGTTACCTTGCCGTGCGGTTGTCAATGATGCGACGTGCCTTGCCTATTGAGCGCTCAAGATTCCCGGGTTCGACCGGATCTACAAGGACGGTCACACCAATCCGGTTCTTGATCAACTCCCGCAAATCCGCAGCAGCACGGAGCATCTCGTCGGAGCTGGCGCCAGGCCGAGCCTCAACCCGTACCGTCAATCGATCCATCCGACCGGGTCGGTCGAGAATGCACTGGAACTGGGGAGCCAGCGCCGGCACAGTCAAGATCAGTTCTTCAATCTGTGTGGGGAACAGATTCACTCCGCGAAGAATGATCATGTCATCGGTGCGACCCGTAACCTTCTGCATGCGGCGCATCGTGCGAGCGGTTCCCGGTAGGAGCCGGGTGAGATCGCGGGTGCGGTAGCGGATGATCGGAAGCGCTTCCTTCGTCAGCGATGTGAAAACCAACTCGCCTTCTTCCCCGTCTGGAAGGACCATGCCAGTGACCGGGTCGATGATCTCGGGATAGAAGTGGTCTTCCCAAATATGCAGGCCGTCTTTGGTTTCAACGCACTCCTGCGCCACGCCAGGACCCATGATCTCCGACAGTCCATAGATGTCGACTGCATCCATGCCGAGTTGCTGCTCGATCTCGGTGCGCATCTGTTCGGTCCACGGTTCCGCACCGAACACGCCAGTTCGGAGTGAAGTGGCGGACGGGTCGATGCCCTTGCTGATCATCGCGTCGATGATCGTGAGCATGTAGGAGGGCGTGACCATGATCGCGTCGGGCTTGAAGTCCTCGATCAACTGGATCTGCCGCTCGGTCATGCCGCCTGACATAGGGATGACGGTGGCGCCGAGGCGTTCTGCGCCGTAGTGAGCGCCGAGTCCGCCTGTGAACAGGCCGTATCCGTAGGCCACATGTACCTTGTCGCCGGAGCGGACCCCGGCTGCGCGCAGACTCCGAGCAACCAGGTCGGCCCAGTTGTCCAGATCCCGTTTCGTGTATCCGACGACGGTGGGTTGGCCAGTCGTTCCCGACGAGGCGTGGATTCGCGACACGTGCTCGTGTGGAACCGCGAACATGCCGAATGGGTAGTTCCGGCGGAGGTCGCCCTTCGTGGTGAACGGGAACTTCGCCAGGTCTTCCAAGCTTTTCAGGTCGGAAGGATGGACTCCGGCCGCGTCGAAGGACGCTTGGTAGTGCGGAACGTTGTCGTAGGCGTGTTGCAGCGACCAGCGTAGCCGGTCGAGCTGAAGGGACGAGATCTCGTCACGGGAGGCAAACTCTACGGCGCCGTTGGTCGGGGGATCCTGCAGGGACGTCATTCTGCTCCTCAGAGGGTTCATCGCGCAGTGGGCCAGTGCATCCCGGGCGGCCCGTTGAATCGGTGCTCGGGGAAGCTTGATGTGACGTTGTGCGCCTTGGCGGGTGTTCGTTCGACGGTGTCCGCAGTCGCTGCGGACATCTGTCCGTTCGTCAGGAATCGGTGATGGACGTCGTCACCTACCTAGGCATCGAAGTCGATGGTAAGGATGTCACTGGACGGGACGGTTTGACAGGTCAGGACGTAGCCGGCGGCGACCTCATCCTCTTCGAGGGCATAGTTGCGGAGCATGCGTGCCTCGCCCGAGGTGACCTTCGCTCGACAGGTACCGCACACTCCGCCCTTGCACGCGAACGGAAGGTCCGAGCGGATCGCTTCGGCCGCGTCGAGGACGCTCCGATCGCGTGGCAGTCTCCCGGTCGTGCTGCGCCCGTCCAGAATGATCGTGACATCACTGGACGGGCCGTCTACCTCCCCGTCTCGGCGGCTCACCTGTGGTGGGGGCGTGCCATCCACGTAGAACAGTTCACTGTGAATCCTATGGCCGGCAATGCCGAACTCTCCCAGTACGTTCCGGGCGTCGGCGACCATGCCGTAGGGTCCGCACAGCCACACGTCGTCGACGTTGTTGACCGGCACGACAGCGGTCAGGATGTCGCGTAGCCGGTCGGCGTCGAGTCGTCCGCTGAAAAGCTCTACGTCGCGGGGTTCGCGGGAGAGCACGTGGATGACTTCGAGTCGAGTGCCGTAGCGGTCCTTGAGGTCGGCGACTTCTTCGGCGAACATCACCGATCGGGTGCGCCGGTTGCCGTACAGAAGTACCACAGTGGAGTCGGGGTTCTCGAGTACCGACGCTGCGATCGAGAGCATCGGGGTGATCCCGGATCCCGCGGCGATGAGCAGGTGCCTTCCGGCTACGGCGGGGTCGGCCGCAAAGGTACCGCCCGGCACCTGGACGTCGATCCGGTCACCGGCGCGGACTTCATTGACGAGCCAAGTCGAGAATAGTCCGCCCGGAACTTCACGCACACCCACGCGGGGCGCGTCGCCGACGGGGGCGCAGATGGAGTAGGACCGTCGGTGTTCGATGCCGTCGACGACACGTCGCAAAGTCAGAGACTGTCCGGCCCGAAAGGAGAACTCGGAGGTGAGATCATCGGGGACTGCGAAGGTGACCGCGACGGCGTCGTCACACAAGCGTTCGACCTCGGAAACCTCGAGGTGGTGGAAGTCGCGGTTTCGCGGTGCGCGGCGGCTATTGAGTGGCTCGACGGTCGTCATGTCAGATTTCCTTCACGTGGTCAAACGGTTCGAGGCATGCGATGCACCGGTAGTGCGCCTTGCACAGGGTGGCCCCGAACTCCGACACAAGTTCGGTGCGGGGCGAGCCGCACTGAGGGCAGGAAACCGCACGGGGAGGGGTGGTGAGAGTAAGCGGCACCGGACCCGTTCCAGGGGCGGGAGCGCGTCCGGGTGGGGAGTACCCGGCTTCGCGCAGTTTGCGCATGCCCGATTCGGTGATCCAGTCGCTGCTCCATGGCGGAGTCAGGCTGGTGTCGACGCGAACCTGGTTGTAGCCGTGTCGGTTCAATAGTTGTTCGATGTCCACCCGCATCGTCGCAAGTGCAGGGCAGCCAGAGTAGGTCGGGGTGATGGTGACCACCACGGCGCCGTTCTGATCGATGTCGACGTCGCGGATGACGCCGAGGTCGGCCAGGGTCAGCATCGGCATCTCGGGATCGATGACGGACTCGACCAGGGTCCGAGCGTCCTCGTGAGCCGCGGCGGCCATGTCACCACGACCCGTCGGGGTGGGCTTGAGCGACGGACTGCATTTCGGCGAGCAGTCGGCCGAACGGCTCGGCATGCAGGCCACCTCGTCCGGCCCGTCCGCCGACAGCGCCGACCGAGACAGACTGCGGCACAGCGAGTTCGGCAGCATTCAGGACGCGCCCGATCACCGACTCGAATTCTTCGCGCACGGTCCGGGCATCTACACCGACCCCAGCAGCGGCGAGGGCCAGCTCGTCCGCGGTGGGCACGAATAGTTCCGCGGTGTACGGCCAAACGAAGTCGAGCGCTTCATGCATCCGGCGACGGGACTCGTCGGTGCCGCAGCCGAGGACCACTGTCCAGCGGGCAGCATAGTCGCGGTGGTAAGTCAGTTCCTTCACGCCTTTGGCGGCGACTGCTGCAAGGACCGGGTCCCGGCTCTCGCGCAGTCTCGCGAAGACGGCAAGGCGCCAGGTCGAGAGGACAAGGGTGCGGACGACAGTCCGGGCGAAGTCTGCGTTGTCGAGTTCGCACAGGCGTACACACCGAAATTCGGCCTCCGCACGGAAGAAGGCGAGAGCATCGTCGGCCGGTACGGGGGAGGTCTCCGAGATGAACGGAACGACCGTGGGGTCCGCGGCGGCGGCTCGGGCGAGGAGCAGGCGTGCCTGCCCAAGCAGATCTAGGCCGATGTTGGCCAAGGCCATCTCTTCCTCGAGCTCTGGTGCCTGGGTGCACCATTCGGAGAGACGGTGCGAGGAGATCAGTGCGTCGTCTCCGAGCATCAGGCAGTATCTCGCCAGCGCGCCGAGGTCGACTCCGTCGGGGACAGTGGTGTCGACACCGGCGAGCGGGTCGTCAAAGCTGGTGCCGAAGGCCCACTGGCCGTGGTTGTCCTCGTCGACCAGGCCCCCGTAGGCGTTGTCGTGATCGATCATGGTGTGCGCCTCACATGTGGGGAACGTTGTCGGGGATGTCGTAAAAGGTCGGGTGGCGATACACCTTGTCACCGCTGGGCGTGAAGAACGGATCCTTCTCCGACGGGCTCGACGCAGTGATCGCAGCGGATGGCACGACCCAGATGCTCACCCCCTCGTTGCGACGCGTGTACACATCGCGCGCATGGCGCAGTGCCATCTCGTCGTCGGGGGCATGCAACGAGCCGACGTGCACGTGGTTCAAGCCGCGCTTGCCGCGCACGAACACCTCGTACAGTGGCCAGCCCGTGGTGACCTGCTCCGCTTCCGGCACGGTTGACACATCATTGGTTGGCACTGTGGCGTGGCCACCTTCTGCGGTGACCCGAGTGTTGGTCATGATCCTATGAGCCCTCTCGTTCACGGGCGGCGAAGGCAGTGGCTGCCTCACGCACCCAGGCGCCGTTCTCGTGTGCGGTGCGGCGGTTGAAGATACGTTCGACATTGCAGGCACCGTTGCCCTTGATGACCTCCATGAACTCGCTCCAGTCGGGCTCGCCGAAGTCGTAATGCTGCCGGCCCTCGTTCCACTCCAGGTTCGGATCGGGAAAGCTAACCCCTAGCGCCTCAGCCTGAGGGATGCTCATGTCGACGAAGCGCTGGCGCAGTTCGTCGTTGGTGTGCCGCTTGATACGCCAGTTCATCGACTGCTCGGTGTTCGGGGACTTGTCGTCCGGCGGGCCGAACATCATCAGGGCGGGCCACCACCAGCGGTTGACCGCTTCCTGCACCATGTCACGTTGGGCGTCGGTGCCACGCATCATCGTCATCAGCAATTCGTAGCCCTGCCGCTGATGGAACGATTCTTCCTTGCATACGCGGATCATCGCCCGCCCGTACGGTCCGAAGCTGGTGCGGCACAGCGGGACTTGGTTGCAGATCGCCGCTCCATCGACCAACCAGCCAATCACGCCGACATCAGCGAAGGTGAGCGTCGGGTAGTTGAAGATCGACGAGTACTTCTGCTTGCCGGCAATCAGCTTGTCGGTCAGATCTGCCCGGTCGGCACCGAGGGTCTCGGCAGCGGAGTACAGGTACAACCCGTGCCCTGCCTCATCCTGCACCTTCGCGAGCAGAATCGACTTCCGGCGCAGCGAGGGCGCACGGGTGATCCAATTGCCCTCCGGCTGCATCCCGATGATCTCTGAGTGCGCATGTTGCGCGATCTGCCGGATCAGGGTCCTGCGGTAGTCGTCGGGCATCCAGTCGCGTGGCTCGATCCGCTGATCATTCGCGATGGTAGTGGTGAAGAGTTCATGAAGCTCTTCTGTGGTTGTAGGCGTTGACATTTAGCCTCATTTCCTTACCGAATATTCGGTCAGTATTAGTATGCGTCCGAAACCACCCACATACAAGACCGGGATCGCGTCGGCCGGTCCTTGCAGGCAGCGTCGGTCAGCGCCCGGTGAAGACTGGGCGTGACTTGGCCAGAAATGCCTCGACCGCAGCGCTGTGGTCAGCGCTCGCACCGAGCGTTTCCTGCGCGTGGCGTTCCCGTTCGAGTGCATCCCCGAGTCCTGGCGCCCCAGCCTTCAGGAGAGTTTTGACCTGCTGGTAAGCCGCCGTGGGGCCTTGTGCCAGCCGGGCCGCGAGATCGTGTGCATCGTTATCGACCTCGTCATCGGGAACCACACGGTGCACGAGCCCCCACGCAGCGGCATCAGCAGCACTGAAGCGATCGCCGAGCAACATCAACCCGGCCGCCCGGCTGACGCCCACCGCGTGGACAAGAGTGTGACTCAGGCCCGAGTCGCTGGCCAGACCGATTCCGGTGAAAGCGGTTGCGAACTTTGCGCCCTCGCCGGCAACCCGTATGTCGCCGGCGAGTGCAAGTCCGAGCCCGGCGCCGACGCACGCGCCGCGGATCGCCACCACCACCGGGACTTCCAGGTCGGCGATCGCCTGCAGGAGCGGATTGTAGTGCTCGCCGACGGTGTTCATTGCGGACTTCGGATCCGCACGCAGCGCGTCGACGTGCTCGCCCAGATCCTGTCCGACACAGAAGTTCTTGCCGTCGGCCTTCAGGAGTACCGCCCGAACGTACGAAGCGCGCGCCACTTCATGGACCGCAGACAGCAAGCCTGACTTGGCTGACACATCTAGAGCATTGGACGCTCCTGCTCGAGAGAGAGCAATCGTCGCGAGACCGTCCTCGATCTCTACTCGTACAGAGTTGCTTTCCGCGGTGGTCATGACAGCGCCCCCTGCGTCGGTGTGGTCCAGTTGTAGAAGCCCTGACCGGTCTTGCGGCCCAGCTCGCCGCGCTCGACCTTTTCGCGCAGCAACTTCGGAGGTTCGAAGCGAGGCCCAAGGGTGACCGCCAGATGTTCGGCGATGGCCAGGCGGACGTCGAGTCCGACCAGGTCGGTCGAGCGCAGTGGACCCATCGGGTGGCGGTAACCGAGCTCCATCGCGCGGTCGATCGCGGCGGCGTCGGCCACCCCCTCCTCGAGCATCCGGATCGCCTCGAGGCCAAGGAACACACCGAGACGGCTGGTGGCGAACCCTGGGGAGTCGCTGACCACGATCTCGAGCTTGCCCAGTTGCTCCACCCATGCCACGGCCTTGTCGACAACAGCATCGGCGGTCGCAGGAGCCGTGACGATCTCGACCAGGCTCGAGGCCGGGACCGGGTTGAAGAAGTGCATGCCGAGGAATCGGCCCGGATGGGTCAGGTTCTTCCCGAGGTCGGCGATCGACAGGGAACTGGTGTTGGTGGCGATCACCGCGGCAGGGCTGATCGCCTTCTCGGCCGCGGTCAGGACTTGGGCCTTGAGGTCTGCGATCTCCGGGACTGCTTCGATGACCAGGTCGGTCGACGACCTAATCGCCGATGGAGAGGCAACGGTGCTGACGCGTTCGAGGATCTCATCGGGGGTCGAGTGAGCGAGTTTGCCGCGTTCGTCAGCGCGGCGTAGCCCGGCGGCCACCCGGTCGCGGGCAGCGACCTGGTCGCCGGCCTCTGCGATCACGACCTCGCTGCCGAGGGTGGCGAAGACCTGCGCGATGCCAGCGCCCATGCGGCCACCACCGATCACGGCGACCTGGGCGGGGGGATGTGTGTCAGTCATTTCTTCTTCTCCAGGAACGCGGTCATTCGGTCGTGTTTGTCCTCTGTCTCGAAGAGCACCGCTTGGGCAATGTCGTCGGCGAACGGATGCGAGCCGGGGGCATCGACGATGGCCTTGGTCAGCCGCAGCGCCAGCGGAGCGGAGAGTGCGATGCGGTCGAGCAGCTGGTGGGCGGCAGCGACGTGAGTGCCGGGCTCGACGACGTCGATGACCAGGCCCGCGCGGAGAGCAGAATCAGCGTCGAGGATGCGGCCGCCGAGTAGGACCTGCTTGGCCACCGAGGTTCCGACCAATTGCGGCAGTCGGTAACTGGCCCCTGCAGCGGCCATGATGCCCAATCCGGGTTCGGGGTTGCCGAACTTCGCCGTCGTGGTGGCGACTCGGATGTCGCACGCGTACGAGAGTTCCGCGCCACCACCGAGCGCGAACCCACTGACCGCCGCCACGGTGGGCAGGGGCAGACGCCCAATTCGATCGAACAGCGTGCGGTTGATCCCAGCAAGCGCGTCGTCACGGGTGCGGGCTCGCAGCTGTCCAATGTCGGCGCCGCCGGCGAAGTGGTCGCCATTTCCAGTGAGCAGCAACAGCTTCGGATCGGCTTCGATGCGTGCGCACACTGTGTGGAGTTCAGCGATCATTTCCGCATTGATCGCGTTGCGTTGCGCTGGGCGGTTGAGGGTGACGACGACACGGTCGCCACGGTCGTCGACTTCGAGGGTCGTGAATTCGGTCATGGCGCCTCGATCAGCATTGCGGCGCCCTGCCCGACACCGACGCACAGAGTTGCCAGTCCCCGGCGAGCATTCTCGCGTTCCATCCGGCCGAGAAGAGTCAGAAGGATGCGTGCACCCGAACAGCCGAGCGGGTGGCCGAGAGCGATGGCACCGCCGTCGGCATTGACGATGTCCTCGTCGAGATCAAGCTGACGGATCACACCCAGGGACTGGGCGGCGAAGGCCTCGTTGAGCTCAATCGCCTCGAGGTCGGCGACCGACCACTTGGCGCGGGCGAGCGCCTTCTGCGTCGCGGGCACCGGGCCCAGGCCCATGACCTGTGGGGGCACACCAGCGCTGGCAGACCCGACGATCCGGCCGCGGACGGTCAGCCCGTACCGTGCCACGGCCTCCGCGCTGGCAACGACCAATGCCGCGGCACCGTCCGAGAGTGGCGACGACGAGCCCGCAGTCACGATTCCGTCCGCACGGAACACCGGCCTCAGCGCCGCGAGTTTGTTCAGAGTCGTTCCGGGCCGGGGCGTCTCGTCGGCTGCGAACATGTCCTTCCCGACCGGGACTGAGACGATCTCCCTCTCGAAGTGGCCCGCGCCGATCGCGGCCACGGCGCGTTCCTGGCTGCGCAGCGCGAAGGCGTCGCTTTCCTCTCGAGTGATGTTCTCGAGGCGGGCAACCTCCTCGGCGGTTTCCCCCATCGACAGTGTGATTTTCCGGACCTCGGGCCCGGCCCCGGCCGGGATGGCCTCGTCGGCGGCTCTGAACACTGGATTGACGAACCGCCAGCCGAGCGAGGTGTCGGCAATCTCGCCCGGGCGTGCCCAGGGAGTGCCGGGCTTGGCCATCACCCACGGCGCCCGCGTCATCGATTCCACTCCCCCGGCGACGACGATGTCGGCTTCGCCGCTGCGGATCAGTGCGGCGGCCTGCGCAACCGCGGTGAGCCCGCTGGCGCACAGGCGGTTGACCGTGAAGCCAGGAACGGTGTCGGGCAGCCCTGCGAGCAGCACGGCCATGCGCGCGACATCACGGTTGTCTTCTCCGGCCTGGTTCGCTGCGCCCAGGATCACTTCGTCGACCGCGTCTCCGGGGATCCCGGCTCGCCATACCGCTTCGGCGACGACGAGACCGGCTAGGTCGTCCGGGCGAACACCGGCGAGGGCTCCGCCGTAGCTCCCCTGCGGCGTGCGCGCGCCGTCGACCAGAAAGACTTCACTCATCCTGCGCTCCTTGTCCACGTGTGCGGTAATTATTAACTGAATATTCGGTCAGTAACAAGAGTGGCTGCGGTCGTTCTGGTTCGGCACCGCGTGGATGCGTCAAGATGAACCCATGACATCGGCGCGCGTAGTCCACCGAACCGGACGCCCCGGCAGGCCCGGGTACGACCTCGACTCGCTGCTTGCGGTCGCCGTCAAGGCGTTCAACGACAAGGGCTACGACGGGACGAGCATGGAGGTGCTCTCCAAGCGCCTGGGCATTTCCAAGTCGGCGATCTACTACCACGTCTCAGGCAAGGCCGAACTGCTCGACCTGGCACTCTCCCGCGCACTCAACGCGCTCTTCGCTGTGACGACCGAAGAGGGGACGGTCACCGGCCCCTACATCGACCGGCTCCAGTACCTGGTCCGCCGCAGTGTCGAGGTCCTCGTTGCCGAGTTGCCGTACGTCACGCTGCTGCTGCGCGTGCGCGGCAACACCGCGGTCGAGCGCCGGGCACTGGCACGTCGACGAGAGTTCGACGCTTTCGTCAGCGACCTGGTGCAGGCGGCCGCCGATGAGGGCGATCTGCCGGCAGGGGTCGATCCAGCCCTGGTCAGCAGGCTGACCTTCGGCATGGTCAACTCCGTCGTCGAGTGGTACCGCCCCCGCACCGATGGCGCGGTGGACGCACTCGCCGACACCGTGGTCACCATCGTGTTCGGCGGCCTGCGGCGGCCCTGACCCGCTGCCAGACCCGGGCCCCAGCCCGCTCTTGACAGAAGTGGTGGCGCTCACCGATCGTAATTACTGACCGAACGTACGGTGACTATTGGAGATCTCGTGACCACTCTGCTTCAAAGCTATGCACAGGGACGCTGGCACACTGCGCCCGACGAAGGCACTCCCCTGCTCAGCGCCGTGGACGGTCGCGAAGTCGCCCGGATTTCGTCGACCGGGGTGGATGTACCCGGCATGATCGACTACGCCCGCTCGGTGGGCGGACCCGCGCTGGCGAAGCCGACCTTCCACGAACGCGCCGCAGCCCTCAAAGCGCTCGCACTGACCTTGATGGCGGGCAAGGAGGAGTTCTACGAGCTCTCCGCGGCGACCGGAGCGACCCGGCGAGATTCGGCCGTCGACATCGATGGCGGCTTCGGAACCCTGCTCAGCTACTCGAGCAAGGCGCGGCGGGAACTCCCCAACGACACCGTCTACCTCGACGGGGCCGCCGAGCAACTCGGCAAGAACGGCACTTTCCTCGGCCAGCACATCTACACCTCACGCCGCGGTGTGGCCGTACAAATCAATGCCTTCAACTTCCCGGTGTGGGGCTTCCTCGAAAAGCTCGCACCCGCGTTCATCGCCGGCGTGCCCTCGATCGTCAAGCCGGCCAGTCAGTCCGCCTACCTGACCGAACTGGTGTTCCGCCGCATCATCGAATCCGGGCTGCTGCCCGAGGGATCGGTCCAGCTCCTGTGCGGAAGCGCAAGAGGAGTCCTCGACCATCTCGGCGGCCAGGACTCGGTGGCCTTCACCGGATCCGCGGACACCGCTGCCACCCTGCGCGCGCACCCCAATGTGGTCTCGGCCGGTGTGCACTTCAACGCCGAAGCCGACTCGCTCAATGCCTCCATCCTAGGCACGGATGTCACCACAGGCAGCGAGGAGTTCGACCTCTTCGTCAAGCAACTCGTCACGGAGATGACCGTCAAGGCAGGGCAGAAGTGCACCGCTATCCGGCGAGCATTCGTTCCGGAGCACCTGCTCGACGACGTTGTCGCAGCCACCCGCGCACGCCTCAACAAGGTCGTGGTCGGCGCGCCGGACGCACAGGGCGTGACCATGGGGGCCCTCGCAAGCATCGAGCAGCGCGACGAGGTTCTCAAATCCCTTCGCGCACTGACCAAAAGCACCCGCATCGTTCACGGCGACCCCGAGACGGTGACCGTGGTCGGAGGGGACGCGGCCACTGGCGCGTTCATGTCTCCGATCCTGCTGCGCTGTGACGACCGCGATGCGACCGAGCCGCACGACGTCGAGGCGTTCGGTCCGGTGAGCACCATCATCGGCTATCGCGACAACACTGATGTCATCGAGCTCGCCGCACGCGGCAAGGGCAGTCTCGTCGCCTCGGTGGTCACCGCCGACACCGCCATCGCGCACGAGATCGTGGTCGGTCTCGCTCCGTACCACGGTCGTGTTCTGGTACTCAACCGCGACGACGCCCGCGAGTCGACCGGACACGGCTCACCACTGCCGGTCCTCGTGCACGGCGGCCCCGGCCGCGCCGGCGGCGGCGAGGAACTCGGCGGAATCCGCGGAGTGCTCCATCACATGCAACGCACCGCGATTCAGGGCACACCCAACGTTCTCACCGCCGTCGGTCGCCGCTGGGTGTCGGGCGCGGACCGCACGGAAGGCGGCGCCCATCCGTTCCGTAAGAACCTTGCCGAACTAGCACTCGGCGACACCATCGTCGGCGGACCGCGCACAGTCACCCGAGCCGATATCGACCATTTCGCCGAGTTCACCGGCGACACCTTCTACGCCCACACCGACCCTCAAGCTGCGGCCGCCAACCCGCTGTTCGGCGGCATCGTCGCCCACGGCTACCTCGTGGTCTCGCTCGCGGCCGGCCTATTCGTCGATCCCGCCCCTGGGCCGGTGCTCGCGAACTTCGGCGTCGACAACCTGCGCTTCCTCACCCCGGTCAAGGCTGACGACGAGCTGACGGTCACCCTGACAGCGAAGCAGATCACGCCGCGGACCAGCGCAGACTACGGCGAAGTCCGCTGGGATGCGCGTGTCACCAACCAGAGTGGTGACCCGGTGGCCACCTATGACGTGCTCACCCTCGTCGCCAAGCCAAACGGAGAAGATCAGTGAGCCACCAGATCTCGGTCTGCTACGGCGAACCCACCGATCCAACGGCGTTCGACGAGTACTACCGCACTATCCACATCCCACTCACGACCCGGGTTCCGGGCCTAGCCGGATTCACGTGGGGGAAGTGCGCATCCCTCGATGGCTCGACCCCGGCGTATTACGCCGTCGCACACCTGTTGTTCAGCAGCGAGGAAGACCTCCTGCAGGCACTCGACTCGCCCCAGATGAGAGAGGCCGGCCGGGACGTGCGCAATTTCGCCACTGGCGGCGTCACGATGTACACCCAGAAACTCGAGCCGACGACCCCGTGACCTCAGGGCGGCCACGGAAGCTCGTCACTCCGTGGCCGCCCGTGTCCAACAACCCAGGAGCAGGCTATGACCTCTATAGACGGTGAGCGGTTCCAGATCGCTCGCGACATGTTCGCTGCCGACACCGCCTCACGATCCCTCGGTATCGAGGTAGTTGAGTTGGGTCCCGGTCACGCCACCACCCGTTTCATCGTGACCGAGGCAATGGTCAACGGGCACGGAACCACTCATGGTGGCTACATCTTCCTCTTTGCCGATACCACGTTTGCGCTCGCCTGCAACAGCCACGACCTCCGGGCAGTCGCGGCTCGTGCGGACATTCGATTCATACGTCCGACCGGGTTGGGTGATGTCCTCACGGCGCGAGCCGTCGAACGAATAAGATACGGCCGCAATGGAATCTACGACGTCACCGTCACAGACCAAGCCATGGCCACAGTCGCGGAGTTCCGGGGCGACAGCCGAGTGGTGCCTTGACCACCACCGCGAGGCGCAGCACACCCGGGTAGGTATGCCGGGCCCGCTGTGCTGCAAAATACCCCGGATCGCGCGCGGGACTGCAACTGGCAGACACAGCGTCACGCACGCCGGGTGCGGTCGTCGCCGGTCGGGGACACAACTCGATCGCGCACGGCTCGATGTCGCGGATCTAAGTGAGGCCGACATCATTCCGCATCTCGCATTCCGAAGATGCTGCGGCGGTTAGGACGACCGCCGCCCCGTGGGCAACAATCTCGGGCAGGTCGCCGATCTTCCAACCGCGGATGGTCCGTACCGAATCGGCCTTCCACACAGAAGCGGGTCGACCGACCACCAGTGCAGCCACTCCTCGCCCAGGGCTTCACTGTGTACATGTGCCTCGATGTCGAGCTCGTGAGATGGCGATCGCGGCCATCTCTGCACGACGGTGTGTTCACGTGGGTACGCCGCCACCCGGCGACCGCGCAAAGCGACGATTGTCAATTCATCCGCGATGCAGTGCCCTTCGCCCGGTGAATTTCGGGCAAATCCCAGTCCGCATCCCTATCAGATGCCGTACGGTGGCCCGAGATCACGTCTTGGACATGTGTCCACCTAGAGGCCAGGGGCATCTGAGAAGGAGTTCGACAGTGTCGAGGAACAACAACTTGCGGCGGCTGGCCGCGGGCGCCAGTACCGTGCTACTCGCCATCGGCTTCGCCGCGACGCTCGGAGTCAGCGCCGCCAACGCGGCACCTGTGAGCCAGTCGACGAATTCCGGCCAGTGGACGTTCAACCGAACGATCAGCAACGGCACCCCCACCCCGGGCGAGACGATCACCGTCACCAACAACATCCGCTGGAACGGGGGCCTCGCACCGACGATCAGCGCGTTCAAGGACATTCATCCGACCTGCCTGACCTACGTCCAGGACTCGTCGAGGGTCAACGGCAAGGGTGTCGGCACGGACGCGAGCAACCCGAACTTCGTGCGCATGACCGGCTCGTGGATCCGCAGCGCCGTGGACCGCAACATCGACTACAAGGTCGACTACGTCGTCGGGGCAGGCTGCGCACGTGACATCGCCCTGATGACCGGGGCGGGGATCAGTTCGAACCAGGGCCTGGGCTCCGAGAACGCCGATGCCGGGCCCACCTTGTCGGTGACCAAATCCGCGACCCAGACCACCGTCGGCGTCGCCCCCGCACCCCAGGCGACCCGGGCCTCCACCCTGACCGCGACCGTGTCGAACAATGCGAACGGCGCAGTCGAGTTCTCCAACAACGGCGTCGTTCTCGGCAACGGCAACGTGGCGAACGGCACCGCCGTCTACTCCTGGACTCCCGTCACCGGTGAAGCCGGGCAGCCCTACTCGATCACCGCCAAATACCTCGGCGACGCCACCAACGCGGTGTCGACGTCGGCCGCGCAGACCGGCACCATCGCCGCCGCGCCAGCTCCGCCCGCGGCTCCGACGAACGTCACCGCCACCCCCGGATCAGTCATCGCAGGTAACGCGGTCACCGTCTCCGGTGACGCCGAACCCGGCTCGACCGCGAAGGTCACCGCCGGCGACAAGACCTGCACCGCGACGACCAACCAATACGGATCGTTCCACTGCAACATCATCACCACCACCCCCGGCACCATGAGCATCACTGCTGTGGCAACCAACTCCGTCGGCCCATCCTCAGCTTCGACTCCGGTGACGGTGACGGTCACCGCTCCGCCGGCCGGTACTTCGGTCATCGTCGTCGACCCGGTCGCGCCGACGGCGGGTAACCCCGCGACGATCTCCGTTGTCGGTGCCGATGCCAACTCGCATGTCGTCATCCACAACGGCAGCGATGCCATTTGCACCGCGACCGCCGATCCGACCGGGACCGCGGCCTGCACCTGGACACCGGCCGAAGGCACCCACACCCTGACCGCCGAGATCACCACCAACGGCACCGCGACCACCATCACCAAAACCGTCACCGTCGGCGCCCTAACCAACCCGGGCGGGCCCGACGACGGCGGTAACGGCTCCGCGAGCGGTTCGCTGTCCGGGCTCTTCGGCTCCAGCTAACCCAGGACACACGCCGAGCCAGCTCAACGCACACGGGTGAGCCCCACCGAAGCAATTTCGGTGGGGCTCACCCGTTTTCATTTCGGTCGTCGCGGTGGCTAAAGAAGCAGGGTCAGCTCGTTCGTACCCTTCCGGAACGAGTTCAACGCCTGATCGGGTTTCGTTCACAATACCCAGTCGACAACCCAGGATTGTGGCAGTGGGACTACAGCGAACTTGCTGACCGACTCGGCTTGTGACGATCCCTGCCGGACGGCGCACGGCCGTTGCGCCACCGTTTACCTGCCCGGCGGTTGATGCCGACGATCCGGCAGGCCTCCGCGGGATGCGGTCGGCTTCATGCGGGTAGCGGGAAGGGCCAGGCGGCGGCGCTACCGCTGGGATCGGTGGCGCCCCTCCGGTTTATCGCGGATCAATTGCGGGAGAACGCCGCGATCCGACACATCGCGGCCGAGTTGGAGCGCAGCCCATCGACGATCAGCCGCGAGATCCGCCGCAAACGGCATCCGGTCAGCGGCCAGTACCGGCCGCACGCAGCCCAAGCCCGAGCCGATGCCCGCCGGCCCCGTCCCTAGATCGTAATGATCGGTCGAAACCCCCAGCTGCGGCGGTTCATTCAAACCCATTCGGACAAGCGCTGGAGTCCGGAGCAGATCTGCCAAGCCCTGCAGACAGCCTTCCCCGAGCGCCCGGAGATGCATGTGGTCCGCGAGACGATGTACCAGGCCTTGTATGTCCAGGGACGCGGAGAGCTACGCCACGAACTGGCCAAGGCCCTGCGGACCGGACGCGGTCGCCGCCAACCACGCCGCCAGGCCCAGCAGCGTCAGCCTCGTTTCGCCACCCCGATGGTGATGATCTCCGACCGCCCCGCCGAGGTCGAGGACCGCGCGGTGCCTGGCCATCGGGAAGGCGACCTGATCAAAGGAAAGGACGGTGCATCGGCCATCGGCACCCTAGTCGAACGGGCCACCCGATACGTGATCCTGGTACATCTTCCCCACGGACGCAGCGCCGATCTCATGCGCGACGCCCTGGGGGAGACCGTCACAACGTCTGCCCCGCAAAATTACTCGGTCGCTAACCTGGATCAGGGCAGCGAGATGAGCGCCCACCACTCGTTCACGATCGCCACCGACATCCCCGTCTACGTCTGCCATCCCGCCAGCCCCTGGCAGCGAGGCTCGAACGAGAAAACCAACAACCCGCTGCGGCAATACTTTCCGAAAGGGATAGATCTGTCCGTCCACAGCCGTAAACACCTCGATACCGTCGCCGCCGAACTCAACGGCCGACATAACAGGTGGCTCAGCCGGGAAACAGTGCGCCCGTCGCACCGGTCACGATTGCGGCCAGCATCAGTTGTGCGCCGGTACCGAACGCGGCGGTCAGAAGGTACCCGAGCGCGCAGTCCAACGGCGTCGAATCCACCTTATGCGCAACCGCGCCCGCAACGCTGATCTCCTGCGACAACTCAACTCTCACTTCATCCTCGTCGGAGGTGAAGATTCCGATTTCGTTGTGCCCGGTGTACCGCGAGCCTTGAACAAGCCGGTGAGCAGTCGGAGATGCCGGGGTGAAAAGCCACGAGTGTCCGTGCCCCGTCACCTCGACACGGTACGAGCGACGGGAGAATCTACCGGGGGACGGACGGACGTCAAATTCGTTGCCGCCGAGCATCAGCCGGAGTTGCCCACCGTCACGGGTGCCGATCGGCACATCGCTCCGCACCGCCGCGTCACTCGTGCGGTTGATCGACGCTGTGGGTATCGACTCGCCGCAAACCGTCACCCGCGAGCCGTCGCGGTCTCGTTCCAGCAGAATCGGGCCGTAAAGGGGATCGAGCGTCTCGTATGAAGGCACATCCGCGATGCTAGTTGCCCTTGTCGACAAGTTGACCGAAGTGCTCGGCCGGGGTTTCCCAGTCGAGCACTTCGATCCCCTCGTCACGGCAAGAAGCGGCAGCGGTGTTGCGACGACCGCTGGAATCCGCCGACTGCCCGGCGGGGCCGTGCGTTCACCGTCTGGGGCGGTGCGAACCAGACACCAACCGAGCCACACAGACAGCGACACCCCACGATTGACGAAACCCCGACCCGGATCACTGTCCGGGCCGGGGCTTTCCACCACTTCAAGGAGCGGGATGGATCGAGCGTGATCGACGAAACCCCTCCCGATCCACTCCGAGACCACCCATCAGTCACTCGTCCGAAGAGCGACTTGCCGCCCGCCCAGGAAGGCAGTCCAGACCAGGCGACATCCACCACCATACCAACTAAACGGGTCAGCCGGTAGGAATTCCGTCCCGTGGATGGCGCTGTCCTAGGAGGACTCCCGCAACGCCAACCCCGGGGAGAGTGCGTGAGGGCGCAACCCTGCAAGTGTCATCACGGAATCCAATGCGATGTCCGCAGCGCGTGTGGGTAACGAACTGCGACACTTGCCAACCACACAAGAACTCCGCGGGTAGTTGGAAAGATCTGCCGCACGATCGAGACCGACTCTCTAGCAACGGAAATCCGCATGGTCCATCACCAACTCAGGCACGCAACAATCGCACCGTGATAGCGACCACCACCAGCATCCCGACGTCACGTCGACGCAGCCTCCTGACGGCGATCGAACTCGCTGAACGATGGCAGATCTCTTCCAGAACTGTCTATCGCTTAGCTCAGGCCGGCGAGATCTCCAGTATCCGGATCGGTGATTCAGTGAGATTCACGGAGGAAGCGGTACAGGCGTACGAGACAGCCCACACCCGGAAGGTCGGCGACCCGTGGTGACCCCATAAACGACGAAAAGGCCCCACCCAGCCACTACATGCCAGGTGGGGCACATTCGTCTCACATCACATCAACAGTCAAGCAATCCCGCATACTCGTTGTTCGCCACAGCGGAGCCAGCAACCGACGGCCACTCATCAAGCTTCACCACACCAACAGTCACCCGACCGCCAGACATCGTGTCGCACTGAGCAACTACCTTCCAGTTCGCCTTATCGAACACTGTCCGCGCCCGCGACCCAGACATCCCCGGAACCAGATTCGGAGCCAAATCCCACGTATCCAGCTGCACCCGATGCTTGCTCTCAGCGAAACTCACGGGCAGCGCGATCACCACCGGAGCCGTGGAGCCCCGTGCAGCGGTCGGAACTGGTAGAGGTGTCGTCACCGGAGCGATCGGCGCAGTCGTGGTCGTTGGGGCCGTCGACGTCGGCTCAGCCAACACCTCACGACTCGGCGTCGTGGCTGCTGTGGTGGTTGGAGTTCCTGACAGTCGGACCACATCGCGTTCGCCGGACTTCAGGATCGCGATCTTGACTTGCTGCCCCTTCTTCACGGTTTCGCCTGGGTCCACGTTCTGCGAGGCGACAGTCCAGTTGTCCTTGTCCCAGACGCTGCGACCATCGCCAGTCGCATCCACGGTAGTGACTTTCACCCCGATGTCGTCGAGGCTCTTCTCGGCAGCCTTGAGCTTGACGCCTGTCAGGTCGGGCATGGGCGATTCGCTGGGCGTGCTGCTGCAACCAGCGAGAACTAAAGCTGTTGCGGCTGCCGCCAGGGCCGCGAGTATGCGTTTCATAATGGCAATGGGTACCATACTTTTTGGTCGGTTTATCCCGAATGTGTGGGTTGTGACCGGGTCGACAGAGGGTCGAACGGGTCGGCGATGATTCCGCGACATGACAGACCAAGCTGTCGGCTTCGTCTGCTACACCTACCCACATGAAACGCACGATCACCGCGCTCGCCGTCGGGGGGCTCCTACTCGTCGGCGGCTGCAGCTCAGCCAACGAGCCGGCAAGAGCAGAAGCCACCACCACGGCCACGAAGGCTTCCGTCCCACTCACGACCGCCGACGAATTCCTCGCCGCAGCAGAAGCACTCACGCCCACCTACAAGCCGTGCGCCGACGAAATCGGTACACCCGCCTGCGTTGCAGCGGCAGCAAAAGGCGACGCTCTAACCTCCGACATCATGCTCGCAGCAAAAGCGATGCCTGGAGGCTGGCCGAAGGTCGTTGCGGCAACCAGGAAGATTCTCGACGCGTCCACGATGACTAGCCAGGGCTGCAAGTCGGGTGCTGCAAGCGGTGGTACTACGAGGATGACTGACTGCCTGGATGCAATGGGACAGATGGATATGGCGAGCGCGGATGTGACGCAATCGGTTAATGCCACAGTGGGTGGCTGGTAGCTGACCGAGATTGACGGCCCCGTGGCGGTCAAACCGTGGGGCCACACCATCACTCGGCGATCAGCCGCAGCTTCCGCAGATCCTCGCCGAACTCGCTGTTGAACGCGTCCTAATCAGCATCAACGATCTCCGCATCGATCTGATCAAGCAACCGCGCAGGAACACGAACATCCAGTCGGTCGCCCGCTATCTGACCCGCACCCGATTCAGAAGCGCCAACCTTCCCGTCGCCCAAGATCGTTCAGCGTGACGCACTCAATGTCGAAGTCCATCGCGATATTCGGGATTCGAGGGTTGTGATCCGCTGCTCCGGGCACTTAGCGCGCTCGTTCGTGACGATCAGTGCGT
Organism: Rhodococcus sp. ACT016; assembly: GCF_050477185.1. Taxonomy (NCBI): domain Bacteria; kingdom Bacillati; phylum Actinomycetota; class Actinomycetes; order Mycobacteriales; family Nocardiaceae; genus Rhodococcus; species Rhodococcus sp. ACT016. The sequence continues at coordinate 109,703 of NZ_JBEAET010000002.1, read as the reverse complement.
CTATGCGCACCACGTGGGTGACTACCCATGGATCGGCCGCGTTCTTGGTTTCACTGTGCCGGGTCTTGGTTGGGATCATGCCTCGGGCATTGGGCTCGATCCGCATCAGGGTCGCGCTGTGACCAGCGCGCCCAGGGCGCCCGCGGCGGGGCTCAACGGCCCCTGCGCGCGCCACACCAGAGCGAGGCGGGCCGACACTCGCGGAACGATCGCGACCACGCAGACCAGCCCTCGGTCGTCGTCCTCCGCGACCTCGGAGGCGGGCAGGATCGCCGTTCCGAGCCCTCGCTGTGCGAGTCGAGCCGCGACCCGCGGATCGCTGGCCTCGAAGGCGATGTGGGCGTGCAGGCCGGCCTCGGCGAAGCTCGCGTCGAGCGCCGAGCGGATCCCCGTTCCGCGCGGCAGCGTGATCAGCGGGCGTGCAGCGAGCTCGCCCAGGTCGACGGTGGGCTTCTCGGCCAGTGGATCGGTGCCGGCGACGACGGCAACAAGCGCCTCCTCCCGAATGACGCGACAGGCGACACCCCGCGGCGACTCCCCCGCCAGACCGACAAAGGCCAGGTCCAGCCGTCCGGTGCGAACCTCCTCGAGGAGGTTCTCCGAACTCTGCTCGGTCAGGGTCATCTCGATGTGCGGGTAGCGGGTATGAAAGTCGGCCAGCAGCTCGACAAAATCGAGCGCCGCCGAGGGCACCGAGCCGATTCCGACATGCCCGCGCACCAGACCCGCCACCGCATCGGCCGCATCACGCGTCGCCGATGCGGCAGCCACCGCGGCGCGCGCATAGGGAAGTACTGCGGCACCGACCTCGGTCAACGTCACCGTCCGCCCCGAGCGGTCCAGAAGCTGTTGCCCCAGTTCGCGTTCCAACTGACGTATCTGCGCGCTGACACCCGGCTGCGAGACGTGCAGCCGCTCCGCCGCCCGGGTGAAGTTCGCCTCGTCGACGACAGTCAGAAAGTACCGCAACTGGCGCAGTTCCATAACTAATGATTCTAGTGATGAGACGAACCAGCTCTTGGACGTATCACCGTCGGCAGACCTAGCGTGATCACGCGGCCTACTTCCGACCGAACCGCCCGCGTTTCACCTGGGCTGGTTCCGGTCGGACGTGCACCCACGCGGCAGTCACATTCCTCAAGCGAAGGGCATTCTCATGCGTCTCCCCAATCAGTTCTTGGTTTACGTCAGCGATGCCGCCTCGGCGGCAGCGTTCTACGGCGAGCTGTTCGGTATGCAAGCCGAGATGCTCAGCAGCCGCTACGCGGTCTTCGACTTGGGCGGCGGCGTCGTTCTCGCATTGTGGGGAGGGAAGAGCCGAACGGACGGCACTCCCCCGGCTCCTGCCTTCGAGGTCGGGCTTCTGGTCGAAGGGGGAAGCGCGAAGATCCGCGAGATCTACGACGAGTGGGTGGACAAGGGCGTCGAGATGGTGGAGGAGCCGTCCGAGGATGTCTTCGGCCTGACGTTCGTGGCCGCCGATCTCGACGGCAACCGCCTCAGGGTTGCACCCGCCGAGCACTGACTCGCCGCCCCCACACCGCCACCCCTCGGATCGCGGTGTGGGTACTCCACTTCTCCTGCCCGGAACAGTCTTTCGCGCGATTGACCACATGCGCACACCGTCGCACCATCGGTGGATTCAGGCTCAACCCCTGGCGATGGGCGGCCCGATCGGCCGCCGATCCGGCGCAGAGTCGCTTGGCCGGGGCCCTCGAGCTCGTCCGGGGCACCGTGGCGGCCGCCGATGGACATGGGTAGGGCTTCGCCCGGTCCGCGGATCTCGAGTGCGCTCCCCACGGTCCAGTCGAGGTCCGAGGGCGACCTGCCGCAGACCACGAATCCGCCTGTACGCGCCGATGAGGGGCCCAACGCGCGCAACGTCCGAAGCGGCCGCGAGACGCTCGGCGGGGAGGTCGCGAGGGATACCTGGGGCGCCAAATATCCGGCTGGTGGGTCATTTCGGCTTTCGCGGATCGCAGCTCCCAGTCGCTCGGTCAAAATCTGCGGTGCCACAGCCGCGAATGGACACCACGGGACGACGTCGAGACACCCGATTCCGTTTCCAGTTGGAATCAGGACGCGCAGCAGCCCGTCCCAGGCACCGCTTGAGGTCCATATGCGACACCTTCGTCGCGAGACAGCCCCTCGGTTCCCCTATTCGTCACTGCCCCGGTGGCCTTGACCCCTACCCGCAACGGCCTGTCCAAGTAGCGTCGAAAGTTGTTGCCCCCGCGGATGTCGATACGTCCTGGACGGGGCGACAGCCCGCAGAGGCGCCACACGCATCTGGCGCGGTGGGGTTGCGGGAACGGGCGACATCGCCTCGGGTGACGCTGCGCGGTGTCGTCTGTCCTACATTTCGAGATGGTCCATTTTTGAAATTCAGGTGCAGTAAAGCTGCGTACCCCCGCCTCTGCGTCCTGGTGTTTCGAATCGGAATAGCCTCGAGCGCCGCACACGAACGCCCGGTCGGGTGTTTGAAATTGCTTCTGACCTGCACTTACGGGACCTTGAATGTCGTCAAAGGGGGATGACATCCCCGGCCGTGGTGGTTTACCGTTCCGTCGGCGCCACACAGGATCACGGAAAAGGCGTGGCGCCCACGATCTCCTGCTGGTCGTGGATGGTGGCATCGCCCTGGCCGGTGAAGACGCCACCGTCAGCGGGTTGATCGCCCGCTGGCTAAAGGGTTGTCGCCTCCAGCGGGCGTTCAACTCGCCATTGACCCGACCCCGACAGATCGGCGCCCCATGACCTTCGTCAGCGAAGACGTTACCTTCACGGTCGTTGCCAGCGTTGACACGCAATTCGGCGACATCGACCGAATGGCGCAGGCGCGATGGGACGCAATCTTCGCCGACAGCCGGCGGCCGAGACGAACCACCCAGCCCCGCCTCGTCGACGTGTCACCAGCATCCGATGGCAGCGCGCACGCGGCATATCACTTCACAGGGACACTGCTCGACTAAACAAGCTCGCCCCCTGGCTGCCATGAGAGCGGTATCCAGTGGGCGCGGTGCTGCATGTTGCCGCATGCGACACCCGGGTGGGGCGAGGGTAGTCACTGATCACCGCCCCACCCCCCGCAACGACAGCACGCCCCGGCCCCGCAGGCGCCAACTAGCAGGCTACGGCCAGGCCCGTATGGTTCCGTTCTGTTCGTCGCGGCTTCTGTCCCCTACCGCCACCATCGTGGTACCCGAGCACGTCGCGGTGGCGGGAATCACTCGAGCCGGTTGTCAGCTCTATGTGGGACATTCGGGCGACGGGTGAGATTCGTGTTGCGGTGACACGGTGAGAAGCCGGCAGGCGAGTCATCGTCTGGTCCGAAAAGGGTATCTGAGCCTACTACGCGCGTCATGACCGGCGCGGTCTACTCGACGCACTGCGCGGAATCAGCCGACGGGGGCTGGCACGGGGGCCAAAACGGGCTCCGGGCGGTGACGCTCGCGGTAGGTGAGCAGTCGCTGCGCGGCGGAGTCGAACAGGAAGCCGAGGGCGCCGATCACCAGGATCACGGCCATCACCTGGTCGTACGCGAGCTGGTCGCGGGCGTTGAGGATCTGGTAGCCCAGGCCCGACTGCACCCCGAGCATCTCCGCCGGCACCAGCACCACCCACGCGATGCCGAGCGCGACGCGCAGACCGGTCTGCAGATGGCCGCGGATCGCGGGCAGGACGACGGTCCTGAGTCGTTCGGTGCGGGTTGCCCACATCGAGCGGGCCACCATCAGGTACCCGGGGTCGATCGCGGGCACACCCGCCGCGGTGTTGATGACGATCGGCCGGCGGACCGGCTGCTAGCAACCGCGACCGAACTGTTCGCTGAGAACGGGATCCGGGCGGTGGGAATCGACCGGATCCTCTCGGAATCGGGCGTTGCGAAAGCCAGCCTGTACTCGTCGTTCGGGTCCAAGGACGCTCTCGTCCGCGCGTATCTCGAGGGGTTGGACATGCGGGACCGGGCGCGGTGGGCGGATGCGATCGAAGTCGTGGACGATCCACTCGATCGCATCTACACATTCTTCGATCTCGCGGCCGCATCGGCCCCGGTCCGCAACTTCCGCGGATGCCAGTACCTCAACGCTGCCACGGAGTTTCCCGCTGTCGCGGAGTCGATACTTGCTCCTGTGCGGGACCACCGGGACTGGGTGCTCGAGCGCATCACCGAGAACCTGGAGGCGGCGGGCTGTGCGCGCCCAGAGGAGCCTGCCGCGCGCATCCAGCTGGTGTACGACGGCGCCCTGGCTCGATCCAAGTTTGCGCACTCGGAGGAACCGATTCACCGCGGCCGTGAGATGGCCGCCGAACTGATCCGAATCGCGCGCCCTTGATACGCGAAGTGACGGGCAGTCGGCGGGTCAGCGGGATCCAGCCGGATCATCCAGGTCGGGATGCGATCCCAAGCCATACTGATATCCCCCACCGAAATCCCCTACGAGTTGAATCGCAACCCAACGCTTCCAACCCGCCCAGCCCGACGCCGCCGCTCAGAACAGAGTCGGGTCTCGCGTCTGCCACAGCGCTTCCCGGAACGCCGCTTAGTCCCACCCGTTACGCAAGGCTTCCCGTCCCCGCCGAGACTGGGCGACCCCGCCCGGCGCGGTCGAGTTCCTGCCATCACCATGGCGTATTCGAAGGGTGAGGTATTCATTCCGTGTACGAGGGTAGTTGGACGGCACAGTCTGCCCTCTCCCGGATCGCGGTGGGGGCGCTGATGCAGCCAGCGAGGTGCATCAGCGCCCTGTCAGCGGTCAACTAGTGGCCGGGGGCCGTCACCCCGCTGATTTCGTTGGGCGTGTCGTCGAGGGTGGCTTGGGCGAGAATTTGTCCGGTTTCGCTGTTCACGCGGTACACGGTTCGGGTCGCGGGGTCGGTGATGTAGGCGTTGTGTCCGCGCGCGAAGAGGGAGGGGCGTGCTTCCTGCCACTTCATGGGTTCTTTCCACGGGCCGACGATGGGCCACGACTGCGTGATCTGGGCGGTGTCGGGGTCGACGATGTGGAGTTTGCCGTCGGTGCCGAGGATCAGGCCTTCGCCGTGCGCTCCGCGGCCGAGGGACCGGAAGCTGTAGCTGGCGCGGTTCGGCATCGGGACGACGGTGATCTTCTCCGCGACCGTGTCGACCAGTGCGAACTGCTGGGGGAACTCACGCTCAGCATCGGGGTCGATCTTGTAGTCGCTGAGAATGACGGTGGATTCGTCGCTTCCGGCTTGGGTGGCCAGGGCGGCGTAGGCGGCGCCGCCAGGAACCTTGACCCACTTGTTGTCCTTGAACAACAGTGCGCCGTCGCGGCAGCCGAGTGCCAGAACCTCGCCCTTGGCGACGGCTTCACCGTGCACGCCTTCACAGTTCTCGTTGCGGGCGATCTCGTTTCGCTTCGCGTCGAGGGCGACAGCGCCGGGACGGCCTTCCTTGGTGCCGAGGGTGGTGACCAATGTGCCGTCGTCGAGCACGACGGAAACGCCGTGATGAGGAGCAGCAGCGGTGTAGACCTCGGGATCGGGTTGACCGTTCTCGAGCTGGCTGGAGTCGAAGATGTTCGTTGTTCCGCTGCCGTCGGTGTAGAGCACTGTCTTGCCACCATGGATGACGACGTGTCCGGGCGCTTCGCCGGGGAAGGCGATGTCCGTCATCTCCCCGGAAGTGGCGTCGAGGAACTCGAACCCGTCCTCGGTCGAGACGGCAATGTGCCTGCTGTCTCCCGCCGGGTTCACCCGGTTGAATCCGTCGAGGGGGACGTCGTGGTGAACCTCGAGGGTGTCGCCATCGAGGACGTAGATGCCCCCGTCGTGGGTGATCGCGATGGCGTTGTTCACCGGCTCGCTGGCGGCGGCTTGCGGTTGCGTTTCGGAGGAGCATGAACTCAACGCCAACACCCCTACGAGGAGGGCCGAGGAGGCTGTGGATAGTTGCTTCGTGCGCACTGGGAGTCTTCTCCATTCTCGAAGGTGGGTGACGGGGAATCCGTCGATATGGCGATGTTCAGCGAGCGGCCGCACGGAGGCCGTCGCTGATTTGGGATGCGTTGAACCGCATCATGTTCAGGTAGGTGTCCGCCGGCGATCCCGGCCCTCCGAGTGATTCGCTGTAGAGGCTGCGGATATCCACGTCGATGCCGGCGGAATCGGCGAGTACTCGCGCGAGCCGGTCCGGCTGTGAAGTGTCGACGAAGATGGTGCTGATGCCGTTGTCGCTGATCGCCCCGACCAGGGATGCAAGGTCGGATGCGCTGGGTGAGGCCAGTGTCGTTCCGCTGGGCACGATCGCGCCCATCACCGTGAATCCGTAGCGTTGCGCAAGGTAGGCGAAAACATGGTGGTTGGTGATCAGCTTTCGTTTGGTCTCCGGGATTGCCTGAAATAGCTGTTCCATCAGCGCATCCAGAGCAGTGAGTTCCTTCGCGTAGGACGCAGCCCGCTGTCGGAGGGTGTTGGCGTCGACGTGCGGTAGGTGCTCGATCACCTGGTCGGTGATGCGTTCGACGGCCCGAACAACCCGCGTGGGATCGGTCCAGAAGTGGGGATCTGCCTGTCCCGCAGTGTCCCCGGACGTGTACTCGATCGGGTCGACCGCGGCACCTACTTCGAAGGTGGGCACTCCCTCACGAGAGGCTGCTTCCACATGATGTAGCACGCCTTCCTCGAGCCTGAGACCGTTGAAGATGACAAGGTTCGCGGTCTGCAGGGCATGCGCCTCCTGCGCGGAGATGGCGAACGAATGAGGATCGGCGTTGGGTTTCATCAAGACGGCGACGTCAGCTTCGTCTCCGACGATCGCTCCGACGATGTCACCGAGGATGTTGGTGGTCACCACGATGCGGGACGAGTCGTTGTTCGCCATCGGCCCGCAGCCGCTGAGGAGCGTGACGCACAACGTGAGTGCCGCGACCGCCGATGCCAGTTTCGCTCTCACCGCCCGATCTCCACCATCAGGTCGGGCTTCGCGTCGACCGCGAAGGTTCGTGCCGTACGCAGACCATCGCCGTAGTCCAGCTCGTAGATCTCCAACGCAGTGGGATCGGCAACGTAGGCACGTGAGGTGTCGAGTCGGATAGGCCCGGGGGTTCCGGCGGGAAGCAACGGGGCATCGGTGATCGTGGCGGAATCGGTCAGGCCCGTGGCACGGACGTGGCCGTCGCCACCGAGGCTGAGGACGTATTCGCCGTTGGCGGGCGAGTTTGCGGCGACGACCGGCGCGGCACCGGCAGTCTCGATCGGCACGTAGTGGAGGGTCTGCTTGGAGACGTTGACGTTCCAGACGCCTGCGCCGGCCACTGCTGCGGCCTCGTTGCTTCGCGGCCGGTAGTGGAACTCGCCTACTCGTTCAGCATCTTTCGGATACGGAATCATGAGGCTTTGTTCGCCGTCGGGCTTGTGTTTGACCAGGAGGACTCCCTCGCCGCACCCGATAGCGACGCCGCTGCGCAGGATCGCCCATCCGGCAGGCTCGCGACATTCTGCATCCACCGCGCCGGAGGGGTTCCCGTGCAGATCGACCGATGCCATCCCGTGTGAGCGGGAGACAAGGAATCCGTCCTGGTACGGGACGGCGAAAGGAACTGCCGCGTCGGAGGTGAATTCACCGACGATCGTGATCTGCCCGGATTCCAGAGCACGGCGGTCGACAACGGTGATCGTGCCGTCCGCCGTGCCGATCGCAGTGTGACGAGCATCGCCGATGATGCTCTTCATCGGAGCATCCAGGCTGACGGTTCCGACCGATGTGGTTGGTGCGCGGTAGTAGTGGACGTGATCAACGTGGTCGACGGTCCACACTCCGGGATCGATCACCTCGATCGTGCGGTCACCGTCACTGGCATAGACGAATCGTCCGTCCTCGACGAGGGCGTCGGCGTTGATGGTCAGGTTCACCAGGTCGGTGGTTTCGCCTGCCAGGTCGAGGATTGCCAGTTTCGTGGATCCACGCTCCGCATACGCCAGGCCGACCTGTGCGTCGGCGACCTCCGTGGCGCCTTCGACATAGCCGTGCGGGGAGGCCTCCGACGCAGCGGGTGTACCGGGTGTGCCCGCGGAGGTGTCTGGGGATCCGCACCCACTCAGGAGGGCCGCAGCTGCTGAAAGTGCTGCACCGAACGCGATCGATCTCGAAACGTGAGCGGGGGCGGGGTGGCTGCGCGGTATCAATGGCGGCCCTTTCTATTTGGTGACGAGATGCGTGAGGCGTGCCGGTCGGACAGCGAAGCGGCCCGCGATGCTCTGTCCTGCGGCAAGGACGAAGAAGACGGCGACGGCGGTCGCCGCGATCGACGCTCCGGCAGCAGTGCCCAGGTGCCAGGACAAGAGCACACCTACGACGGTTGAGAAGGAGCCCAGCGCGAAGGCCGCGACCATCACCACCGGGATCCTTCGCGCGACCAGGAGTGCGGCTGTCGACGGGGCGATGAGCATGCCGAAAGACAGCAACGTCCCGACGACGTGGAAAGACACCGCGATCGTCCCAGTCAGCAGGATGAGCATGACGACGTTGGCCAGATCCGGCCGAAGGCCGAGGGTCCGTGCCTTCCTCGGGTCGAAACTCAGCGCGAGGAACGGCCGGTACAGCGGAATCGAGACGGCCGCGATGGCCAGGAATGCGACGGCGAGAAGCGCCAGATCCTGTGTGCCGATGGCGAGTACGTCACCGAACAGAAACGCCGTCAGATCGGTGGCGAAGGATCGGGAGTGCGAGACGATGATGACCCCCAGCGACAGCATGCCGACGAACAGCAGTCCGATGCTCGTGTCCTGCCCGAACCGGCGACTCCTCCGTAAGCTGTTGACCCCCAACGCCATCGCCAATGCACTTGCTCCCGCTCCGAGTACCGGGCTCCCGCCCAGGGCGGACGCGATCGCCACCCCAGGAAGCATCCCGTGACTCATCGCGTCACCGAGGAACGTCATTCCCCGCACGATCACCCACACCCCCACCAGCGCACTAATCGCGGAGAGGAGGACTCCCCCCACCACCGCCCGCACGACGAACGGGACCGTGAACGGATCGAGCAACTCCACAAGCATGAGAGCACCATACTGGTAATGAGAATCATTATCGTTATAGGGTGCGGTGAACCGGTCGAGTTGCAGGGAAGCGAGTCCAATGAGGGTGAATGAGCGTGGATGATCGCGATGCCATCGTTGATGCGGATCAGGTGTCCTACCGGTATGGCGCTCGCCCTGCTTTGAACGGGGTCTCGTTCACCATCACCAGCGGAACGCTCGTGTCCCTTGTCGGAGGCAACGGGTCCGGCAAGAGCACGCTCCTGGCATTGATTGCCGGCGTGTTCGCGCCGGACGCCGGTTCGCTCATATGCCGAAACAGGCTCCGGCCGGCAATCGCTTTCCAACGCTCGATGAACACAGACGAGCTCCCTCTCACCGTTCACGAATGTGTGATGCTCGGGCGCTTCGGCCCACATCGCCTGCTACGGCGAATGACCAGGGCCGATCGGCGAACCGTGGACGAGTTCATGGAAAAGCTCCGCATCGGCCACCTCGCCCGGAAGCAACTACGCGATGTGTCCGGAGGCCAGCGCCAGCGAACCCTGATCGCGCAGGCTCTCGCTCAGCAGAGCGATCTACTCCTCCTCGACGAACCCTCAGCCGCGCTCGATACAGAGGGACAACGGGCCATAGACGAACTACTACGCGAGCAGACGAACGCTGGCACCACCGTCATCCAGGCCACACACCGTGCGCAGGACGCGGCCGGCAGCGATCAGGTGCTCGAGCTCGCGGACGGCCACCTGATCAAGTACGCGTAGCGGGACAAAGGTCCGGTGACGGTCAAATGGCAAGTCCCCGATTCTGATCCCATAGGCCAACTCCAGATTCGATGGAGACATCGAACAACCGGAAGGATCGAGCGTCTTCACGCCCTTCGTACGCGCTGCCGCATGACGATCGCTGCCCGTAGGGCAAGCCCGATCATGGGCCGCGCCGGTGACCAGGTTACGAAGCATTGCGCCCGTGCTCTAGCGCCACAACCAATGAAGGGCTCCGTCCCGGGGCCGCTCAGCACCGACGACGGAGTCGACGCGCTCGAGCGAGGTACGCGGGCCGCGAGCAGATCGCTGTCTGGGCGACTATCGCCGACCCCAAGATCGAACTAGGCGGCGCAGAGCGAGGGCGCTAGGTATGGGACTCCTTCGGATAGCTACTGCTGTTCAGATTGAACCCGGACCGTCCAACGCGTGCATCGGTCAGATGGTCCGGAGCTCGAGGGGGCGCCGAGGCTAGTCTCGAGGGAAAGTTAGTCGAGCGTCTTCGTGTCAGGAGTGAAATCCCTATGTACGAAAAGGATCTCAGCCAAGAACAGGCCGTCCTTCAGGCCGCAATCGACTACATCCTGTCGTTTCCGATGCAGTCGCCCGAGGAAGTCCCGAGCGAGCTGGCGTCGCGCCCCGGCCTGATCAGGCTTGAGTTCGGCCCCCTGGTCCGGTACCCCGCGTTCCAGTTCCGATCGGACGCCCGCACACAGGAGCTCGTCGAGGAGATCAACCGGATACTGAAGGCGCAGGACGACCCGTGGGCCATCGCATCGTGGTGGTTCTACCCGAATCGCTCGACGACCGACGAAGCGATGCCCGTCGAACCGCTGGATAATCCGAGTAGACATGACGAGCTCATCTCCCTTGCGCAGGGCGAAGTCGCGGACGACCAGTCCCGCTGGTCGTAGCCGCTCCCCGCTGCCTGACCTCAGTGAGCCGCCGCGTATGCCTCGACGATGTCCGCGGCGACCCGACCACGAGCGGAGACGGTGTAGCCGTTCGCGTTGGCCCACTCCCGGATCTGCTGAGTGCTGGCACCATTCGAGGCCTGCTTGGCCGGCCGGGTGGCCTTGCGGCCTCCGACTCGAGTGGCGTACTTGATGTAGTAGTCCAGCTTCCTGTGAAACTCGGTGGCGTTCTTGTCGTTGAGGTCGATGCTGTAGTCGACGCCGTTGACCGCGAAGCTGATCGTCTCGCCACCGATGTCGATCGGATCCCCGTCGAGGTCATCGACCAGCTGAACTACAACCTTCTGCGCCACGTGCATTCCTCCTCGTTGATGGGCCCGACGCACTGACTTTACTGCAGGTCAGGGGCGATACTCGAGTCATGGAATCGAGCGATCAGAAACCTGATGAGGCTGAACGCTTCTGGGCCGAGGCGGATCGGGCGAAGGGTAGTACAAAGGCTCGACGCAGTCTCCGGAAGGAGTCCGAACGGTTCTCAGTGTCGCTCAAGCACGGCTTGGACGAGAACCACTGAGACTTCGAGAGACAGACCGGACCGGCCTACCAGCCAGGTGTCGGTCCGTCCACTACGGGCGAGCGAACGTGTCCTGCGAACGGAGTCCAGGAATCAACGCCAGAGATCACTCGACAGCAGCCGGTTCTGTTCGATCGGAACCAACCCGGCGTCGTAGCCCCCGAGCCTGTTGTATACCTGCCGCATCGTCCTTTTGTCGGGACGGATAGCGGCCGACGTTGAGGCAGGCGGATCGGTTGTGTTCCGTCTCCCCCGGGCTCAAATCACGCCCTCGCAGAGTTCCGTACGGCTGGAGCTGCATTGCGGCTATCGCCGAGAGGCGACCGAACGCTTCCGGTCCTTGGTGGTCTGCCAAGTCGGATCACTGTCGAGGAGTGATGGAGGCCTCAGCGCGCTTGAGTGCATCTCGTGATGCAGCACTAGTCCCGGGCAGCGACACTCACAACCGGGAACCGGATGCCCCCAGGCCGGCCCACCCCGGCCCCGCTTCGTACTGCCACTATCGACAAATGATCAAGATCCGACTTGCTGCCTCATCAGACCTAGCCTGGCTCCAAGAGCGCGACGCCCACATCGACCCCGGCGAGCTCGCATCAATCATCCGACGAGGACGGATCCTCCTCGCCGAGAACGACAACCAGATCGCGGGATGGCTGCGATGGGGCATGTTCTGGGACGAAATCCCATTCATGAACATGCTCTTCGTCGACTCCGCAAAACGCAACCAGGGCATCGGCGGACATCTCGTCCAACACTGGGAAGAAGCGATGCACCACGACGGACACACCCACGTCATGACCTCCACACTGGCCAACGAATCCGCACAACACTTCTACCGCCACATCGGATACCTCGACTGCGGCGCACTACTGCTGCCCGACGAACCGATCGAGATCCTCCTCCGCAAAAACCTCCCCACCCCACCCCGACACCCCTGAGGCGGAGCCTGCCCGGGAGCGAAGCCGCCGAACCACACCCGCATACCGCCGGCCACGGAACGGGACATGCCATCAGTGCCGCCCAGGACACCACAACGCCCCCACACCCAACCAGGGTGTGAGGGCCGAGCAGCACCACGCGAACACGATCGGTGACACCGACCAGCGGAGACCCCGTCCGCGTCCTTCGGGCCGGGCCGCCACCCCCATCAGACCGGATCAAACCCCGGAGCCGACGCATCACGCGCGACGACCCGGACCACGATCCCCTCACGCTCGACGCCCGTGAACCCCGCATCCGACAGGACCGCCAGCGCGTCCCCCAGATCCACACGCGTCAGATCGAGCCCGGGCGACCTGTGGTCCGATGATGCGACACCTCCATCCACCCGAGCCCGAGCGTCTGCATTTCCGCCGTGCTCATCAGCTCATTCCCTCCCCCAACCCGGGCGTCGCTTTGCCTACTCACGGGCGCCTCCTGATCCGTCGATCCAGAAGACTTCTCCGCGATTCCAGAGAGTTGGCCACCCGGCCGCAAGGCGGCGGACAAGCGGGCCCCACACCGGCCACGCAGCGGCTACGCGGAGCCAACCGAAACTCGGTATACCTCAGGGTCAATGGGGATTTCTTGCCCTCAGGCGAGATCCCGGGCCACATGCAACCCAATCGCCCCAGAGAGAATGATCGCAGGGTGCGCAGCAGCCAGATAGAGCCCCGGCACACCCTTGGCGTAGCCCAACAGAGGACGACCACCGCGCGGGATAGGACGATCCACCACTACAGCATCGATCAGTTCCACCTGGTCACCACCAACGAGTAACCGGCGCAGCGCCCTCAGAGTCGGCTCGGCCAGTTCGCGCACATTGCCCCCGAAACCGACCGGAACATCCTCCGCCGCGATCAATGTCGTGTCGTCCAACTGCCTGACCTCAAACTCCGGGGTGGACAGAACCCCTCTCACGAGCGGATACGGCGTTGAACATCTGATCAGGCAGCACGGTGAGGCATCGACCTCGACGACGACTCCGGCCGACGCCGCGAGTTCAGGGATCGCGGTGCCTGCGGCGAGCACGATCGTCGAGCCATAGACCGGCCCGTGAGGAGTCACCACACCGCACACTCTGCCCCCTTCCTGGAGGAGAGAAAGCACGGGCTGCCCGTAGCGCACTGTGGCGCCGTGATCTTCAGCATTCCGAAGGAGCGCTCGGGTCAACGCAACCGGGTCAACTCCGACGTCGTCTGGCGCGTACGCGGCCACCGTCGGGGCCTCACATAATCCCGGCTCACGATCAAGGACATCCTCCCCACGCAGGAGTTCGATCGGATGGCCGAGCGCACGATGGGCGTCGACGAATTCCCGCGTCGCCACCTCAGTCTCTTCCCACGTGATCGCTCCCCCGCGACGCAAACCGAATGGTTCACTGAGTTCACGCTCGAGACGGCCGAACTCGTCGGCGGCGCTGCGCCGAAGCCGATCGGAGAAGGCCGCGCAGGCACTCTTCGCAAGGCCGACCCAAGCGAAGGAGTTGCCGGTCACCCCTGCTGCTGCGGAGTCTCCCTCCAATACCGCGACTTGGTGACCAGCACGAGCCAGATAGGACGCGATTGACGCACCAACGATTCCGGCACCAACCACCAGAATCGAGCCGTCATCTCGATCATTCAACCGTGACATGAACAAGACGGTATCCGGACGCTTCATTTGCGATTTGCGGCCTTCGTACCGGCGAGAGGACGGAGTCGTGCCACAGCTCAGTTCTGTGCACACACTCCGAACAGCACACGAACGGCCCTCACACCCAAGGGTGCACGGGCCGACAGACGGGCTCATTGACAGCGCATCAACGCACCCGAGACAGTCCCCAACCAGCACGCCGCACCACCACACCCACAAGCAACCCCAGCACCACAGGCACAGCAACCAGGGCCACATACAACCACCCATCCACCGCAGGCCCTTCGGATGCGATCACCCGTCGTCCCCACGCCGGAAGTCCCGTCTCCGGACCCTCACCGATCACCACCGACGGCTCAGGCTGCCCACCCCACCACCACTGAAAGATACCCAGCGACACCAGACCACACACCAGCCCCAACACACCGAAACCACCCACAGTCCTACCCACCACACGCTCCTCCCAACCCACAACACAAACCCAACCACACCCCAGCCCCACCGGGACATGCCATCCACCCCGGTCAGGAAACCAAAAGGCCCCACACCCGAAAGGTGCAGGGGCCGACGGCGTGAACCTCAAGCGATCAGCCGCGGCTACGACGAGGACCGATCGACGGCCCTCATCACCTCGCTTATTCTCACCTCGAAACACGCGCGCCAGCGCCACCTCCTCCAGGTCGGTCGCCAGCGCCACGTCAGGATCTTAGAGACCGTCGACCGCGGAATCCCGGACCGCTCGCTGACCTGCTGCATCTGGGTGACGGCGTAGCGAACGTCAGGCAGCTCAAGGAGCGAGCGCATCACCTCCTACGGGACTGGGCCGTCCAGGTGCTCGACGAGCGCCCGCAGCACGAGCCGGCCGGGGACAACCACCGAGATGTCGGAGACCTCAGTGGGCGCGTTCTTGGCGTAGTCGTCCCACTCCTCGCCGCGCCAGCTGCCGACACGGATCGGGTTGTGGATGGTGTCGATGTGCTGGATCGTGAACGGTCCCGGCACCAGAGGTAGCAGATGCTCGGTCACGAGCTGGATCAGCACCACGTGAGTGTCGACGTCGAGCTGGCGCGGCTCGACCAGGCCAGAGTCCTCGGCGGCGCCGATCCATTCCCAGATGACGTTGCCGTCGTTGAATCCCCACTTGCTGAACAGCCCGAACGCAGGCAGGTACAGGTCGTCCACCGGTGCTTCTTCCTCATCTGTCGTTTGCGGCGGAGGTTGGCGCGGCGCCGCCGAAGGGACCGTGCCGTACGCGCTGGCTTTACGGCTTGGCGCGACGGGTTGTCCCGCCTCGCTTACACCGAAGCTCTCACTGCCGAGAGGGCTACCACCCCAATCATGTTCGTGCACAGAGCCTTTGCGTTCTTCGTCGCCCACGGCATCGAACACGTTCACCGCGTCGTCACCGACAACGGCATCCGACTTCGCGAAGGTGCTGCACGGGGCGCGGCATCAGCGGATCACCCCGTACACCCCGCGCCATAATCGACACAGTCGAACGCTACAACAGAATCCTCGCCAAGGAGTTCCTCTACGCGCGCACCTGGACCAGCAACGCCCAGCTTTCCGAGGCTCTGCAGGTATGGAATATCCACCACAACTACCACCGACCCCACACCGCCGACGGCGACCGGCCGCCTGCGGGCACAGCGCTGCAGCTTCGTCGCCTGCCGCATCAGCAGCGCGAACTGATGAGCCGACCACAGCGACACCGCGGCGTTCGTCGCGCCTTCCGCTCCGCATACCCGGAGCTATCGAACGGACGGCGTGACACCCCGATCGCGACCCTACTGGCGAACACCTGCCAGGAGATCAGTGTCGGCAAGGAATCCCACATCATCGTGTCCAACGCCGGCAAGCGGGCCGCGTACCAGGACGTGTCCCCCGCACCTGAACAGTCGCAGGCGATCTATGACCTGGTGTCCGAGTGCTGCCTGAAGTGATGTCCCTGTGGGAGGGACGCTGTCGAACTTGATCGGAAGTGCCCCTCCCACTGCGCCCCTGGGATACCCATGAGACTTGGACGACGACCAGTAGAGGCCGACTTGCGCAAGGCGCAAGGCGCGAGTCGCAAGGCAGCCGAGAGCCGAGCCGGAGGACGACCATGCGACGCCGGATTGCGTTGCGGCGTCCTGGGATGCGCCGGATTTGGCATTCCGGCTATCGCGTCCCAGAGCCGACCGTTTCCCCCGCCGCATCAACAGCCAACCTTGTGACCGAACTGAACTCCACGGCCGTACCAGGCGGAATGTCGTCGTAGCCGTCGAGCGTGACGACACGCTGGCCGATGAACTCACCGGTTACGGGATCGATGATGATCTCAGTGCGCCGGCCGTCGTTGACGACGCCGACTCCGGTGCCGATCCGCCCATCGAGGTTGGCCTGCCCATCGGTGACCTCAAGCGTCTGAAGTGCGATCAGAGCGCGGTAGATGTTGCTGGTTACGTGGTTGCTCACCAGACCGCTGCGCAGGCCCGAAGCGACGTCGGACAGTAGCTGTGCGTCACTTCCCGATTCGGCTCGCAATTTCTCGTACAACGCCGTCGGGTCGTCGGGTAGTCCGTCAAGGTACTCAGCGGACGGGTTCGCGAACGACGCCGGCACAGCGTCGTCACCCGCGCTCGGGAAGAACTGTCCACGCCGACCACGGAATTCTCCCTCGGGCCATCCCGGTCCGAGCGCCGACTTTCCAGCGATCTCTTCGTTGCCCACAACCCACTGCCGATGCGGCGACACTGAACGACGTTGCAGCCATTCGTCGTTCGTGTCTGCCGGGATCCAGGTCTGAAGAATGTTCTCCCCCAGGTACGCGAACGTTCCATACTCACCGTCGCCTGACGACATCCACCATGCATGCTCCTCGACGAAGGTGAAGGCGGCACGCGTCGACGGCGTACTCGCCAGCTTCTCGGACGACGCGAGCAGCAGCGCGTCAACCGTCATCCTCGTGGGATCCGCGGCCAGGGGTGACTCCTTGCTTGGGCCAGCAGTGGAGTCGGCGCCGGGGTTGCTCGACACGACCGAGGTTCCGACCACCACGCCCCCCGCGAGGAGGGTGACCGCGGCAGCAACCGCGATCCACACACGCGACTTCGGTGTCCTCGATTCGGCCATCAAGGTGTCGATCCGTCGGTCGGCCATCAGGTTGTCGATCCGTGCGGCGAGTCCTTCGGGGAGCTCCGGCACGTCACCTCCCAGTCGGCACAGGTCGGCGTCGAGCTGTTCATCGGAGATCGTCTCGTTCATGTTTTCTTCCTTCATCTCAGGACCTGTCCAGGACCTGGGGATACGATCGTTTGAGTGCCGTCCGCGCACGGAAGAGCCTCGTGCGCACGGTGGCTGGAGGCAGATCCAGCACTCTCGAGATCTCCAACGGCGTCAGATCGGCCCATGCGACGAGCAATATCACTTCACGCTCTTCGATACGCAGGTTCGACAGAGCAAGTGCCAGTCGCGAATCCAGCGTCCAGCCGAGATCCGCAGGGTCGTTCGACACAGTCGTCGCTTCCGCGGCGAGGTTCCTCGCCGAGGCCTTCAGCCGACGTGCTTCGGCGCGGTAGTAGTGGCGAATCTTGTTAGTCGCGACGCCGAACAGCCACGATCGGCTCTGCGCGATGTTCGCGTTGTACCGATCACGAATTCGCCAGGTTTCCAGGAATGCGTCCGCGACGATGTCCTCGGCCGCGGATTCGCCTACCCTGCGCACGACATAGCGGTACAGCGACTGCGCATGAGCGCTATAGAGGTCCTGCCAGTCCGCGGCTTCCAACCATGGCCCTCTCGTGTCGGGTTCGGTGTCGGTTTCGATACTCACACTGTCTATTGCCCGCGTGACATTCCAGCGTTCCCATAGTCGTGAAGGAGTTGGCTAGAACACACCGAACACCCGGTCCTGCCCCATTTCGAGCCGATCGACGCCCGGTTACGCGATCGATGTGGCCGACAACGCGGACAAGGCCGCCCCGCGTAGTCCCGTGACGGCAATATGGCCACCGCGTCGCTGAAGGCCCGGGCATCGCACCCTCGGCACTAGAACGACCCGCCGGGCGGTGACTACATCTTCTAGCGCGGCACTGCCCGGTTCGTCGACGGCGTGCGCCTCCGTCGCGAACACATGGAGCGGACGGATCGAGGCGAGTTCGCGGGCACGGTGGCTTGGAACTATGTTGACGCCTCGGTCATGACTGTCGTTCCGGCATCGGCCTCTCTTGCCGATCAGTGGTCGCGCGAAGCGATGCGCGACTCGCAAATGTCGATCTCGGCACAGATGAGGCAGCGCGACCGGTTTCCCTCACCAATACTTCTGTTGCACTTTGGTATTCGAGTTCCTATGGGGCTGTTCCGATGGTAGTGGAAGGATGTGGGATTCAATGGATTCGACGAGTGGAAAGCGTCTACCTTCACACGAGCCTCCAAGGGTCCTTCCGTGTACACGCGATATGGGCAGGATTTGATCGTTGATAGGGCTGACGAGTTGCAGAACGTCGGCGACCCGTGAAACCGGAGGTACGTCGACGATGTAGCGCGAGTCCTAACAACAGGGTCCGGGTCAGGTGCCAGCGAACAATCGGGGCGATCGAGCCTTCGTGAACGGTCGCGGGGGAAGCGGCAGGCGGCCCAGACGGCGCGTCAGCTCTGCGTCTCATCATCCGCGAGTGCTCCCCCCTCGGGCGATCATGCCCGCGGTGTCCGACAGCCGGAGACCACGCCCTCCTGAAGCGGCTCGCGGGCCGCTAAGCTGCAGACCCTGGGGCTACTTGCCCGAGAAGGTCATCGCCTTCAATCACGTTCCCCCAGAACAGAACACCGTCTTCAGCGAGACGACCGGCAAGATCCGGGACTAAAGATCTGCATCGGCCCGCAGAAGGGCAGCGACACGGTCTATTGCGACCTCGACAAGGTCGCACACGGCCTCGCCATCGGCCGCACCGGCGCCAGTAAAAGCAGCAGTAGGTGCACGCTGATCTTCCAAAGACCGAAGCTGCCACCCACGGAGTGCGGGTGATCGCGTCCTCACTGAACCGGCCAACTCAATCAGCGGGTACTCACCGGTGTGCAGCTCGGTGTCGAACAGCGTGCCATTACCGGCGGCGCCGCCACTCAGTACCGCGTGGGCATGTGGGACATGCTGCACCCCGCGGCGAGCGTGCAGCAAACGCGGTCCGGTTCACCTGCAGGCTGAAGAGGCACTCCGCGCCGATCAGTAAGCGCGGCTTATCGATACCCGAAAGAAAGTACCTGGACTTCTCTACATGCCCGGTGCCACTGTTGTCTGCATCACTTCGAAACCAACATGAGTTTCGAAAATGGGAGGTTAAAGAATGAAGGCAGCCCGTTACCACGGAGTTGGGGATATCCGTTTCGAAGATATCGCCGAGCCTATTGCAGGTCCGGGTCAGGTGAAAGTTCGGGTTCATTTCAATGGCCTGTGCGGAAGCGATCTGCACGAGTACTACCACGCGCCTATGATGGCGCCGATCACACCGCATCCGCTGACTGGGGTGAGCGTCCCAGTCGTCCTCGGTCACGAGTTTTCCGGCGAGATCGTAGCGATGGGTTCAGAGGTTGACGGGTTGTCGATCGGCGACGCTGTCGCGGTAGAACCCACCGTCAACTGCCGACGATGCGCGGCCTGTCTGGCCGGCTCGTACAACCTCTGCAGCAGCATCGCCGCCGTCGGCTACAGCTGGGCGGGTGGGGGTGGACTCGGACAGTTTGCAGTCGTCGACGCCGATCACGTCTATCGGCTTCCGGAAGGTATGAGCACCCGAGAGGGAGCGTTGATCGAACCCCTGTCCGTGGCCCTGCACGCCGTGAACCGAGGGGATGTCGCTCCGGGGAGCAGTGTCGCGGTTCACGGAGCCGGCCCCATCGGAATCGGGGTTTTCCTGGCGTTGCGGGCCAAAGGCGTCGAGGACGTCATCGTGATCGAGCCGTCGGCGACCAGGCGCGCGGCGATCGAGGCAGTCGGAGCGACGAAGGTCATCGATCCCAACGAGACGGATGTCGTCGCGGAATTGCGCGCGCACACCGGTGGCGCCGGTGTCGCGAGGTCGTTCGAGACGGCGGGCGTTCCGGCAACCTTCCTCAATGCGGTCCGCTCGACAGCTGGACACGGCCGAGTCGTGGTCGTCGCGGTGCACCAGCGCCCCGTCGAGTTCAACCCCACCGAGATCCTGTTCAACGAGTGCGAGATCGTCGGCTCCATCGCGTACTGCCGCGACTACACGGAGGCCATCGAGCTTATGGCTCGCGGTGCCTATCCGCTGGACAGTTGGGTGGAGACGATCGCATTCGAGAACCTCATCACCGACGGGTTCGGCCCACTGCGGGACCAAACTGCCATCAAGATCCTGGTCGATATGACCGCAGGCGATTAACGGACCCGAAGCCCCCTCACACGGAATAGAAGGAGAAACCCATGACCGCTGCCTCGAACCTCGGACCCACATTCTGGATGACCAACCCCGGCGTCACGTCGAAGGGCGCAAGAAAGGAATTCGTCAACCCTGACGACATTCCGTGGACCGACTGGCTGATGCCGGGTACCCAATTCAAGCTTCTGTACTGCAACCTCGTATCCGGCGCATTCACGCTCATTCTGAAAGTAGATCCCGGCACCGTCGCCACTCCGCATTGGCATATGGGAAACGTGCAGGCGTACCTGCTGGAAGGCGGATTCTATTACGAGGAGGACGATCCCGGCATGGCCGGCATGTACACCTGCGAGGTAGCCGGTGCCGTGCACACGCCGATTGCCCCGGACGGCTGTGTCATGATCGCCATGGTCGAAGGTCCGATCGCCGGCTACCTGCCGGATGGCGGACTCGCGGTCGTCGCCGACGCCCGACTTCACTACTACATGGCGCGTGACAACGACGCCGTCGGGCAACTCCAGCTTGTCGACTACGCCACCGATCCGTCTCAGGAGATGCACGTCAAGGCAATCGGGTAGCCGCCGAATCGGCTAGCCTGACACCCAGTTCCAACCGATAGCGTGCAAGGTGAAGCATGTATGTCCCGCCCCAGGCGCTTCGATGTTTCCTCGCCGTCGCGGACGAGCTGCACTTCGGACGCGCAGCCACACTGCTACACATGACCGGACCGGCGCTGAGTCAGCAGGTGTCCCGGTTGGAGAAGGACCTGCGTTTCCTGCTCTTCGAACGCAACTCTCGACACGTCGAGCTAACCGAAGCGGGACGCGCACTGATCCCGCAGGCACGCGCAGTCGTGGCCGCCAACGAGACCCTTCTGCGATGGCGTGATTCGGTCCGTCTGGGCCGCCGCGGTATCGATATCGGGTTCATGGCGACCGGTGCCGGCCTGCTCACGACTGCCGTGCTGGATCAGCTCCGGTCCGCCGATCCGGATCTGCACGTCAAATTGCACCACCTCGAGTGGAGCGAACAACTGGCTCCACTGCTGGCCGGCGACATCGATGCAGTCTTTGTCCGGGAACCGTTTCCTGCGGAGGGCGTCCGGCGCCGGCGAATTCTGTCAGAGCGACGGGTGGCCGTGCTTGCGCACGACCACCCGTTGGCAACCCGGGAGTCGATCCGGTTCGCCGAGATTGCCACAGAGCCGTTCATAAGCAGCAGCGGCGGGCCGCCGGAATGGACCGACTTCTGGATGGTGAACCCGCGGCCGGACGGCACCCGAGCCGAACCGAGTCTTGCCGTATCGACCGTGGAAGAACTACTCGAAGCGGTCGCCGCCGGCGCAGGGGTCACCACCACACCTGAGTCGCTGCCTACTTACTACCGCCATCCGCTGGTCAGCTTCGTGCCCATCGAAGACATCGGCCCGAGCGTGGTCACCCTGTGCACGTTGGAAGGCAACCGAAGGCCGGAGCTGGCAACGCTGCAGGATGCGATCGGTCAGGCCTGTCGCCAAGTGGCACTGAAGCCGCCCGAGGAGTGACCTGAACCCCGGCAATCACGAGTAGAGCCTGACCTGTAGTTTTCACGGTCACTGGATGGCCGCTGGGGAGCGAGATCCGGCCACCCATCAGTTCACACAGGCAGCAGCGAGGAGGTCAGCTGTAGGTTCCGGATCTACTTGTCCGGTGACCTGCAACTTTCAAGATCTTCCACGAAACTTGTCCTCAAGTGTGAAGATGCCCTTTTTCGGCTCTGCGATCTTGACCGGGCAGTCAGCATGACGTCTGAGTCGCGGCTCGCTGAGTGCGTGTGCAGTGGAATCGTATCCGCCGCGCCGAGTTCTCCCGGTTCCTGAATCCGCAGGCCGAGCGCTCGACGGCCTTGACCAGCCGGTTGTAGCCCTCGGTGCGGGCGTTCGTGATGCCGGTGCGGACGAACGCGTTGATCTCGGGCCACCACGCGTCGACGGTCTTGGCGAGGGCGAGAAGTTGCGGGATGTTCGAATCAGCGCACCAGGCCAGGAACCGGTTCAAACGGTGCCGGGTCAGGTGTCCATCGCCGCCGACGCGGACGGTCGCCAGTAGAGCGCGGAGTTCCTCCTTCGCGATGTAAGCGGACAGGATCCGCCCACTCGGGTCCTCGTCGACAATCGCATTCCACGTGCGCGCAAACCTGGTTCCCGACAGTCGCTCCCGCCCTGGCGCTGACGCCCTCGGGCTGTGAGATCAACCGATGCGGATGCGCCGACCCGAACAGCCCCAGCGGAGGTTCCCGGCGGCGTGTCAGCTAGGGCGTGTCTGACAAAGCGTGGGACCAGGCGATTGCGGCGTGGATGAGGACGGCAGCTCGGTAGACGATCGCGTGTTTGTCGGAGCGGGTGGCGAGGCCTCGCGTGTCACGTACCGAGTACCTGTCCCACGCCCAGTGGGCGTTTATCGAGCCCCTGCTGCCGTCTGTCAGCGAACAGGGTGAACGTCCGTTCCGCAACAACCGCCGGGTCGTCGAGGGCATCGTCTACCGGTACTGGGTCGGTGTGCCGTGCCTGCCGAATTCGGGCCGTGGCAGACGATCTGGAAACGTCACCGCCGCTCAGCGGCCGGTGCTGCATTCGACAGGCAAGATGGTCCCCATGAGCGCACACGCAGGCCTGCTCCTGGCGGTCGCGATCCCCGCCGGCGGCCTGGTCGTGTTCACGCTGGTCTTCTTCCTGCTCGGCCGCAGGATGCGGCGGCTGCGTCGCGAAGGTCGTGTCACGTACCCCGCGAAGACCACGCCCGGCAGCAACGACTTCTCCAGCAACGCCGTGTGAGCCCCCCGAGCGGCCCTGGAATCCGGAAGCTGGCCCGGGGTTGCCACTAGCGCCGGCACCCACGTGCCTTGGGAGTGAAAGGGTAAGTGCATGACGACACCTCGTGCCTATCTCGACGCTGTTGCGGAGATATACACGGAACTTGATGCTTCTCTGGATTTGCGAGCCCCGCTGGCGGACACGAATCGTGACGCGATGCTCGCGTCGCTGGGATACGGGGTGGTGGACTGGCTCGTCGATCTGTGGCGAGTGGCCGACGGCGGGCCAGTCTACAGTCCGGTGTTCACACGGCCAGATTTCTTCACCGGTGCGGACTTCCTGTCCGTGTCGCAGTCCCTTGCGTTGCGCAATCGCCTGCGTGATATTGCGGGGAACTTCGCGGGCTGGCAGGAGTCGGTACCTCGCGATGGTCGGATCCGCGCGGGCTGGTTCCTCGACACGTGGGTGCCATTCGCAGCCTTTGGAGGGAGCACGATCGTCCTGTTCGCCGACTGCGACCCGGGCCCCGGGGGCGAGGTCGGTCAGGTGATCTCCTACGTGCATGACCCCGACCAGATCTCGTTGGTGGCACTCGATGGTGAGGCGTATCTTGACGCATCGCTCACGTGGTTCCGCGATCAAGCAGAAGAGTTCGTCCCCGAACCTGAAGATTGAGACGCTTCTTCGCCCTAGGTGTATGGGGTCATGACGTTCGTGACGCCTGTCGGGGTGCGGGAGGCTGGTGGTTGTCCATCGGCGGTTCCGTGGGGTCGGTGATAGTTGTAGTGCACGTTCCACACTTGCAGTGCCTGGGCGCGCTGATCTTCCGAGATCCAGGTGCGGGCGTAATGGAACTCTTCGGCCAGAATCCGGTTGTACCGTTCCACCTTCCCGTTGTGTCGAGGCGTATACGGCTTGGCCCGCTTGTGACGCGCCCCGAGAAGCGTCTGGGTGAAAGCCTCAGCGCGATAACAGGAGCCGTTGTCGGTGACGATCTGCTCGATGCGATTGATGCCGTGGGCGGCGAACCATGCTCGTGCCCGGTGTAGGAAGCCGATCGCGGTCGCGGCTTTCTCGTCCGAGAGTGCTTCGGTGTAGGCGAAACGGGTGTGCCCATCGACTGCGGAGTGCAGGTAGACGTAGCCGCGTTTGCCGGTCTTAGTCTTCGCGCGCTTAGCCGTGCGTGCTTGCTCGGAGTCGCGGCCGTGAACGCGCCAGCCGCCGCCGTCGGGGATGCGTCCGACCTTCTTCACGTCCACGTGCACCATCTGCCCCGGCCGTTTAGCAACGATCACGCACGGTTTGCGGTTGCTGTCGCCGTTGGAGCCTATGAACCTCCGACGTTCCAGGCCGAGCCGCTCGAGTATCCGAGAGACGGTGCGGCGACTGATCGCGATCCCATCGTTGTTGAGCTCGAACGCGATCCGAGACGCAGACCACTTGTGCTCGCGCCGCCAAGACTCGATCCGGGCAATGACCTCCGGTTGAGTGGCGCTTGGCTGACGGCGCGGAGTGGAGGAGTGATCGTAAAGTCCGGTGTCGCCGTAGCGGCGGTACCTGTTGACCCACTTCGACGCACATGCCCGCGAGGTTCCCATCTCCGCTGCCACGTGCGCTATCGGCCGGTGGCGGCAGCGTTGGATAAGTCTGCGACGGCCCTCGACCGACAACGGGGCGTTCCTGTGACTCACGACCCGGCCGCCAGCTGGACCATGTAAGTGGTCGATACCGCCGCGAGCAGCAGATATAGTCCGGGGAACGCGATATTGTAGAGCACCCGGGTACGGATGTGAGCGACGACAGCACCGACGAAGAACAAGATCAGACCGATGCCGGCGGCGACGCCCAGCCAGGGTACGGCTACCAGACCGATAACAAGCCCTGCGGCTCCGGCCAGCTTCAACGTTGCGAGATAGGGCAGGGCGCTGACAGGAACATGAACCTCAGCGGAGTTCTTCACGACGAATCCTGCTTTGGCGTAGTCTGCGATCGCGATGAGAGCACTGGCGACGATGCAGACGATCGTCGCAGTGAACAGTGCCGCCGTCATGCGTCGTACCTGCCCAAAACGGTGCACGCGCGTGGCGCTGGATCGTCGTCGGTCTGGGTCGGCAGCCATGCCCGGAAGGCCGCCGCCGCAGGAATGGACGGCAGCGGGTTCTCGGCATCCTCGGGGAGCTCGAGAAGCAGCATGAACACCGGCTCATCGGTCTCGCGTACCGCGAAATACTTGAGTCCCTTGGGCGCTGCTGCATGGACAGCGTCGAACAATGCCGCGATCTGTTCAACGACTGCGTCCGCGTGCTCAGGGCTCGTCTGGAACCGGACCGTCTGTACAGTCATTAGCGAGTGCCTCCTCTTGGTGGGGTAATCGGGCGTGAGATTGGTGGTCTCGTTTGTCCCGACGTTTCCCAGCTCAGAAAGGTGACACCTGGTGGTATCGATCGCGGTGTTCGAGACGTCACGGCCGCAGCTGACGGCGATAGCATTCCGATTGCTTGGCTCGATCCATGACGCAGAAGACGCAGTACAGAGCGCCTGGATCAAGGCATCCGCCGTAGCCGATGATGACCTTCGAAATCCAGCCGCCTACGTCACAACCGTCCTCACTCGCGAGTGTCTCGACCAATTGCGTACGCGGCAACGCCGCCGTGAAGAGCCCCTGCTCGCGGACATGCTTCCCGCTGACGCGGTCGCGGCCGACGAGCACTACCTACGGCGCGAGAACATCTCCCGAGCATTGATGGTGGTCCTCGAGCGGCTCACACCTGCTCAACGCGTCGCATACGTTCTGCACGACTTGTTCGCTGCTCCGTTCCGGGAGATCGCCGAGACGCTCGGGACCAGCCCGGACAATGCGAAAAAGCACGCCAGCCGCGCACGAAAGCGGATCGACCAGAATCGGCAGATTCCCGCCAGTGCCACCACCGACAGCTCCATCGTGGACGCGTTCCTCACCGCCGCTGCAGATGGCGACACAACCAGAATGATCGCCTTGATGACCGACGACTGCGTGCGCGTCGCCGATCCAGCCCTCATCCCCGCACACACGCCCACCACCGTCGTCGGCGCGCCTGCAATCGCCCAGGAAACCACCCTATTTGCCGACCGAATCCGAGCCAGCACACCAATGCTCGCCAACGGACGCCTCGTCCACATCATCGCGCCGGGCGGGCACCAACTCGCAGTCATCAGCATCACCGTCGCAGAAGGCCGAATCGCTCAGATCGATATCAACCGAACCGGCCCGCTCGCTGAACTCGCAATGCTGCCAACAACCTCCTGACCCGCAACAGCTAGAGGCGCACATCACGTTATTTCGGATCCGTTTACCGTCGCAGTTCTCGGCACCGATGAGCCCGGCGGCACGGTCGCCGCCGAGGGTGATCTCCTCGGGCTCCTCGGGTCTGCGGCCTCGCCGGCCAGGCGTGGCTTGACCCCGGCCTTGTCGAGGAGAACGGCTCGCAGATTGCGACCGACGCACCGGTGATCGTCACAGCCCCAGCTCCGGACGCGGTGGCGCCCCAAAGATGGACCCGAGCGCGCAAGACTCGTCCTGGTGTCATATCGGTTAAGACACTCGAACAGACTCGCACACAACAGGGTTCCACATCTGTCGGGGCGCGCACTAGCCTGGTCGCAATGGATGAGCTACTAGCCCCGATTCTCGCGCACATCGACCGACACGACCCTGGAGATGTCGTCGGCGTGTATCTCTACGGATCGGCGGCCAGCACCGGTCTGCGACCCGACAGCGATATTGACATTCTCGCTGTGACGCGGCGGTCACTCACCCGCGCGGAGCGCGCCAGCCTGGTGAAGCTGCTACTGGGTATCTCCGGATGGCACGGGCACCTCGAGCGGTTCCCCGACGTGGCGGGCCGTCGACCACTGGAAGTGACATTCCTCGTGCGTCAGGACCTCACGCCGATGACCGCCCGCCCCCGTCGCGACTTTCAGTACGGCGAGTGGTTGCGCGAGGAGATGACGACAGGTGCCTTGCCCGAGCCTGCCGAGGATCCCGACGCCGTCATTTTGCTGGCCACAGCGCTCCAGTTCTCCCGCGCACTACGGGGCCGCGCGCTCGGTGAGGTATTCAACCCAGTGCCGTCTCACCTGCTTCGCCAAGCTGCCATCGACCAGGTTCCCAATCTGATCAGCGAGGTCGACGGCGACGAGCGCAACGTGCTGCTGACGTTAGCGCGGATCATCGTCACCCTGGAGACCGGCGACATCGTGTCGAAGGACACCGCAGCGCAGACGGTCGCGACGCGTCGAACCGGGCACGAGCGGGCACTACTGCAGATGGCACGCGCCGGGTACCTCGGGCTCGAGACAGATGATTGGAGTGAATCGTCGCGAGAAGCCCAGGCACTTGTGAAGGCCCTCGCTAGCGAGATTCTCCAGCAGGACGCCACCACCCCGACACGAGATCTGTCAGACGCACGCTAGGCCAGCGGGCTCGCCGCGTCGATCGTCGTTCCCGCCTGCACGGCCGCGCCGGGACCAGTCGCCGATCCCGCGTACTCCTGCCGGAAACCGTTGGGGCCGATCATCGTCAGGTCGTCGCGCCCGCCTGGCACCGGCACGATGTCTCTGTGGTCGTCGACCACGTCGTAGTGCCGGGGCAGCGCGAACTCCCCCGCGTACGGGTACAGCGCCAGGTGGGTGCTGGCGGCGCCCACAGCACCCGCACCCAACGCCATGAACCGGCCGCGAGACATCTCGAACGTCACTGGACCTCGTGAGCACGCAAATCGGACTCGATCGCGCGGCGGCTATCGAAGCGGCGAGTCCGCTCGGAGGCGAATTCGCCCCACCTGCGGTGACTTTCGAGAAAAGGCCCCGTTCTGTTCGGCACGGGCCCTGTGCCTTCCGTGCAGCTCATGGGGGTCGTTGTCTGCCGCAATCTGGGGAAACGGCCCGCGGCCGTTCATTTCTGCGTGCTGGCCTCGGCGGGTTGGCTGCTCCGTAGTCCGGCCACACGTTTCAGCTTGGACTCCCGAGGTCAGGACGGAGAGTCACATCGACAAATCAGCTCAATACAGCGAAGTCGGACCTCCACCATAGCCATTGGTAACCGCATCGCGCGCCCTGCCCATGTGGATGGCAGTACAGATGCATATCGGCACCATCGCTGACAGAACGGTGTGAATGTGCCGTCGATCCGCCTCGCAATCTCGGCCAGAGTAGTGGTTCTCGTGAAGGAGACGTCGCATAGGTGGCCCGCGAGACTCGCGACAACAGACGTGACCTAGATTGTCCCGAAATCGGCGAAACCTTCACGCGTGGTT
This sequence comes from Rhodococcus sp. ACT016, assembly GCF_050477185.1. Taxonomy (NCBI): domain Bacteria; kingdom Bacillati; phylum Actinomycetota; class Actinomycetes; order Mycobacteriales; family Nocardiaceae; genus Rhodococcus; species Rhodococcus sp. ACT016. The sequence continues at coordinate 81,373 of NZ_JBEAET010000002.1, read as the reverse complement.
ATCTATTCGACTCGAATCGAATACCGCGGTATCGACCTCGACTGTCGGTGGCGCGACACTCGAAGTCGATACGACAGCTGGCTCGGAATCAGACGTGTGCGGGTTCGGCGTCCGGGTTCGAGGTCTGCTTGCGGATCAGCAGAGACACAACGGCCGCGACGAGGACGATGGCTGCGCTGTAGACGAATGCCGAGTGAATACCCTCGGCGGACGCCGCGACGGCATCAGCTCCGCTGTCCGCCGCCGAGGCCGAGCGAACAGTCATAACGGTCACGAACAAGGCAGTTCCGGCGGCGCCGGCCAGCTGCTGCATGGTGCTGACGATCGCGCTGCCATGGGGATACAGCTCCTGCGGCAGCGAACCGAGCGCCGAGGTGAGCAGGGGTGTGAATGCGAGCCCGAATCCCACGCAGAGCAGGATGTGTGCAATGACGACCCATGCGATCGGGGTGGACACGTCGAAGGATGTCATCACCGCCAGCGCCAGCGTGGAGAGCGCCATTCCGGGGATCACCAGGGGGCGTGGGCCGAAACGGTCGAACAACGCACCGACACCGGGTGCGATCAGGCCCATGCACAGGCCTCCGGGGAGCAGGACGAGACCTGCTTGCAGGGTGCTGAGCACGAGAACGTTCTGAATGTAAAGCGGCAACAGTATGAGCGTTCCGAAGAGGCCCGCATTCATGATGAGGACGAGGACGACCGCGAGACTGAACGGGCGTGAACGGAAGGTCCGCAGGTCGAGCAGCGCCCGGTCGTGCTGCTGGAGCTGCAGCTGACGCAGAACGAATCCCACGAGAGCGACCGCACCCAGAACGAGCGGAATCCACACGGGAACGATCGCATGACCGGTTACTGCTTCTCCGATGCTGCTGAGCCCGAAGATCAGCCCGCCGAACGCGAACGCAGACAACACCACTGACAGTGCGTCGAACCGGACAGCCTGTGGTTCGGTGACGTTCCGAATCCAGATGGCTCCGAGGCCGAGTGCCACCAGCGCGATGGGCAGCACGAGCAGGAACATCCAACGCCAGTCCAGGGCCGAGAGGATCAGACCGGAGAGCGTCGGGCCAATGGCTGGCGCCACCGAGAGCACGATCGTTGTCACGCCCATCATGCGCCCGCGGTGGGCCGGTGCGACCACGTTCAGCACCGTCGTCATGAGCAGGGGGATCATGATCGCGGTCCCGCCGGCCTGGACGATGCGGCCGACGAGTAGCAGCCCGAAGCCGGGTGCTGTTGCTGCGATGAGAGTTCCGGCGGAGAACATGCCCATCGCGGTGAAGAACACCGCGCGGAGAGTGAAACGTTCGAGCATGTATCCGGTCATGGGAATGACCACGGCCATGGTGAGCATGAACCCTGTGGTCAGCCACTGCGCTGTACTCGCCGTGATGGACAAGTCGACCATCAACCGCGGCAGCGCCACTCCCATGATGGTCTCGTTCAACGTGACGACGAAGGCGGCGCCCACCAGGAGCGCGATAAGTGGTCCGACCCGTCCGGTGCCGGTATCGCTCGCCGGGGCGGCGAGCTGCGACTGTTCTGTCACTGAATCGCCCTCTGGTCGAGGCGCCGCGGTGGGCTCTAGTTGATTGCGTAGGTGGACTGGACGAATCCTTCGGCCAGGGTTGTGGTGGTGCGGTGTTCGAGTTCGATGTCGTGATCGAGTGCACCGAACAAGGAGATTCCCGAGCCGAGGAGGACCGGCGCTGTCGTGATGGTGATCTCGTCGAGCAGGCCCTCTCGTAGGAAGGACTGAACGAGCTGTCCGCCATCGACATACACGTTGGCGGCACCCGAGGCATTCAAGTGATGAACGAGGGCGGCGAGGTCCCGCTCGACGGTGATGTTCGGGTCGTCGGAGTCGAGTCGAGTGCTCAGCACGCTGACGTTCAGGCCCTCGTACGGCCAGAACCCGAAGGTCTGGGTCTTCTCGTAGGTGTTGCGTCCCATCACGATTGTGTCGATGTCAGCGATGAAGGCGTCGTAGCCGGTATCGCCCGCCTTCTCCCCACGTTCGGTGAGCCAGTCGAGGTTGCCGTCGGGCCGGGCGATGAACCCGTCGAGGCTGGTGGCGATGAAGACCCGGGTGCGGAAGCTGCGCTGCGGGGTGGTCGACATGGTCACAGGGACTCCTTCGATGGTGAATGAGAGGATCAGAGATCGTTGCGGTGAGGCTCGAGAACGCGCTCGAGACTGGTGTGCAGCCGTTCGGAGAGTGTGCCTTCCCGTTCGATCGTCCAGATCAATCCCGCACCGGTAACAGTGGATTGGATCGCATCGGTGAGCGCATCGACGTCGGTGCCAGGCTGCAGTTCACCGTCTTCGACAGCGGCACCGAGCAACTCGGCGATGAAAGCGCTCGTGGACCGGTGATTGGCCAATGCAAGGTCACGGAACTGCGCATCAGCGAGGTCCGCGCACAGGAACGCGAGATGGTTGGCGAAGGCCTCGGGGGTGGACGCCTGCTCCCACACGCCGACCAGGAGCTCCGCGAGAACCTCGAGCGGTGGACGCTGGTCGCGCAGCGCCTGCTCACGCAGGTCCGACAAGCGCTGAGCGTTGTATTCGGCGAGCGCCAAGATCAGACCCCGCTTGGACCCGAAACGCTGAACGAGCGTTCCCGGCACCACACCGGCCTCCGACGCGACCTGAGACAAGGTCAACGCGGCCGGGCCGGTACGCCCCATCACCCGCACGGTGGCCTCGAGAATCGCAGCATCGTCGATACTTCGCGGACGTCCCGCCACATCACCCTCCATTATTAAATGACTGTACATTTATTATTATCAGGCGGGCGTGACCACACGCAACCCCTCCATCCGGCGGCCAAGGGGAGACATGTCAGATTGCTCATCTCAGACACGACACGCTGCCTGCCGACGGAAGATGCGGGTGCAACGTCGACTGGCGAAGTTGGCGGTTCCGCTGCTCCTACTGCCGCTGTCTGCGATACCCGGCCTGGTGACGCTGCACGTGCACCAGTCGATCCCATCCGCTGTCGTGATCACGGCGCTCACGGCGACCAGCATCGCCGCGGCGGCGGTCCTGCTTCGTCCGTACTGACACCCGGCTCGCAGAGACGATCGCCGCTGACACACCGCCCATCCCCGCCAGCCAAGCTCTGCACCTCACGTTGAATCGAGCCGGCCGCTTTCTCACCCAGCCGGTTTCGCCATGCGCATGCGCTGCCCCCTGCGGCCCGAAGAGGCTCAGGACCTCGAACGGCCCCGGCCGGTGCTACCGAACCAGTGCGGCACCCGTGTGTGGTCAGTCGTCGAGGATCCCGAATGAAAGGTTGTTTGGCGGGCGTACCGTAACCCATAGGAGGAGCGATGGACGAGAGTCACCTATGCCGGCTGTTGCGCGAGGGGATCAAGGAAACCTTCCCCAAGAATTGACCAGTTTCGTGGGCCGCCACGGCGAAGTCGCGGCCACGAGGAGGCTCCTCGGCGAATCTCGCCTGGTCACACTCACGGGAGTCGCGGGGGTCGGCAAGACCAGACTTGCCCTGCACGTTGCAGCCGCGACACAACGATCATTCCCGGATGGCACATGGCTAGTCGAACTCGGCGAGCAATTCGACCCACAACTCGTCGCGGGCACCGTGGCTGCGAGCCTGAGCATACGAGACTGGTCAGCGGCTCCCCCGATAGACATGCTCACCGACTACCTTCGCGAGCGCCGCCTACTGCTGGTGCTCGACAGTTGCGAACACCTCATCGACGCTGTCGCCACCCTCGCGGAGACCCTGTTGCGCTCGTGCCCCGACGTGCAGATTCTCACCACCAGCCGGGAGCGGCTGCTGCTCGGCGGCGAGACGGTGATGCAGGTGCCGCCGCTCACCGTGCCCCACCCCGGGCACCCCATATCGGCGCGCACATCGGCACACAACGAGGCAATGGCGCTGTTCGCCGAACGCGCCAAAGCCTCGGTTGCCGACTTCGAGATCACCGACGACAACCGTGAGGCTGTCGCTCGCCTCTGCCGCCGGCTCGAAGGCTTGCCCCTGGCGATCGAAATCGCCGCCGCCCGCCTCCGAATGATGTCGGTCGAGCAGATCCTCGAACAGCTCGGGAAGGTCGATATCTTGACTGACGGCGGGCGCGACGCACCCCGCCGCCAGCGGACGCTGAAGGCGTCGATCGACTGGAGCTACGAACTGTGCACTCGGGAGGAACAGGCGGCATGGCGCCGCCTGGCCGTCTTCGCCCAGGGCTTCGAACTCGACGCGGCCGAAGGCATCACCGCCGACGACCACGCCCCCAACGAACTGCTCCACCTGATCTCTTCACTGATCGACAAGTCGATCCTGACCCGCGAAGAGTACGACGACGGACACGGTGTCCGGTACCGATTCCTCGACATGATCCGCGCATACGGACTGCTACAACTCGAGGAGGCGGGAGAGGCACCCGAGATTCGCCGCCGCTACCGAGACTGGTACGAGCAACTGACCCAGCGCGTAGACACAGAGTGGATCGGCCCGAACCAGGCTCGATGGATCTCCCGACTCGGACGCGAACGAGCGAACTTGCGGGAAGTGCTGTCGCACTGCGTATCCCAACCGGGTCAAGAGAAACAAGGGCTGGTGATCGCAAACGCGCTCGTCGCATTCTGGCTGGCGCGCGGACTACTCCACGAAGGAAGACTATGGCTCAGCCGAGTCCTCGACGCCTACACCGACCCGAGCGCGGAGCGCGTCACCACGCTGTGCGGGGCAGCAATGATCGCGGCGAACCAGGGCGACATCAACGCCGCGTCAGCATTGCTGGGCGAGGCCGAAGCTCTCGCCACCACGCTGCACGATTCCAATCTCGACGAGACAGTGGCCGAGACGTCGGGGCACGTGTCGTTCCTCTCCGGCGACCTCGACCACGCAGTCGAACTCTTCATCCCTCTCCTACGCCGCGTACGGGACGGGGCGGACCGTCGACGCCACCTCTCGGTGCTGTACGGCCTGGGCCTGGCGTCGGCGCTGCACGGTGACACCACCCGTGCCACCGACAGCGCCCGCGAAATCCTCGAGATCACCACGCCCCGCGGGGAAACGATCTACAACGCATACGCACCCTTCATCGAGGGGCTCTCCGTCGCTACCGACAACCCCGCCCGCGCCCGCAGGCTGTGGGAAGAAAGCCTGCAACTCAATGCATCGACCGACGACATCATCGGATCAGCTCTCTGCGTCGAGGGATTGGCGTGCCTCGCCTCCGATGCCGCCGATCACCAGCGCGCCGCGATTCTGTTCGGCGCCGCCCGATCCCTCTGGACCTCGGTCGGCAACACCGGAGTCATCGCCCCGAGATTGCGTGCCTGGCATCGCCAGCTCGAGCAGCGCAGCCGCACAGCACTCGGCACCCGGGCTTTCAACATCGCGATGCACCAAGGCATGAAGATGACCCTCGGCGAGACCCTCGATTACACAGCCGCGGACACCCTGCCCGCACACACCACCGCACAATCGCCCTCCCGCCTGACAACACGCGAACATCAGGTAGCCGACCTGGTTGCGCAAGGAATGACCAACAAAGCCATCGCCGAACGACTCGTCATCACCCCGCGCACCGCCCAGGGACACGTCGAAAAGATCCTCACCAAACTCGGCCTCACCTCGAGGACACAGATCGCAATATGGGTACTCTCACGACCACCACCGGACACAGATTGACCTGAAGCTGTGGGGTTTGTGGGAATGTCAGATTTCCGGTGGATCCAGTTCTGGCGCGTCGGTTTGGTTCTCATCCAGACCAACGAATCACCCTGGCATGCCAGGAAACTCGAGGTGAAGTCGCGGCGTTCGCGGTGTGATCTTCAACTACGTCGACCGATATGTTCGTGCCGCGACTGTGCCGCAGTGCACCCTGAGACCCCGCGCTACCCCTTGGTGCGGGGTCATTCGCTCGCCCGGGCTTGTTTGATCGCCAGTAGCGTCGATTCTGCGGCCCAGCCACATGCGGACGCGGTACAAGAGCTCTTCGAATCGGGCCGTCGCTGGCGGCACGCCCCGTACGGCAGGGATGCACAGCCGTCGGCGATTGGGCGGCACCGTGTCCATCCGTGTCCAGAGCGAACTGCACGGTGCCGTTCCTCTGACATGCGTAGTCCGTTCTTCATGGGCATTGACGTCATCAGGCTTCCGGGTAGCGTCAAGTGGTGCCGGCCCGCGGACATCGAACCTCTGGGCCGGGGCGGCTGCCCGCGGCAACGCCAAACGCATCATGCGCGGTGGGGTTGCGGGTAACGAGCGGCACCGCGTTCAGGGCGAACTCCGTGGTGCCGCTCCCGCAAGTCTGTGCTCCTCCGATCGGATCATTGTTGGCGTGACCCTCGACACGTATCGATCGAATGTCCGGATTGTGTCGATAGCCTCAACGGTGCCGTCCGGCCTTCGAACGTCCACGGGCGGTGGCTGCGCCGCCCGCTGGCCCGGGCCGCGCGGAATCCGGTGGGGCGGGCCCGTTTCCCGCTGTTGACGGCTCCGCCCTGCACGCCGGAAGAGAAGTGGAAGGGGCCCAAGATTGAACTCGGTCGGTATAGTCGCCACCCTCATCGCCTGCATCGTAGCAATCGTCGCTTTCGGTTTCGCCTCTCAACGCGAAGACCGCGAACGATTCAATGGCGCGACAGGTTCGTGCACCGATCAGGACTAAGACACTGGAATGGGGCGGAACTAGCGCCGCATCAGGCAACGTTCGCATCTCCGCTGCGCGTACGCTCTGCCTGTCTGTCGGATGGGTGTGGCACCGAGAGGGTCGGGTGTGGGCGAGCTGGCACGGGTTGACCTGGGTGAGATTCCCTACGTCGAAGCGGTTGAGCAGATGGGCATCTGGGTCCGCCGGCGGCAGGAGGGGTTGATCGCGGATCGGCTGGCACTCCTCACCCATCCGCCAGTGATCACCTACAGCGCCCGGACACCGCGTCTCGAACTGCCCTTGCAAACCGGGATTCCTCTGGTTGAGGTGGACAGAGGCGGTCAGGCGACCTACCACGGGCCTGGGCAGCTGATCGGCTATCTGGTGGTCGATCTCCGCGAGCGCGGCCCCGGGGACATCGTGCGCTGGCTGGAAGAGGGGTTGGTCAGTGCCCTGGACTCGCTGGATCTGCAGGCCGTTCGACGTGACACCCCACCCAAGGCTCAGAGCCTGGTCGGGGTGTGGACGCCAGAGCACAGGAAAGTAGCCTCGATTGGTATGCGGATCCGTGGCGGCGTGACCAGCCACGGGTTTGCTCTGAACATCGCGCCGGATCTGACCGCGTTCTCGACATTCACCGCCTGCGGACTGCCCGAGGTGGCCATGACCTCGCTTGCGGAAATGGCCGCCGCTCTGGACAGGCCCGTCCCTACCGAAGAGGCGGTGCGAGACGCTGTAGCCGCGGCGCTCGGAGCAGCCTGACGACCCGGGGTCCAGCCCGTCCCTCGCCGGCATGGACTGCTATCCGGTCCGCACCACCTCAAACGACACACGCAGCCCCGCCCGGCAGTCACTGGACCAGGCGGGGCTGTCTCGTCTGCGCAGTGACCGGCCAGTGCGCCAGCGGACCGCGTGTGAGGGTCGTCAAACCCACATGACGCCTTCGTAGGTGTGGGTGACATGCCGGAGCATGGTCGGGTGAGGTTCGCTCGAGACGAGTCGCGGGACGCGTACGGCGGCCTGTGCAGCCGCTGTCGGCGAATCTGCGGTCCCACACCCGGTCGGCGCGGTCCTCGAGTTCAACCGTGTGGGTGTCCTCGCGCGCCACGATCGTGAACGTCACCGCGCGGCGCGTGCTGTTGATCATGGCCGAAAGCCTAACGACTAGGCTGGTCGGGTATGTCGGTAGTGTCCGGTTTCGTGTGCGGCACAGCAGCACACACGACCCAAACTGGTTGGTCACAAGATCCGGAAAGGGCTCCCCCTTGACCCGCACCCGGTGCAGGAGCGCCAACCTTCCGGTCACCGAAGATCGTTCAGGGTAAGGCCCTCCATGTCGAACTCCACTGCGATAGATTTCTTCACCGTCGACAACCTCCCGGATGCGCCGCCTTCGGTAGCGCAGCAAAGACATTCGCCCGTTTGTGGAACCAGCAAACGCTACTCACGGGTGTCGGAGAACACTTCTCGTAACGGCTGCCAGAACCCCAAGGCGCCAGTCGCGTCCCCTCGACGTCGGGGTGGGCGCGGTGGATGGTTCGTGCCCAGTGCTGCGAGCGGCCGTGCGGAGCGGAATCGAGGGCGTGGTTGCCGCCGACCCGGGTGACCCAGGCCGCTCCCCCAATTCCGGAGACATCGAGCAGCCGGAGTGGACGGGTGAACCGGAGTCCGGTCAGGTAGGGGTCACCGCGGTGGCGGTCGATGATCCGCGCCGACTGGAAGGCTTCAGCGAGCGCGCCGCGGGGGCTGGATGCGCCGTACCAGATGCCGTAGTCGGGATGCTCGTCGCGCGGGACCGGGTGGTGGTCGAACCGCAGGATTGGCCCGAAGGTGCGCAGCTCGTGCCACGGCAGGATGTGCGGCCCGGTGGTGCGGTGCACCCGCCACGTGATCTCGGTGGGCTGCCACTCGAGCACTTCGTCGGCTCGGATGCCTGCAATCAGGTCACCGTTCTTGCGGCCCACGAGCATGCGCGGTCGCCCACCCAATCGGACTTAACCGGGCGGTGGGTGGATCAGCCGGTCGTGCCGAGCTGTGCGATGAGTTGAGCTCGGGACCTCAGCCCCGACTTGTCGTAGATGTGTTGCAGGTGGGTCTTCACGGTCGGCACGCTGATGTAGAGCGTGCGGCCGATCTCGGCGTTCGCCGCTCCCTTGCGGATGAGACGAAGCACGTCGCGTTCGCGTTGCGTGAGACCCCATTCGTCGACTCGCCGCGCCGCCTCGAAGGACCGCCCGGTAGTGAAGGTGTGTTGGAGGAAGGGGCGGGCATTGCCGAGTAGCCCCAGCTCGTGAGTCGTGAAGTCGCCCAGCTCGGACGAGCGGTGCAGGGAGATGCCGCCGACCATCTGCCCGGCCCGGTACAGGTACAGCTCGGCCTCGAAGTCCAGGCCGAGTGGAGCCATGAATCGGCGGTGGTATTCGCCCCCGTGGTAGCGCTGGTGGAGATCGCGCACGCTCACAAGGGATTTGCCGGTCGCGGCGAACCGGCGGGGGTGGAACGGGTCGAGCCGGTGAAAGAACTCGGTGTAGCGCACGTTCCGGTCCGATTCGATCCGATGGAACGCATGATCGACCGGGTTCAGGTTGGTATCGACCGAGTAGAAGACGATCCCCGAAATCGGCACCAACCCGGCCAGAAACCCCATCGCCTCGGACTTGTACTGGGCAAGGTCGTCGATGTCGGACCGCGGCTGCATGGTCCACAGACCCTAGTGCGGTTCGCCGCTTCCGGCCAGACCCTGTCGCGGTTGAAATCCCCGAGCGGATCTCATCCGTTGGGTTGATGTCGGGGTGTGACCTGCGGCATAGCTTCAGGTGCCAGATCGGGTGGACCGGTCAGGAGCGGAGGAAGCGATGACCAACACGATTGTCAGCGGTGGGCGAGTGCTCACATTCGACCCCGCGGTTCCGGAGGCAGAGGCGTTGGTGCTGTCGGACGGCCGCATACTCGCGGCGGGAAGCACCGACGAGATGACGAGCCTCGCCGGTCCGGGCGCACAGCGCATCGATGCCGAGGGCGGCACCGTGATGCCGGGCCTGATCGACACGCATCCGCACGTGATGCACTTCGGCACCCTCGCCGGCGGGCTCGTCGACCTCACCGATGCCGTCGACCACGCTGACATCGTCGAACGGATCCGGGCCAGGGCCGCGATCACACCGCCCGGCGAGTGGATCATGTGTACCCCGGTCGGTGAACCGCACTATTTCATCCGTCGCTCGGAGCAGGATCTGCTCGAACGGCGGCTCCCGGACCGGTGGACCCTCGATCGCTCGACCGACGCGCATCCGGTCATGATCCAGGCGTGGGCGCCGAAGATGCCGAACGTGGTGGCGTTCAACAGCGCCGGCCTGCGCGCGGTGGGACTGACGGCCTTCATCCCCGACCGGGTGTGCGATGTGGACCTGGAGAAGGACGAGACAGGTGAACTCACTGGAATCCTGAGGGGCCCGGTGACCAACTACTACACCTACGACCCGTTCTGGGGTCAGATCCTGATGAAGCTGCCGCCGCCGAACCTCGAGAACGCCGCGGCCGGAACGTTGGCCGAAATGGCACGGTTCACAGCTCAGGGCGTGACGACGGCCTACGAGGGTCACGCTATGGAACCGGAGCACATCGCCCTCTACCGCCACCTGCGGGCGAGCAACGCGCTCACCCTGCGCGTCATGGCGACCTTCGACGTCGAATCGGTCATCTTCTATCCGTTCGATCCGCTGACCATCGACGAATTCACCGAGCGTCTAGGAGATTTCGCTCGTGATGCCATGGACCTCGACGACGACATGCTTCGCATCAACGGGTTGACGATGAGCCCGGGCGGGCCGTGCTTCTCCGGCTACTTCGCCACCTACCAGGCGCATATGAATCCGTTCGGGCGACAGACCCGCGGCGTCCGGTTCCTCTCGACGGAGAAGGAGGAGGCATTCGTCCGGTTCTGTGCAGAGCACCGGATCCGCGCGAACATGTGTATGGGTGCGTTCCGCGAGCACGACGAGTTCCTCGACATCGCCGAGCGGGTAGCGCGTGAGCACGACTTCCGCGACCGGAACTGGGTCCTGCAGCATGCCATCACAATCACCCCCGCTCAGGTGCGGCGGTATGCCGATCTCGGCTTCCAGGTCACGACCTCGGCCGGGTTTGCCTGGGGCAAGGGCAAGATGTACGGCGAGCGGATGGGCGAGCAGGTCTGGCGCGACCTCGAACCGCTCAAGCGGCTGGTCGACGCCGGCCTCGACCTCGGCGGCGGTACCGACTGGGGGCCCAAGAACCCTTGGGAGCAGATCGAACTCGCGCAGACTCACCGCTTCGCCGGTTGCGATCACCGCAACGACGGGCCGGATCAGGTGCTGACCCGCGCCGAGGCGCTGTCCATGTGGACCACCGGCGCCGCGAAGGTCATCGGATGGTCGGATGTGGGCTCGCTTTCCCCCGGTAGTCAGGCCGACGTCCTCATCGTCGACCGCGACCCATTGCGCTGCGACATAGACGATCTCGCGGACACGAAGGTGCTCCGGACACTGCTCGGTGGACGCACCGTGCATGACAGCGGCGACCTCGCCGCCCCCTCCGACCAATCGACGGTGGTGACGCCATGAACAAGGTGAACGACATGAACGACACGGCAGCCGACCGGGTCGGCGCCCGGATCGACGATCTGCGCGACGAACTCCTGGCCACGCTCTCCACTGCCATCGGCATCCGCAGCGTCAACCCGACCTACGCGGACCAGGACTACGACGATCTGGTCGGCGGCGAGACCGAGGTGTCGCAGCTCCTCGCCAGCGTCTACCGCGAGGCTGGGGCCGAGGTGGAGCTGTTCGGCGAGGCCCCGGGCCGTGACAATGCCGTCGGTGTGGTCGCGGGCAGCGGCGGCGGCCGCTCACTGGTCTTCAACGGGCATGTCGACGTGGTGCCCGCCGACAACGTCGATGCGTGGACCTACGACCCCTTCACCGCCGTCGTCGCCGACGACCACCTGTGGGGCCGCGGCTCGGTGGACATGAAGAGCGGGCTGGTGGCCCAGGCCTTCGCCGCCCGTGCGCTACGGGAGTCGGGCATCCGGCTGCGCGGCGACCTGATCCTGCAGGCGGTGGCCGGCGAGGAGAACCTCGAGCACCACATGGGCACCTCCGCCGTCCTCGCGCGCGGCTACCTCGGCGACGCCGCGATCGTGGCGGAGCCGACCGGCGCCGCTCGACCCCTGACGGTCATGCCGGCCACTCCGGGAGTCCTCGTCTTCCGTGTCGACGTGACGGGGAAGGCGGCACACGCATCGATGCGTTCGCGGATGCTCGCCGAGCGCAGCGATCAGCCGGTGGCCGCGAGCGCCATCGACTCGGGCCTTGCGGTGCATGAGGCGTTGCGCCGGCTGGAGTCCGACTGGGTGAGCACCAAGATCGATCCGCTATTCACGCCCGGTCAGTTCACCATCGGACTCGACGTGGTCGACGGTGGCGCGGGCGGTAGTCGCAACGTCGCCTTCATCCCGGACGAGATGGCCCTCGAGTACGCGGTGTTCTACCCGCCCGCGGCCGAACTGTCCGACATCCAGGGCGAGATCGAGAGGGCGGTGGCGGGCGCGGCTGAGCGGGATCCGTGGATGCGGGCCCATCCCCCGGCGATCACCTGGCAGATGCATTACCCGGGTGGTCGCACCGACGGGGACCACCCGTTCTGCTTGACCGTCGCTGGCGCCCGCACCCGGGCGACCACGCACACGCGACTCGACGGGCCACCCGATGTGATGCCGTTCCCGTCAGCGACCGATCTGACCTGGCTGTCACGCGCCGGTATCCCCACTGTCGGCCTCGGGCCGGGCAGCCTCAGCATGGCGCATGCCGTCGACGAGCGCTGCTCGGTGGACGAGATCATCTGTGCTGCACAATCATACGCATTCACGGCGATCGAGTGGTGTGGTACCGAATGACCGAGACCGCTCCTGCGGGGCGGTCGGCTCCGATCGCGCCGTACATGGCAGTCGGGCTGTCGACGATCGTGCGCGGTATCGGCTCCCGCAAACACATCGCCCGCAACCTCGACACCATCGAGGAGGCCATCCACGGAGCCGTGTCCATCGTAGGGATCAATCTGCCGGTCAAGCTCATCGCGCTGGCGGAGGGTGCGCTCACCGGGTTCACCGACGAGGTCTTTGACCTCCCACACGCCCGTAGTTCACGCGAGCTCTTCATCGACATCCCCGGCCCGGAAACCGATCGGCTCGCCGACCTCGCCCGGCTGTACGAGACGTACATCGTCGTCCAGTGCAAGGCCCGCTGGCCCGAGATCGTCGACGACCGGTTCTTCAACATGATGGTGGTGATCTCGCCGCAGGGCGAGATCGTGCACAGAGCCGCGAAGAATCACGTGTGGTGCCGCGAACACTCGTGCACCCCGCACGACGTCTACGACCGCTGGGTCGAGCTCTTCGGGGACGGGATCGACGCGTTCTACCCGGTCCTGCGCACGCCGGACATCGGGAACGTCGGCACCATCTGCTGCAGCGACGGTGAATACCCGGAGGCGGTGCGCGCCCTCGCCTTCAACGGGGCCGAGGTGGTGTACCGGCCCAGCGAGGCCGTGCCGATGACCCAGCTGGGCTCCGAACCAGGCGGAACGTGGCTGCTCCAGAACCGGGCGCACGCCCAGTTCAACGGGGTCTACATGCTGTGTCCGAATGTGGGGCCGGTGTACACGACTCCGGATGTCGAGCACCCGTTCGATGTCGGCGGTGGCAACTCGCACGTCGTCGACTACCTCGGCACGGTGATCGGGCACACCGTGTCCGGCGCCAACAGCGTGGTCGCGGGGATGATCGACATCGAGGCGCTGCGCCAGTTCCGGATGATGAATCTGAACTCGAACTGGCTCAAGGACGTCCGCACCGAACTGTTCCGTCGGATGTACGACCGGCCGATCCATCCGGCCAATCTGTGGCTTGAGCAGGAACCGGTCCGACACGCGGCTGCCGACGAGATCTATCGGGGCAACATCCGACTCCTCGTCGAGCGCGGCACATATACCCCTCCGGCGCATGACTTTCCGGGATCGCGGCACATCGCGCCACCGGGGGATGACGACGTCGAGGCGATTCTGGCCCGGTGGGCAGGCAACAGCTGACGGCGGTTGCCGTCGCTTCAACCTTTACCGAGGAGTACTCGAAGCATGACAAACACTGGGGCGCTGACTCAGCCCAGCTACACCTCCGCCACCAGCCGGCTCCCCATGCTGGGCGACACGATCGGTGACAACTTCGATCGGGCGGTCGCCGCGCACGGCGACCGGGATGCGTTGATCGATCGGGGTTCGGGACGCCGGTGGACCTACCGCGAGTTGGCCGCGGACGTGGATGCGGTCGCGGCCGGGCTGCTCGGCATCGGGATCGGCAAGGGCGATCGGGTCGGGATCTGGGCACCGAACTGCGCGGAGTGGACGATGGTGCAGTACGCGACGGCGAAGATCGGCGCGATCCTGGTCAACATCAATCCCGCCTACCGGTCGCACGAGTTGCAGTACGTGCTCGACCAGGCCGGGATCCGGATGCTGATCGCGGCGCCGTCGTTCAAGACGTCGGACTACGGCGCCATGATCGAGCAGGTGCGGCCGGAGTGCGCCGCGCTCGAGCACGTCGTGCTGCTCGGCGACGCGGAGTGGGACGAGCTCTTCGAGAACGGGCGCCGGGCCCTCGGCGACGGCCGTGACGTGCTTGCCCGAGCGCAGGCGGCGCTCTCCGCCGACGATCCGATCAACATCCAGTACACTTCGGGGACAACGGGTTTCCCGAAGGGTGCGACGCTCAGTCACCACAACATCCTCAACAACGGCTATTTCGTCGGCGAGTTGTGCGGGTACACCGAACAGGACCGGGTGTGCCTCCCGGTGCCGTTCTACCACTGCTTCGGCATGGTGATGGGTAACCTCGCGTGCACCAGCCACGGGGCCGCGATGGTGATTCCCGGTCTATCGTTCGATCCGGCGGCAACGTTGGCGGCGGTGCAGGCCGAACGCTGCACGTCGCTGTACGGGGTGCCGACGATGTTCATCGCCGAACTCGCCGACCCGAACTTCGACACCTACGACCTGTCGAGCCTGCGGACCGGGATCATGGCCGGCTCGCCGTGCCCGGTGGAAGTGATGAAGCAGGTCATCGAGCGGATGGGCATGAGCGAGGTGTCCATCTGTTACGGCATGACCGAGACCTCGCCGGTGTCGTTGCAGACCCGCCGCGACGACACCATCGACCAACGCGTGTCCACGGTGGGCCGCGTCGGCCCGCATCTCGAGGTGAAGATCGTCGACCCCGCAACCGGGCTGACGGTGCCGCGCGGCGAACCCGGTGAGTTGTGCACCCGCGGGTACTCGGTGATGCTCGGCTACTGGGACAACCCGGACAAGACCGCCGAGGCGATCGACTCCGCGCGGTGGATGCACACCGGCGACATCGGGGTGATGGACACCGACGGCTACGTCGCGATCACCGGCCGGATCAAGGACATGGTGATCCGCGGTGGTGAGAACGTCTACCCACGCGAGATCGAGGAATTCCTCTACACCCACCCCGACGTCCTCGACGCCCAGGTCATCGGTGTCCCCGACCCGAAGTACGGGGAGGAACTGATGGCGTGGATCCGGATGCGGGAGGGTGCCCAACCTCTCGACGCCGCGTCGTTGCGCGCGTTCTGCACCGGAAAGCTGGCCCACTACAAGATCCCGCGGTATGTGCATCTGGTGGACGAGTTCCCGATGACCGTCACCGGCAAGATCCGCAAGGTCGAGATGCGGAAGCTGTCGATCGAACTGATCGACCACGACGAACAGCGGAACTGAAACCGAGACGCGCGGGTAACCGGATCACCCCGCGGAACGCAGGATTCGGCCCGCCCCGCTCGAGTGGCGGGCCGAATTCCTGCGATCCGGCGCGGAGTCCCGATACGGTACGGAACGTGTCGTTGCGTAATGTGGAGGCCGCTGACCCCGCGGCTAGCGCGCCGAGGGGGGCCACGCGATCAGTCACGCGAGGCGGAAATTCTCGCGTGTGTACTCGAACTCCTAGGCGAGTAGGGATACGACCGCTTAAGTTTCGAAGCGGTCACCCGCCGCGCCCAAGCGTCGAAAGCGACGTTATACCGGCGATGGGAAACAAAGCGCGACATGGTTGTCGCTGCGATCAAGGCCGGCCCTGCATCGCATACCGCTGCCACTCGGATCGATACCGGATCCTTGCGGGATGACCTGATCGCGCTGTGTGAACGGCTGGATGCCACGATGCGCTCCACGGATGGGTCGATGAGCTTGATGCTGCTCCGCACGTCCGCGGACGTGCGGTCGTGCGCGGTGTGGATCTCGAGCCGATAGTCGGGGCCGTGTGGCTGCAGCCAGACCTGATAGTCGATCGCAATCGGACCGGCCTCCCGCCCGCACACGTTGCCGACCCGGACCGCGACCGATGTCGAGACGCGGATCGTCGAGCTACGCATGCGTGAACGGCGCGTCGCGAGGCAGCACTATCGCGGGAAGCGGAGAGGATCCCTGCCGAGGAGGGCGCTGGACCATGAGCCACCTCCGAGCGGATGTGGGCCTTAGACAAGCCACACCCCACTCGGAGGTTCTCTTCACATCAAGCCGTCACGCCCGCTACCAACGTCCTGGCCGGGTATACCTAGCTGTTGTCGAGTCGGAACACTGCCACGAGGTGTCGGATCTGCAGCGCCCGAGCCAATTTCGGTCGATCGCTGCCGCGCGTCACGTGTGCACCGTCAGGTCCGAGTTCACCGATGACCTTCTCTGCCCATTCGATGTCGTGTTCGGTTGGCGAAAGTGCAGCGTTGATGGTCCCGACGTGGTCTGGTCGTAGAACTAGTTTGCCTGTCATCCCCGCGGCAGCGCCGACCGCGGTCCCTGCGCGTAGCGCGGCTTCGGACTCCACGAGCGTGGGACCGTCGATGGGTGGTGCAATCCGTTCTGCCCGACTGGCGACCACTAGGCGCGATCGTGCATACGCCATCGACACGGGGTCGACCGCCGTGCCCGTGTCACGGCGGAAATCGCCGCTGCCGAATGCAAGCCGCACTGTTGCGTCGACTCGAGCGATCGAACGTGCTTCCTCGAGCCCGATGGCTGACTCGATCAGCGCCACGACAGGAGTTCCGGCAGGTATGTGTTCGGCGGTGGCAGCGACTTGATCGGCACTCTCCGCCTTGGCCAGCATGACACCTTCCACTCTGTTGATATCGGCGAGCATCTCCAAATCTCGGGCCCAGTCTGTCGTCGTTGCGTCGTTGATGCGCACCCATCCGGTGTTTCCGTCACCGAGCCATCGGGATGTGAGGGCGCGGGCAGCGGGCTTGTCGCGGAGCGGGACTCCGTCTTCGAGGTCGAGTACCACTGCGTCCGCACCGCAGGTGCTGGCAGCGGTGATGGCGGCCGAATCAGAGGCAGCTGTCAGCAACCAGGTTCGTGCTAGTTCAATATTGGATCGGACGACGGCTGGTGACCGCATCTCAGGTTCCTTCTGATAGTTAGTTGCTACACAGGTGGATTGATTCAGGTAGGTGTAGATCGGCGATCGCGTCGATTCAACTATCCGGCCGCGGCTGTGACATGGCATCGAACGTGCCGATGCTGTCAGCTTCTTAGGTGTGAGAGATCGGCCGCGGGCGGGCCCGTGTGTCACGGGCCCGCCCTCACACCACACCCACCGTGCTCGTCGAATCTTTGCGGGACGCCGACAGCGGACTGTCGAGACTCGCACCGGCTTTTGCGGTTTCGGCGGACTAGCGAGCCGCTAGTGACGCCTCAGCGAGTCCAATGAGCAGACCGGCACCGACGGGGAGTGCGTCGTCGTCGAAGTCGAACAGCGGGGAATGCAGTGGGGCTACGCGATCTTCGCTTCCGGTTCCAATGAAGACGTAGGCTCCGGGGGCCTCGGCGAGCATGAAGGAGAAGTCTTCGGATGTCATTGCCGGCGTTTGTGTGACTACCCGTTCGGCGCCGACAAGGGTGGTTGCGACTTCTTCTGCTCGTCTCGCGGGTTTCGGCGAGTTGATTGTGGGCGGGTAGATCCGGTTGAGCGTGACGGTGGCGGTTGCTCCGGCCGCGCGGGCCATCAAATCGATAGGTTCGCGCATGTGACGCTCGATCGTGTCGACGATTTGGTCGGAGAATGCTCGAAGCGTTCCGCGGATGGAGACTGACGTGGGGAAGGCGTTGATCGCGGTTCCGCCATTGACGGAGGTTACGGCCAGTGTCGACTCGGTGCCGGGAGGCAGAGTGCTCGTGGTCAGTGACCTGAGATGCGTGACTATTGTGGCTGCGAGGCCGATCAGATCAGCGCTGAGATGTGGGAAGGCGGCATGTCCACCGGGGCCGTGGAGGGTGATTTCGAAGTCGTTCGTCGATGCCATCACCGGCCCAGGGGAGACGGCAATCGTGCCTGTCCTCAGGGCCGGCCAGCTATGTAGGGCATAGATCTCATCCATAGGGAACTGATCGAATAGACCCTGATCGACCATGACCTTGGCGCCGCCCCCGCCTTCTTCGGCGGGCTGGAATATCAAGTAGACGGTGCCGTCGAAATTCCGTGTAGTGGCCAAGTGGTTCGCGGCCGCGAGGAGCATGGCCACATGCCCGTCATGGCCGCAGGCATGCATCACGCCCTCGACGGTGCTGGCGTGGGCGAGATTGGTCTGTTCGTCGATGGCGAGGGCGTCCATGTCCGCGCGAAGGCCGATGGATCTCGTACCCGATCCTGACTGGATCGCCGCTACCAGGCCTGTTGTGGCGAGTTCCGCAACGATTGGTATGCCCATGTCAGCCAATTGGGAGCGAACGAGGGCGGCAGTTCGTACCTCGTCATACGCAAGCTCGGGATGGCGGTGGAGATCACGGCGCAGAGTTATGAAGGTGTCTTGGATGCCTTCGACGGCATCGAGAATCCCGGTGGTAGTAGTCATGAGAGCACCTCGACGGTCTTCTTGGTGTTGACCTTCGGCAACCGCGAGATGACCAGGAGTGCAGCGACGACCATGACTGCACCTACCCCCATGATCCCCCAGGTGACCGTGCCGGTCTTCGTCTCAGTGAGGCCGAGAGCGTAGGGCGCTATGAACCCTCCGAGGTTGCCGAAAGAGTTCACGATCGCAACAGCCCCGGCTGCGGCGGTGCCTGTGTAGACGATGTTGGGAATCTGCCAGAAGGTGGGCAGGGCGCTGTATGCACCGACGAGCGCGCAGCCGAAGGCGATTACAGAGACGATCGGCGACGAGGTCCACACGAACGCGAGGACGAAGAACGCAGCGGCACCGAAGGCCAACGCTGCGGTGGTGCACTTGCGGGGATCTCCGTTGCGGTCCGACCACACGCCGTTCAGCACCATACCTGCCGCGCCGCAGAGGGAGATGGCCGAGATGATCCAGCCGATGGTGGTGATGCTGAAGGAAGTGAGAGTGGAGATCACGGTCGGTCCCCAGAAGGCGACCGTCGCGTTTCCGATGATGGTGCAGAAGTAGATCGCGGTGAAGATCCACAGACGGCGGTCACGGAGTGCGTCGCGCAGGGAGTCTTTCTGGTCGGGATGTGCTTCGAGGTCGGTGGCGAGGTCCGCAATGAGCAGCTGCTTGTCACTGTCGGACAACCACCGGGCTTGGTGTGGGTGGTCGGTGAGATAGACGAGGACGAAGAGGCCGGCGATCGCGGTCGGGAGGCCTTCACCGATGAAGATCCACTGCCAGCCGCTCAGTCCCAAGGCCCCGTCGAAGTGCGTGAGGAGGAATGCTGCAAGCGGGCCGCCGACAACACCAGACAGGGCTGATGCTGACATGAATACCCCGAAGATCTTCGCGCGCCGGCGCGCTGGGAACCACAAGGTCAAGTACACGATGATGCCCGGATAGAAGCCGGCTTCGAAGGCTCCCAGAAAGAACCGGACCAGGTAGAACTGCCACGGTGACTGCACGAGGGACGTCAGCGCGCACACCAGGCCCCACCCGATAACGATGCGAGCGATCGTCTTTCGGGCCCCGATCTTCTGCATATAGAGGTTGCTGGGAACTTCGAAAATCAGGTAGCCGATGTAGAAGATGCCCGCGCCGAGTCCGTACACCGCCGCGCTGAAACCGAGGTCGACCTGCATCTCGAGTTTCGCGAAGCTGATGTTTGAACGGTCCATCCAGGCGAGGATCCAGAGCGCCATGATGAACGGCAGAATCCGCCAGGTGATCTTTCTGTAGATCGCATCCAGCCGCTCTTGCCTGTCCGACGAGCCGGCAGGCGTTGCGGATTGGGTCGATGTGTCGGTCATGAGGGTGCTCCGTCTGTGGGGGCGATGGTAGTCAGTCGCTGCGACGTTGAGCACAGTAACTGATGCACCAACAAAACATCAGTCCCTCTTTAGGGGTAATTTTTAGGCGCTTGTCTACCTTGCCATACGATCGATGTGCTGCTAGAACAAGTAGTAGTCCAGACATCAGTAATGCATCAGAAGGGTTGCCCCATGGTGAAGTCGGCAGTGTTGACAGCAGCGGGAGACGTTGTGATCCGCGAACGCCTGTTGGACGAGGAGGAGAGGATCGTCGATTCCGGATACGCGAGTACGGCCGCGTACCTACGCGATTCGGATGCCTCCTTCGGCTCCTGTGAAGTCCAGTTCTCGGCGAGGGGATACCGAACCGACGCACCGATCGCCTATCGCGTGCCACCGGTTGTTGCCGATGACTTGGCACGCGCCGCATTCGACATCATGACCGTGGCGACGAACCACACCTGCGATTTCGGAGAGGAGGCGTTCGTCGACACACTTGACGCGTTGTCGTCTGCTGGCGTGGACGTCGTGGGCGGAGGTCTAACGTTCCGCGAAGCGATCGCGCCGGTCATCCGTACGGTCGGCGGGCTTGAGGTTGCCACGCTGGCGGTGTCCTGTCTGCTGCCGCCGGACTACAGCGCGACGGAAACTCGACCCGGAATCGCACCACTGCGAGTGGACCAATCGGTCGATCTCCATCCCTTGATGATGCTGATCGAACCGGGCGCGCCCCTCAAGGTCCGCAGCGCGGTACGCGGCGAGGACCTGGCTCGACTGACCGCACAAATTGGCGAACTACGAGACAAGGTCGATCTCGTGGTGGTCAGTGTCCACTGGGGCTATGGACGGGGTGCGGTACTCGCCGAGTACCAGCGTCCCCTCGCCCACGCGCTTGTCGACGCCGGTGCTGATCTTCTTCTCGGAAATCACACTCACAGCCCCGGTCCGATCGAGGTGTACAAGGGTGTTCCGATCGTCTACAGCCTGGGCAATCACATTGCACAGCAGGACTGGGCCGGAGCGTCGCCGGCCCAAGCAGCCATCTTCGCCGATATCGATGAATGGTCCACTGTGGCAAGGTTCGTTCTCGAACCCCACGCCGTACGCGAGATCGAACTCCGCGCGACGTTCTGCCCACGGTCTGTCGGGCTCCCCGCTCTGCTCACCGACGACTCAGCGATCCCGGTCTTCGACCGAATCCAACGTCTCTCCGCGCCGTTCGGAACCAAGATCCTGATTGACGGAGATCGAGCGACCATCAGGACCGAAGGGTGATCACCCCGACCGTTGCGGTGATCGGAACCGGCGGGACGATCGCAGGACGGAGTCACGGAGACGGCACCCGGTATCAGGCTGCTCAAAACTCCGTGAACGACGTGATTCGGACTGGTTTGGCCACAAGCACGGGTATCCGCTTCATTGGCGACGACGCGTGCTCAGTGGCCGGACAAGCCATGACCGAACACGACTGGCGCATCATCCGGAACCACATCTTGGACAAGGTTGCGGACCCGGTGGTCACCGGCGTCATCGTCACTGCTGGAACTGACACTCTGGAGGAACTTTCCTACTTTCTGCATCTGTCCCTTCCCACCGACAAGCCTGTCGTGGTTGTGGGCGCGATGCGTCCACTCGACCAATCAGACTCTGACGCGCCTGCCAATCTCGAGGCAGCAGTGTCGTGGGTGACGTCGCAACAGATGACCTGTCGGTCGTTCGGCGTGGTTGTTGCGATGGACGGGGTCATCCACCCCGCGCGGGGACTCTCGAAACTCCACACTCACGCCGTGAACAGCATCCAACACCGCACCTGGTGGACGTCCCGACGCGCCACTTCACCGACAGACGCAGTAGCGCACCGCCACACCACGAACTCGGAATTTGCGATCGAGCCGATGCCTCTGCTCCCGCGCGTAGACCTGTTGTACGGCTACGCCGGCGACAGCAGTGATCTCGTCCACGCGTCGATCGACAAGGGAGCAGCAGGAATCGTCTTCGCTGGAGTCGGGAACGGAAACATGCATCCGAAGGTCGAGCAGGCCCTGACCGATGCTGTGGCGGCAGAGAAGGTCGTTGTCGTTCGATCGAGTCGGGTGCCGTTCGGCAGTGTTCAGTCCGGCGGCGAGTTCACGGATACGGACCAGTTGATCCCGGCCGGCGATCTTCCCGCCCCACAGGCTCGTGTCCTGTTGCTTCTGGCTTTGGCATCAGACCTTGCAGCCAACGAAGTCAAGAGGGTTTTCCAAGAGTACTGACGATTGGTGTAAAGATCGCCAACGACCCTGTAAGCACATCAGTGAAGTGAGGAACCGTGTCCGAGGCAGCAGTCAACGAGTCCATGGCCGAGCGTGTCTATCGTCTGATCCGCGAGGACATCATTGTCGGTGACATGGCGCCAGGACAAGCCTTCAATGAAGCCGCCCTCGTCGAGCGGTTCGAGGTCAGTACTTCACCGCTGCGGGAAGCTCTGAGCAGGCTCAGGCAGGACGGGTTGATTCGTGTACTGCCGCGTAAGGGCTACACGGTCACCGAGCTGACATTGAACGACTTTCATGAGCTCTTCCAGATGAGGCTGATTCTCGAATCCTCCGCAGCTGAACTGGCCGCACCGCGAACGACGGCCGACCACATCGAGCAACTGACCAGGCTCTCGGCTGTCGAGATCACCGCGGACAATCCGGAAAGCCGCAAACACTTCATGAAGGCGAACCAGGACTTCCACCTCCTGATCGCTGAAATAGGCGGCAATCGCAGACTGCACACCGCGCTTCGGCAGAGCTTTCAAGACATACAACGCATCCTGTTCACCAACATCGGCGAATCCGATGGCCAGACAAACGCAGCCGATCACGCCCCCATCATCGACGCCTTGGCTCGTCGTGACGCGTCCGACGCGCGTGCCGCCAGCATCGCCCACATCCACCAAGCCCGAGACCGGATCATCCACCGCATGATCACCCGCTTTAACGAACTCTCACTTGATCCACTCGACCTCTGAACCAAGGACCTACATGCGCGCTACCCCCGCCGAAGACGCCGTACGCATCGAGACTGATTCCCTCGGATCCCTCGCAGTGCCTGCCTCGGCCTACTACGGAATCCACACGATGCGAGCCGCCGCGAACTTTCCCATCACCGGACGCACGCTCTCTGTCTATCCGCATCTCCTCTCCGCTCTCGCGCAGGTGAAGTCAGCGGCGGCCGCAGCAAACCGCGATCTCGGCCAACTTGACGAGGCCAAGGCCGACGCGATCATCACCGCCTGCGCCGAAATTACCGCAGGGGCGCTGCACGACCAGTTCATCGTAGACGTGCTGCAGGGTGGCGCCGGAACATCGACAAACATGAACTCAAACGAGGTCGTGGCGAACCGTGCACTCGAACACCTCGGCCGGGTACGCGGCGACTACCAGCACCTGCATCCCATCGACGACGTCAACCACAGTCAGAGCACCAATGACGTCTACCCCACTGCCCTCAAACTTGCTCTACGCCACCAGCTCACGGAGCTCAGTGACTCCTTCGATCGTCTGATCGCGGCATTCGACGGCAAAGCTGCGGAGTTCCGAACCATCGGAAAAGTCGGACGTACTCAGCTTCAGGACGCTGTACCCATGACTCTCGGACAGGAATTCGGCGCATACGTCGCAACCCTCCGAGAAGAAATCCCTCGGTTCGCGGACCTGCAAAGGCTTCTCGCCGAGATCAACCTGGGTGGCACTGCCATCGGAACGGGCCTGAACACGCACCCGCAGTACGTACACTTGGCGGCCGAACACTTGGCCGCGGTCTCGGGTCGGAATGTCACGCCAGCAGACGATCTCATCGAGGCCACCCAGGACACTGGAGTCTTTGTTCAGGTCTCGGCGACCATCAAGCGAGCTGCGGTGAAGCTGTCGAAGATCTCCAACGACCTTCGTCTGCTCTCGTCGGGACCCCAGCACGGTTTCGCGGAGATCAACCTTCCGCCGATGCAAGCTGGATCGAGCATCATGCCGGGGAAGGTCAATCCCGTTATCCCGGAGGTCGTCAACCAGGTTGCTTTCGAGATCATCGGCAATGACATGACTATCACCATTGCCGCTGAGGCGGGTCAGCTTCAACTCAATGCGTTCGAACCGGTCATTGCCCTCAGTCTGTTCGACGGAATACGACATCTGACCGCGGCCGCGGAAGTTCTGGCCGATCGCTGTGTCACCGGTATTACGGCAAACACGAGCTTCCTGGCGGAACAGCTTCGATCGTCCGCTTCGTTCGTCACCGCTCTGACTCCCTGGATTGGTTACGCCGATGCCGCCAAAGTCGCTTCCGAAGCGG
The DNA here is from genome assembly GCF_050477185.1 of Rhodococcus sp. ACT016. Classification (NCBI taxonomy): domain Bacteria; kingdom Bacillati; phylum Actinomycetota; class Actinomycetes; order Mycobacteriales; family Nocardiaceae; genus Rhodococcus; species Rhodococcus sp. ACT016. Next base: position 57,118 of record NZ_JBEAET010000002.1, on the reverse strand, counting down.
TGGCGACGCGCCAGCCCATCGAGCAGCTCGTTCTTGCACGCGGCCTGATGACACACGACGAGCTTGCGCAAGCACGCTTGCGTGCGCTTCCAGACTTGGCGCGGTGAGTGCAGATGAACATCGTTGACATGGGCCAGCATCCCTACCCTCGAGACCTCCGCGGCTACGCCGACACGCCTCCGGAACAGTGCTGGCCAAACGGGGCCCGGCTCGCGCTCAACTTCGTGCTCAACTACGAAGAAGGAGCCGAAAACACACTACTGAACGGAGATACCCAGTCGGAGAACTATATTCACGAGATTCCGGCTACCACTCCACTATTTCGTCAACGCGACGTCAATGCCGAATCCGTCTACGACTACGGGGCGCGAGTGGGGGTATGGAGACTTCTTCGGATTTTCGAACAGGCACAGATCCCTGTCACTGTCTTCGCTGTCGGCCACGCGCTAGCGCTGAACCCTCGCGTCGGACGAGCCTTCGCCACGGCCGGACACGAAGTCGCCAGTCACCACTGGCGTTGGAAGAACTACATCGACGTTGATCCGAGCGTCGAGAAGGAACACATCCAACGCTCAATCGAGGTCATCACCGAACTGACCGGCACAGCGCCAGTAGGTTGGTACAGCGGCCGCGGAAGTCTCCACAGTCGAGAACTCGCCGCCGCAGCAGGATTCAAGTACGACAGCGACGCCTATGACGACGAGCTCCCCCACTGGCAGCTAGTCAACGACAAACCACAGCTCATCATCCCATACACGCTCGACGTCAACGACTTCCGCTTCTCACTCCCATCCGGATACGCCACCGGTGCCGACTTTGAGCAGCATATGCGCGACACATTCGACGTTCTGTACTCCGAGTCCGCACAGACACCGAGAATGATGAGCGTCGGCCTCCACCCACGCATGGCCGGCCGCCCCGGCCGAGCTCGCGCACTCCAAAGGTTCATCGCGTACGTGAAAGAAGTCGACGGTGTCTGGATCTGCACTCGCGCTCAGATTGCCGAGCATTGGTACCGATCAATGCCTCCAGCCAATCTGCGAAGCGCTATGCCATGATCACCTCCCGAAGAGATGAGCACGACGCCAACCGCCGCTAGCAAACACCTACCCGCCAAACTACCGGACGGTACATTTCTTGTCGGTTCACCTCGTCACGCAGGTCGTCTACGAGGGCACCCCCAACTCGCCGGACGAACACCGCCACTTCCAGATCATCGAGAAGTACGGCGTCACGATCTACTACGTGCTCGTGGTCGGCGCCGACCGTGTGCAGCAGCGAATGGACGGTGGCATCGACCAAGCGGTACCGCACGCTGCGACCTCATCGTCGGGATCGGAACTCTCAGTCAGACGTTCAGGACCACAATCGGCCGTCGCGTTCCGGCTGACATGCCCCGCCACGCCGCGGGGTCGAACTCTGTCGACCTCGGCGTGCAGCACACCGGCGGCGACGAGATGCCGCACCACCAGAACCAGGCGCGGGAACAGGTCGCGGTCGGGGTCGTAAACGGATACGTCGAAACGGAATTCGGCCTCCGATGGGAAAGGATCGTCCTGGACCGGCGCAGCCTCGACGAGGCGGTGGAGCCGTTCGGTGTCGAATCTTCGCGGAGATGCCGGGCAGCGGCGCCATCGCGGAGCCGGGCTTGGTGGCGGTCGCGGTCGGCGCGGCACGCCGAGACTGCCAGCGCGAAGTCACGCGCCGCCTGAGCGTGATCGTCTGGACGCGCTCACCCGAACCCCGTTGGTGGACTGGTGCAGATTCCGTGCATCGAGCGCAACGGGATGGGCGCCGTTACCGCAATTCATGCCGCGCGGGGGTGCCGATGTGGGCTGTCAGGGCGAGGTCGGCTCGGCTTGTTCGATGGCCGCCGCCGCACCGGTGGCGAACGGGGGAAGCGCGGGCAGGCGGGCTTGGCGTACGCGGGCGGACAGGACGGCGCGATCGGTCTCCACTCCACGAGGCTACTGTCGCTCTTCCCGAGTGATCGTCAACGGCGATAGGACAAGAACCTGCACGTGGCCTGCACAGATGACACGTCCCCTCGACGGCACCCCGCCCTGTCGCCATGCTCATCGAGCCACGTGGAGCGCGGCTGCCAAGCACGGACTCAGCGCGTCATAAGGATGGCGAGGACGATCACCACAATGAGTTCGATCAGCCCCAACATCGTGGTGGCGAAGGAAATTCAGCTGCCGGTCTCATGTGGCCGACGAGCGGCTTCGTGCAGCCCGAGAATCCCGAAAACGACCGCAACCGGGGCCAGACCGATGAGCGCGGCGAATAGCGCGACCTGGGCGGAAACGTTGGTCAGCTCAGCGGTCGTCTGCTCCTCCGAGCAGGTCGTACAAGTCTTCAATGCTCGGCGTTGGAGTCGTGGTCATGGCCGGAGACAGTACGTCTCTCAGCGCTGCGGTGGTAGGCCATTGCGGATCGGCGCGTACCAGGTCCCGGAGCGAGCATGATGCAGCCCTGGCACAGCACCCGGCCGTCCGGGGCGTCCAGGAACACATCGTCTGGGTCGATGACGTCAGGCAGGTCGAACGCAGCGACCCCGCACCCGTCGCACTCGAATCTCGAAGCCATGCCCTTCTTCCTACAGTGCAGACCGACGCCGCGCGCCCGCACGGCACGTCAGCCCAGCCGTGGGCGGCGAGAAGTGTGCGTTTACCAGCTGTGATGGCATGTCCCCGCGAGCGGACGGGCGCGAGATCCGGGGGGTGGAGAACCCCTCAGGAACCATGCAGCCCCGTGATGATGATTCAAGCCATTCAGTACCTGACCGGCGGCTACGGCTTCTACCTCGCGATCAAGATGACAGTGTGTGGCCGCGGACCCTGCGCCCTCCAGCGGGCCGCGCGCGACGGCGCCGGCCCCTTGCCGCCCTCACTGCGCACGACCATGCGTCCATGCAGGGAGGACCGTCCGTGACCACAGGGGCTCTGGAGGAGCCGCTGGACGGGTCTCGGGGCGGCACGGTGCCGGCGAGTATTTACGCAGGTCAGAGCGAATTTCAGGCGAACAAGCAACCGCTTGCACCGTATCGACTCGATCGTATGGATTGAAAAATGCAGGACGCCGGAAATGACTCGCCAGTCAGGAGGAACCGGGATTCAGGACACCACGATCTCAACATGTGAGAGGGGCGGCGCCGCTGCGTCTGCCCCGACGCGCGACGCCGCCCGTCACCCACAACCCCACCGCGCATATTGCGTTTGGGATTGCCGCGGGCCGCCGCCAGTCCTGGGAGCTTTCGATTATCTGAGCACGCGACGTGTTCGACGCTACTCACCGCGGATTCGCCATACATGCGACGACGCCGCTTGTTCGCTCAGAACGCGGCGCCGTCTTCATCAACTGTGACGATGTGTCTGCCGTCGACGACGCCACAGAATGCGACCCCAATTCGGTTGAGCGCTCATAGCGTGACCAACACTCGCGTGTGAGTGGCCGGGCCGCCCGTTCGACGCAACTCGCGTCGGCGAGCATCGGGAAGATGCGGGAGTCCTCGCGCCAAGGAGTGGTGCGGGGTCGAGACGCTATTTCACTGTCGGGCGATAGTCGGACCGACCTGGTTCGTGAGCTCAGGTACGCGAGCCCTGGTGGCTACTCGGCGCACTCGGACGATTCGAAGAATTTGCGGGAAGGCGGGCTAACGTGTCGACTCACTGCCAGAGCGGTCCGAAGCCGATCGTCGCGGCGCCTACATCGTGTCGTAGAGAGCTGACCAGTTGCGAATGACCTCACCTGCGGTGTAGATACCCCCGTAGTTCACATTTCCCCGCGTCTCGACGACTCGACCCTCTCGGACGGCAGGTAGGTCCCGCCAAATCGGAAGATTGTTCATCGAAGCCAGGGTTGAAGTGCTGTCGGTGTTCTGCACAAGGAATCCGTCAGCGCCGCCATATTGTCCGATCACCTCCAAGGACACCATCGCATCGGCCGTAGCGTCGTGCTCGTCGCCGAACAGGTGCCCACCCATGTCGCTGAGAATCTCAGTCTGGAGTCGTCCTCTCGCATTTACGATGAAGGATGCCGAACTCGGAACGTATTGCAGATGCACCACCCGGGCCCGTTCGATCACCGATTCATGCCTGCGACGAACCTCGACGAGCTTCTGGTCGTACTCGGCGATCAAAGATTCGGCACGATCACGTCGGCCGAGCCAGTCGGCAGTGCGGGTGAGATCGTTCTTCCACCCCAGTTGGAAATCGGTCGGCAGGACCGGTGCGATCTTGTTCAAGGCTGTTGTCGGCCAGTACTCTCCGTCATCGACTCCGGAGCACACAATAAGGTCGGGCTCGAGCTTGATGACCTGTTCGAGGTTGATCGGGCCATCGAGGATCTGGATGCCGTCCGGTGCCGGCACCCACGGGGTTGGTGCACGTAAGCTCGTCGCAACGACTGAGAGACCCAGCGCGACAGCGGTTTCAAAGTCGGTCCGCGAGTCAACTGCAAACACGCGGTTCGGCTCCCGGGGGATGTCGTAGGTTCCAAGAGGTGTCGAAACAGTGAGGCCGACTTCGGGCTGATCGTCGATTGCCACCGCCGACCGCGCACACGAGGACAGACTCAACGCGGCCAGAGTCGATGCTCCGGCCAAAAAATGGCGTCGAGACAGCGCGGCCCTTACCGATGCCTGCGCGTCCGGAAGATGGTGTCGGCACGTGGCCCGTGGGTCACTCGTCGTCATATTCACGCCAGACTCCTTCACGAAGTTTGCTATCCACCCAACCTCCACCGCAGAAAATCGAAAGTTAGGTTAGGCAACCCAACGTATCACCATGTCCGGCAGAGGCCTAGGTGTATGAGGTCATGACGTTGGTGACGCCGGTGTGGAGTCGGGTCGCTGGCGGCCGGTTCCCGGCGGCAGTGTGGGGTCGATGGTAGTTGTAGTGGATGTTCCAGACACTCAGGGCCTGGGACCGCTGCGTCTCACTGGTCCATTCGCGGGCGTAGAGGAACTCCTCGGCGAGGATCCGGTTGTAGCGCTCGACCTTCCCGTTGTGCCGTGGGGTGTAGGGCCGGATGAACTGGTGCCGCATCCCGGTGAGGGTGCGGGCGAATACCGTCGAGCGGTAGCAGGCACCGTTGTCGGTGACCACCCTGGTGAACCGGGTGATGCCGTGGGCGGCGAAGAACACCTTGGCGCGGTTGATGAAACCGACTGCAGTGACACCTTTTTCGTCGGGTAGTGCTTCGGTGTAGGCGAGGCGGGAGAATCCGTCGACGATCGAGTGCAGGTAGACGTATCCGGTGCGGGTGCCGCGCTTCTTGCCGCGATCGACCGTCTTGGCGTGGTCGCTGCCGCGGCCGTGCACGCGCCAGCCACCGCCGTCGGGGATCCGTCCGACCTTCTTGATGTCGACGTGGACCATGTGGCCGGGGTAGCGGGCGACGATGGTGTTCGCGGGCTTGCGGTTGTCGGCGCCGTTCGGGTCGAGGAATCGGCGCCGGTTGATGCCCAGGCGCACCAGCCACCGCCCCACGGTCGACACCGAGACTTGGTGGCCGTCGGTGGCGAGTTCGCCGGCGATGCGGCGGGCGGACCACTTCCGTTCCCGTCGCAACCGCTCGATCTTGGCGACCAACGCCGGGTCGAGGGTGGCCGGTTGGTGGTGCGGGACGCAGGCCCGGTCGAGCAACCCGGCCTCACCGCCGGTCCGGTAGCGGTTCACCCACTTCGACAGGCACTGACGGGAGATGCCGGCCTCGGCGGCGACATGCGCGATCGGCCGGTGCTCGCAGCGGCGGACGAGCCGCAGCCTTCCCGCAGGGGTGAGCGGGGCGTTACGGTGGGACACGCGGGTCTCTTTCTGGCCGGGACGAGTTGGTCGCACTTCTCATCCTGCCGATCGAGACCCGCGCCCGTTTCTACCGACGTCTCCCTACCGCGTCATCAACCTCATGAACCGCAACATCTAGACGGTGCGCGGACACGGGGACGGTCACTTTATCGATGTCACTGGCCATGGCCCGGAAACGACTTGGCCCGGCCGTGAAGGGGCGAACCTAGGGATGAAATCCACGGGGGTGGAAGTGTTCTCCCACCTAGGCGGCACTCGTTCGCTAACGTCACGATCGCTGCGGGCCATGCAGCGGCAGGGGGCATGCCGCCTCCGATAGGCGGATGCGAAGCGGCCGGGCGGTGGCTGCAGGGGGTTCCCCGCCTGGTCGCGCCCGCTGCTGCGATTTCACGGGTGTCGGTCAAATCCGTTCTCGAGAGGTGCGCAACAGTCGCCGCGGGATCCGGCTGTCGTCGTTACGGTCGGATTTGCGGTGCCCGGGCCATTCCCCCGACGAGGTCCGGGCACCGCGTCGACGGGCCGGGTGGTGTGGCGTCCAGGTGCGCCACCCGGTTTCGGCCGGAAACGTCGAAGGCCCCCAGCCATCGGGGTTGATGGCTGGGGGACTTCAATGTCACTGTCGGATTCCGGTTTTGGGGGTGACATCGAGCGACGGTTCGCCACGATGCCTCGTTGGTTCATGTGTATGACCAGGTCCGCGACCAATTGGGCGCTGCTAGCTACGACTTCGGCGGCCTGCCTGGAATCCTGCTCACCCACGCACACTGGGACCACGTCAGTGGCCTGCCGGACTTCCCCGACGTCCCGGTTCTGGCTTCCGCCCGCGAGTAGATGGCTTTCCGGCGGGAAGACCTGCATGGCTACTTCGAATCACCCTAGGAGATCGCCCCGGGGTGTCTGACCTGGTGGCGCTTCGGCCTCGTGCATCGGTATCGAAGGGCAGCAGGCTCGGCACGAAGTCCGCGGACGACGCGAATCACGACAGTTTCATTTATCGAGGCGTCCACATCGGGGTGAGCCGACCGACTACTCCCCCAGGTGGTGCAGCCACACGAAGTCGTGGATTCCGGCTAGTCGCAGTAGGATTCGGTCCCGTATCGGCCACGCCTCCATCGCCTCCGGACCGGAGATGAGTTCGGGCCGGCCCAAGTGATAGGTACGCCCCTTCCACGCAACGGCGCATTCCTCGGCGGCCATCACGTTCCGGTACCAGTCCGTTCGAGTGCCATAGCCCAACGGCAACAACAAGCCGTCGCCGAAGGGATGCGTGCCCAGCGACGTCTGGTACGTGCGTCCGCTGCGCCGGCCCAAGTGGGTCAGTAGCCCCCACGACGACCGTCGAGTCCCAGAGATATGAAGAGCCCAGTTGTTGTACGCCCTCAACAGCCGCCTGAACGGCCCTCGGCTCAACAACAGTGACCGGTTTCGCCTGAACCACCTCGGCAACAAGACCAGCCATGCGACCAGCACGCCGGCGAGTGCGAGCATGACGAGGGCAACCTGCCGGCCTGTGCGCACCTTCTTGCTTGTTCCCACGAGCGCTCCCTTCATCTCCAAGAGCACACCGACAATCGGCGGTCGACTAGGGGCGAAGGTCACCACCGAAGATTCTCCACGAACGCGCTGCCCGTAAAGGCGGGGATACCCGAATTCTGCGGCCCGTGTGACAAGTTGTCTGGCTCGTGGGAAGACGGGTCGCCCCGGCATGTCGAGCCGAGAACTCAGGAACCGTGAACGGCGTCGACGCCGCCGGAGCCCATCGCATCGGAAGACGCCCCGGTTCACGGTTCGATGCATTGTGCCGCTGAGTCGGATGACAAGTCGAGCTGGCCAGCCGTCTCGTGCGAAGACAGTTCCAAGACGCCGGCACGATGGACGGAACGTCGCCGAGTGACTGCCCGTACTGAGGCCGCGTGGCACCCACCGATGAGCTCGCACATCCAGCTCGATGTGCGTGGCCGACCCGCCTAAGAAACTGGCGTCAGGTCACATCATGGACAGATGTGACAGGCGGATTTCCGTAGCGCGAAGGCTGCAGGTAGGGAAAGAGCTCATCGATGGTGAGTGGTTGCGTCGCCAAGAGTCACCACCCTGGCCGAGCCATCAGTCGAGATGTTCGCGCCCCGACCGCCATCGAACGGGCAGCCCTCGAACTGCTCGGTGGTCACGCAAGCGGCGGCCGCAATCGGATGCGCGGCGGCATGATCGCGGCAACAGTGGTCTCCAGGTCTTTGGATCTTCGACCACGCCCCAGCCCGCCCGTTCGTACTGAGGTGATCTACTTGAAGCCTGCAGCAGCGAAGATGCGTTCGTAGATGTCGGCGATCACCGCCCCTTTGCTCCGGTTGTAGTCCATCACCGTCTGCCGGCCGGGCTGCGCTTGTCGCTTCGTGTCCTCGTACCGCGCCCGGTCTTCGGGGTGTGTGCGAAGCCAATCACGAAACATGATGTGGCGGATATGTTCTGGGCAATCCGGACCGAAGACGTGCAGATTCGTACGAGGACTAGGCAACCGGAACATTCTGTGCTGGTAGAAGGACGGTTCGCGAACGGTGAGTACATAGCCGATCGCTTCGAGCGCGGGCGCGTAGTCCGCTTCATCACAGGGATCAGCAACGATGAGATCAATGTCGATCACATCCTTCGCTGCCAGCCCCTCCACCGCGGTCGAGCCCACATGTTCAAGCGCCACAACACGCGTGCCGAGGACCGTACGTATCGTGGCCGCGAGTTCATCGAACCGCGTCGGCCAAGAAGGATCGTACGGCGCGATCTCGATCACCTCCGGCGCTGGAGGGCCACTCACCCAAGGATCCTCGTCCGGATCCGGATCAGGTTGCCGCATAATCTCTTCCGAACCAACCACAACCCACACTCACTCGACTCATCGACGCGATCACAAACCGGCAAGAAACACCCGACCGAAGGGCCTAGCATACGGCAGCCGCCGAACCACGTCGCCGACGCACACAATGGCCGAGCATTGCCGCGCGAACACGATCGACGACCGGGACCGCCCCTACGGCCCCGGTCCGGTCCCTCAGTACCGCTCGTTGAATTTCAGTTCGTACCAGTCCCGGTCTTGGCCCCTATTCCTCAGGTACACCACCACACTGACGATGAGTATCCCCACAGCCAATCCCAGGCGCCCGTGCACCACAGCCACGATCATGAAGCCCACTGTCCACAGACACCAGTTCAGGTTCTGAATCGCCCGAACCTTCCGATGAACCTCGGGCCTGTCCTTCCTCTGTATCAGCCCGTCCACGACGAATGCGGAAATCACTGCCACGACGGCCATCCCGACCCCCACAGTTCACTCGCCTTTCCCGCCAAAACTGCCCCCACATCCAAACGACAGATGCAGGGGCAGTGAACGGCTCAGTTCAGCAGCAAATCACCACTGCTGGATGACGCCGAAACGGCTACCCCCGATCGCCGGGTCGTTCACGTCGAACTGGATGTGTCTCCCCACGAACAACGGCTTCGTCGATCAACTGCTGAGTCGTGGCATACACATACCGCGGATCCGTGTCGTAGATCGACCCCTCACCGAGGACCACACCGATCCACTCCTCGGGAACAACGCGATCGAACGCGTTACCAGCGCCCAGATCCGGGGGAACCCGAGACTCGTTCTGATCGAACGAAATCCCCTGGTAGCCCTCCCCCGAGTACAAGTGAGCAGCCGACGCGGTGCCGGCCGAGCCGACCAACAACCCGGCAACGGGCTGCCGCGGGCAACTGCATGCCTGTGGCGCAAGGACACCGACTCCGCCTGGAGCTGTGGAGAGATTCACGTCCCGGATGACGACGAGGACGATGCCGATGGCGCCGAGTGGCTGTTCAGGCTCCTGCTGGAGGGAACGGCCGAGGCTGACAAGCTCGCCCTCACCTACCGCGCGGGCGTAGTCCTCTCAGCGGTCTGTACCTGGTTGAAGTCCCTCACTGAATAGGAGGCATGCCCTAGGATCGCCTACCACGACAACAGGGCGATCGCCGACTACGAACTCACCGCTATCGTCCGGCCCAGTCACCGCCCCACCAGCAACGGCGACGGCACCATCACCTCGATCTCTTTCGGCGACAGCACGAACGACAACTAAGACCAAGCAGTACTGCCACCGGCAGCCTGACCGCCACACGGTGAGATATCGCCAAACACTGGTGTCGGCGGTGTAAAGCTGGACTGACCCTACCTCCACCCCGCGTCCGCCAGACGGAGGCGGGTCGACCTGGGAAACGACATAGAAGTGCCGAAGCGCCTTCCCGCTCACGTAGGCGTCCGTTCTCAACGTGTCTGGATCAATCGAATTCGCCGAATCCCGTTGACCGCCAACATAGGAGAGAAGTATCGCACGCTCTCGAAGAAGGGCTCCTCCGTGGTCATGACGTGTCGCAACTTTTCGTCGGTTCCTTCAACCACACCTCGACAGACCGCGGTGAAGGCGCGTCCCTGGCGGACGCGGGCCGCCCGGCGCCGGACGCTCACCACCCTCCTCCAAAATTTGCCGACGGCCTTGAGTATCGCAACCACGTCCTCGACATAACCCAGCACGAATCCCTCGGGGAGGGATCGAAGCTAGCTCAATCGTTCGAGGACCATGGCCATACCCTGCCCGCCTCCGACACACATGGTTTCGAGGCCGAACTGCTTGTCGTGGTTGGTCAAGTTGTTCAGCAGCGTCGCGGTGATGCGAGCACCGGTCATACCGAACGGGTGGCCCAACGCGATGGCACCGCCGGACACATTCAGCTTGTCCTCGTCGATGTTCAACTCCCGCGCCGAACCGATCACCTGGACCGCGAACGCCTCGTTGATCTCGACGAGGTCGATGTCGGAGATACTCATCCCGGCAAGGGTGAGAGCACGCTTGGACGCCTCGATCGGGCCCAGCCCCATGATCTCCGGCGATAGCCCGGATACCCCGGTGGATACGATCCGTGCCAACGGGTTCAACCCCAGTTCCTGCGCCTTGGCGTCGGACATGATCACCAGCGCGGCGGCGCCGTCGTTGAGCGGGCACGCATTGCCCGCGGTGACGGTGCCGTCCGGGCGGAACACCGGTTTGAGCTGCGAGACCGCCTCGTAGGTGGTGCTGGCGCGGGGGCCGTCGTCCTTCGAGACCACGGTGCCGTCTGGCAACATGACTGGGGTGATCTCGCGGGCGAAGAAGCCCTTGTTGATCGCTTCCTCTGCGCGATTCTGCGAGCGCACCGCCCACCGGTCCTGCTCCTCGCGGGTGATGCCGGTGACCTGCGCTACGTTCTCCGCAGTCTGGCCCATCGCGATGTAGGGGTCGGGGATCAGGCCCTCCTGCCGTGGGTCGGCCCACTGCTGGCCGCCCTGGGCGAGCTTCTGGGTGTGGGCCTGCGCGTCTGCGTACAGCGGATTCTGGGTGTCGGTCAGTGAATCGGAGTTGCCGTTGACGAACCGGGAGACCGTTTCGACGCCGGCGGAGATGAACACCTCACCCTCACCTGCCTTGATCGCGTGCAGCGCCATCCGGGTGGTCTGCAGCGAAGACGCACAGTACCGGGTGATGGTGGTGCCGGGAATGAAGTCGTAGCCCAGCTGGACCGCGACGTTGCGGCCTATGTTGAATCCCTGCTCACCGCCGGGCAGACCACAGCCCAGAATCAGGTCATCGATGTCGGTCGGGTCGAGCGCGGGCACGTTGTCGAGGGCCGCCTGGATCATCTGTGCGGCGAGGTCGTCCGGGCGCATTCCCACCAGCGAACCCTTCATGGCGCGACCGATCGGCGAACGGGCGATCGAGACGATAACGGCTTCAGGCATGAAAACTCCTCTCAAGTTGTCGGCGGAGTCGTGGAGAATCCACTTGCCCGTCCAAAACAAGTGCTCGGGACGCCACGCCGAAGCGATTGTCCTCCAAGCACACTGGGGTCGATAGCTGTGTCGACTAAGGTCGGGTTTTACCCGCGAGGCAAGGCTGTCGATAGCCGGTTTCGATTGCCTGCGTTACGCATGCGTCGGTCTCGGGAACCCCATCAGCGTCGCTGCGAGTTCATGAACCGACAGGGCTCAGGCTTCGAGCGGGACCGAAGCCCGTACCACGTTGCGGCCCGAGCGTCATTGGGCAGCATCTCGGCGCCGTCAGGTTGAGCGGCGCTGGGAGGTCCGCCCGATTTCGCTGAGCTCATGGGTGCGAGCTATCTTCCAGTCTCGACAGGAAGATGGAGCTCGTTCGCTAGTGCCAAGAGGGTGTCGTCGATGATGTTCACGATCGCGTCGACCTCGTTGGCAGTAACGATCATCGGTGGGCAGACCAGGAAGTGGTCACCCGCGGCGCCTCCCCGTGTGCGCCGCGAGTAGATGATGAGACCTCGTTCATAGGCGAGCTCGACGACGCGACTGTATGCGTTCAAGTGCGCCGGAAGAGGCTCCATGGTTTCCCTGTCGCTGACAAACTCCGCGGCCAGCAACAGCCCTTTGCCACGCACATCCCCGATGAAGGGGTAGCGTGTTGCCAACATCCGGAGCCCGTCTTTGAGACGGGTTCCCATGCTGGCCGCATTCGCGACAAGGTCCAATCGGTCGATCTCGGAGAGGACTGCCACTCCAGCTGCGCAGGCGAGCGGGTTGCCTGCGTAGGTGTATCCGTGGGCGAAGCCCCCCGATTCCATGATCGGCGAAACCAGACGCTCAGACGCGATCATCGCACCGAGCGGTGCATAACCGGCGCCGAGCCCCTTCGCCATCGCAACGATGTCGGGACGACACGCCCAATGATCGCCCGCGAGGTACTTTCCGGTGCGGCCGGCACCGCTCATGACCTCATCGTGAATGAGAAGGATTCCATAGCGGTCGCAGATTTCCCGCACGCGGGTGTAGTAGGTGTCCGGCGCGACCAAGGCTCCGGTCGAGGCACCGCCGACGGGCTCCATGATGAAGCCGAGCACAGACTCCGGCCCCTCGTCGAGGATCATCGACTCGAGCTGGTTGGCATATCGGGTGCCTCGCTCTTCGAAGCTGAGGTCGTCGCGGTCCAAGTATGCGGTTGGGGCTGAAATCTTCGGCATGGTTTGGAGCATTGGTGCGAATGGTGTTGTCAGGGAGTCGTACCCGGTTACCGCGAGCGCTCCGAGCGTGGATCCGTGGTATGAGGGGAAACGTGAGATTACCTTCCACCGGTTGCTCTGGCCTGTCGCAACGGCCCACTGTCTGGCCAGTTTGAGCGCAGATTCGGTGGCCTCGGAGCCACCGGAGACGAAGAAGACCTTGTCGAGGTCGCCGGGCATCCGCTGCACCAGGTCGGCGGCCAGTTGCTCGGCTGGTTCGTTCTCGAAATGCGTGCGATAGAGGAACGTAGCGTGATCGAGCTGATTCTTCATTGCAGCGATCACGTTGGGGTTCGAATGCCCGATGTTGACCACCATCGCGCCACTGGACCCGTCGATGTATCTGTTTCCGTCCCCGTCCCAGATGTATATCCCAGCCGCGTGGGACCCGCGCGGACGCCGCCCGTGAGATTGGTAGAACAGGTGGGATTTCGCTTGAGACGTTTCCTGCATGGTCTTCGCTCTCCTCGTTCGAGCTATTCGGTCTTTTCGTCGATCGGCGCGGTGAGTTTCAGCTAGCCGGCAGTGGGACGCGCCGTTGCAGCACTTCGACCGGGCACGATTCGGCGTCCTGGATGCACAGAACCGTGATCATGATGACACACTTTCTTCGATCACACTACTATCGCTTTTGTGATCACAGTTTGGCTTTCGAGGTGATGCCTCTAGGGTGCTGTCACTTCCATGCACAACCCCGCTCCCCTGATCGAGGGCCGCGAGACGATGCGTCAGATGTCCGGCCGAGTCCTTCGCACCCCGCAACGTCTTGCCGTCGACCGCGACCAGCCGGCGACCGTCGATCATGCTGGTGCGCAACCAGACCCACACCCCGATGACCTGGTCCACCACCCCGGCGTCGACGCGGGCGAGGGTGCGGCGGATCGTCGACTCCGACGGCGGCCGGCCGTCGATTCCGAGTCGGCCCGGGGCTTCTCCCGGGGCATCGTGGACAATCTGCGATCGGACCAATCGGACGTTCTGCCGATCACGATCGAACGTCTGGTAGTCGGGCCTGCCCCTCATCAGCGTGCTGCAGGTGGTGGCGGGACGAGAGTTGTTAGGTATCAACGGTCATGACCCCGCCGTAGTTGTCCTGTCGAAGGTCCCGTTCCGTGGCTGATCTTCCCGACCGTGATGCCGCGCCAACTGTTGGGTTTCCACCCGGGTGCGTTGTGGCTTCCAGTCCGACGAGCGTGCAGTGTCACTGCGGTGGCTTCGCGCTACCCAACAGCTGTGCGGGGCAGATGCATTGGCTCGGAGGCCGGTACACCGGTAGTGCTTGGGTTTGCCTGCTGGATCTGTGACCTGCTCTGGGCAGGCGCGATACCGGCTGTTCCGACAATGTCAGCACATCCGCCATTGCAAACGAGGTGCCGTCTGTGAGCACCTACTCGCCTTTCCCTTGATCCTCCTGAGAGGTGCTCTCGGTGAGAAGTCGTGAGCAGGGCATCGGGGCATCTCACATCCTGGTTGTGGTCGACTCGTGCACCCTGGGAGGGGATTTGTGTCTACGTCCCGCGATCTGCCGCTACGGATCGGTGAACCGGGGATTGGTGACGTCGGATCTCCGGTCGTACTTTCCCGGGCGCGGATTGCTTGGTCGACACCAAGCTCGTCCTGCATTCTGCAGGTGTCGTCAGATTTGGCTACGTGAAGCAGGGTGCGTGGCGGCAGCATGTGGGGCCGTCAGTTCCATCCATCTCGGGCCACCTCGTTCTCTGCCAGCCTCGGCTGTGAAGTAACTGTGCGGGCAGCGTCCGTTCGGGATGGAGTTCGCCGTTGGCGTACGACTGCAAAGGCCATAGCCACCGATGCTGCGATGAGGGTCAGGACAAGAGGTGGTCGAGTGTCCGTGTTGACCGCGAGCATTGCGGTGAATGCGAGTAGCAGAACAATCACCGCCCAAGAGATGTACGGAAACCCCCACATCCGGACCGGAAGCTCGATGCCCTCGCGACGTGCCCGCGAGCGGCTCCGGATCTGGGTGGCGGCAATGCACAGGTAGACAAGAACCACGATGGAACCAGTGGTGCCGGTCAGGAGCACGAAAAGCGACGAAGTCGAGAAGAAGTAGTTCGCGAAACCGGTAGTGAATCCCACCGCAGATACAGCGAGAATTGCCGTCACCGGCACCCCTCGACGCGAGGTGCGGGTGAGCGCGGCGGGGGCCTCACCGTTACTACTCAACGCGAACAGCATTCTCGACGAGGTGTAGATGCCAGAGTTCAAACAGGACAGCACAGCAACGAGAACGAGGAACTGCATGATCAGAGCGCCGCCGGGGATACCGAGTTTTTCGAGCACAGCGGCATACGGGCTGCGGGTGATCGAGGCGTCATCACTGGGCATGAGCGTGACGAACACGGCCACCGAGCCGATGTAGAAGGTCAGGATACGCAGCACGGTCGACCGCATGGCCTTACGCACCGCCTCGGCGGGTCGGACGGCTTCTCCTGCTGCAATTGTCACGACTTCCGTCCCGTTGTACGAAAACATCACGACCAGCAACGCAGGCAACAAGGCTGCCCATCCATGCGGCGCAAAACCGCCGTCTCCGAGCAAGTTTGAGGTACCTGGCGCGGGGACTCCTGGGAACCAGCCAGCGATGGCAACGACTCCGAGGACGAGGAAGAGGCAGATGGCGCCTACCTTGATGGCGGAGAACCAGAACTCGACCTCGCCGTAGGCGCGCACCGTGAGCAGATTGCATCCCGTCAGGAGCACCATGCACACGAGAGCCGCCAACCAGGCGGGGACCTGCGGCCAAAGCTCGTGCACCAAACCGCCGCCGATGACGGCCTCGATACCAACCGTGATTGACCACGAGTAGGCGTACAGCCACCCGATCGTCTGGCCGGCCCAACTACCGAATTCTCGGCTGGCGTAGGCGGCGAACGATCCGGTGGTCGGCGAGGCAACGGACAACTCGGCGAGCATTCTCATGATGAGAACCACCAACAAACCGCACCCCGTGTACGCAACCAGCGCGGCTGGTCCGGCGGTATTGACAACACTTCCGCTGCCGACGAAAAGGCCAGCCCCGATGACGCCGCCGATCGCGATCATGCTCATCTGGCGACTGTTGATTGAGGCGCGCAAGAGGGGCGCGCCGGGAACTTGGGTCATCGTTGACTCCGGTGTCGGTTCGGTGAGCGTCTTTTTGGGCGGGGGGATGTCCATATCGATCCTCGGATTTGTGCCTTACAGGGCGGGTGCTTGGGGAGGCGGCCCCGATCTTTCTCAGATGACGCCGCCGATCGACTCGGTGAGGAGCGTGAGTGCGCGTAGTCCCTCTCCGCAGTCCTCTCTTCGAGCGCGACGAAAAGTGACCTCAGCGAGGGCGGTGTTCATGGACGTTCCTCATTCGCCAAGGCCTGACCATGCAGCGCCATCCCATCTCGATACCCGTCCGCTCCGGTCGGCGAGGTCGCGGCGCGGACGGTGTGGGCGGTGAGTGTCGGATGTTGTACCTCGCTGAAAGCACGTCGGTGTGCGGCGCCGGTCGTGGCTTGAGCGGTAACGTCAAAGACGGCAGTGGTATTCACGAGTGGCCCTTGTCGTCTTCAAGTCCGCACCAGGACGCGATGAACAGCGCGGTCGCATGGGTGACGCGGCGGACCGACTCGAGATCAACCCGTTCATCGAAGCCGTGAATTGCCTCGGCGTGGGGGCCGTACACGAGCGCGGGGGTGCCTGCGTAGAGCCCGAAGAAACGTGCATCGGTCGTTGCGGTGATCGCCGTGTGCCGCAACGATTGCCCTGTGGCAGCTCGGTGTGCTGACTTGAGCAAGTTCTGGGCGCTTACTGCGTTCGCGGTCGTGTCGTCGCTCAGAGCATAGCCCTCGGCAGCAAAGCCGTCGTACACGATCTCAGGGGCGTTGTCGGCCAGGAAGGGTTGCTTACGGGCCGCGTCGTGGATGACGGATTCGATACGGGCCCGCAATTCGTCGACGCTTTGGCCGGGGAAAAGGCCCATCCGAACGTCGAAGGTGCACCATGCAGGTACCGAGCTGGCCCAGTCGCCTCCGTGGATTTTGCCGATGTTGAGGACCAGGGCGTGTTCGTCGTCAGCAAACGCGTGGTGGCGCCGAGCCGCGGTGTTCAGGTCGTGTTCCATCTCGTGCAGGGCGGCAATGAGTGGGATTGCCGCTTCGATGGCGTTGGCTCCAGAACCTGCGTAGGCGACATGAGTCGGGCGGCCTTTGAGGCGCACTTGAAACCAGAGCACGCCGACTTGGGCAGCGACCAGGGATTCAGAGAACGGCTCGGAGATTAGTGCCGCGTCCGCTCGATACCCGCGGCGCAAACAAGCGAGGGCACCATTGCCGGTGCATTCTTCCTCGACTACCGATTGGTAGAAGACGTCGGCGGCGGGCCGTTTCCCGAGCGTTCGCAGGGCCTCGAGGGCATACAGATTGGTGGTCAGTCCAGCCTTCATGTCACCGACACCGCGACCGTACATCCACCCGCCGTCGATGGTGGGTGTGAAGGGATCGTGGGTCCACATTTCGAGAGGCCCTGGGGGGACAACGTCGATGTGTCCGTTGAGAATCAGGGTTCGCCCTCGGCGCGTGTCGCTGCGGAGGGTTCCGACGACGTTGATTGCGTCGTCGTAGGCTGCGTGGACAGGTGAGAAGCCGGGCATTCCCGATATTTCGTCGACATCAAGATTCCAGCTGTCGACTTCGAATCCGCGCTCGGACAAGACGTCGGCGACGAATTCTTGTGCGGGTGTCTCCTTGCCGCGCAGCGAGGGGTATCGCACGAGTTCTGCAAGAAACTCAGTCTCCTGGTCGAATAGTGCGTCGACCGCGCGCAGAATGTCCAGTTGGGTTGTTTCCATGACCATTTCGGCTCTCGGCTAGAAGAAGGTAGTCGGATTTAGGGCAGAGACGACGAATTCGGCTCCGGTGACCGAGCGCAGTTCCCGCACGCTGACACCGTCTGCAATGTCGATGAGACTCAACCCTGCTGGAGTGACGTCGAAGACCGCCATGTCGGTGTAGATCCGGCTCACGCGCCCCCGTGTTGTGAGCGGAAGAGTGCACTCGGAGACGATTTTGGGGTTGCCGTGGCGATCGACATGGGACGTGACCACACCGACCCGACGACTTTTCTGCGCGAGTTCTATTGCGCCGCCCATGCCGGGGGTGAATTTGACCGGGATCTTCCAGTTGGCCAGGTCCCCGTGGCCTGAGACCTCGAGTGCGCCGAGCAGCGTGAGATCGATACGGCCAGAGCGCACGATCGCGAAGCTGACTGCGCTATCGAAGAAGGCGGCACCTTGCAGGCGCGATACATGGGCACCGCCGGCGTCGACAAGATTGGGATCAGGGGTGTCGCCGGGCGGTGTCGGCGCGACGCCGACGATGCCGTTCTCGGAGTGAAGACAGACGCAGGTTCCTGGGGCGATGTACTGGATCACCCCGGTCGGCAGCCCGATGCCGAGATTTATGGTCATTCCGGGGACGATGTCCGCTGCCACACGGCGAAGCATCGATTCCTTAGCGCTCAACAACATTGGAGGTCTCCGGCAGTTCGAACATTTCGATGATGTGGTCGACGAACGTGCCCGGAAGGTGGACGTTGTCGGGCTCGATGGCGCCTAGGTCGACGCATGTCTCCGCTTCGGCAATTGTTTGGCCGGCTGCCATCGCCATGATCGGGTTGAAATTTCTGGCGGCCGCCGAAAAAGTCAGATTTCCGAACGGGTCGGACTTCTCGGCGTGCACGAGCGCGAAGTCGGCAGCAAGTGCAGTCTCGAGAATCCCGACTGTGTCGCCGATTTCGATGCTTTGTTTGCCCGTAGCGACCTCGGTGTCGATCCCGACATCGGTGACGAAGCCGATCAGTCCCGCGCCGGCGGCGCGGATGCGTTCAGCGAGAATGCCTTGCGGCACGAACTCGACCTCGATCCGCCTCTCGTTCATCATTCGAACAGCGTTCGAATTGAGTCCGATGTGGCTGGTGATGATGCGGTCGACCTGCCCGTTCTCCAAGAGCCAGTCAACTCCCGAGCCGGCCTCGTTCGCGTCATTCTTGATGACGGTCAGGTGACGCGGCCCCTGCCGGACCAGTTCCTTGATGAGGAGAAACGGAGTGCCTGGCACACCGAATCCGCCGATCATCACCACCGCACCATCCCGGATCTGCGAGACGGCTTCTTCGATGCGATTGAATTTACTCGGGAGCGTGAACACGAACCATCCATGTGCATTCGGAGGGCCGACGTAGCGTGGTCGAATTCTCGATGTGCAGAGTGTTCACTCACGCAGAGTGCTCACCCACGCAGAAACGGGGGGAGAAGACGTGGCCATTGTCGGCCTAAATGTGTGCGGGTCGTGATGAAGACTACAAGGTCCCCAACTAGAGGGCAACGAAATGTTCGATTATTGACAGAATTGATTCTGTCTATTCGCGTAGAGAATGCCATCCCGCTTCTCCCTGCATGAGGTCGTTCCCGAACGGGCGCTTCGCGACGTGGCAAGTGGGCTGAAATGTGCGGCCTGCGATGGGGTCGGCGTGACCGCGCCAGATAGAGCCAGGCCCTCGATAGTTGGACTTGGCGTGCGGCAATGGATGCTGCATCCCGGGTTCGAGTTGCGGAAGGGGCATGCCTGCGGTCGGCTGCGATGGGCAGACCAGTTGCGTCCGCATGGCCTGAACTGCGCAGCCGCCTCCCGGTGAGGGAGTGTGTACTTGCCCGTCGCCATGCCTCGGGGTTATGTTTGCGCACAACGACTATTACTGGAGTCTATTGTGCGGCCGTACGAGCAACCTTTCCTCTGGTCTCTGGACTGGAACCTGCTGCGGACTTTCACTGTTGTCGTCGAACAAGGAGGGATCACGCGGGCGGCAGACTTTCTTGACCTGAGTCAGCCCACTGTCAGTAGTGCGTTGAAGCGTTTGGAGCAGGCGGTCGGCCACCAGTTGCTCGACCGACGGCCGGGCCATTTCACATTGAGCACAGCGGGGGCGGCACTCTACCGGGAAAGTAGTGCGATGCTCGATTCGGTCTCGCGAATTCCGAGCTTGATGGTGGCCTCCGAGAAATCCATATCGGGCCACGTGTCCCTCGCTGCGGCGAGTCACGTAGTGAGCCCGCACTTCGACGAGGTACTGCGGCAGTTCAATGCGGCCCACCCGGACGTGACGTATTCGAGCGTGGTGACTGACAGTGCCGACGTACTCAGTCGAGTACGGCAGAACCGAGCCTCTCTTGGCATCTGCTTGATGCGTGACGAGGACCTTGCTGTCGAAAGTCATGTGCTCTATTGCGAATACTTCGGTCTCTACTGTGGCCCAGGGCACGAATTATTCGGACGAACAAGCATTGCCATCCCCGAACTGGCGGGGAGAACGGCCGTGTCGTTCCAGACGGAGCTGGAAAACGGCGCACTCTTTCGGGTGCGGCAACTCAGGGAGCGGTTCAAGCTGCACCCCGAGCCGCGGGGGGTATCGGCGAACCTGCTCGAGGTTCGCCGCATGATCATCGCGGGCCTGGGTATCGGGGCATTGCCCGTGCATACTGCGCGCGCCGACGTCGAGTCGGGGCTGCTGTGGCCGCTGCTCCCCACGTCTGAACTCTTGCCGACCGAGGTCCATCTAGTGATCAATCCGCGGCGGAGTGCCGATGCCGCAGAGGCGGCGTTCCTCAGGAGCATTCGGTCCATGTTGGACACAGTCCCAATCGCCCAACGCACCTACCGATGATTCGATGTCAGGATCGAAAGTCGAATTCTGCCAACAGCAAATCCGCCGTCGCTCGGATTTCTTCGGTCAGGAGCTCACACGCGACCTCCACGTCGGCTGCATGCAGAGCGTCGACGATTTCTTGGTGGCGAAGAACACGGCCGACGCTGCTTCCCATCACGATCCATCGCGCTTCCCAGAAGAGTGGACTTCGCCGCAACCAGAGCCCCTCGATGTATCGGAGAAGTAGGGGCGAGGCGGCAGCGCGATAGATCTCGAAGAGGAAAGCAGTGTCGGCTTGCTGCGCTCCGAGGGTGTCGCTGGCGAGGCGAGCGATGTCGTGATCACGAACGAGCGTGCCGAGACGCTCGAAACTCTCGGTAGTCAAGTTCGGCGCACCTAGCTGCAATGCCAGAGGCTCGAGCCGAATGCGCATCAAAGTGAGGTCCTCGAACCCCCGCCGCGTCAGGTGCGGCACGATTGCGGTGCCCGCCCGGGTTGTGTCGAGAGCATTCTCATGTACGAGTCGTCGGATCGCCGCTCGGCACGGCATAGGGCTGAGGTCGAGAGAATCGCTGACACCACGAATCGACAGGCGGTCACCCTGTCCGTATGTGCCAACAAGCAGCGCTTCCTTGAGACGCTGATAGGCCAACTCTTCCAGGCCGCCTGATGTGGACTCTGCAGGGACGTCGTACATGTATGACTTTCAGATCGAGGTCAAGATCTAGACGTAGTTATTGAAGCACTGCCTGCCGCTGCAGCAACCTTCAAGGCACGGGGTCCTCGAATCGGTGGTACCGCGGCGACCGCTGTGCCATCGTTACCACTTCGTATGAGAGTAACCCGCGCCACCAGGGCCCCGGCAAAGTCGTGAGTGATGCCCGCTGACCTGCGGTTTCAGTACGGGATACCGCTCGACCGGGAGCGCTGATTGGGGCGGGCACGACCGCCACGGCAATGATTCACGTTCCTACACCAGCTCCACAACCAGGAACGAGTCGTGCTGCAGCCCCATCTTCCCCCATGCCTGCCCGAGTGTCCGACGCCCGGATCCTCGAGGTACGCGACCAGGTACCCGATCCACGGGCCCGACGCGGGGTCCGGCACCGGCTCACGGTGATCCTGACGGTGGCGCTGGCGGCGGTGTGCGCGGGAGCCCGCTCGTTCACCGCGATAGCCGAATGGGTCCACGATGCCCCGACAGAAGCCCCGGGCCGACTCGGAATCGAAGGCCGGCCGCCGTCGGAGTCGACGATCCGCCGCACCCTCGCCCGCGTCGACGCCGGGGTGGTGGACCAGGTCATCGGGTTGTGGGTCTGGTTGCGCACCAGCATGATCGACGGTCGCCGGCTGGTCGCGGTCGACGGCAAGACGTTGCGGGGTGCGAAGGACTCGGCCGAACATCTGACGCATCGTCTCGCGGCCCTCGATCAGGGGAGCGGGGTTGTGCTCGGACAGGTCGAGGTCGGCGCGAAGACGAATGAGATCCCCTGCCGATCGATCTGCTCGGCATGCTCGACCTCACCGATGCTGTGGTCACCGCGGATGCCTTGCGCTGCCGGCGGGCCACTGCCGAACGCATCGTGGGCCGGGGCGGGCACTACGTGTTCACCGTCAGGAACAACCGACGTGCCCTACGGAATCTCGTGAAAGCACTGCCCTGGAAAGAGATTCCCGCATCATCCTCGATCGCCGGGTGTGGTCACGGACGCCGGGAGCGGCGCACGATCAAAGCCACGGAGGTCGCCGCCGGCCTCGGATTCCCGCACGCCACACAAGTCCTACAGGTCCGCCGCACCGTCACCAGGAACGGACGGAAGGCCGTCGAGGTCGTCTACCCGATCACCTCCATGCCGATGACCGAAGCCGTTCCGTTGCAGGTTGCGGCCTGGATTCGCGGGCACTGGGCCATGGGGAACCAACTGTATTGGGTCCGTGACGCCACCTTCGACGAAGACCGCTCCACCACCCGAACCGGCACCGGCCGCAGGACATGGCCACCCTCCGCAACACGACCATCAGTGTCCTCCGGCTCGCCGGCATCACGAACCTCGCCGCTGGGTTACGGCATCACAGTCGCAACCCGCACCGCCCGATCGATCTGCTTCACGCCATATGACATGGGCCTACGCGACTTTGCCGGGGACCCGACCTTCCAACGAACGACAGTTCGCACACGAGCGGTCGACTGCTTGCGCCCTGCCCGGCTCCTCATCCCTCGCGCTTCGCCGCCAGCTCAGCCAGTTGGTCGAAGGTCCGCACGAGGACCTCACGTCGCCGCTCCTTGTAGCCCGGCGCAGGCTCCAGCCCATCGATCGCCCCGTCCCAGACGGCCAGGAACCGGCCCTTCCAGCCCGCAACGGTCTCCGGGTCGGGCAGACTGACCCCGACGTAGTGTTGCTGCGCGATCAGGTAGAGCAGCTCCAGGTTGCACGGCACCGCGACGCCCCAGTAGTCGTCCGGCTCGATCTCGACCGGGTCACCGGACATCGCCTTGATGACCTCGTCGACGAGCCGGCCGGTCAGGTCCGAGAGATGATCGGCGGCGGTGTCGTCGTCGAAGTTGCCGCTGCCCCAGGTCCCCACGGTATCCACACCCTCCTGTATCCGAGTCTGTCTGGCGACATCGAACCAGACCGCGCCGACATTCCGCCGTCGGGCAGGCCTCTCGGACTCGAAGGGCTTTATCCATCCACCACCCCGCCATGTCTTCTCCACGCACACCTCGCTGATGTCTCTTGCGAACGAGACGTGGCCATCTATCCGGCCGGGCCCCGCCCCCCGGATGATGTGGCGTCCCGCCTCGCGTCCGCCGACATTGCGCACGCCGGGAAAGCGAGAGTCGATGTCATTGGGGTGTGCGAGTATCCGAGCTATGGGGAGAAGTAGGAGCCGCACAGGGAAGACGCCGACGCCGGTAGACAGCAAGCGTCAGCGTGTCGCCCGTGCGGAGCTGACCCGTGTCGAGGAGTTCCTGCGGACGGCGACGACGATCGAGTCTGCCCGGCCGCTGACCCCACGCGAACGCGAGCTCGTCGGCGAGGCCCGGCGGCTGCACCGACGGCTGTACGCACGCCTTGGCCCGAAAACCCTGCCCGCCGGGAAACAAGCGGTGCACGTCGGTCGCCCGGTGCGGCCGGGGGCATGCGCTCGGTCGTCTCGGGTGGGTTACCCAGCTGAGGACCGCCACCGAGCCCCGGCCAATGTGCCGATATCGGGGAATATGACGTCGGCTCTGCCGGCATCAGTCGGCACATGACCCCCGAGTGATCGCTGAGCCGGAGTTCGGTGGACTGCCCGGGCCAGGTGGATGGCGGAGTCCAGCACGTCGTTTCGAACACGTGCCGCCACGCCATACGAGAAGCCGGGGCGTTTGCGACGATCGCAGGTCCTGAGGCGCCCCCAGGGAATTATGGTGATCTCACCACCGTCGCCCGTGATTCCGTAGCCGGCGTGCATCTGCGGCGCCGGGCCGGAAGTCTTGACCGCGACAGGCTGCAGGTATGGTGCTTCGAGGGTGAGGAAGAAATCGAGGGCCCACGCCTGGGCAGGTTGGCATCCGAGACCAGTATCGACCAGCGGCTGATTGTCGTTCAACTGCAAGAGGTTTGGGGCGGTGCGCGGCTGGTGCAGAGCATCTCCGTCGGCGAGCATGAAGTTCGCGGCTCCAGCGAACGTGCCATGCCATCGACCGGGTTCAGAGTCCTTCCGGAGCAGGCACAGGGGATGAGCCTCGCCGTTCCGTCGACTCCAACGGTGCACTCCTGCATCAGGACGGTGACGAACTCTACATTTCTCAATCGAAGGTGCACTCGGTGTTCCGCGACGGCAAGGACCTGGGACTCATCGACTCGACGGAGCGTGAACTCGCACGACGCAACGGCAACGACCTGAACGCACGCCCGCTCACCGACGCATTCACCGCACATGGCTACCCGTGGACCGACACCAATCCCCACGAAGGCATGTTCACGCGCTGGACAGACGGGCACCCGACCTCGACGACCGGGCCCATGAACTCCTTCGTCAGCGTCGAAGTGCGCTGTCTGACACGATGTCCGACAAAGCGAGAGATCTTCACAGCCGCCTGCAGGATCAAGGCATCATCGTGCGAGACCGCGACAAGCGATAGGAATACCGGCGCGTGGTTTGAGAGACCGCCGGTCGCCACAGGCGACAGTGGATCAACGAGTGCTCAGTCGGCAATTCCCCGCAGAGGGTGATGCTATCGGTGCCACTCCCGCCCCTAGACGCGTCCACGTCGTCCGCGCGGGCTGACGGGCACCCGTCTGGGAATTGTCTCCCACACGTCATCTCCGTTCGCCCGGGCGTCGGCCCGGCACCTTGGGAATATCCCGGGCGCCCGGGCCGGGCTACGACGCCGCGCGTCCTTGGCAGTAGACCTCGTACCCTGCCGACTCGAACTCGCCCTCAACGGTGGGCCGGAATCCCGGCGCGGGAGAGCAGTTGATGAGAGCGACCCAGTCGCCGTGGTCGTCCAGGACGAGGCTGCCGTCCTCGCGGGCGGCCCACACGTCCACGAGGATGCCGAGGGGCATGGCCATCGCCGCACCGTACTCGTGCGCCTTTCCGTCGTCCCCGACGATCGGCGGATCGAGCCGGTACAGGCCCGCGTCCGAGGCCGTGTCGACGGCGACGGCGGTCGGCGTCAGCGTTGCGATACCCATGGGTTGCCTCCTGAGTGTTCGGACGAGGCGCGATCCCCCGTCGTGGATACATCCAACACCAGGACCGAATCGCGTGAATGTTCCAGTCCTAGAACGTGTTACAGTTCGGGAGGTACTGACGGGTAACGTTTGCGACGCCATGCAACGCGGTGCGCGCCCACGTCCCCAGACGGGAAACTCGATCCACGAAGGTCACTACACCAGAACAGCCCCGCACCCACCTGGGGTGCAGGGGCCGAGCCGTACCGCTGCGGGCGGACGCGTGTCAGGACGATCCCAGAGTCCCCGGAAACAGCCCTGGCGGTGTCGCAACCGGATTGATGGTGTGCAAGTTCTGCGAGAACGGGACCCGCATCACCTGATGTGTCTGGCGCCACGGATCGAGCTGAAAGCAGTCGAACGGAAGCGGGCCGGTCACGGCCCCCGGATAGGTGTAGCAGTAGATGTCGCTCGTACCGAACGGACTGAGCAGGTCCGCGTTGTTGTCCCACGACCTGCTGGGCTCCCCCGGCAGCTTGAACCACCTCGTGTTCAGCTCGTACCCGGCAGGCGGAACGTAGGCCTGATCCGCAGCACTCGCCTGCGGCGCCACCCCCACGACGACACCCGTCGCGATCGCCGCACTCACTACCAACTTCTTCAGCATTCCGATCCTCCCCTTCGTCGGACAGCTCCCACCGAGTGGATCGCGCAGCGGGCGCGAGCGTTACCGACTACTGCCCGCAGAACCGACGGACCCGCACCGCCACAGTGCGGCACGACCCATCCGACCGCAGCGTCCCACGGCGCAAAGGCGGCCACCCGACCAAGCACCTCAACCCGCTGGCTCCAGACGAGGCAAACCACCCACGCGGGTCAGTACCTCGTCGCCGGCGTAGTGGAACGACGTCGCCGACCACCGCGCTCCTGCACTCCGACCGGCCACGCATCGGCTGCGTTCGCAATCACCGCGATCGGACCGCGACCACCCGCCAGGTCGACGTGGTCGAGACTGTCGGGCATCCGCGCGTCGCGCGTTGCGCCCTGTTCCGTCTGGCGTTGCGCCCTGTCGCGTCGCGCATTGCGTTACGGCGCTTCGGACAACGCGCGGCCGGTAGCGAAATCGCCGTGCGCCACTTCGAGAGTCACCCAGGCGGGCAGATCTGCGACAGGCGTGCGGCTGCCGACCCTGATGTGCCCAGTCGCAATCCCGTCCAGGACATCCCGCCACCGCTGCGCCTTCTCCTGCGCCCGCGCACGCGTTGCGGTGTCTCCCACACGCACCGCGATCTCGAGTGCACGCGTCAGCTGCCCGGTCGCGTACTGCGCCGGGCCGTCCCGAAACGCCTGATCAGACAACGACCCTCCCGAGAGATACGAACGTGGACCTGGCGGCGAGGGTCGAACTCGCGCCCTCCCGGTCCGGAGTCGGGTGCTCCATGAGGCACCGAGACAGTAACCGACACCGAGATCAGTCGGCACGCGGATTTCGGCGTGCCGGACGAGCGCCGTCTGCGTGGGGTCCCCGCGGACGGCGCTCATCCCCGGCCATCTGCGGATGACCGGGGCTGAACGCCGCTGGCTAGAGCTTCCTCGCCTCCCCCTTCTCCGGTGCCTGGGGTTGGGGTCGGCGAACAGCGGCGTCAGGATAGGTGGTCTGGCTCAATCCTCCGGGCAGGGCGGTACGACCATGTCGTCGAGCAGGTAATCCCCTTCAAGGCCGGCAAGCTCGTCGAGCGCGGATCGCCAGATTCACCCGATGAACTCCCGCTATATGTCGTGTTCGGCGCAGACCCCGCGCAGCGACCACTGGTGGGACCCCCTTTCGGGGGTGGTCTCGATCACGCTGTGACGCAGATCATGATCTACATGAAGACGAACACAGACCTGTACCGTTCGGCCCGGGATCAGCTGATCGCGCTCGCCGATGACTACGACAAGGCCGTTGACGAGTTTCGGTGGCCGGATCTGACGGGCCAGTTCAACTGGGCGACGGACTGGTTCGATGCGTTCGCCCGCGGCAACGAGCGCCTCGCGCTGTGGATCGTCGAGCCTGACGGCACCGAATTGAAGGTGACGTTCGACGAAATGGCTGACCGGTCGGATCGCACGGCGACGTGGCTGCAGCAGTTGGGGATCAGGAAAGGGGACCGCGTCATCCTGATGCTCGGCAACCAGGTCGAGCTGTGGGAGGCGATGCTGGCGGTCATGAAGCTCGGCGCGATCGTGATGCCGACGACTGCGGCGCTGGGCCCCGAGGATTTGCGTGACCGCATCGCTCGCGGCGCAGTCCGCTGCGTGATCGCCAACGCCGGGGACACGTCGAAGTTCGACGACATCGGAGGTGACTATCTCCGCATCGCGGTGGGTGGTAACCCAGATGGGTGGCAGCCTTTTGCCGACTCGGCCTCGGTGGAGTCGGACGGTCCGTTCAACTCGGTGACGACCGTCGACGAGCCGATGCTCATCTATTTCACCTCGGGGACCACCAGCAAGCCGAAGCTCGTCGAGCACTCCCAGATTAGTTACGCGGTAGGGCATTTCACCACGATGGCCTGGATTGGGCTGACACCTGGCGATGTGCACCTGGCGATCAGCTCACCGGGCTGGGCGAAGCATGCGTGGAGTTGCTTCTTCGCGCCGTGGATTGCTGAGGCGACGATCTTCGTCTACAACTACCCCCGATTCGATGCGAGCGCCTTGATGGACCAGTTGCGTCGAGCAGAGGTGAACACCTTTTGCGCGCCACCAACGGTATGGCGCATGCTCATCCAGGCCGACCTTGGTGAGAAGCCTGAGTTCTTACGCGAACTCCTTGGAGCCGGTGAACCACTCAACCCAGACGTTATCCGCCAGGTCGAGGAGGCATGGGGACTCACCATCCGCGACGGATTCGGGCAAACCGAGACGACACTTCAGGTCGGGAATGCGCCCGGGCAAACGGTGAAGCCAGGATCGATGGGACGGCCGATGCCAGGGGTGCCGGTAGTGCTGGTCGATCCTGTCTCGGGCAAAGCGGCCGACGAGGGCGAGATCTGCCTCGATCTCAGCCAGCGTCCGATGAACCTGATGACCGGATACCTAGGCGATCCTGAACGCAACGAACAAGTGATGGCCGGCGGCTACTACCACACCGGCGATGTTGCTCAACGCGACTCCGACGGCTACATCACCTACATCGGACGTACCGACGACGTGTTCAAGTCCTCGGATTACAAGGTGTCCCCATTCGAACTGGAGAGCGTTCTGATCGAGCATCCGGCCGTGGTGGAAGCGGCAGTCGTTCCGCAGCCAGACGACACCCGACTCGCCATCCCCAAGGCTTATGTGGCACTCGCTGCGGGTTGGGAACCGACGGCGGAGACCGCCCGATCGATCCTCGAATACTCGCGCGACCATCTAGCGCCGTATCAGAAGGTCCGGCGGGTTGAGTTCTTCGAACTGCCGAAAACCATCTCAGGAAAGATCCGCCGCGTCGAACTCAAGAACCGAGAAGACATCGCACACCGCGACAGCGCACCGATCAGCACCGAGTACCGCTACGAGGACCTCATCGACTAGTTGGCGGTCGCTTAGGTGACACCTGGTCCCATCCGGCTCGCCGGATGGGACCGGGTCGAGGTCCCCTGCCGCTGCGGCCAGCAGCCCGACCGAATGCCGCAGGTCATCCATCACACGCAGGTGACCCGAACTCG
The DNA here is from genome assembly GCF_050477185.1 of Rhodococcus sp. ACT016. NCBI lineage: Bacteria > Bacillati > Actinomycetota > Actinomycetes > Mycobacteriales > Nocardiaceae > Rhodococcus > Rhodococcus sp. ACT016. The sequence goes on along the minus strand of NZ_JBEAET010000002.1, from coordinate 28,168 downwards.
GCCGTCGACCACTCGCGTGGTCAGTGCGAGGTGTTCCGTCCCCACCGGGCGGTGCTCGAACACCGCAGCCGCGATCGGATCGGTCAGCGCCGTGCGAACGGTGCGTCGTAGCCCGCGGGCCCTGTAGACCGGGTCGAAACCCCGTGCGCAGAGCAGCGCGACAACGTCGGGGCCGACGTCGACGGACCGACGGGCCAGCCGGCGAGTGACGACGTCGTCGAGCCCGGTCACCTCGCGTGTGGTCCGGTCGTCGAACCCGTTCATCACGACGGTTTCGTCCAACCGATTGAAGAACCGGATGGCCAAAGCTCGAGCCGAGGCCAACCAGATTGCTGAACGTGCTGAGCAGCAACACCACATGTATCCAGAGGGCGATGATCGCGGCTTGTGCGGCCAGTACACAGTGCCGGAAGAGCTCCGCCCTGATGACCAGCGATGAGTCGACTCTGACTGACCGTTATGACAAACCCGCGCTTGGCCGGCCCCGACGAGATCGATCTGGGTCCGCTCACAGAAGTGCTGGCTCGGAGTGGTTCACCAGTCGACCATCGCCTTCGGATCGGCGGCCGCGCCGAGCTTCCGATTGACGCAGGCCACGATCGGGTGAACACGACCCCAGTCCTGGTCGAACTGGAACAGCGGGAACCAGCGAAGACCATTATCGTCGTGGAGCTCGATCAGCCCACCGGCAGATCGGTACCAGTCGACGTCGTTGCCCACCAGACGCCGGACCTGCTCATCGTCGAGGACATCGCACATCGCACTCCTCCTGAGCTGGGATTTCGATACGATGAAGAATATCCGGCGAGCACGCTCGATGGACTCAATCCAGTTGTACAAGAACGATTTTGACTTGACATCCGTATAACAACAACAGGCCGAGGAGAGGCTCGGCGAGCTGATCCGTCAGGTGAACGACGATGCGACGACAGTCGAGATTGTCAGTGAGCACGGCAACGCAGTCCTGACGTCGCTTGCCGAACACGAGTCGCTGGCTGAGACAGCATGTCTACTCCGATCGCCTGCCAACCGCGAGAGACTGCAGCGTAGCCTCGGCCAAACGGAGGAGTCGTGAGTCAGCGCTCAAGAATTCCTCCACGATGATCGACCCAGCTGACATCATCCGAATCGACCGTGCATCCAGCTGCCGGTCGAGGACCCGTTTGGTGCTGCGAGCTGGTGGCCAATTGAGCGGTCAATCTTCGGAGGAAAATCGCTGCTCGATCACCTAGAGGATGGCACTCTCACCGCTGAGCTGTCCCTCGCCGAGATGGTGGCTGGCAAGGACATCCCTGCCCGTCGCAACGGGAGTTCCGCCCCCGACGCTGGTCTAGAGAAGTCCGCGACGTGCAGCCTCCAGGACGGCGTCCCGGCGGGAGTGCACACCGAGCTTCCGGTACAGGCTGTGGCGCTGGGATTTGACGGTGCTCGTGGAGACGAACAGGGATTCGGCGATCTGCGCAAGACTGCCGCCGCGGGCGAGGCCGTCGAGCACGACGGCCTCGCGCTTGGTCAGAGTTACCAGCGGTGCGGGCTGCGGGTACGGCCCGTCGCCCCACTCGGCAAGTTTGTCCGCGAAAGGAATCGCGTCTCCGCCCGCGGTCAGCGCGTCGCGGATCGCGGGCGGCACGGTCAATAGTGGCCGCACCAGCCCACTGTCTCGAGACGTCGCCGTCGCTCGTTCCCATGCGATCCGGGCCTCGTCGTCGCTACCCTGCTCGTGCGCGAGCGTGGCCGCGATCAACAACGCCTCGAGGCGGACCCGGGTCCCACTGACATGGCGCCCGGTCAGAGGCGTGCAGAACGCGGTCGCGGCTGCATGGTCGCCGGTACACATGGCGGCCCTCGACGCGGCCAGCCGCATCATTGGGTGCATCGGTCCGTCTGCCAGGCGGGCGTGAGCGAGCACCCGCGCCGCCTGACCCGCCGCCGTGTGTAGGTCCATCGAAGCCGCGGTCAGCAGTGGGCCCGCAGCGGCGGTCGGGCCGAGCCGGCGCCGGAGCCGGTCGCGGCTCCTGTCGACCCGGTCGAGCCCGACCTCGGAACGGCCCAGGATCAGGTCGAGCTGACTGCGCACGTACGCGACGAACGCCCCGAGCTCGTCGAGCTCGTCGTCGATTTCGTCCAGTTCATCCATTGCGGCTTCCGCAGCCGGGACATCCAGGCGATCGAGTTGTTCCAGTGCCCGCGCAACGATCGCCGGACGTTCGACCAACGCTCGGATCCAGCCCGCCCGTTCCCCGAACCGCGCCTCCTGCCGGAGCCAGTGGGCCGCCCGCTCGGGCTCGCCCCGTACCGCGTGGTGCAGCGCCAGATGACCGGTGGCTTGACGGGACGCGAAGTTGCCGGGATCGTCGATGCCGCAGTCGACGGCTCGGGTGAGGAGTTCGACCGTCCGTCTGTCCCCGCCGCGAAGCTGGCTGGCCAGCCCGAGGTGCATCCAGACCGAGGAGAGCCAGCGCCGGTCCAGGCCACCGGATTCGCCTACCCGGTTCGCGAGTGTCACCAGTGCGTCGCGGTCGCGCACGGCCTCGTCGTAGTCGCCGTTCCAGCGTTGAACGCACAGGCGCAGTATGCCGGTCAGGAGCGCCAGTTCGGCCGAGTCGCGATCAGCGGTCCCGGTAACGGAGATTTCCGGCAGCGGCCCGCGCATGTAGCCCGGACTTCCCGCCGTCAGGCCGACTCCGGCGACAAGCAGGCGCGCGTACCGCACGGCCGGGTTCGCCCGCGCCTCCGATTCTGGCAGTGCTTGCAACGCACGGACCAGCACTCCCAGCCCGGTGGTGACGATGGCGGGCCACTCGGTGGCGAGGGTGGCGATCAGCAGATCCCAGTCCTGACCGTCGGTCGCGTGCCGGAGTGCCTCGACAGGCTCGCCGCGGTCGGCGAACCAGCGTGCGAGGGTCACCGAGGCCACGCGAGAGGGCACCACGGCGTCCCGCTCCACGATCCGCAGTACGGATCTGCGGAACGCTGTGGGCCACGTCCAGTATGGGTCCGGTGCCGCTGGCATACGTCGCAACAGCCCGGCGCGTTCGAGGCCGCTGAGGGTCCCTGCACCGTCGTCGATCCCCAACAGCTTTAGCGCATCGGGGAACGGCCGCCGCAGCACTGCGATCGTGCGGGCCATGTCGCCGATGCCCGGCTCCTCCAGCAGCATGTCCTCGACATACCTGTCGATCTCTACCCGCACTGCCAGGTAGGCACGCTCCCGCTCGAAGTCCAGGTCGCTGCCGAAGACTCGGACCACGCCCTCGGCGATCGCAACCAGCGCTGGATGGCCTCCGGTGATTCGCAACAGGTCCCGCGCCGTCCGCTCCGGAGACGACACGCCACGGCGTGCGAGCAGGTCGGCGACCTCCGCCTCGGTGAACTCCAGTTCCGCCGCGGTGACAACCGTCAGGGTCGGGTCGGGCAAGCGTCCGGACTCCAGCAGGGTGCTTTCGCGAATCGACACCACGACGCGCAACCCGCGATGCGCCGCGCGGATCGTGCGCAGCCATTCCCAGATGGTCACGCCACACAGCCGATCTGGGCGGTCGAGGACGAGCACGTCGGTGTCCGCGTTCACCCTCTCCGCGAGATCCGACCAGTACTGCTGCGTGGCCATGCCGGGATCGGGAACCTCGACTCGGATTACGGTGCTGTCCGGTTGCGCCGCCAGCCACGTCTCCACGAGTGTCGTCTTTCCGTACCCACGGGGCGCCGACAACACAGTCAGGGGTGCCTCGTCGAGCCTGGAGAGCAGCCGGGATCGTCCCCACGGCAAACTGGTAGATGCCATCCTCACTCCCCTCTAGACCCCATGATGTCCGAATCTGGCTGTAGATATCTTGTACCAACCGGTCTCCGACGACAGTGAGCACGGTCACCCGACCGGCTCGACACGGATCAATTGCCGAAGGTGATTCCGCACCCGTAAGTGGTTCCGGAACACTTCGTCGGCTTCGTCAGTGTTCGGCCGGATGCAGGCGGGGGCCACGCGGTGTTCGGTGAGCAGGCCTGCTCTGATGGCGCGGCCAACTGTTTGGTGGTGGATCGCACATCTATCCGCGACGGACTGAATGGATTCGAACCTCATGACGGTTCCTTCGTCAGTGGAGTCGTGACTCTGCCCGCGAATTTAGGGCGACTGCTGCGCGAGGGCAGCTGGACGGCGGCTCAACAGATTCTTCGCACACGGCGGGGATGGGCCCAACCTTGATGGAGTCGCTCACGCCTGCGCAACGGAGTTAATTCTGGCGCAAGGGAGCCCAACCGCACCCGTCTTCGTGGCGCACCACAGGCAAGGATTCGGAAGGGCCTCTTTCGTCGATGCTGGCTCTGAGTGCGCAGCGGTTGCAGGTGAGCCGGCTGAATACTTCGGCGGCGTGGTGTGGTGCAGGTGACTTTGAGGGTTCTCATTCGCTCATTGCCTGAACGCCCGCAAGCCTATTCGCCGATGCCGTGGGAGTGGGGATGGCCCCGCCAAGGTCCAGTGACTGACCAGGGCGGGGCCGCGTGTGCACCGTCTGGGGTGGTGCGGACCAGACACTACCGGCGAGCCACGCCGACGGGATAGCCCCGCAGTGGACGGATCACCGGCTCGGCCAGAAGCCGCGTGGGCTTTCGTCGATTCAGGGGTGGGGTGGATCGGGTGTGATGGAGAGATCTGCCCCGATCCACCCCTGGCCGCCCAACAGTCACTCAGCCGTGGGGGCGGCCGATCGCCCGCCTACTGCAGGAGGCAACGGGACGGGCGAGCCGTGGTGGGGCGGGGCCGCTCGTGTCGGGACCGATCCAGCCCCCGGCCGCACCCCGGTTCGGCTTACGGAATACGGCGCATCTGAAAGTAGACCGGCCAAAGCGGGCCGCACACGAGCCGCAGCGATTTCACTCCGCAGATCAACCCATTTCGTCGGCCGCCGTGCACGAAACCCCGCCGGGGTGGCTGACATAAGGGGGCGGCACCGCTGAGTCTGCCCCTCGCGCGGTGCCGTCCGAGGACCCACAACCCCGCCGCGCTCGATGCGTGTGGCGTTGTTGCGGGCTGTCACCCCTGTGTGGAGCTCTCAACTCTGCGGGGCAACGATTTTCGACGCTACTCAGATCAGCGGCGGCGTCAACGCTCGCGAATGGCGCTTACGAGATGTGGAGGCAGAGTCGGTGGTACTCGCACGCAGCGGGGACGCAAGAAGCGCGCGAGGGGCCGGGGTCTGCGCGCGGATCGTGCGCCGCTGGGGCCCGAGCAGTGTTCGAGGGGACTCACCACTTGTCAGTCCCCTCGAGGCGGGCTACCGGACGCAACTCACCTCGCGTGAGGAGGCTTTGGGTGTCCCCTGTGGGACAGGTGAACCGAGCTCGCTCAATGGTCTCGCGGCGAAGTCAGTGCGGTCTCGCGCCTTCCATTCCGCGTGTACGCGATTGACGTTGTCGGGGGCATGGTGCCGATTCCGATCGAAGCTCCTCGACCTGAGCGATTGGATGTTGAGGGACAGAGCGTGATCGAGGGAAGATCCACTGCGACAATCACGGGGTGACCACCGATGGGAACACGACCGGTAGAGCAGCCGTATTCACTGGCAGCAGTTTCGCTTCGGCCCGTTGCGGCGCTGCACTTGCCTGGATGGGCGCTCTAGGCTCCCTCGCCTGGCTCATCGTTGCGGACGCCGCGTGGTGGGAGAAGGCACTCTTCGGCATCTGCGTGCCGCTCTTGATGGCTTTGGGCGCCTCTTTGTGGAGCGATGCAGGCGAGCAGAGGACAGACTTCGCGCGACTGCGACAATGCGGTCGGCCCGCAGTCGCTGAGATTATCGACATGGAGGTGACCACTGACGGCGAGACCGAGTGGGCGGAACTGACGCTGCGAATCAGCGGGCCGGACGTGCCACCGTTCGAAGGCTACTTCCGGTGCGAACCCGAACCGATCATGACGGTCGGAGCCCGCCTCAAGGCTGTCGTCGACATCTCTGACAACCTGTTCACTCTCAGGCCCGTTTGAGTCGTCCGAGTTCGACATGGGAACCGGCATACGAGATGTCTGCCGGGCGACTCGGGTCCAGCGAGAAGACGTGCGCTCGAGAGGCCCGCGGAGGCGATGTAGCGCGAATCCATCCGACTTGTCGGCTTTGTCTGATATTCATGGGGTATGAGACGCACCCTGCTGGCCGGTATCGCCGTGTCCGCACTTCTCCTGGCCGGCTGCAGCTCGAACAGTGAAAGCGCCGACAAAGCCGCGATCACTTCCGCAGCGACAGCGACCAGCTCGCACCACCCCGTCACATCCACCCCGGCAGCGGCAGAAGCGGCACCACCCTCCTCGGGCGAGTTGCCGACAGGTAAGGCGCTCTACACCGAGACATGCACAGCCTCGAAGGACTTCTTCAAGGGACTTGAAGAACTCTCGGAGATGACAGGCGAACCATGGGATTCGAAGAAGGCCGCGGACGAGTTCATCGCCCTGATCGAACATCCAGAGAACTTCCCGGAGCTTCAGGAGTTGGCGGCAGAGTCCGGCAAACCCACCGGCAACGAGGAGTGGGACCAGCTCAGCAAGTCCGATCAGGAGCAGATCCGAAAGGCCGTCTACGCGGCCGCGAAAGGCGAATGCTAGCCCCACCGCTCCGCGTCGCGACGCCCGATGGCACTCGTATGATCCGCGTGCACTTGTTGAGCCTGATCATTCGGATTGTCATACGGACCGGGCGAGTCACCGGGGCCGAATCGGGGTACGCAAGCTTGCGTACAGTTTGACCAGCAACTTTACTGCTGTCGCTGAAGATTCCTGTTCAACGACCGCGCTCTAGCTCGAGTGCGCTCTGACCTGCGGTTTCGGCCACGTGTGGAGAAATTCTCCACACGTGCCCACGACCCTCTGTCCGCGCCAACCGTGGAGAAATTCTCCACGGTTGTCCGTGGCGCTGGGGCCAGCGCGTTGCGGCAGTGTTCCGTCACTGCGTGGGGCAGGTGATGGTGCCGTCCACGGTGGTGGGTGATCCGTCGCTCCGCTTGTCCGCTGCCACGTTGATCATCGAGAACGCCACTGCAGATTTGTCCTCGTTGGCTTGCACGACAACGCTGCTGGGTTCAGGTGCCGCCATCTGAACGTATGTGCCTGTCGAATCCGCGAAGCCAACCACAACTTGCGCGGTCCGTTCGACTCCGGTCTCCGACTGTGGTTGATCGAAGAGGAACACGGTGAGGCTGTAGAAGTCCGCGGTCGGATAGTTGTCCACACCGGAGAACTGTCCCGCTGTCGGCGTTGTGACGGTGTATGTCTGACTGTTGTTTCCGGAGTCATGGCCACACGTCAGATGTGTTGGGTCGTCGGTGACTGCTGTTCCTGACCACAGGCCATCGAGTGTGAATTCTGCACCGGGGGTCGTCGAGGTGGGGAGTTCGGGCACCGCTGATAGATCCCGCGGTCCCGTGTGCCCGTTCCTCGTGAATACCGCCCCGGATGCGTCAGCGTATGGGTTGACGGGTTCCTGCCCGGAGCAGGCGCTGACGAGGCCGAGCGCAAGAAGGAGCATCCACACGCGACAGCCGCTCACACTGCGCTTCGGTGGGCGCCCAGGGCTGCAATGCGACACGACCATTCGAGAACACTCGCATGGACTCCGGTTGAAACCCAACCTCAGGGGCCGAACTCTCGGTCGAGCCTTCCTCGGCGGGAATCTTCCGGAACTGTCTGTGTGCTCAGTTATGGTGCTCGGCATGTTGTCAGACGATGACCTCACCAGACTGGTTGACGCTGCCGAAGCACTGGACCCGCAGCCGCGCGAGCGTCGTTGGGTGAGTTTGAGTTTCTGCATCCTCGATGCCGTCTACAGCATCAGCGCCCGCTACGACTCAGTCGTAGTTCCAGTCGTCCACAGGGTCGCCGAGGACTGTGGAGTCGACGCGCCCTCAGTTCAGAACTCGACCAACGATGAGCCGGACCCACTCCCGCTCGACATGTTCCTGGACCGCTATCCAGCGACCGACAAACTTGTTGCGTCGACCCGGAACAGGCAGCGCACGCCAGCGCGTGGCGGGATCCTGAAAGCCGACGCAGTGCTGCAGCATGCACGGGTTCTCGTCGACCACAACATTCGGACGCTCCAGGACGCCCGCCGGCTGTTGACCGATCCGCATCGGCTCGAAGCGGTCGAAGCCGATCTGCGCAAGATCCCCGGCGAGGGCACTGCGGGTGTCCGTCGCGGCTACCTGTGGATGCTCGTCGGCAATGAGGACGAGGTGAAGCCCGACCGCATGGTGCTGCGTTGGCTCGCCCGGCACGGCGTGGTCGTGTCACCCGAGGAGGCGCGACAGGTGCTCGCTACTGTTGCGGAGCGGTTGAGTGTCCGCATGGGCAGGCGGATTACAGCGTGGGAACTCGATCACGCGATCTGGCTTGATGAGCGTTCCAGGTAGTCATTTCGCAAACGGAATGGCCGGCCGATCCGGCTAATTGGAACTCAGGCTCTAAGGCGTGTCAGGTGGGCCCGCCACGTCGCTGTTCCCCGGCGGCTTGATCATCCGACACCCCTCAATCAACGTGCCGAGAGACTACGAGCAGCCACCGACAACGAAACTCCCTCGCCGCCCCGACGATTGAGCTGCTGCCAGCAGTCACCCCTGTGACTTGCTGACATTGCCCGCGAGCGCCTTACGGGCCCGCAGCCCATCGACGATGCGCACCACAGCACGAATGTCTTCTCGTCCACGTCGCTCACGTCGAGACTCGTTGCAGCAACCTCGACCTCGGTCTCGATCGTGTCGGCGACAGTGACATCGAACCCGCCGATCTCGATCACCGGCTCGTCGCATGGTTCGACGACTGCCCAGACGGCCAGCGATCTACTGCGCGCGAACGGTTGTCCGGCGTAGGCGGATTCGTGCCGGCGGCAGGGGTCTGGAAGCCTGGACGCCGACGCGGCGGTGCCGGAGAAGGGGCCGATCGATTGGGAGGTCGGGCTCGCCCGCTCCACCACTGACCATCGCGTCCCACTCGCGGACACCCCGATGACCCCGATGACCCCGATGACCCCGATGACCCCGATGCCGGCCTACCGCGCAATCCGCTAAGGGCGTGAAGTCATCTGTGCGGCATGGATCAGCGCACTAATCGTCGATCGTTCTTCCATGGGCGTGACGAGAACCATCTGGGACGGTTCTATATCGACGATCGGTCGGTACACGATGTCCTTCCGGGGGAAAGCGGTGACGAGGCTTTCCGCGGTGACGGCGACTGCGTCACTGGTTGCGACGACTTCGAGCATTTCTTCCACGCCATGGACCATGGGGCCATAGATGACCGGGGTTCCGTCCGGCCGGGGGTCCACCGACCACCATTTCCGCCAGTCCTCCGGCACATTGTCGGTATCGACCTGAACGACACCCGCCAGATCGGCAATCGTCAACTCATCTTTTGCGGCGAGGCGGTGGTTCGCCGACATCGCAAGCACCCGTTTCTCGGTGAACACCGGAAACACATTGACGTGCGTCGTATCCAGAGGGGGACGCGCAAAGACGACATCGACCCGACCGTCCGTCACGGCTGTCACCTGCTCCCCCCACGCCACCTGGACGAGCTCGATACTGATACCCGGAACAGACGCGCGCAGCAAATCCAGTATTTCATGGGTACGCGGTCCCGCGACCGAGGCGAAGAAACCTATACGAATCCGATGTTGCGCTGCCCGCCGGTGCCGCCGCACGATACCTATCGCCTGGTCGTGCACCGCCAACAGATTGATTGCCAGCGGAAGAAATTCGGTCCCGGCCTCGGTCAGGCGCGCGCCGCGATGATCCCGCTCGACCAGCTTCACGCCCACGTCGTGCTCGAGTTTCGCTATCTGCTGGGACAGTGAGGGCGTCGCGACGTGCAGCATTTCCGCCGCCCGCGTGTAGGTCCCAGCGCGCGCAAGCGTGACGAAGTAACGCAGAACTCGGGTGTTGAGGTTCGGGGTGGATTCCATCGAGATCATCACCAGCCGAGGAGGAACTGGACCGTTAGGTAGATCCTAATGGCCCTACTGACATGGGACATGGACGTCCTCCTACGTGTCGAGGCAATTTGGTCACCGGATGTGACAGGCAACACAGCCAACACCAGGAAGGCTCATCATGACAATCAGCACAGACTCCCCGACCCCTGCGGGCCCCGTCGTCGCCCAGCCGGCAGTGCCCAACGGCGGGCCCGCCATCGACCCGTCCCAGAATCCGGCCGTGGCCGAGGTCTTCGGACGAGCGGCTCAGCCCGTGACCGGGCCGACCAACAGCCTCGCCTCCCGGGTCACCAACTGCGATATCATCCCCTGGACACCGTTTCCCATGCCGGGGACCTCATTCAAGCTCCTCAACATCAACGAAACCACCGGCGCCACATCGATTCTGCTCTACGTCTCCGAAGGGGCGCAGGCGCCGCTGCACCGCCACATCGGTGCCGCCGAGGCATACAACATCTTCGGCAACTGGGCCTACGAGGGTGAGGCCGACCCCATCGGACCCAACTGCTACGTCTACGAACCGGGCGGCATCGTGCACCTGCCCAAGCAGGAATCCGAATCCCTGATGTTCGGCATCTTCCACGGGCCGATCGTCGGCTACGACGACGACGGAAACGTCGCCGGCATCATCACAGCGGATCTCCTCTGGGATCTCGCCGAGGCCAACGGCGCTGTCGCCCATCTTCCCACCCGCACCGGTCGCTGACGGACAGGACAGAACCCATGACGCTACTCGCAGGAAAGACTGCATTCATCACGGGAGCGGCGCGCGGCCAGGGTCGCGCGCACGCGGTCCGGCTGGCGGAAGCGGGCGCGAACATCATCGCCCTCGACATCTGTCGCGACCTCGACACCGCCCCCTACACCGGATCGACCACCGAGGACCTCAGCCGCACAGCAGAACTCGTCGAGGCAGCAGGCGGACGGATCATCACCGCCGAGGCCGACGTGCGGCAGAGCCGGCAGATCGAGAAGGCCGTCGAGAACGGCCTGGCAGCCTTCGGCAGCATCGATATCCTCGCCGTCAACGCGGGCATTGCCGGCTACGGACCGGCCATCGAATTGTCGGAGGCCAACTGGCAGGAGATGATCGACATCAACCTCACCGGCGCATGGAAGACCGTGCGCGCGGTGGCACCGTCAATGGACAAAGCCGGACGGGGCGGCTCAATCATCCTGACCAGCTCCGTCGCAGGGATGATCGCCTTCCCGAACCTGGCGCACTACTCGGCGGCGAAGCACGGGCTCATCGGCCTGATGAAGGTTCTTGCCGTGGAGCTGGCTCCGAAGAGCATTCGCGTGAACGTCATCTGCCCGAGCCACGTCAACACCCCCATGATCCAGAACCCGGCGGTCTACGAGCTGTTCACCGGTGGGGTCGCCGGAGCTACCGCTGAACAGGCGAGTTCGGCAATGAAGTCGATGCACGCCCTTCCGATCCCGTGGGTTGAATCCGAGGACATCAGCAGTGCAGTGCTCTGGCTCGCCTCCGACGAAGCCCGATACGTCACGGGAGTCGTTCTGCCGGTCGACGGTGGACTGACCGCGCCGTTCAAGCTTCCACACGACGTGTAAGCGCTGTCGCACGAACATGCTTCGACCCCGATACCGCCCCGTCGGCGCCCCGGGGTCACCGAGGCGGTTGCTACGTGTGTCGCGCCTGTCGTCGCTGCTCGTACGTGGCAATCGCCGCGCATGAGCAGCGGCACGGGCGCTTCCAGCTCGATTGGTCTCCGACTGCGCGAAAGACGCTTCGCGTGAGGTGGCGAAGGGAGAATTGAGCCCGGATGCCATGGTGAACGTCCCTACACCGCTACAGGCGATTCAGGTCCTCTACCGCTCGGCAGACGCGCTCGGTCGAGCGTCTGCGAACGTGACCTCGATCCTGCGGCCACCGAAGGCCCAACCAGAGAAAGTCGTTTCGTACCAGTCCTTTTACGACTCGCTGACTCCAGACGACGGCCCATCGCGTGCGATCGCCGGCAACAGCCCGATCGGTGGGTGGGCCCCCGTGGCCGCAACTTCGGGATCAGGGGCACGCTCGCATCCAGCGAAGCGGCCCTGTTCGGGCCGCTGTTGGCGCTGGGTTACACGGTGGTCATACCGGATGTGGGCATGAGCCCGTGCGACGTCTTCGGACCTGCCTGCCACTTGCTCGACAACGCGACACCGTCGCGCCCGGTGATGTCGAATCCGCTGCGCTCGACGATGGTTGTGCCGATGTGGAATCCAGTGGCGAAGACGATTCAGTCGAGGTCGTATTCCGCACTCGCGGTGACGATCCCGCGATCGGAGATTGTTGTGATGGCATTGTGGGCGCTGACGTCGACGAGGGACACGTTGGGCAGGTTGAAGGCAGGGAGGTAGTCGTCGCTGAAGCAGGGCCGTTTGCATAAGGATCCGTAGTAGAGCTTGAGCATTTTCGCGGTGCCGATGTCGTGAACGAGCTGGTCGACGCGTCGGCGCAGGTCCTCCATATGATGGAAGTCCGCTACTTCGAGTAGATCGGGCATCTCTTCCGGACTTGCAGTATGGATCTCCTTCTTGAAGAAGCTCCCGACCTTGCGCATGACGCGAGTCCACCCGTCATCGACCATGTCATCGCCGTCGGTGTGTCCGGACACCATCCGGGTGAAGTTCATCATCCGTTCGACCGGCCAACCGCCCGGTAGCTGATCCCACCATCCCGGGTCTGTGGGGCTGCTGCCGTGCTCGCCGATCAGCGATGGCGTCCGCTGGAACACGTACAGATGCTGCGCGTGCGCCGCCATAGGCGGAACACACTGCACGGCAGTGGCGCCGGTTCCGATGATCCCGACACGTTTGTCCGCCAGCCGGCTCCGTCGAGGCCTAGTCCGGTCATCGTGCCAACTTCAGGGCCGCTGGGGCTTGCCTTGCGTCAGGAAAATGGCCGTGATTCAGCACAGTGTCGGTTGGAGTATGGCGGTTGTCGTGCCGCTCGACCGGTGCCGTCGACCTGCACCGCGCGAGCGCGCGATCGACAGCACCCACCACCGGCCGCGACCTCAATGGCGGCCCGGTCCAGATCGCGGCCAATGGCGATGACGAGAAGATGCCTTCGACGACCCGACGTAGACACCGATACTGCAAAGCCGACGAGGCCGTCCGCATCGGCATGGGCCAGGAGTGCGGCCAGGATCGCCTCCCAGGACCGTACCGGCATTGCGCTTCCAGATTGTCTGCCACGGAACGAATTTCGCTGGCATGTCACGCCCGCGGTGCGGGCCCGGTATCAGTGACTTCGACGATCTGCCGAGCCCACCAGCACGGCACCAACCTCTCGCACGGCACAGGGAATCTGTCGAAATACACGAATCCGCTCGTTGAACACGGCGGTCACGCACTGGTCCGTTCGCGGGAAAGTGAATCAAGCGAGGCCTTCCCTGCCGAGTGGCGACCGCTGTGTCTCCAGTCCGCTACTGTCTAGGCCGAGCCCTTTCCCACACCTCCGGGAATCTCTTGTTCACATGCTCGAAGAACGTCATGCCCGTGTCGATGGCGCAGGCGAGATGCTGCAGGAGTTGGTCGTCGCTCAAACCGTGCTCGTAGTCGACATTGAGTTCGGCGTGAAGACGCAATATGCCCTCGTCGTCGCGCTCGACGTAGGCCTTCGGCCACAGCTTCTCGAAGTTCCACGTGTTGCAGACCTTGAGAGCCCGGAGGTAGTCGGATTCTTCGATCTTGCCGTGCCAGAAGCCACACACGCACAATAACTCTCCGCTGCCGCCGTTGACTAAGAAGTGAAACGATCCATACACCCAAGTGACGCCGATGGCACCGTTGGCGTCGACACTGTACGACCACCCCGCCCGCTCCAGCGCGGCCTTGATTCGTTCCTGCGAGAGCGCGGCGAGACCGCTCTCAATGCCCGGTACCGCTTCCTTCCTGAACAACCTCATGGTGTGCCCTTCCGACTGGTATTGAGTGCGATGCAGCCAAGGGTGGTTACCTGCCGCCGCCTCAGGCAGCGTGGCGAATGCTACTTCGCGGTACTTCATGGATGAACCCGCCATCTCGATGCGAAAACTGCTGTACCGAGGCCAGATCGGCGCATGCGGTGGCGGAGTCTTCTGCTGGCGCGAACACATCGATACCAACGCGCGACAGAGTTCTTCCCACGGCGGAATCTTTTCTAATTTCAGGCTCGCCCCGGCGGGCCCGCCAGCTCGCTGATTCTCGCTCCGCCCGCTCGTGGAGTTGGAGAACGCCTCGGCGGTCTCGTGCAACGGCAGCAGCAGTCTGCCGACATTCTCGGCCTCGTCGTCGAGCCGCTCGATCCATTCGGGCAGATGCGCCCCGTTGAGGCGACCAATCGTGCCCGGCGGGGGGACGAGGTGGCGTTGCAGGCGCCGGAGTCGTCGAGATTCGATGCGAACAGGCCACCCAGCACCGTCTCGGTCTCGGCACCCTTGACCTGGGCACCCATCTCGATGTGGTGATCGAGCTTGTACTCGGCCCGGATCTGGTCCTCCGGCCCACGGGCGAGAGGCTCGTCGTCCTGAATGATTCGTCCAAGTTCGCTTGCCGCCGATGTTCACTGCTCATCCACCATGCTTCAACCCTGACTCGAGGGCGGTAGCGGTCGGCACTGTAGCTGAAGTTCAACGTATTTCACGCCATCTATGGACTGAGACTTGGCTTCAGTGAACGCCCAGTCCAGCCAGTCGGTCAGCACAACGAGATCGTGAGCTTCCACGGTTGCGCCGCACCAGATGCGCAGTCCCGGAGGTGCGTCACGATGGGAGCCGATGTCGTAGGCTGCCCCCTGCGCTTCGAGCAGGGCGACGATACCCCTGGCGCATGCGGCGACGGCCTCACTACCTCCTGCGGTCACTTCGGGGTCAACGATCGACAGGCACTCACTGGTGTTGGAGCGGGTTTCTGGCCTGACGGCGAGATGCGTGACCCAGCCCCGGCTGTCTACCCAGTCGGTCAGAACTTCGGCGTTGGCGTCAGCACGGGCGACGAGTCCTGTCAATCCACCGTTGACCTCGGCCCAATGTAGCGCGTCGATGTAGTCCTCGACGCAGAGCATCGAGGGGGTGTTGATGGTCTCGCCTTGGAAGATGCCTTCGTTGATTCTGCCGTTGTTGGTGAGTCGGAACAGTTTCGGGAGTGGCCATCTCGGTGTGTAGTTCTCAAGCCTGTCGACCGCGCGTGGTGACAGGATCAGCATTCCGTGGGCGCCCTCGCCGCCAAGAGCCTTCTGCCAGGAGAAGGTGACCACATCGAGCTTCTCGAAGTCGAGGGGTTGAGCGAAGGCGGCCGAGGTCGCATCACAGATCGTCAATCCCTTGCGGTCCAGTGGAATCCAGTCGGCGTTGGGAACTCGCACACCGGAGGTGGTGCCGTTCCAGGTGAAGACCACATCGCGGTCGCTGGGGTCGACTCGGGTGAGATCGGGAAGCTCTCCGTAGGGAGCAGTGATGATACGAGCGTCCAGGCCCAGTTGGTCGACGATGTCGGTGCCCCAGCCGTGGCCGAAGCTTTCCCACGTCAGGACGTCGACGGGCCGAGGACCGAGCAACGACCAGAGTGCCATCTCGACGGCGCCAGTGTCGGAGGCGGGCACGATACCGATGCGATGACCGGCGGGGACGCACAGCACGTCACGGGTCAGCTCGATGGCGAGTTTCAGCCGGTCCTTACCCGCCTCGGCACGGTGCGACCGTCCCAGCGGCGCGCCGGCGAGCTGCTCGAGGCTCCATCCGGGACGCTTCACCGTTGGACCGGAAGAGAATTGGGGACGGGTGGGTCGGGTGGAGGGTGGGGGCGTCATGATCCTAGGTCAATTCGAGCGTGAAGTGGTGAGCTCTGATGTCCATGCGTTCGCGGAGATAGAAGCGGTGGGCATCGTGCCGTTGGACCCCGGAGTCCAGGTCGAGAATCTGACATCCGAGGTCGCGGGCACGTTGCGCGAGAGACCTCAACAGAGTGGCCCCGTGTCCTCGGGAGCGTGCGTTCGCCGTCGTGGAAAGATCGTCAACGTGAAGTTTGCGAATTGCGGACGTTCCGAAGATGATTCGCCAGCCCGCCACCGCGACGCAGCGTCCGTTCTCGACGACAGCGGTGAATCGCAGGCCCTGCGGGGCACCCTCACGGAGGATCTGTGCCAAGAGTTCCCTGGTGAGATGGGGGCGCAGCTCCTGCAGGATAGGTAAGGCACTCCCCCAAAGCACGTCATCTGGACCCAGGTCGACGAGTCGCGTGGTCATGTGAAACGTTCCTTCCGGCAGATCTGGAGTGCTGTGTGTCCGGCGGCGGCGTCGACGGCCGGTAGAAGATCGTCACCCGCGAGCAGTCGTGAGATCAATGACGCGGTGAAGGTGTCACCGACCCCCGCCGGAGTAGCGGGAGCGACAGTGCGCGAGAGGATTTGCACGGTGTCGTGAGTGAGAACGAGCTCACCGATCCGGCCGAGGCTGGAACCGCCGACGCTCAAGGTCGTGCTGCGCAGCCCCGTCACGACGATCCATTGCGTCTTGTGCGTCATCAGGCATTGCGCTGCGGCCGTTACGTCCTTGAGTCGTGTCAACGAGGAGAGCGGGCGATCGGTGAGGAGCGCGAGTTCGAAGAGATTCAGTGTGAGCCCTGTGGCCATCGGCAGCAGCCATCGTCGGAGCGCTGGAGCCACGTTCGGATCGTTGTAGAAGCCGACTCCGACGTCGCCAAGGGTCGGGTCGAGCACGAACGGAGCGTCGACCGCCGATCCGGTGCGCGAACTGCACCATTCGGCAACAACTGCGGCGTGTTCCCGCAAGGCGAGATAGCCGACGCTGATGGCGCGCAGCTGGTCGAGTGCTCCACTGCGGTCCAAGTCGTGCAGGACCTCCCACAACCAGTCCGCGGGCAGGTCCGCCCTGTGCATGGACGGGTAGTGGGGCAGGACGCTCAGGATGGTGGTGGGCACCGCGGCACATCGCAGACCGGAGGCCTCGTACACGGGTAGGGCCGCGTTTAGGCCGACCGAGCCGTAGGCCAGTTGCGAGCCGATGGCCAAGACCTCCGCGGGACGCGGATCGAGTTCGAGGTGCCGGGCGTCCGCACTGCCGGCGCCGACGTGGGTCGCCTGATCAGTACTCACGATCATTCTTTCGTGGGCGTGGGCCAGTAGAGGTCATTCGCGGTGGTTCGTGCGCCGAAGATGGCCTGGCCCACGCGAACGCAGTCCGCGCCTTCCTCGATGGCAACCTCGTAGTCGCCGGACATGCCCATCGACAGCTCTCCCGGACCGATGAGGTCGGGATCGGTGTCACGGGCGTGGTCGCGGACGGTGCGCAGTAGCCGAAAGCACTCGCGGACCCGGGGCGTGTGGGCAGTGAACAGGGCCAGTGTCATGAATCCTCGAACCCTGAGCGCCGTGTACCGCGGCAGTGCGGCGAGGAAGCCCGGCACGTCGGCCGGTTCCAGCCCGTACTTGGACTCTTCGGCCGAGGTATTGACCTGCACGTAGACATCGAGGGACCGACCCAATGCCTGAAGGCGGCGATCGAGTACCTCGGCGACGCGCAGGCTGTCCAAGGCTTGAAATTCAGCTGCGAAGGCGGCGACATCCCGCGCCTTGTTGGTCTGCAGATGTCCGATGACCGACCATCGAACTTCAAGATCGGCGAGGTTCGCATGCTTGCGTTTGGCTTCTTGCACCTTGTTCTCACCGAGTTCGCGGCATCCCGCCTGCACCGCCAGGCGGACTCTGTCCTCGGCGACGGTCTTACTCACCGGTAGTAACCGGATCTCGGACGCGTCGCGACCCGATCGTTCGGCGGACGCGGCGATACGGGCCCGCACCGAAGCAATGTTGCGCGCAAAGTCGTCGATGGTTGCTGGCCGGCGGGTACTCCGGACGACTCGATGCATCGGATACACTTGGCATAGGCCAAATAATACATGGTCTAGTCTAAGTCGACGAGCGGTGTGACGGAAGGACATTCGAAGTGACGCGAATCGAGGGCAAAACGGCAGCCGACATCGCCGGCAGTGTGCGCCTGCTAGTGGACACCGGCTCGCTGCACGCCGGAGACGGGCTGCCCCCGGTCCGCGAGCTGGCGAAGTCGCTCGGCGTGAATCGCAACACCGTGGTCGCCGCCTATCGTCAACTAGCCCTCGCGGGCGTCGCGATAACCAATCGAGGTGCGGGCACGTCGATCGCCCCGGCCCCGAGATTCGTCGAGGAAGGTTTTGCCCCGGACACCGTCCTCCGTGATGTCAGCCACGGGAACCCGGACCGGGATCTTCTACCCGACCCCACGACAGTGCAACTGCCACCGTCCCCACCGGTGTTGTACGGCGAGTCGACAATCGACCCGGGACTGGGGGAATGGGCAACATCGCAGTTCGCCGCCGATCAGCCGCGCGAATTCCGTCTGACGGTCACCAGCGGCGCTGTCGATGCGATCGAGAAGCTGCTCTCCCAGGCGCTCAGCCATGGTGACGCGGTCGCCCTGGAAGACCCCTGCTTCCTCACCAGCATCAACGCCGTCCGGCGCGCAGGCTACCGACCTGTCCCCGTCCCGGTCGACGACGAGGGGATGACAGCCGACGGATTGCGTTCCGCCCTGGAGGCCGGCGCCCGCGCCGTCGTGTGCACTCCTCGCGCCCATAACCCCACCGGACTGAGCCTCACGCCGTCGCGGGCCGCAGAACTACAGGACGCGCTCGCCAACCATCCGCACGTGCTGGTCATCGAGGACGACCACTTCTCCCTCCTCTCCCAGGCCCGCTACCACAGCATCATCTCGCGCTCCCATCAGCGGTGGGCACTGGTGCGGTCGGTGTCGAAGTTCCTCGGCCCCGACCTGCGCGTCGCGGTCGTAGCGAGCGACCCGGGCACCGCGGAACGGTTCGCGACACAGATCAGTGGCGGAACGACGTGGGTCAGCCACCTCCTCCAGCGCACCGTACACGCGCTCCTCACCGACAGGACGACACAGGACCGAATTCACGCCGCCGCCCTGCACTATCACCGGCAAAACACACAGTTCGTCGAGCTTCTGCAAGATCGCGGAATCACCGCCACCAGCGGCGACGGCGTCAACATCTGGGTGGATACCGGCTCCGACGCGCATGCCGTCGCCGGGCAGCTGATGCGTCACGGCTGGATCGCCCGCACGGGTGACAGCTTCGCCCTGGGCACCGAGTCGGGCGCCGAACGTATTCGACTGACGGTCCACGAACTCGACACGGACGCTGCCGAGACGCTGGCCGACGCTCTCGCCAAGGCCACGGCAGCCGCACGCACGACAGGAGCAGGACTGTGACAATGCACGTGACACCAGTCGCGAAGCACATACGGGTGGGCTCGTCGTCGAGGTTGAACGGCGTCCTCTACGACCTGCGGGGGCCCGTGCACGAACGCGCCGCCGAACTGGAGCGGCGCGGGCAGGAGATCCTGCGCCTGAACATCGGAAACCCTGCCCCGTTCGGGTTCGAAGCGCCAGAGGTTGTGGTCGGCGCGCTCCGGGACGCGCTTCCGCATGCGCACGGCTACTCCGAATCGCAAGGGCTCGGCTCCGCCCGAGAAGCGATCCGGGACCACTACGCTGCCCGGCCAGGGTTTCCGGCCGCGGGCATCGACGACATCCTGATCGGCAACGGTGTATCGGAATTGGTAACCCTCACCCTGCAGGCCCTCCTCGAGCCCGGTGACGAAGTCCTCATCCCGTCTCCGGACTACCCCTTGTGGACGGCCTCGACAGTGCTCGCCGGTGGAGTACCCCGGCACTACCCGTGCGACGAAGGCGACGGATGGGCGCCCGACACAGAGGAATTGGGGCGCATGGTAACGCCACATACCCGGGCGATCGTCGTCATCAACCCCAACAACCCCACAGGCGCGGTGTACTCACGGCGCACGCTCGAAGCCATCGCCGCTGTCGCGGATCGGCACGGGCTTCTCCTGCTCTCTGACGAGATCTACGACCGGATCGTCTACCCCGGGCACGTCCACGTCAGTACCGCTCAGGTTGCGCCCAAACAGCCGTGCATCACCTTCTCGGGACTGTCCAAGACATCGCGTGTCGCCGGCTACCGCGCCGGTTGGGTTGTCGCTACCGGGTTCACGCCCGACGACGGGTACCTCGCAGGCCTTCGCCTGCTCGCCTCGATGCGCATGTGCGCCTCCGTTCCCGCGCAGCACGCGATCACCGCGGCGCTGCTGCACGACGACACGATCGCCGCGCTCCGAATGCAAGGAGGACGCCTCTTCGAACAGCGCGCACTGACCGTCCGGCTGTTGCAGGACATCCCCGGCGTGACCTGCCACGAACCAGGCGGCGGCCTGTACGTCTTCCCTCGCATCGACCCTGACGTCCACGAGATCGTCGACGACGAACAGCTCGTCCTCGACTTCCTCGACGCCGAGCATGTTCTCCTCGTCCACGGGCGCGCGTTCAACTGGGCGCGCCCCGACCACCTGCGCATCGCCTTCCTGCCCCACACTCCGGTACTCGCCGACGCGTTGGAACGGTTCGCCCGGTTCCTCACCGACTACCGGCAACACTCACACCCCCGCGCGGTGTGAGGCCCCCAGAACCGAACCGACACAAGAAAGAAGCCACATGACCGACACCCTTACTACGGCATCCACCGCAACCGGGCCAGCGCTGGTCACCGAGGTTCCCGGGCCGAAGAGTCGCGCGCTCCACAGCCGCAAGACCGCAGCTGTGCCCCGCGGAATCGGGAGCGCGCTGCCGATCTACATCGATCACGCCGAAGGCCCGTGGCTCATCGATGTCGACGGCAACCGGTTTCTGGACTTGGGTTGTGGCGCCGGCGTCAACATGATCGGCCACCACCAGCAGAGCATCATCGATGCGGCGACGGCGCAGCTGAACCGAGTCACCCACACCCTGTTCGGCATCACGCCTTACGAGGGATACGTGCACCTGGCCGAACGCCTCGCCGAGAAGACTCCCGGTTCGCACGCGAAGAAGACCATGTTCGTCAACTCTGGTTCCGAAGCGGTCGAGAACGCGGTGAAAGTCGCGCGGGCGTACACGGGGCGGGGAGCCGTAGCTTCCCTGGACCACGGGTTCCACGGCCGCACCAATCTGACCCTCGCAATGAACCACCGAGCCGTCCCGTACGCAACGGGTTTCGGGCCGTTCGCACCCGACATCCACCGGGCGCCGAACTCCTACCCGTTCCGCGACGGGCTCACGGGTCGGCAGGCCGCCGACCGGACGATCACATACCTGGAGGAACGCGTGGGCGCCGCCGATCTCGCCGCTCTCGTCGTCGAACCCATCCAGGGTGAGGGCGGATTTATCGTGCCCGCGGACGGCTACCTTCCGGCCCTGCAGGAATGGACCAACCGAAACGGCGTCGTTCTCGTAGCCGACGAAATCCAGTGCGGTCTTGGCCGGACCGGAACCTGGTTCGCCAGCGAACTCTTCGGCTTCGTCCCCGACGTCGTGCTCACCGCGAAGCAGATCGCCGCCGGCCTGCCCCTTGCCGGGGTCACCGGACGAGCAGAGATTATGGACGCCGCGGCGCCCGGCGGCCTCGGCGGGACCTTCGGCGGCAACCCCGTCTCGATCGCCGCCGCGCACGCCGTCCTCGACCTGCTGGAAGGTGAGGAGCAGTTCGCCGCCGCCCGCCGGATCGGCAGCACGCTCACCAGTGGGCTACGGCGAATCGCCGCGCACCATCCCGTCATCGGCGACATCCGGGGGCACGGTGCGATGATCGCCTTCGAACTGACCCGGGCCGGAACGACCGAACCGCTGCCAGGTAGCGCCGCCTCGATCAGCGAGCACGCGGCCCGTCGCGGCGTCGTCCTGATCACCGCCGGCAGCAATGGCAACGTCATCAGATTCCTGCCCACCCTCGACGTCACCGACGATCTCCTCGAGTACGCGCTCACCGTGATCGAGGATGCACTCAACCGACACGAGTGAGTCGACGCTGCGCCGGCCGAGGAGTCGGTGCAGCACGGTGGGGTGACCGAATGGCCAGGTAGCGGTGCGCAACACCGCGCATGCAGGTTCGAATCCTGCCCCCACCTCGACAGGAAAACCCTCCGCGGGCTCGGGCCCCGTGGTGGTGCATCCGATAGTTCCCGAATTTGTTGCCGGCCAAGAGAGGTCGTAGATGACCGAGCACAACGCATTCGTTCTTGCGACGCACAACGCAACCAAAGTTGCCGAGTACCACTACATCACCGGATTGGTCCTGCCAGGCTGGACACCGGCTTCGTACGACGGCCCCGAACCGGTCGAGGACGGGCTCAGCTTCCGCGACAATGCCCTCATCAAGGCACGCGTCGCCGCCGCACACTCCGGGCTTCCCGCTCTCGCCGACGATTCCGGACTGTGCGTGGATGTACTCGGAGGCGCCCCCGGCGTGTTCTCGGCCTTCTGGGCCGGGCACCGGAAGGACCTCACCGCCAACCGGAACTTGCTGCTCGACCAGCTCTCCGACGTCACCGACCCGCACCGGACGGCGCGATTCACCTCTGCGCTCGCGCTGGTCACTCCTGGTGGCGCCGAATACGTTGCCGAAGAACACTGGTCGGGCCGGTTGGCCGCGACATCCGCGGGTGACGACGGATTCCCCTACGACTCGATCTTCATCCCTGACGGTCAAAGGCCCGGCTACCAATTCACCGTCGCCGAGTGGGACACCGAGTACCGGTACCGGAAATCGCACCGGGCCCGCGCACTCGCAGCACTCGTTCCCGCATTCGAAGCGCTGACCGACGTCCTTGCGCGCGGATGAGTCGTCATCATCACCCAACTACGGCGGCGTATCCCTGCTGCCCCGAACTCCCTACGTGAAAGGCGATGATCACGTGCATGCAGTTGTCGCCGCGGCAGTTGATGAAGCGGCATCGCGCCTTGACGGGATCATCCGTCGTACTCCACTCGAGCGAAATGCCCGGCTGTCGGATATGACAGGATCGGAAGTCTGGCTGAAGCGGGAAGACCAGCAGGTCGTGCGTTCGTACAAACTGCGGGGCGCCTACAACTTCATCGTGCAGATCCAGGACGAGGTCCGCGGTGTCGGAGTGGTCTGCGCCAGCGCAGGCAATCATGCACAAGGCGTCGCCTGGGCGTGCAATCATCTCGGCTTGCCCGGCCGAATCTACGTGCCGCGCACCACCCCACGCCAGAAACGCGAACGCATCCGGAGCCTCGGAGGTGACGCTGTCGAGATCATGGCGACCGGCGAGACGTACGACCGGGCGCATCAGGCGGCGAGTGCGCACGCCGAGACGACCGGCGCAATGCTGGTGCCCGCGTTCGATGCGCCGGCCACCATCGCAGGACAAGGAACCATCGCTCGTGAGATCGTCGAACAGCTCGGCGAGGTTCCCAACAGGGTCATCGTTCCAATCGGCGGAGGCGGGCTACTGGCAGGGATCGCGGCATGGTCAGCTGAACACACTCCCGAGACACAGTTGATCGGCGTAGAGGCGGCAGGGGCTGCGTCGATGACAGCGGCGCTGCGCGCAGGACACCCGGTTGCGCTCGAATCGGTCGACACCTTCGTCGACGGTGCGGCTGTCCAGACCGCGGGTTCACATACCTTTCCACTGATCCGCGACCACGTTGCACGAGTGACAACGGTCGACGAGGGCCGTGTTTGTTCGGAGATGCTGGCCATGTATCAGCACGACGGGATCATCGCCGAACCCGCCGGGGCTCTCGCCACCGCCAGCCTTGGGGATTCGGCCGCGCCAGAACCCGGAGAGCTCACTGTCTGTGTCGTGTCCGGGGGAAACAACGACGTCAGCCGCTACAGCGAGGTCCTCGAACGCTCCCTCATACACGAGGGCCTCAAACACTATTTTCTCGTCGACTTCCCTCAGCAACCCGGGGCGCTGCGCCGCTTCCTCGACGACATGCTTGGACCCGACGACGACATCACTATGTTCGAATACGTCAAACGCAACAATCGGGAAACCGGTCCAGCACTAGTTGGTATCCAGGTTGGCTACCGTGGCGGCCTCGACGCACTGCTCTCTCGAATGGTGCGCTCGCGCTGTATGGTTCAACGCATCGAACCAGAGGATCCCCTTTTCGGTTTCGTCCAGTAATACATTCCCCGACGGCGCGGGATTGCCTGACTGCCGAAGTAGCAGCAGTGGAGGCGGACGACGACTCCACGTCCAGGCGTCCGAACCCAATCCAGCGCCGTCGCACTTCTTCACCACCTGTTACCATCGAATATGAAGAGGGTAGATAACGTTACTCCCGACTCGGCAGAACTGTTACTTCGTCCGGGTGGCCAGGAGAATCCCACCGGACGTAGTCATGCTCGAGCAGGCCCCGCGCCCGTGCCGACGCATTGGTACAACATCGCAGCCGACCTGCCCGAACCGATTCCACCACACCTGGATCCCGCGACCGGCGAGCCTGTTACCGCCGCCGACCTCACGGGTCTCTTTCCGACGGCATTGGCGGCACAGGAACTCAGCAAGGACAGATTCGTCCTGATCCCTGAGCCGATCCGCGATATCTATAAGTCATGGAGGGCCACCCCACTACTGCGTGCCTCACGTCTGGAACATGCGCTGAACACCCGCGCGCGCATCTATTTGAAGTATGAAGGCGCAAGCCCTGTCGGGAGCCATAAGCCCAACTCGACTGTAGCGCAGGCGTATTACAACCATATGGAGGGCGTAGCCAAGCTCACGACCGAGACCGGAGCGGGCCAGTGGGGCAGCGCTCTCGCGTTCGCAGGGGCGATGTTCGGATTGGACGTCGAGGTGTGGCAGGTGCGGGCCTCGTACGAGTCGAAGCCCTACCGGCGATACCTGATGGAACTGTACGGCGGTCAGGTGCATCCCAGTCCGTCCTCACGGACTGCAACGGGCCGAGCGATCTTGAGCAGCGATTCGGACACCCCGGGCAGCCTCGGCATGGCGGTCAGCGAAGCAGTCGAGGTAGCGCTCGCCGAGCCTCAGGCGCGGTACGCGTTGGGAAGCGTGCTCAATCACGTTGCTCTGCACCAGACAGTGATCGGAGGCTATCGCCCAACTCAGCGAGTATGGGGAAGCTACCGCCGATGTCGTGATCGGATGCGCCGGAGGCGGCTCCAACCTTGCCGGACTCTCCTTCCCGTTTCTGCGGGAGGTGCTGACCACCGATGCGTCGACACAGGTGATCGCAGCGGAGCCTGCCGCCTGTCCCTCGCTGACCCAGGGCGAGTACCGATACGACCACGGGGACTATTACGGGCTGACTCCGCTGATGAAGATGCACACACTCGGCCACGACTTCGTACCGGACCCGATCCATGCCGGCGGGCTCCGCTATCACGGCATGGCACCTGCGCTGAGTCATGCCGTGAACCTAGGTCTGGTCAAACCCGTTGCAATCCATCAGGATGCGGCATTCCATGCCGGAGCTCTCCTGGCCCGCACCGAAGGACTTGTGCCGGCCCCGGAGTCCACCCACGCGCTCGCTGCAACCTTTGCGTATCTCGACAAGACCAACTGAGAGAAGACCATTGTCATCGGCCTCTCCGGGCACGGGCAACTCGACCTACCCGCCTACCACTCCATGCTGTCCGGCACTTCACGGTGAACCGCTTATCCAAACAACAGAAGAAGACCTCACATGAATGACTTGAATGACCACCTCAGCGCCTCGTTGGCTCAGATCGACCCCGCAATCAGGGCGGTTCTCGACGACGAACTCGATCGCGAACGCTCGTACTTGGAGATGATCGCCTCGGAGAACTTCGCTCCGGTGTCGGTATTGGAATCGGCGGGTAGCGTGCTGACCAACAAATACGCCGAGGGATATCCGGGACGCCGCTATTACGCCGGCTGCGAGCCAGTCGACGTGGCCGAAGAACTCGCGATCGAACGCGCAAAGGCGATCTTTGGCGCGGACTATGCGAACGTTCAACCCCACTCGGGTGCGACCGCCAACGCCGCGGTACTGTCCGCTATTGCCCAGCCGGGCGACACAATCCTCGGGCTGCGGCTCGATCACGGCGGGCATCTCACCCACGGGATGCCACTGAACTTCTCCGGCAAGCTCTACAACGTCGTCACGTACGGGCTTGATCGAAACTCGTCCCTCATCGAGATGGATCATGTGCGTGACCTCGCTCGTGCACACCGACCGAAGGTCATCATCGCCGGATGGTCTGCTTACCCAAGGCATCTCGACTTCGTAGCCTTTCGCGAGATCGCGGATGAGGTCGGCGCCCTCCTGTGGGTCGACATGGCCCACTTCGCGGGACTGGTGGCCGCCGGCCTCCACCCGAACCCCGTCCCCGTCGCCGATATTGTCTCGTCCACCAGCCACAAGACTCTGGGCGGCCCACGCGGCGGATTCATCCTCAGCCGCGACGACACCTACGCCAAGCGCGTGAACCAGAATGTCTTCCCGGGCCAGCAGGGCGGCCCACTCATGCACGTCATTGCAGGAAAGGCCACCGCGTTCCTACTCGCCGGTACGGAACCCTTCATCGACAGACAGCGCCGAACCCTGGAAGGTGCTCGTATCGTGGCGGACCGACTGCTCGCCCCGGACGCCCACGCCAGCGGTATCGACGTGCTCACAGGAGGGACGGACGTCCACCTCGTCCTTGCAGACCTTCGTTCTTCCGAAATCGACGGGATCACCGCAGAGCGAGTTCTCCACGAAGTCGGTATTACCACCAACCGGAACAGTATTCCCTTCGATCCACGGCCACCGCTGGTCACCTCGGGCGTTCGGATCGGTACCCCTGCTCTCGCAACCCGCGGCTTCCAAACCCCCGATTTCATCGAAGCAGCCGACATCGTCGCCCACGCCCTTCAACCGAACCCGGACATTCCTGCACTACGCGTTCGTACAAAGGCACTCGCGGAGAAGTATCCGCTCTATCCGGGACTGCCGCGGTAGCGGTGTAGTGGCCTCCTGTTCCGGATGGATCCGGAACAGGAGGCCACCGACTGCCCCACCGCCGATCATTGCCGATGAGTGGCTCCGCCTGTAACGCGCGGCTATGCCTCAGCACGCGACACCGAGAACCTCTGCCTGTCAGTGATTCTCGACGCGGGAATCGACAAACTCCGCCTATCACCCAGGTAGGAAAGAGTGACTGTTCGTCACCCTCCCTGACTGGCCGCCCGCACCCGGGTGTCACGCGAGTTTCCTGCTGACGCGCAGCAGTTCGTCGTTCTCGGCGACCAGGCCGATCGTGGCACGCAGATGGCCCGGGATGCCGACGTCGCGGATCAGCACTCCCTCGTCGAGGTAGTGCTGCCACGTGCGCGCCGCGTCCTCGAAGAGCCCGAACAGGATGAAGTTCGCGTCGCTGGGCACGACGGTGTAGCCCATCTCGGTCAGCTCGGCGCTCACCCGAACTCGCTCGGACGCCAGTTCGGCCACGCTGCCGAGCGTCTCGTCCGCGTGGCGCAACGCGGCGCGCGCCGCGGCCTGCGTGACGACCGACAGGTGATAGGGCAAGCGCACCAACAGCATTGCGTCGATGAATGCCGGCGCCGCGACCAGGTAGCCGAGTCGGCCACCGGCGAACGCGAACGCCTTGCTCATCGTCCGGCTCACCACCAGCTTGGTGGGGAACTCGTCGATCAGGCTGACCGCGCTGGGCACCGACGAGAACTCGGCATACGCCTCGTCGACGATCACGATGCCCGGAGCGGCGGCGAGGATCGGCTTCAGGTCCTCGAGCGGGATGCTGTGCCCGGTGGGGTTGTTCGGGCTGGTGACGAAGACGATGTCCGGTCGACGCTCCTCGATCACCCGCACCGCGGCCGCGGTGTCGAGCGAGAAGTCGTCGTGCCGCGGGGCCGCGATCCACTCGGTCTGCGTGCCGGTGACGAGCAGCGGGTGCATCGAGTACGACGGCACGAAGCCGATCGCGCTGCGGCCGGGCCCACCGAACGCCTGCAGCAACTGTTGCAGCACCTCGTTGGAGCCGTTGGCCGCCCACAGGTTGGACACGTCGAGCGCCACACCGGTCTGCCGGGCCATGTACTCGGCCAGATCGGTGCGCAGCGCGACCGCGTCCCGGTCCGGGTAGCGGTGCAGGTCCGCGGCGGCCGCGCGCACAGCCTCGGCGACGTCGTCGACCAGCGCCTTCGACGGCGGGTGCGGGTTCTCATTGGTGTTGAGCTGCACCGGCACCGTCAACTGCGGTGCGCCGTACGGGAATTGACCGTGCAGGTTCTCCCGGATGGGCAGATCGTCGATACCGACGGCCGATCCGGC